>NZ_CP096659.1:1431960-2147940 GCF_023238205.1 Halorussus limi
CGCTCTACCTCCGAGACCTGCCGGGCGTCGTCGAGCGTGACCATCCCCACGAGTTCGCCGTTCTCCACGACGGGGTAGCCGGTGTGGCGCTGGCGGAACATCGCCTCCATCAGTTCGGCGACGGAGTCGTCGGGCGAGACGGTTTCGAGGTCGTCTGCAGTCGTCATCACGTCTCGGACGCGCACGTCGCGGAACGCGGCGTTCATGACGGTCTGTTGGGCCTCGCTGGTCGCGCCGATGTAGATGAAGAACGCGATGCCGATGAGGAGCCAGTTCCCGCTGAACAGGCCGAACAGGCCGAGGACGATGGCGAAGATCTTGCCGACCTCGGCGGCGGTCTGGGTCGCGTCGGCGAACGACCGGTTGCGGGCCAGCAGCGCCCGAAGGACGCGCCCGCCGTCCATCGGGAAGCCGGGCAGGAGGTTGAATATCGCCAGCGTGATGTTTATCAGCGCGAGGTAGCCGAACAGGAACTGGACCGCCGGTAGCCCCCCGGTGACGAGGACGACGCCGTAGGAGAGGGCCCCGAGCGCGACGCTGACCGCGGGACCGGCGACGGCGATGAGCAGTTCCTGTTTCCACTCCTCGGGGGTCTCGGTCAGGCGCGCGATGCCGCCGAAAATCCACAGCGTGATGGAGTCGATGGGGAAGCCAAAGCGCATCGCCACCAGCGAGTGGCCGAGTTCGTGGAGGACGACCCCGACGAACAGTCCGATCGCCGCGACGGCGCCGAGTACCAGTTCCAGATTACCAGTCGTGAGCGTCGCGCTGTCGAGTTCGGTTCCGAAGAGCAGATTGAGACTCTCGACCAGCGACCCCACCTGCGTGCCGATGAGCCACGCGAACACCGGCAAGACGAGTAGGAACGTCAGGTCGAGTTTTATCGGAATCCCGAACGCCCGCCCGACAGTGAAACTTCTCATACCTATGCGTAACCGTGGCAGGGTATTAACAGTGGGGTCGCGCCGGACTCTCCGGCCGACGACCGCGTCTCGCCGACGATTCCTCGCGGTTCCCTCGCCCGATTCGACCGAACGCTTCGGCGAACGAACTTATTACTTGCGGCCAAGCCAAAGTATTCAAGAGGCCCCCTGAGACACTGACGTACAACGTGGCAGACACCGAATATTGCAGACGGACCGCAGTCACCGGACTTTCCGTGTCTCCGACGGACGCCGCACGGCTTCGCGAGTTGGTCGACGCGTGGAAGCGCGGGTGCCAACTCGCGGTCAACGAGGCGTGGGGTGTCTGTCACACGAGAAGCGAAGTCCAACAGCTCGCGTACGACCGCCTGCGCGAGGAGACGTCGCTCGGCAGTCAGCACGCGGTGTTGGCGACCCACCGGGCGGCCGAGGCCATCAAGCGCGCCCGCCAGCGCGATACCGACAAGCCGGAGTTCACGAGTCCGACCGTCGCGTTCGACACCCGGACGATGACGGTGTTCGACGACCGGACCGTCAGCCTCACGACGACCGGCGAGCGCGTCCGGTGCGACTTGAAACTCCCCGCCGGCGACGGCTACCAGTCGCGCTACCTCGACGACGAGGACTGGGAACCCGCCAAGAGCACCCTCCACTACCGCGACGGCGAGTTCACCTTCCACCTCGGCTTCCGGACGCCCCGGCCCGCCATCGACCCGCCGACCGAGGGCGCGACGGTCCTCGGCGTCGATTTGGGCGTCGAGAACCTCGCCGTCACCAGCACCGCGCGCTTCTTCGACGCAGGCGAACTGAACCACCGCCGCGAGGAGTTCGAGCGGGTACAGGCATCGCTCGAAGCCACCGGCACCCGGAGCGCGGCCCGGACCCTCCGACAGGCGGGCAACCGCGTCGACCGCTACGTCCGCCAGCGCCTCCACGAAGTTGCCAACGGCATCGTCGCCGAGGCCGAGGAGTACGACTGCGAGTTGATAGCCTTCGGGGAACTGACCGAGGCCGTCGACCTGCTCCCCGAGGCCGACCCGTACCACGAATGGCTGTTCCAGCGTCTCCTCTCGTTCGTGGAGTACCGCGCGGCCGAGCGCGGCATCGCGGTCGTCGAAGTGAATCCGGAGTACACCAGCCAGCGGTGCATGGAGTGTGGCTTCACCCACCCGCAGAACCGGAATCTGGACGCGAACCAGTTCGAGTGCCTGAAGTGCGAGGCGTCGGCCCACGACGACTACAACGCCGCCAAGAACATCGCGTTCCGGTGCGTCCGCCGGGGACCGCTCTCCTCCCGGGGTCTCGGTGCCGCGGCGTGCGCGTTGCAGTCGGGAGTCGTGACGCCCGACGACGGATTCACGCCGTACGCGGAGTTGTCCGAGGCTCCGCGGTCGGACTGAGTGGGGAACCGGTCTCGCCTCCGACGCAACTTTTTACCACTCACGCGCGTAGGTCCGAGCATGAGCCAGCAACCGAAGCCACTGATTCGACGGAGCGGAGACATCGAGTACGAGGACGTGGGCGCGGCCGAGGGGATGCGAAAGGGCGTCCTCGTGGACGAGAGTCGCGGCGCGCCGAACTTCGCCATCCGCCGGTTCGAACTCGACCCCGGCGCGTCGGTGCCCGAACACACAAACGAGGTCGAACACGAGCAGTACGTTCTGTCCGGTGAGTACACGGTCGGCATCGACGACGAAGAACACACCGTGAGCGAAGGCGATTCGCTCCTCATTCCGGCGGGCGTCGTCCACTGGTACAGAAACGAGAGCGAGGAACCGGGCGCGTTCCTCTGCGCCGTGCCCAACGGCGACGACGAGATAGAACTGGTAGAAGAAGGGCAGAAGTCGTAGAAGCTATTCGTATTCCGGAAGCGAGACGAGGGCCTGAATGTCAGCGGAAATCCACGCGTCGGTGTCCGACCGGTCCTGCATTCGGACCGTCGGCTTTCCGCCCGCGTCGTCCTCCTCTATTTCAAGCGTCACTTGTTCGTCAAACCGCTCGGGTAACCGCTTGTTGTGTTTCCCCCTCATAGTTGGTCGGTCTGTGCGCACTCGGCGCTTACCACGAGACGGTCTTTGTTATTTGCCGGTTGCCGAGTCGGTAGTGTCGGAGTAACGCCGTGCCACGTCAGTTATTGCCGGCTTACCTCGCGGTATGGCGGCGTTTCCGCCGGTCCATCTCTGTCTGCCGGTCGCCTGACGCCGGCGACCCTGCGACCTCGGGCCCTCGAATCCTCGGTTCCGAATCGCTCAAATACCGCGAGCTATTACCCGTGAACGTGTCGAAGCAGGTCCCGCAGGTAGACGCGCTGTTCCTCCACGAGTCGTCCGGCGACTACGTCGCGGTCGTGAATCGGGACGACGAGCGCGTCTTCCGAGCCAAACTCGAACTGAAGGAGACGAGCGCCGGTCCGCGCCCCGGCAAGTTCCGCGTCAAGCGCGGCACCAGCGAGGAGCCGCGCAGTCCCGACCAGTTCGTGGAGATAGCGCGCAGAGCCGACCGCATCCGCATCTCCCAGCAGACCTCTGCCGAGGCCCGCGCGGAATTACAGGAGATGCTCGACGCCTACCAACTCGACGCCAAGGCGGTCCGCACCTGCCGGTTCTGCGCGTCGAGCGGCCACTACTCGCCCATCACGAGCGACACCGCGGTCGATACCGGCGACGAGTACATCTGCCCCGACTGCGCGAAAGAGGAGTTGGAGCGCGAACTCTCCTTCCAGGGCGACATGACCCGCGAGGCCCAGGACCGACTCGAGGACCTCCTGCTCGAAGTGCAGGACCTCGAACGCATCACCAACCTGCTGAAGGGGCAACTCGACCCCGACCTCACGAAGTTCGACGAGATAAGCGCGAACGTCGAGGACGTGGACAACATCCGGGTCGATTCGCTCGACCTCCACCCGGGCATCCAGAACCTGCTGGAGTCGCGCTTCGAGGAACTGCTCCCGGTCCAGAGCCTCGCGGTCCAGAACGGCCTGCTCGACGGCGAGGACCAACTCGTCGTGAGCGCCACCGCGACCGGGAAGACGCTGGTCGGCGAGATGACCGGCATCGACCGCGTGCTGAACGGAAAGGGCAAGATGCTCTTTCTCGTTCCGCTTGTCGCCCTCGCCAACCAGAAACACGAGGACTTCGAGGACGAGTACGGCGACCTCGTGGACGTGACCATCCGGGTGGGCGCGAGCAGGGTGCGAGACGACGGCCACGCCTTCGACCCGAGCGCCGACGTCATCGTCGGCACCTACGAGGGCGTCGACCACGCGCTCCGGACCGGTCGCGACCTCGGCGACATCGGGACCGTCGTCATCGACGAGGTCCACACCCTCAAGGAGCAAGAGCGGGGACACCGCCTCGACGGTCTCATCGCGCGTCTCAAGCACTACTGCGAGACCCGCGCCAGCCAGCGCAACGACTACGGCGGCGCGCAGTGGGTCTACCTCTCGGCGACGGTCGGCAACCCCGGTTCGCTGGCCGAGTCGCTGGAGGCCAACCTCGTGGAGTTCGAGGAGCGGCCCGTTCCGCTCGAACGCCACGTCACGTTCGCCGACGGCAAGGAGAAGCCCGACATCGAGAACAAACTCGTCCGGCGCGAGTACGACACCAAGTCCTCGCAGGGCTACCGGGGCCAGACCATCATCTTCACCAACTCCCGGCGTCGGTGTCACGAAATTTCCCGCCAGTTGGAGTACAGTTCCGCGCCCTACCACGCCGGACTCGACTACGGCCGCCGGAAGAAGGTCGAGCGCATGTTCGCCGACCAGGACCTCGCGGCGGTCGTGACCACGGCCGCGCTCGCGGCCGGGGTGGACTTCCCGGCCTCGCAGGTCATCTTCGACACGCTCGCGATGGGCATCGAGTGGCTCTCGGTACAGGAGTTCCACCAGATGCTCGGGCGGGCGGGTCGCCCGGACTACCACGACCGCGGGAAGGTGTACGTCCTCGTGGAACCCGACACGGCCTACCACAACAGCATGGAGATGACCGAAGACGAGGTGGCGTTCAAACTCCTCAAGGGCGAGATGGAGAACGTCCAGACGCTCTACGACGAGAGCTCCGCGGTCGAGGAGACGCTGGCCAACATCACGGTCGCCGGAGCAGAGGCGAAGCGCCTCGGCGACCGGATGATAGGCGAGATTCCGACCAAGCACGCGCTCGGAAAACTGCTCGAGTACGGCTTCATCGACGGACTCGAACCCACCGACCTCGGCCGAGTCGTCACGAGTCACTTCCTCGCTCCCGACGAGGCGTTCAAGATTCTCGACGGGGTCCGGAAGGACAACCACCCCTTCGAAATCGTCGCCGAACTCGAACTCCACGGCGAGGAAGAGTGACGCTCCTCCCGTCTCCACTTCGTGCGGAGCGACCGGAACGGGACGATTCGCCCTCGCGTCTGACGTTCGTCTGACTGGTTTTAATAAACCGTAACCCCGAACCTCAATCCAATGGCCACAGCTAACGGTAAACGGCCGTGTCCGGGTGGCTCCGTGGTTCACGAGACGCGTCACGACGGCGACGCCGTCTCGATTAGCGAGACTATCATCGAGGCGGTCGCCGCTGCCGAGGGCGTAGACCCGACCGACCGCGACCTGCAACTCTACGAGGCGGTCGACCTCGAAGCTCTCGACGCGCTCTTCGACCGCCGCTCGTCCGACGGCCACTGGCAGTTCGAGTTCTCCGTCGACGACTATCTGGTGGTCGTGACCGGCGACGGCAACGTCTCGGTCTGGGAACGGTGACGCCGCCGGCCGTTACGGCGCCGAGACCGGCCGCCTCGCGAAGTCAACACCATTTTTATTTCCGCCGTGAGTCGTGTTGGACGTGGCACTCTCGCTGACGCCGAGCATCGTCGTCGTGTTCGCGGTCATCCTCGCGGCGTTGGTGCTGTTCGCGACAGAACCGGTCCCCATCGACATCACCGCCATCGGCATCATGGTCGCGCTGATGGTGCTGGAACCGTGGACCCGGGTCTCTCCTGCCGAGGGCGTCTCCGGATTCGCCAGTTCCGCGACCGTCACGGTGCTGGCGATGTTCATCCTGAGCTACGGCGTCCAGCGGACCGGCGCGGTCCAGATTCTCGGCCGGAAGATAGCGGCGTTCACCAAGGACGACGAGAACCGGCAACTCGGCGCGACCATCGGCGTCGTCGGCTCTATCTCCGGGTTTATCAACAACACTGCGGCGGTCGCCATCCTGATGCCGATGGTGACCGACCTCGCCCACGAAGGTAAGACCTCGCCGTCGAAACTCCTGCTCCCGCTCTCGTACGCCTCGATGTTCGGCGGCACGCTCACGCTCATCGGCACCTCGACCAACATCCTCGCTAGCGACCTCGCGGCGCAACTCGGCGCCCAGAACCCCGAGGCGTTCCCCGGCCTCCACGCGTTCTCGATGTTCGAGTTCACCAAACTCGGCGTCATCGTCTCCGTCGTCGGCGCGGCGTACCTCATGACGGTCGGCCGGTGGCTCACCCCCGCGCGAATCCCCGTTCGCGAGGACCTCACCGAGGAGTTCGGACTGGAGGAGTATCTGACCGAGGCGACCGTCACCGCCGATTCGCCGCTGGTCGGCCGGACCGTCGCCGACGCGCTCGACGACACCGAGTTCGACGTGGACCTCGTGCAACTCATCCGGGAGGGCCAGACGTTCGTGGAACCGCTCGGCCCGAAGGAGATTCAGGCGGGCGACATCTTCGCGCTCCGGACCGACCGCGAGACGCTCGTCGGTCTCATCGACGCCGAGGGACTCCGACTCCTGCCCGACGTGAGCGTGGACGAGGACGAACTGGAGAGCGGTAACGCCGACCAGAGCCTCGTGGAAGTCGTCATCGCGCCGCGCTCGTCGCTGGTCGGCGAGACGCTCGCCTCCGCCAACTTCCGGGACCGCTACGACGCAACGGTGCTGGCCCTCCGGCGCGGTCCCGAGTACATCCGCAAGCGCATGGACCACGCCGAGTTGCAGGTCGGCGACACGCTGCTCGTGCAGGCGACCCCCGACAGCATCTCGCGCCTGAACGTCAACCGCGACTTCATCGTGGCTCAGGAGATAGAGCGCCCCGACTACCGCGAGTCGAAGATTCCGCTCGCCATCGGCATCGTCGGGGCCGTGGTCGCTGTCGCCGCCCTCGACGTGCTTCCCATCATGGTCTCGGCGCTCACGGGTGCGCTGGTGATGGTCCTGACCGGCGTCCTCAAGCCCCCGGAGGTCTACGACGCCGTGGAGTGGGACGTCATCTTCCTGCTGGCGGGCGTCATCCCGCTGGGAATCGCGATGCAGCAGACCGGCGCGGCCGACCTGATAGCCGACTTGCTGGTGCTGTCGGCCGACTTCATGCCGCCAATCGCGGTGCTGGGCCTGTTCTACATCGTGACCGCGATGCTGACCAACATCGTCAGCAACAACGCCAGCGTGGTGTTGATGATTCCGGTCGCGGCCGAGGCCGCCGCCCAACTCGACGCCAACGCCTTCGCGTTCGTCCTCGCGGTCACCTTCGCGGCCTCGACGGCGTTCATGACGCCGGTGGGTTACCAGACGAACCTCTTCGTCTACGGCCCCGGCGGCTACAAGTTCACCGACTACGTCCGGGTCGGCACCCCGCTCCAGATGCTGTTCGCCGTCGTCACGACCGCCGGTATCGCGGCGATATGGGGCGTCTGACGCCGCGTTCCGACCTCGCGTTCCGCGTGCGCCTAAACGAAACGCTTTACAGGGACTGCCGCGCTAGTAAAAATACGCGGGACCGTGGGGTAGCTTGGTATCCTTTCGGCCTTGGGTGCCGATAACCCCGGTTCGAATCCGGGCGGTCCCATACTGTATAAAAGTAAAGCGGCCATTTTTGCCGCTTCTAAGCGCCTCAGAATCGGTCTGAGTTGCACCGCTTTCGGTGCCGGGAGGTGCTGGTTCTGATGGCTGTCCGGTTACCCGACTCGGACAGCGACCGCACTACCTGCGACTACTGCGAAGCACACGTCACGGCCCATTTCCGGCGGACCTACGGAACTGAGGACCGGCGTGCGAAGCGGTGCCCAGTGTGCGATTCGTGGCCGCGAATCGAACACGGGTCTGCCCGCGGTGAGGCCGTCGACCATCCCGACCCGCAGGAGTACAACGCTCGAACCGGCGGGAAGGAACTCCGCCGGAAGTGCGTGGCCGACGGAGGTGACGGACTGTGAGCGCTCTCGCGGAACCACTGTGGCCCGACGAGAGCGCGAACCTCTCCGCGTACTGGCCCGAGAAAGGCCCGGCGTTCGCTGACTTCGACGAGCGCCTCGGGACGCTCACCGTCGTTTTCGAGCAGTTCGTCCCCGACGATCACTGGCCCCATCAGGACGACGACGAACCCCGGCCACGTGCGGTGTATCTTCGCGATACCGAACAGTACCGCAATAGCGAGGTCTGGACGGAGCCGCCGATTCGGCGGGCGCTCGTTGAGGATCTGCTCCAGGTCGCGCGCTACGTCCAGCACGAGACGACGCTCGACGTGCTCGCGGTCCGCACCCGGCCGCTCGCGATGGGCCACGTCGGGGTCACCGTCTCGTGGGCGAGTGACCGCGGGTACCAGTACGGTCAGCACGGAAGCGCGACCGACGGGACGGTCTTCGAGGGGTTCGTCTTCGGCACGCCGCGTCACTGGACCGACGACGAGTCCCGTCGGCCGATTCTCACGAGCGACCGCAATCCGCTCAACGGAAGCGTCGAGTGGCGGCCGTTCGAGGAGAGCGACCGCCCCGACGCGAGCGCCCAGACCGGCCTGAGCGCGTTCGCAGGGGGTGACTCGGTGTGACAGTCCACACGACTTACTTCGGCGGACTCAACGCCACCGTCTCGCCCGCAGACGACGCGCTCGTTCTCGGCGTCGTTCGGTATCCGAAGGAGTTCGTCCATCGCGTCACCGACCGGAACGTTCCGGCGGTCGCACCGCCCGACGACCTGCTCGACGCATTCAAGACCGTCAAGGAGGCTGCCGACCGCGACGGTGTCACGAATCCGAGCGGGGCGGCCTGGCGGACCGTCGACTTCGAGGATCGGTATCGATCTCATCTCGACGGTTCCGGTCCTCGGCAGGTTCTCACCGAACTGCGCGACCGCGTCGCCCATCGCGATGTCTGGTTCGTCTGCTGGGAGAAGGACCCGCGGTACTGTCACCGCCGCGTGCTGGCCGAGGTCCTCCTGGAGGAGTGTGACGACCGAGTCGTCCATCATCCCGCCCCGGCGGACCTCGAAGAGTTCAGCGATGCCCAAGACGGTCCGGATATCGCTCGACTCACCGAGTTCTCTGGAGGTGGGACTGCGTGACCTCCGACCAGGTTCTTGAGTCCATCGATGCCGCGGTCGACCACGCGACTGTTAGACAGAGTTCGGTGACGGTTCGGGCACGACTGGCGCTCGCCCGAACCGCTCTTCGCGACGAACGGGACGACGACGCCGTCGACCACCTCGGCGTCGCGCTCGACCGTGCTCGCCGCGACCGCGTCGCGGGCCTCGTGGAAGACGCACTCCGAGCAGTCGAGGAGGGCGGGTCGCGATGACCCACGTTGCAAGCGCGCCGCACGAACTCAAGGCCAACCTCAATTACACTGAGTACGGACTCTCGCCGTACTGGGCCGTCTCGAATCTCCTGATTCGCGAGTACGACGGATACGCCTCGGACCTTCAGTTCGAAATCGGCGGCGAGACGTGGGACGTAGAGTTCGCCTATCAGTCCGGCGGTATCGCGCCACGCCTACAGGATGATGTCGGTGGTGAAACGCTCTACGAGCCGAAAATCAACGTCCGCGGCGACGGAGAGCGGAAGGCCGACTTCCACATCCGACCGCGGTACGAGGGAATGACAACTCCCGAGGGCTCGCGAATCAGTTCACCGTTCGACCGCGATTCGCTCCCCAACGAGGGTTATAACGTTCGGGTACAGGGAAGTAATCTGGAACCACACGAGTACACTAAACTGCTTCCAGCAATCGTGCAGCGATTAGGTGCCGAGGTCAGTCAGCGAATTAACCCGGACTACTTCACGTCGGGCAACCTGCACGCCTCCTCGAACGTCGACGAGTACGAGCGGTACGTTCGACTCCGGCGCTCGATGAATCAGAAGGTCATCGGTACCAGCGGTATCCTGCAGAAACTCCACTTCCTCCTGCTCGACCAGGAAGGCGTCAAGTACTCCATCGACGTGGACAACGAGGACGTGGTCGGGAAGATGCACAAGATGCCGCTGGACCGGTCGGCGATTCGCGAGGTCCCGCTTGGCTCTCGCGGTAAGCAACTCAAGAGCTACTTGCTGAAGAACCCCGACTCCGTCGACGACACCGACCCGACCTATCACCCGAAGTTCGGCGTTCTGTTCAAGAAGTCGCTAAACGGCGAGAACACGATTCGATGGAGCGAGGTCGACGCTCTGACTCGGGAACTCCACGAGAGCATCGTCAACTTGCTGTACTGGAGCGGTGTGCCGACCGACCCCGACCATACGACGTTCGTGCCCGACGACCACTTTGCGGCAACCGCGTATGAGGAGGACGAGAACTCCACAGTTCGGTTGTTCGACGATCCGACGCCTGACCTCGAGGCCAGTCAGGAGGCGATGCTCGTTCGCCAACTCCGAGAACTCACCGACGCGGACATGGAACACCTGCGGGCGATGACCGACGGTGGTCAGCGTCACTACGACGCGGTCATCGAAGAGGCCGACACCTCAGTCTCGACGCTTTACCGCACACTCAAGCGTTGCGATGCACTCCTCAAGTCCGACAACGGCGTGGTGAAGTGGCGCTCGAAGAAGATCCGGCAGGAAGTCGCCGCGGTGTTCGAGCGCGTCGAGGAGACCGTCGAGGCCGCGGCCGACCAGGCCGCGCGACTGCTCGGGATGGACCCACAGCAGTTGAAGGAGAAAGGCTCGGCCTTCCAAGCGTGGCTGAACCGCTACGGTGCCGAAGTCCTCGACGACGGTACCGAGCCTCGAAGCAGAGTCCACATCAAGATCACGTCGGTCCTCTCGCGGTTCCGCTCGGGGTCGGGCGAGTACATCGCGAAGGTCTTGGAGTATCTCGAAATCGTGTGGTCGAAAGCCGGGTTCGACGCCTCGCTACACGGCGCAGTCATCGAATACAACACGGGCAACGGCTACGAGCGGTTCCGGTACGGCTCGAAGAAACACCAGTCGCTGATGGAGAGTAGCGCGACCCGGTAGCGCGCGACTGGATAGAGACATCTCTATCGTTCGCTGATTCTCCCCGGAACTCGTTTCCTCAAGCCTCAGTCGCTTACAACTGGGAAATTAGGCGAATTGGTGGGTTCATCGAACCGGTCTGGCGCGCGGTCGAAACCGGCGATGATCGATAGGTTCGGCATATTCTGCCGTGATAGCACGAGGTCGCGAGCCGCGCGAGACGGCGTTTGTTCCCGGCGAGCGGGAACATCCCCTTAGAGGGTGTGCCTAAGGGCACCCATCGAAAAAAGTACCCACCAGCTCCGCAAATTCAGCGGAACAGCGGAAATCGAGGTGGAGCGAGGAGAAGGAAAACAGAGTGTGTCGAGTTGGAAGGACCAATCGTGCAGTCGCGCGCGGACGCGGTAGGCCGCGCTCGCCGGGCGCGTTCCAATGGTGTGCCCCCGCCCGTGGGGGGTTGTACTACTCGAATCGTAACACGCGCGTGCGTCTGGTGATAGGAAATTTTCACTTCGGCCGGATGCGGCCGCCGACCGACCACCTCGAACCAGTCCACGTGGGACTGTCGCTCGACTTGAACTCAGTCAAAACAGTCTTCGT
Organism: Halorussus limi; assembly: GCF_023238205.1. NCBI lineage: Archaea > Methanobacteriati > Methanobacteriota > Halobacteria > Halobacteriales > Haladaptataceae > Halorussus > Halorussus limi. Next base: position 1,443,648 of record NZ_CP096659.1, read on the forward strand.
CACCTGTTGGAGTAGGAGTCCCCCGAGTCAGGTGGTATCGAGGTCGAAGCAGTCCCGGCACGGGCGGTAGTGGGTCTCGATAGTCTTGCGCTCGACACGGCGGAAGTCGCCGGACTGGTCGCATAGCGGACCGTCAGGAGTCGGCGCGTGCATCACGTCGGTCGACGAATGCTGGACGAGGACCTCGCTCGTGAGCGACCCGAGTGCGGGCACGGTCGGCTTGACGACAGGGTCGAACACGGACGGTTCGGTCGGGCCGATTTCACAGGGGTCTGTCGCTGAATTCGTGCGAAATTCGACGGGACTCTCTGGCTGTTGGGCGAGGAACTCGAGAATCGATTCGTAGCACGACCGGCAGGGCTCAAGGCCACTTCGGCGGACCGTCTCGAGGTCGGCGGCCTGCCAGTCGGTGTCGGCCGACCCGGCTCGACATGTGGCCGTGGGCTCGTCGGGGTCGGCGGTCGGGTCGATACGATGGAAGACCGAGCGGCCGGGTTTGGCGACGACGCGGTCCTGAAGCGCGACACGGACGTTCGAGAACTGACTCAGCAAGCCGTCGCCGAAGACAGCGTCGCTACTCATACGGACTCAAGCCGTCGGCGGGACGGATGGTGATCGCGTCGTCACCTTGGTCGTAGGTGAACAGGAGCTGGTCGCCGATTTCGATGTCGAGGGTCTCGGTGAGGTCCTGCGGGATAGTGACCTGCGTACAACCCGAGCCGTGAATCGCCTTGCGAGTGTCGGCGAACACGGTGACGCTATCGTTACTCATTGCTGGCCTCCTGGCCGCAGCAGGCTCGATCGGCCTCGCAATCGTTGAATCGGCAGGTCGGGCAGAATTCGAGGCCGCCGTTCGAGCGGGTACAGGACGGGCACTCACACTCGCGGTTTCGTCCGGCGGGTGCGCGCGAACTCATGAGCGGTCACCGTCGGTCTTGTAGGTCGTTGCTGGTATCTCGGTGTCAAGTTGGTAGTTCTCCATTGCCATCCTGTCGAGAAACCGTGGTTAGTAAAAAAGTTACTACTGGCGCGAAAACTAACCCTTCCTTTGCCGACAGGACACGCCAGCCACTAGATCACCGTTCAGTAGGCGTGCCTATTCTTCGACGATACGGTCAGCGATATCGGTCCAAACTACGCGATATTCCTCGAGCCCAGCCTTTCCGATTCCGGCTGTGATAAGATCCGACCAGTGAGGCTCGAACGCTTTCTCAAAGACGAATCCCGACTCACTATATGTGCGAATCATCTTCACCCTTTCATCCAACGACGGGGGGTTCCAACTTACCACGGTCTCTATACTAATACTGCTCTGCTCGTCCAGAGAGGTGCTGTAGTCTCGGAGTTTGAATATATAGGTGTCGTCTGCCAGATAGTAGCCGACTTCGCTATGGAGGCCAGTAGCCGTGTATTCCACGTAGTTATCGGTAACGCGGAGGCTGTCCCAACCAAGATCAACCTTTCGAGGATGCTTGATGCTCTGCTCAATAGCCTTGGCCTGGCGTTCAGAAAGATCAGTTCGAGATAGTGGGTCTCCGTTCACGTCTTGAATAGACAGCCCCCATTCGTCCAGTGTTTCTGTAACTTCTGGATCATCAAATGGTGTGTTTGAGTCGTCGTACAATTCATCGACGATGTCCGTGAACTGGTTGTCGAGAGTATCCTCCTCAATCTCGTCAGGCGATGTGTGGCGAAACCGTTCTTGGAAGTCTTCAGTATCCGCAAGAAGTGATTTGATTGAGTCAATACGGTCGTCATTGCTGTACTTCTGTAAGAGTCGCGCCAGTTGGTCACGTTGTTCTGCCGAAAGGGAGAGGTCTGTAAGTTTATAAGATATCTTCTCTCTCTCATCGTCGGTTTCTGTCGAGTTCTCGGTATACAGTAGCCCTACATCGTAAAGCGCCCAGCAGAGGTCGTGACTTATTGCGGTCTTTGTTCCGAACCCCATCTTCTGGAATATCCTATCCATGACGGGGCGGGTCTTGAGATTAATCGGATGTCCGGAACCAGGTTTCGCCGTTACGTGGTACCCTGGCTGGGACTGAGAATCTTTCACGTATGGCATATGCGAATGGGACTTCGTATGTAACTTGTATCCTCTGATGGGCCAGCAACCGAACCTCACCGTACGAACCGAAGAGTGTCAACAGAGTTAGTGACACAGCAGTGGATTTACTCACGGACCAACTGACCAACTGGTTTCGGCCTTGACCGAGAGTTCGTCGGTGTCCAGGATATCAGCGATCTCCTCGGGCGTGACGTTGCCCTGTTTGACGGCGCGCTCCATCAACTCCTCGACCGCGCCGGTTGGGACGGCGGTCGTATCGCCGGCCATTTTGAGGTAGTAGTCGGCGGCTTGGTCGATGGCTTTGCTCTTGGTGTTCTGGCCGGTGGCTTCGAGGAGGTTCTCCAGACGACGCTCGCGCGAATCGGTCATTCTGAGACGCATGAAATTGCACACGCACCCCCGAACGGTAGTTTTCTTCGGTCACTAAACCGGTTTCAGTATTTAAACGAACGCAGGTAAGGCGTGATCTGGCCGGGTGAGCGAGCGCGGTCGCGGTCGATCTCGAGGCGTTTTGCACACATCGTGAGCGCCCGGCGTGTGCAATTTTCGGCGTCGATTTCTCTGGGCGTGTGACCATGGGGGGTCAACAAAGAGAGGCGGTATAGTTTCTGAGGAACCCTTCCTTAGAAATCTATCCTACATATTCCCCACCTCTATTTGTAACAGGTTGAATATGGATACGGTAGAAGAAACCGCCGGTCAAACCTTGGTGCCCCGTTATCGCACGGGGGATAAACGGGGAAACACACTGTTCGTACAACCGGTACGTTAATAACTTATTAGCGTGTACGTGTAGGTGTGAAGTGGCGCGGGAGACAATGATCCCTCACTGAAGGGGTATGAGCCTCCCGTTGCTACTCTGAAGTTCTACCTGAAGAAGCGAAAGTCGTTGAGTGTACTCGCTGCCGTTTCACAGTCTGTTTTCAGTAAATTCCGTCTCCACGAGTACGCCGCAAGGTCTGAAAGCTGGATTCCGGGTGTTCCTCGGCTGTCTCGAGTTTCAAACGAAACAGGCGGTAGTTCGTCCGACGCGAGGTTAGAAACTTCTCGAAGACGCTGAGCAGGGTTCTGCCAAACCTCCGCATCTAGATAGACGCGGACTTGATCAAAGTCACCCGTTTCTAATCGATCTTCTTGACGTAGTGGCGAAAGGATAGACGCCAAAGAGATAGTTTTCAGTGTTTCTCCTGTCTGCTGAGGGCCAACTAAGTCTTCGATAGCGTCCGTACCCGCATCCGAGTTCACCTCATGGAGTGTATACCGCATCGGTTTGCTCACTTGCCAAGGGTAGTTTGTTTGTTGAATCGACGAATCATCGTGGATGCCGCTGCGGAGATACGCGAAGAGCGTGTCCAATACTGGTGGCGGTGTCGACGCTCCCTTCAATTCCCCAATCGAATCCTTACCGAGCTCACTCCCTTCAATGGTGGACATGAGGCGGTCTTTTGTCGGCATTAGAACCTCATTTGGATTTGGTCGTGCGGAGACTACCCAACATCCAGCTACCGCGTAACAGCGATCTGTCTGCGGCTCCCCGCTCTCATCAACAAAGATGTAGAGATAAGACATGCAAATTATTTACACTCTGATACAGGGTCCTTCGTCGGCGTAGTTGACTCCAATCTCGAATCACTTGATTTGTCACCGACCACATCCATGCTCTAACTTAGAGTGAGAGTCAGTTGGGATAAAAAAGCACCCGTTCGCGCGCGCATGAGGGCGGATAGACCGTTTCGGAGGGACTGCAGGATGGTGGGTGGCTACGTGGGTAGTCAGTGGCAGTAGGGTTGCTGGTGGTCAGGTTGGTGGCTGCGGTCTGGAGGTCACAAGGGTTACGAGAGTCGTATGTTCTGACCGAAGCGGACTACGAAGCTGTGCAGGAGATAGAGGGTAGGTTGGAGAACGAATTCCGGCGAAGTGAACGACTGTGTTTTCTATCGGCGGCGGTGAGCAGCGCGTGACATGTACAATTCTGGACGAGCGCTCACGTTCGCGTGTAATCACTGGACCGCGTGGCTAGAAGGGTAGTAGTGAAAATTCAATCTCCTTTGTCAGACAGTAACTGAAACGTGGAATCAAAACGATAACAAAGAAAGTTGGTGAACAGATGGTGACCACTGCCCTTTTTGACAAACGCAGTCGTCAGCTCGATCGGTCGCATACCGCTGGAGATCACACGCCCAGAGGTTGAAGACCACCATTTCATCCCAGATATTCTCCTGATTCAGGAGGTAGGCGACCGCTTGCACAGCCCCCATAGTAGCTGCCATGGTCGTCATAAAGACGTTACTCGGCTCTGGCCCCTCGTCTCGACGGTAGCCATCCTTTACTTCGCGGTCAACCAACTCTTTTGGCATATTCTCTTCACGGATTTTGCCGGGGTCGAGCACATCAAGGCACCACAGGCAAGGACCACCATTTACAACGTGCCGGGCGTCCGCGAAAAGGTCTAGCACCAGACCGTCATTCGCGGTCGGACGCGTTCCTACGTCGATGTACGGAATACCGTAGAGTACCGAGAGTTTGTTCAGGTAGTCCCGAGGGGTGTGTCGGTCAGTACAACCGAAGATGACGTCGCAGTCAAGCAACTCCTCGTCGTAGCTACCAGTCGTCACGTCGTCCTGAATCGTTTCGACCTCCGCAGTCGCCGTCCGACCGAGATGGTCTTCTAGGACCTTCGTTTTCGCTGTTCCTTCCCGCGCTTGTTCGAGTGTTAGGCTATAGAGCCTGTTTGCATTTGAGATTTCTGCCGTATCTGGATCGGCTAACAGTAGCGACCCAATTCCAGCTCGCGCACACTGAATGGCTGTTGCACTGCCAGTTCCCCCGAGTCCGACGATACCGACTTTTGCCGAGGTGAGACGTGCTTGTCCGAGACGGTCGATGAGCTGCAATTGCCGGTCGGCAATCTCCAACGGGTCGACCTCGTTAGTAGTCGACGTTTCGCCCATTCCATCGCCAACGTCGCCAGTGAGGTCTCGTGGAACAGCGTCGTCGAGATTTCGAACGGACCGAATTGGCCGTGATCCACAGCAATTCACCACATCAACCTCGTGTTGGTCGTCCGCATAGTCTATACCGGTCCAGAGCTTTCCTGTGACATCGTTTCCGTGGATGACGAGGCTCCCAAATGCGCCTTGGGCTGAGGACTCAACGAAGTCTCGAAGCCAAGCCTCGTGCATCAGTTCGTCGGCATACGAGAATCCCGGCGGGCCATCGGGATGACTGTGTACAAAGAACGGAACTCTGTCGGTCTGGAAAGACTCACCCATCACCTTCGACTTGTATCTCGTCGTCGGGCGGAGACGCCGCTGCTCTTGGATGTTCCAACGGTTCTCGTAGTTCGGTGGGGCTACTTCTTGGTCTACGACCAGTCGGACTCCAGACGCCGTTTCGACAGGGCGGGTGAGTACGAACCCACCATCTTCCAGTGGAGCAGACTGGTTACAACGGTCTCGTAGTGAGTCCCAGACGTCTCCCAGAATAGTGACTCGAATCATCAACTGAGCTCCCAGAGTCGTTGTTCGATGAACGCCACGTGATCGACGAGATCATTATAGGCCGGGTCCCAATCGGGGTCGCTGCTATCGCCACGGTGCCACGAGAACCGCCGCCATTCTCGTCCTGCAAACCTCTTCGTGCAGTCCGCTTTCTCGGGAAGCTCACCGTTCTGGAGCGTTACTTCGGTTTCGGTCCAGAACATGTCGAGAGCCGTGCGCGGATAATGCCGTGGACCGTGGATATTGACCAGAAGGTCGGTGATCTCCGGGTCGAACTGCTCGGGAAGCTCGAAGTCTCTGAAGATAACGTGGGCCGTGGTCGAGGACTGCTTGATGTCAATGTCGAAACCGTCGGCTTCCAGCGTCTCGATGTCGGCGACGAGTACGTCGGGGAGGTCGTTATCGCCCGGCATTGCGGTCCTTCTCGACGGCTCGGAAGAACAGCGTTCTCTCGGTGGCGGTCCGGTCGATGACCTTATTGAGGGAGACATCGGTTCCCTCCGTGTCGCCCTCGTTCTCCAACTGGAAGACGTCGAAGCTACTGGGGGTACGCCCTGTCGCCGCGACGATCTCCTTCACCGTCGGCTTCGTTTTCTCGATGTCGACCCGCCGCCGGTTCATCTTGATCTGCGCGAGCGGCCGCTCTCCTGCTTTGGACCGATTTTGACCGCCGTCAGTCCGCAGTTGCTTACTCGTCTGATCGTCTGTGCTAACGTTCGCGTGGTTTCCTGCATTCATAGTAATGCACGCACTATCTCCCGTAGTGCGGGGGCGCACCCAATGCCCTGACGACCGTATCCATATCCACAAATTCCTACCTGGATACACATCCAGATCTCGGAAGCGGACCGTAGTCGCCACTCACCCTAACCTCCGCTGGTTCAGGCTTCAGGTACGTAGATTCACTTTGCCCCGGGAAATCCCGGCTTAATGCCGGGGTGGACCTAGCCCGGTGGGCGCGAATCGTTTCAGACCCGCGTTGACTCAAAGTTTATCCGAAAGGGTAATAAGAGTTTCGTTCCGTGGTAATAGTTCACGCGCCCTCTATATGCTATACTTGGTTTGGGTAGCTAATGGCCCTAATGTTCACGCTTTACTAACGCGTCGGATTACACTTTCACTCCGGTCTCCAAACCCCTTTATATGCAAAAACTGGTTAAGGTAAGCCAAAAACAGCAGATATGCACTTAAAGTATAAAAGAGGCTGATTCACTTTCACTTCACTTCAAGTAGATTGGCTGATGATAGCGATATGTCTAAGAAGGCTGAATTGCCGGTAGGAACAATCAGTCCCACCGGGCTAGGTCCAACTGGACCCTCAATGGCATTGGTTATAAAGATAGGGGAAATGGTCTTTCTTTCCTATAGACCCACTGTCTATCTATCTATCTATTTATAGAGATTCCCCATATCAGTATCCTTTTCACCTTCTTGGAAAATTACTTGATATTCTATTTATAATAGCATTGTAATGGAGCGACTTGAAGAAGCTTACGTCCAAAATGAATCCATGCGTCAAAAGGCCTCTTCTCTCTTCTCCTTTGAAAGACAGGTATTCGATATCTTCGCCATCTCCGCAGTCGCGGTCCTCCTCTTCCTCGTAACAAAAACCCACACGTCGTTCCAGAACCAACTTGTCCTTTTCTACGACAATCCGGCACCCCACGCCTTCTACACGACACACTTTGTCCACGAATCGGCAGCGCACCTCCGCGGGAACCTCATAAGCTACCTCGTGGTCGTACCCCTTACCTACCTCATCTCACTCAGAGCTGGCCGCCACCGTGAGTTTCGCCTTGGGTTCCTCGCTATCCTCTTCGTCCTCCCACCGATCATCTCTCTTGTTAGTCTGCTCGGTCTCGACCTCGTCATCCAGACGATCTTCGGCTTCGACCCGAACGTCCGCTCCAGTCGTGGCTTCTCCGCACTCGCTGGCGCGTTCGTCGGGATGCTAATGGTCGCGGTGGCCGACCTCTTCCGGGATATTGCCGACCGCGAGGGGTCGCTTTGGCCGGTCATCGGGCTGATGTTCTGGTACGGGATAGCGGTCGCGTTCTGGGGTGTGTTCCAGTATCTGGTGAGTCTGCTGACCGTGTTGCTGGTCCTTCTTCCGACGGCATACGCAGTCTGGCTCGTCAAGAAGGTCGAGGGGCAGTACAATATCGTGGACGGGATGCAAGCAGGTGGCTGGCTACGCGGGCGGCCCGTGACGGTTGGTCTGCTCGGGGTCGGGTTCTTCGCCACGGTCTGGGGGACGCAAGGGCTATTGGCGTTTCCGTGGTTCGAGGGTGGGACGAATACGTTGTCGCACTTTGTGGGTATCCTTAGCGGAATCTCTCTAATGATATTCTCTAGACCGCTTGTTTAATTTTTATTCCCCATTTGAAACGCTAGTTCTGTAAGATAACTTTTCTTCTGACTTTCTAAGCAGAACGATTACAAGCATAAAGAAAGAACCTATGAAGTAGACCATTCCCCAGAGAAGTCCTGCTACTAATAACTCTCCTGTGTATCCTGTTACCATATTCGGAAATCCAATTGTGAAAATTAAAACGAGAGTTGCCGAACTTAATGCGATAAAAATCGACCGCACTATCAGGTTCTGGAGCTTTTCCATTTCTATTGAATAGGCCCTCCAAGTAAAGGAGAAAAGCGAGAGAATCAAGAAGAACGTGAGTAGTCTCGCTTCAATGGGGCCGTTCCTTAGTGTCTTGAGGATTGGTGGGTAGTTAGCGACAGCATAAAGAGTTAAAAACAGAACTCCGACCTCAATCCGGAAGTCTGCGGTAATATATGGATAAACATCCGCAAAGGTGTAATTCCTCTGTAGGTAGAAACCCAGCCACATTGTCAATCCTAATAGACTTAGACTTGCTAATTGAGCATGGTAATAGATGAAAGAAAACACGAAAATGAGTGCTGAAGCCGTAAATGTAACTACCCCATTCCTTAGGGAATTATAGCACTTCTCCCAATTTTCTTTCGCCTCAGAGAGTATATCTTCATTATTCTCGATGATGGTTTTATACTCCCTGAGTACTTGTCGTCGCTCTTCAGAATCAGTGTCCGGGTCAGAATGTTTTGAGAGGACGTTCCTCCCTTCAATACTCGGCTGAAGAGTAGAGGGATTCATCACCTTATAGGCAAAAACAGGAACACCAACAAACAGGTTAGATATTGAGAAAGAAACCAGAAGAAAAACAGAAATAGAGAGTAGGATGGCAATCAACGTGGCTTGGGATTCACCGATGAACCCGATAGCAGAATGAATCTGATTACTGAGCCGATTTATTTGTAAAATATTGTTCGGGAGAGAAACTCCTCCACTAGTTGATGCTAGTGCCGAAATAACTCCGATTGTAACACTAATTGCAGTCAAGACAATGCGAAGTAGCCGACTTGCCTGGTTTTCAAATCTTCTGTGTGCCTCAATTTGATAGTCTACACGCCGTTTAACTTCTTCATAAAGAAAGTCCCAGTCACCATCCGACTTCAATTTCATGTGATAAACCTAAGATAGTAATTTTGTCTGATTGGGATTAGTCTTGTGATTTTACAGAGTATGCCAGAGAGCCAAAACACTCTAACTTGAGCAATGGAAGGGGTATAAATCATCAACTTAGAGCAGGGATACTTCTGTCTCGCTCAATTCCGTCTGTAACAAGATATCAAGCTAGACTGGCTCTTTATTTCTCAGTTGGACATCGGTCTACTTTCCGTCCAACTCTCCGGAAGAAAGCTCTTCGTCGAGATATCGGCGTCCGAGTTCTGTGAGCGAGTAGTACCCGTCGCCGACTCCTTCAAGCAGTCCCTGTTCGGTAAGTACGCGGCAACGCTCTCCGGCGTAATTCCGGTGAGTATCGATATTTCTCCCGATTACGGCCGGTGGGACCTCTCCGGCGTCTCGGACGTACTCCAAGATAGCGTCATCGACGGGCACCATCCAGTCCGCACGCTCACGCATGGTACAGAAAGCGAATATCAGGACCATAGTACCCCTACAACTAAATCAGAAACTGTGCGTACGCAAATCCAGAACTTTGCATATGCAAAAGATATAATGCCTATCAACATATCGGACTCTATTACGGAAGCTACACGCGGACCCGTCACTCCCCGATGGGTCCATCTCGAAAACGAAGCGGGCCGGTGCTTGGGACACCGGGTCCGCGATAGCTCCCGTGGAGTAGGCACGGAAGCCATGTTCGCAATCGCTACGCGGGGTCTTGAAAGCCCCGAACGACCGACGGAATCGCACGTCAACCGAACGCCGACCCAACCCGAGGTGACCGCGGCATGAGCGAAACCGCGGCGGTCGGCTTCCCCGAGTTCCACGCCTTCGAGCGCGACCTCCTGTTCGCAGTCTGCGCACTCGAACGCGACGGCGACGCGCCCCACGGCCTCGCCATCAAGTCCTACCTCGAAGCCGAGTACGACGAGGAAATCAACCACTCGCGACTCTACCAAAATCTCGACGCGCTAGTTGAGCGCGGCCTCCTCCGGAAGGGCGCGAAGGACGACCGTACGAACGAGTACATCACCACCGACTCCGGGCGACTCCTGCTCGAACGCCGCGCGAAGCGCCGCGCCGACCAACTCGGTCTCGACCTGCGCGACTCGACCGCGGAAAATGGTGGTGATTTGGAATGATTGGCTCACCCCCGCGCCTGCCTTTAGTTTCACTTTCACTCAACTATAGAACTCAACTTTTTACACACGAGTCCATCATTCCGTCTCGGATGATTCGGAAACAAATCTCCCACGACGAAACTGTCGCCTCGCAGGAGGTGCGTGCCTGATGCAGTGCCCCGAGTGCGGTACGGCGATTCTCGGTGTCGCAACCCGCGGCCCCAACACGCACGTCTTCGACCCCTGCGGCTGTTCGGTGCCCGTCCACGACATCGCCGCCCTCGACCGCGGCCGCGGCCTCGTGACCGACGGCGGCGAAGAACAGTACGGGGCAGCCACGCGATTCAAGGCGAACAACGCCGACACCGAGACGATTCTCCTCGGACGCTACGACGACGCTACGAAGCTCAGCGTCCCGGAAGTCCACGACTGCGCGCCAGTTCGCGCCCGTCGCTACTACGAACCGGTGACCGTGGTCAGCTTCCCGTACACGATGTCGCGAGAGGAAGCCATCGAGTGGCTTGACGACCACCGCCATCACCCCGACCTCGCCGACTACGACTGGAGCGCCCACGACCAACAGGACCTCCTTGACGTGATCGTGGACAATCGAAGCTCGTACCGGATGCAACTCTCTGACTTCGAGCGCCAACTCGAAGGCGTCCGCGCGGTCGGCGAGCGAACCAAGCAAGAACTCGAAGAGATTCGGGAGGCGATGACCGACGCGATGCACAACGGGCCTCCCGTCGAAGTCAACTGCCTCGACGCGCCCGAGGAGGTCGATTCGGCATGAGCGCCGACCGAACTCGCGCCGGCCGTGGCCTCGAAACCCGGACGTTCCGGGTCGGTCCGGAGCGGACGGTGGCCTACGGCCCGGCGGCGAGCGGTCGCGAAGAGTGGGCGCTCCGGTTCACCGCCGACTCCGGCGAGCGCGTCGCAGTTCGCCTTGACGAAGATGCGATGTACGCGCTCTGGACCGAGGTCCACAACGTGCCGTGGCCTCGCGACGAGACTGAGCGCGGTGACCTCCGCCGCGAGGTCGCGGCCCGCGCCGAACGCGCCGATGCCGAGACGCTTCGCCAAGTCCTCGACGTTCTCGGAGGTGACCAGTTGTGACCGACCTCGACTGGCCCGCTGGCTTCGACCGGACCGACGCAGTCCGCCAGACCACGAACGACCGCTTCGAGATTTCGCTCTCGAAGGCGTTCGACGAACTCGAAACCGAATTGGACCGTCTCGGTGTCAAGGACGGTACCGACGGCGCACCCGGCTACCGGTACAGCTTCGACGCGCCCCAGCGCCAGACCGACCAGCGACCCTACGCGCGAGCGAACCCCGACGACCCCGGCTTCGTCCTGCAGTGGACGATGGACGGCAACGACTACGCGGTGGCCTGCGACCGCTACTCGCGGCTTCGAGACAACGTCCGGACCGTCGGCCTCTACGTCCGCGAGAAGCGCAAGATGGAGGAGCGACCTGTCGAGACCGGCGAGAGCGAGTTCGCCAACGCACGACTCCCGTCCGGCAACGAGAACGCCGACGCGGTGGTCGCACACGAACCGCCCCACGAGGTGTTGGGCGTCGCTCGAGACGCCGCTCCCGAAGTCGTTCGCGGTGCGGCCCGCCAACTGAAGAAGAAGTACCACCCGGATGCGGGCGGCGACGAGGAGCGGTTCAAACGCGTCGTAGACGCCGAGAACGCCATGCTCGACGGGCGGGGTGAGCGATGAATCCGGAGAAACTCTCGCCGCGCGAAGCGTGGCAGCGGTACATCGACCGCCGTCGCACCGAACTCACCCAAGGGTCGATTTCGACCTACAACTACCGGCTGAAGCTCTGGTGCGAATGGTGCGAGCGGCAGGGCATTGAGACGGTCAGCGAACTCTCCGGTTGGACGTTCGACCAGTACGAGTCGATGCGGGCGGGGAAGGACCTCGCTCCGAACACGCTCCACAACGAAATGGAGACGTTGAAAGACCATGTCGCGTACCTGGAGCGCATCGAGGCGGTCGACGACGGTCTCAGCGAGAAAATCAACGTCCCGGACGTTCCGCAAGACGAGCGGTCGCGAGAGACGAAACTCGACACCGACGACGCGACTCAACTGATTCGCCACTACCGGAACAGCGAGAGCGACTACGGGACCAACTTCCACGTCGTCCTCGAACTCGCGTGGCACACCGGCGCCCGATTAGGCGCGCTTCGCGGCCTCGACCTCCGCGACTACGACTCGGGCGAGCAGTACGTGGAGTTCGTTCACCGACCGCAGTCGGACACTCCGCTGAAGAACAAGACGCACGGCGAGCGCGTCGTCAGCCTCCGTCGAGAGGTCTGCAACGTGGTCGACGCGTACATCCGCAACGAGCGGAAGGACGCGCACGACGACCACGGGCGGCAACCGCTGTTCACGACGATTCAGCGAAATCGTCCCCAGAAGGGCACGTTCCGGACGTGGTCGTATCGCGCGACGATGCCGTGCGTTACGGGCGGGTGTCCGCACGGCTACGACCCGGATACCTGCGAGTTCCGAAACCACACGCACGCGAGCAAGTGCCCCTCGTCGCGGTCGCCCCACCACATCCGGACGGGGTCGATTACGTGGCACCGCGACTGCGGCTTCCCGCGAGAGGTCACCGCCGAGCGGGTCAACGCATCGCAGGACGTGATTGACGAGTTCTACGACAAGGCGACGAAGATGGAGCGGATGCAGCTCCGGCGTCGCCCTCACCTCGACAAACTGGAAATCGAGTAACTACCATGACCGAGACTTTCACCAACGAGACGTTCGTCGAACAGAGCCGCGAATCTCCGGCCGGTCCCTACCCGGGCGGTCCCATTACATATAAAAGTGAAGCGGTCATTTTCACCCTTCTAAGCGCCTCAGAATCGGTCTGAGTTGCATCGCTCTCGGTGCCGGGAGGTACTGGTTCTGATGGCTGTCCAGTTACCCGACTCGGACAGCGACCGCACTACTTGCGACTACTGCGAAGCACACGTCACGGCCCACTTCCGACGGACCTACGGGACCGAAGACCGGCGTGCGATTTGCGGCCATGCCTCGAACACGGCTGGCAAGTCGCTACCTCAGGGACGCCACGACTTCGAGTTCGAGCCTAATCTCCACCGGTAGGTCCGCGAGTTCGACGGCGCTCCGGGCGGGATACGGTTCCGACATGTACTCGGCGTAAATCTCGTTGACCACCTCGTAACCTTCCGCGTGGGTCAGAAACACCGTCTTCTCGACGTCCGAAAGTTCGGGGTTCGCGGCCTGCAGAATCCTCTCGATATTGTCGAGCGTATGTGCAGTCTGTTCGCCAGCGTCGTCGCCAACTACATGTCTGTGTCAGGGTCCAGTGGTCCTAACCGGAGACGGAGATTCGCTCGCCGTCCGCAATGGCCTGCGAGTAGGGTCGATGGCGTCCGGAGCGTCCACAGTAGTGATTTCTCGCACGGTCGAATCACTCCGTATCCAGCGGCGACCGAGCGTTGCCGTGGTCGACTGTGATAGTCTTCAACTGGGAGAGTTCCTCGATGGAGTGTTTTCCGCCGATACGACCGCGACCGCTTCGCTTGCCGGTGTACCCACCGAACGGGGTATGAATCTCCCAGTAAGCGCTGTTGTCGTTGATGTTGACGATACCGGTCTCTACGTTGTCGGCGAAGTACTCGGCGAGTTCGAGGTTGCTGGTGAACACGCTGGACGTGAGGCCTAGTTCTATTTCGTTGGCGATTTCGACTGCTTCATCGTACGTGTCGAAACCGATGATTGGCGCGATGGGTCCGAACGACTCTTCCCAGTTGACGGCCATCTCCGTCGTCACACCCGACAGTACAGTCGGTTCGTAGTACAGGTCGGTGGGAAGGTCGTCCGCACGACCGCCTCCCGTGAGAACCGCCGCGCCGTTCTCACGCGCCTCGTCGATATGGCGGTCCATCTTCTCCGCGACGCCCTCGTTGTTCAGCGGGCCGATATCAGTCTCCGACTCGGTGGGGTCACCGAGTCGGAACTCTCGGGCCCGTTCGGCCATCCGTTCGGTGAACTCCTCCCGCACGTCCTCGTGGACCAGTACCCGCTCGCTCGCCGAACAAATCTGCCCTGCGTTGCTGAAGCAACCGAACGAGGTGGCCTCGACTGCGGCGTCGATATCGGCATCGTCGAGTACAATTACGGGTCCGTTTCCGCCGAGTTCGAGCAGGGTCGGTTTGGTTCCCGCCTTGCTCGCAATCTCCTCACCCGTCTCGGGACTCCCCGTGAAGCCGATGGCGTCGGTACCGTCGTTGATGACTACCTCGTCGCCGACGACCGGTCCCTCCCCGGTGACGAGGTTGAGCGCACCGTCAGGCAGACTGACGTCCGCGTCCGCGAAGGCCTCCAGAAGTTTCACCGCCACCACGGAGGTGCTCGGTGCTGGCACCCAGACCACGGCGTTACCGACCGCCAGTCCTGGCGCGAGGTACTCCGCCGGGATGTTCAGCGGGTAGTTCCACGGCGTGATGACTCCCAGCACGCCGTGAGGCTTCCGAATCGTGTAGATACGCTTGTTCGGGTCCTCCGAAGGGATGACTTCGGTTTCGGCGCGCTTGACGTCCTCGGCGGCGTTCCGGAATTCCTTCGCGCAGAGTTCGACCTCCGTACGCGCCTCCTGTAGTGGTTTCCCTTGGTCGGCGGTCAGCCACTCGGCGAGGTGGTCGTGATTCGCCTCGATTGCGTCGGCCATTTCGTGACACAGTTCGGCGCGCTCGAAGTCGGTCATCGCTTCTAACTCGGGTTGCACTTCACGGGCGGCGTCGATAGCACGTTGGGCGTTTTCCCTCGTTCCCTTCGGCACCTCACCGAGCGACTCTCCAGTTGCAGGATTCGTCGCGTCGAACGTCTCCCCTCCGACGCTGTTGGTCGGTTCGCCACCGACGAACATCGAGAACGCCTCCGTTGACGATTTCTCTCCCGTAGCCATGGTGGTTGTTGACACTTACAACAGTATAAGACTCCGGGTGACGACGCAGTCGAAAGACCCGGACCCGGTCGTCGACTCGGAACGAGTTACGCACGACTGCCGGTCGTGATGAGTTCGGTCACGGTCTCTCTGTCCGTCTCGTCGGGGTCCACCACGTCGACGAGTCGTCCCCGATACATCACCGCGATACGGTCGGCGAGGTCGAACACGTCTTCGAGGCTGTGACTGACGACGACTTGGGTGTGGCCCTCGGCCTGTAACTGGCGCATCGTCTCGTGGACGAGTTCCGTGCCCGCGACTGACAGGGCACTCGTCGGTTCGTCCAAGACGAAGACGTCAGGGTCGAACGAGAGCGCCCGCCCGATTGCGACGAGTTGGCGCTGGCCGCCCGAGAGGAACACGACCTCGGTATCGGGTCGGATGTCCTGATTCAGGAAGTCGAGTATCTCCCGCGTGTTCTCGTAGGTTCGCTCCCAGTCGATGACACCGAACGGACCGACCGAGACCCGTTTCGGGAACTTCCCGACGTGGATGTTGGTCGCGATGTCGAGGTCGTTCATCAGCGCGAGGTCCTGATACACCGTCTCGATGCCGCGTTCGCGGGCCTCACTCGGATTCGAGAACCGGACCGGTTCGCCGTCGTAGACGACGCGGCCTTCGGTCGGCCGATGGACGCCCGAGATCATGCCAGTCAGCGTGGACTTCCCAGCGCCGTTATCGCCGACGAGCGCTAAAATCTCTTCTTCGTACACCGAGAGCGTCACGTCCTCGACGGCGACGACCCGCCCGAACTGCTTGGTGACGCTCTCCAGTCGAATCATTTCGGCGGACTCTTCGTCGATTTCGTCGGTCGCGACGGCATCGGTCGCGGAGTCCCCCGACGGTACGTTCGCGGAGTCGGTCGACGGGGTGTCTGGTTGTTCACCGTCCATAGTCACTTGCTTCCACCTGTCTGGAGAGGATGCGCTCGCGGAGGCGTCGTCGGGAACTGTACACCAGTATCGCCGCCAGCAGGACCAGTCCGTTGACCAGCGTCACCTGCTCGGGTGGCGTCCCGCTGATGTTCAGCGCGGCCTGTATCAGGCCCAGAAGGAGCACGCCACCGAGCGCGCCCGTGACCTTGCCTCGGCCGCCGTACAGGCTAACGCCACCGATGACCGCGGCCGCGAATGCCGGGAAGACGAGTTCGTCGCCTATCGTCGGCGGGACGACGTTGATGAATCCCGTCAGCATCAGCCCTCCCGCCGCGGACAACACCCCGCTAATCGCGTACACCGCGATGACGACCCTGTCGGTGTCGATACCGACGGCGCGGGCCGACTCGTCGTCGCTTCCGACCGCGTACACCGCCTGTCCGAAGGGAGTGTACTTCATCACGAAGCCGACGAGTACGAACGTCAAGAAGAGCAGGCCGACCGATATTCGCGGTGAGTTACCGATGTTGGTGTACCCGTCGGGCAGTCCGGTGACAGTGATGGTACTGAGCGTGAGCTTCGCTCCCTGCAGGATGATAAGGAACGCGAGGGTCTGGAGGAAGGGGTTGATGCCGACTTTGCTTATCATCACCCCGTTCGTCACCCCGATGACGAGACCAATCGAGAGGATGACGGCTACGCCGAGCAAGGGATTCGAGACGAGATTCCACTGGTTGGCGGAGACGACCAGTCCCGCGAGCATCGCCGAGAATCCCGCAATCGACCCGACGGAGAGGTCGAAGTTACCCGAGACGAGACAGACCGCCTCCGCGAGCGCGACGAACCCCAGTCCTACCGAACCGTGCAGGATGAACTGGATAGACCGGAGGTTCGTGAACGTCTGTGGTACCACCACCCAGACGGCGAGTGTCATCAGCAACAGAATCGGCCAGATCATGTTGTCCAACAGGCTCAGCAAGAGGTCGTCGACCTCGACTGACTCAGGGACGTAATCAGCAGTCGCCATGAGCGGATTGGAGGGGTTCAGTTCTCCACCGACTCGCCCGGACTCCAGATGTTCCCCCAGAGGTACGGTGCGTCGGCGTTCTCTTCGGTTATCACGACGTGGTCGGTGACGAACTGGCGGTGGCCGAGGGCTTCGCCGACGGTTGCGGGCGACCAGATCGGTTCCTGCCATAGCTCCACGCCTTTGTGCATGGCCGGGTCGATGGTAATCGACGCTTGTTGTTGGGTTGCGGCGGTCGTCGTCGCGTTCGCGGTTGTCGTCTCCCTGTCGGCACCCTTTCCCGAGACGACCGTCGACCCCACGTCCGGCAGAACGTCTTCGCCCTGGTTGACGACTCGTTCGAGCCACGCGAACGCCAACGGCGCGTAGAAGTAGTTCGGTTGATCGACCGCACCGTCGATGAACCCGTTCTTGATCGCCTCGTGGGTATTTTTCGACCCGTCGAGTTGCGTCATCACGACGTGCCCGTCTTCTCCGCGCGGGGCCGTGGCACCCATCTCTCGGAGTGCCGAGAGCGCACCTAAACTCATTCCGAAGTTCGCCGAGTAGACGCCGTCCGGCACCTCGTTGGCGTTGACCCACTCCTGAACGCGCTGCTTGGCAGTCGAGCGAACCCAGTCGCCAACGACCGTGCCCGCGACTTCGAATCCCTCAGTTTGTTCTATCGTATTGACGAACGGTTCGTGGCGTAGCCGGGCGATGTCCCGTCCCGGCGGAGCACGCACTTCGAGAAGGGTGTACTGATCCTGATCGGGCTTCTGCTCGCGCAAGTTGCTAATCAGCATCTCGGTGGCCCGTTGCGTCGCCCGTTCGTCGTTCCAGGAGATGTGCATCAGGTCTGCTGGCGTCGCGGCGTCAATGTCACACGTGATTACCGGAACGCCCGCGTTCGCGGCCTCTTCGACGACCGAGGCGATTGCCTCCGAGTTGAACGGGATGAGGACGATTCCGTCGTACCCTTGGTTCACCATTTGGCGGATGTCGCTAATCTGCTTCTGGGACTCGCCACCGGTGGGGAAGAGATTGAAGTCGTAGCCCTGATCCTGTGCGTAGAACTGACCGCCTTCGACCAGCGCGGTCACCCATGCTCCCGACGTGAAGTGTGTCGAAAGACCGAACTGGAGTGAATCCTCCTGGCGGAGGTATCCGGTCGTGCCGAGCGCACCGAGTGCCATCGAACCGCCGAGCGCTCGGAGGTACGATCGCCGTCCTACCGTCCCACCCCGTGTGTCATTTGGAACCATGAACCACGGATACTACTCTTCATATTTTATAGTTAATTCTCAGAGACGCAAGAAGGAGACCGTAATTCAACCTGACGAGAACGTTGAACCGTCTACGATTTGTTAGGCTGAATAACTGGATTAGAGGCTGTTTTAGGCTAGAATCCCTAGTTCACGGCAGCTATCCTGAGGGACTCTCGTTCCACGAACACGTGTCGGGACGCTACGCTTCAGCGGTTTAGCCACCAATCAACAGCTAGCTGACACCCCCGCTGTTCTGGATACTCCCCGAGCAGTCCCATTCTGCCTGCAAATTCACACGTTCTGCTCTTTCTGAATTCTTCAGCCTCCGAACCGGCCTGATACACCGCTCGGTACTCGACGGTGGGCGTTCTACTAGCGACTATTGAGAACACGTAGTCGACGCTGGCAGTTCGGGACCGCGATAGCCACCGCTCTTGGTTGTAGAACAGACGGGGTAGGTCAACCGGCGAAACCGCGCGTGGAAACCACGCGGGCTGAAAGGTAACCCGCTGACCGTGCCGCCTACGTATCCATTCCCGTCATCGACACAAAACACCTCCGATACGCAGATTAGCCGCGGCCGGCGTTTCGGGCCACACCGTTTCGTAATCGACAGTCGTGCTACCCGAACCGACCGCGCCGAGAACAGTCAGCTAACCTCGTCGAACTCTCCGTCGGTGATAGGGACGAGTCTTCCGGCGATGTAGCGCGCGAATTCTTCAGGTCCGTTGCGGGTCTCGGTCGGTGCTCGTGAACTCGAACCGGGCCCCGCCGGCCTCGCTCTCGGTCACCGAACACGTCCAGTCGTACACCTCGGCGAGTTCGCGAACGAACGCCAGCCCTAACCCGGTCCCCTCTTGCTCGGCCGTCGTGTACCCCGCTTGGAACACCGTGTCTCGGTCCTCGGCCGGAACGCCCGGACCGTCGTCCGCCACGTAGAACCCGTCGCCGGTCGGGATATCGCCGACGGTGATGGTTACGTCCCGGCCGCCGTGTTTGACCGCGTTTTCGAGGAGGTTGCGGAACAGGTGCTGGACGTACGTCTCGTCGGCCTGTATCGTCCGGTCGACCCCGATTTCGAGCGTCGCCTCGGGTGCGTCCACGTCGTCCCACGCCTCGCGGGCCGCGTCCGCGAGTTCGACCGGGGTTCGCTCGCCCACCGCGTCGCTGCCTCGCGTCAGCACCAGCATCACGTCTATCATGGACTCGATGCGGTCGAACGCCTCGGTGACGTACTCGACCGCCTCGGCGTCCGCGTCGTCGGGTAACTGCTGGCTGTATATCTGGCCGATGGTGACGGGGTTGCGCAACTCGTGGGCGAGCATGCTCGCGAACTTGTCGAGACGCTCGGTCCGCTCTTCGAGTTCGCGTTCGCGTTCGACCTGCTCGGTGATGTCTTGGACGAAACTCAGTCCGGCGAAAACCTCCCCGTCCGCGTCGCGAAGCGGCGCCGCCCACACCTGCCAGTTGCGACCGGCGAACTCGGTCGTCGTCTTGCCGGTTTCGCCCTCCTCGACGGCGGCCCGAAACATCGGTTCGAGTTCCCCGGCCGTCTCCGTCGGGAAGACTTCGGGTATCCGATTGCCCTCTAGACGCTCGGCGGTCGGTAGCGTATCGCCCAAGACGCTTCCCTCGGTCAGGGTGAGCCGAAGACTGCGGTCGTACACCCCGACCGCACCGTTCGGGAAGTTCTCGGCGAGCGTCCGATATCGTCGCTCCGACTCCTCGAGGGCTCGTTCGCGCTGTTTACGTTCGGTGATGTCGCTCGCCATTCCGATCCACTCGTCGATTTCACCGTCCTCGTTCAGCATCGGTACCGCTCGCGAGAACGTCCAGCCGACGCCTCCGTCGTCCCGCTCCACCCTGTGTTCCAACTCGAAGATGCTCTTGGTCCGAATCGCTTCGTCGATGGCCTCCGCGACCCGCGGCCGATCGTCCGGATGAATGTACTTCTCGACCCAGTCGCTGGTCGATTCGTCCGTGTCAGTGAGAAACTCCTTGCCTTCGAGTTCGTGCATCTCGCTCCAATCGGGGCTCATGCGATACACCACGTCCGAACTCGCGGTGACCAGCGCGCGGAATCGCCTTTCGCTCTCCTTGTGCGCTTCTTCCGCCCGCTTGCGTTCCGTGACGTCGCGTGTCGTCCCGGCGATGGCTTCGACTTCGCCGTCGTCGTCGAGCACTGGTGCGAAGATGTAGTCGTAGACGCGGCGACCGTGTTCGGCGTGCGGGAACGTGACCTCGCCGCGAACGGGCTCTTTCGTCTCGATGACCTCGTCGATTTCGCGCTCGTGCATCTCCGCGTGCCACGGCTCGTAGCCGATTTCTCGCAGCGTCTTCCCGATGGACTCCTCGCGGGTCTGGCCCCACATCTCCAGTACTGCGTCGTTGGCGAACGTGAAGCGGTAGTCGAGGTCGAAGGCGTAGATGAGGTCGGGCGTGCTGGAGATGATGGTCTCGTAGAGTCGCTCTTGCTGTTCGGCCTCGGCGGTCACTCTCTTCAGCTCTGCCTCCGCTTCCTTGCGTTCGGTGATGTCGCCAGTAGCGCCGTTCACCCGGAGTGTTTCGCCGTCACCGCGTTCGACCGCTCCGCGGGACGTCACCCACCGCGCGTCGCCGTCCGCGTCGGTGACGCGGTACTCGGTCTCGAACTCGCCCGTCTCCTCGACCGCTTCGTCGAGTCGTTTCCGCACTCGTTTTCGGTCTCCCTCGTGAATCGAGTCGAAGAACTCCTCTATCGGGACGCCCGTCTCGGCCTCCGCCGGGTCCATGCCGTGCAGTTCGGGGAGACGTTCGTCCGCAGTCACGACGTTTTCTCGAACGTCCCACGTCCACGTGCCGACCGACCCGATGGACGCGGCAACTTCGGGTCGGGACTCCGTCCGGCGAGATTCCCGCTCTGATTCGCTCGACTGCGTGCGATTGGGACGCCGGTCCGATTCGCCGAGTCGCTCGCCCGTTCGTCTGCGGTCGGTGGTCTCGTGAACGACGCCGACGGCTCCCTGCACCGTCCCGTCCGCTTCGAGCGGCGTCATTCGCACTTCACAGCGAACTCGGTCTCCCTCCGCGGTCCGGACGGGAAGTTCGAGTCGTTCGCTGTCGTCGGTGGGGGTAGTGAGAACTCGTTCCGTAGCCGAACTGCCGTCGCCGAGAAGTAGCGAGACGTGTTCGCCGAGCAACTCCTCGCGTCCGTACCCCGTTAACTCGACGATACCGTCGTTGACCGCGACGAATCGGCCCTCGGCGTCCAGTTGGTAGATTCCGCCGTCGATAGCATTCACGAGCGTCCGATAACGCCGGAGGGCCTCGGTGTCGTCGGTGTCTCCCCAGAACACCGTCTCCGAGGTCTCCGCTCGTTCATTCATACGCGCAGTAGTGTGGTACGTAGGATAAGTCTTCATATGGTCGGCATTCTTGGAGGACCGCCGTCCATCGAGCGCGCTACCAGAGTAGGCTCTCCGAGTCGCCCGCGCTCGTCCACTTTCACTTTCAGTCCGTTTACGAAACTTCTTACAGGGTGAGGAACGAAGAGTGGTTGAATGGCTCGCGCGGAGAATACGGAGCTTATCGACAACTTCGAGCAGTTCTACCGGCGGTACTACAGCGACGAGATCGGCCGACTCGCGCAGAACTACCCGAACGAACAGCGGTCGCTGCACATCGACTGGACCGACCTCTATCGCTACGACTCGGACCTCGCGGACGACTTCCTCTCGCAACCCGAACAGCTACGCGAGTACGCCGAGGAAGCCCTGCGCCTCTACGACCTCCCCGTCGACGTGAGTCTCGGGCAGGCCCACGTCCGCGTCGAGAATCTGGACCAGATAACCGACATCCGGGAGATTCGCGCCCGGCACGTCAACACGATGGTCAGCGTCCAGGGCATCGTCCGGAAGGCGACCAACGTCCGACCGAAGATTCAGGAGGCCGCCTTCGAGTGCCAGCGCTGCGGAACGCTGACCTACATCCCCCAGAGCGGCGGCGACTTCCAAGAACCCCACGAGTGTCAGGGCTGTGAGCGACAGGGACCGTTCCAGATAAACTTCGACCAGTCGGAGTTCGTCGACTCCCAGAAGATACGCGTACAGGAGAGTCCGGAGGGTCTCCGGGGCGGCGAGACGCCCCAGAGCCTCGACGTTCACATCGAGGACGACATCACCGGCGAGGTGACGCCGGGCGACCACGTCACGGTCACGGGCATCCTCCACCTCGAACAGCAGGGGAGCGGACAGGACAAGTCCGCCGTCTTCGACGTGTACATGGACGGCATCTCGGTGACCATCGAGGACGAGGAGTTCGAGGACATGGACATCACCGACGAGGACAAGCGCGAAATCGTCGAACTCTCCCAAGAGGAAGACATCTACGACCAGATGGTCTCCTCGATGGCGCCGGCAATCTACGGCTACGAGGAGGAGAAGCTGGCGATGATTCTCCAACTGTTCTCGGGCGTGACGAAGCATCTCCCCGACGAATCCCGGATTCGCGGCGACCTACACATGCTCCTCATCGGGGACCCCGGTACGGGTAAGTCCCAGATGATTTCGTACGTCCAGAACATCGCGCCCCGCTCGGTCTACACCTCCGGCAAGGGTTCCTCGTCCGCCGGTCTCACGGCCGCGGCGGTCCGCGACGACTTCGGCGACGGCCAGCAGTGGACGCTGGAGGCCGGTGCGCTCGTCCTCGCCGACAAGGGCATCGCGGCGGTGGACGAACTGGACAAGATGGACCCCTCGGACCGCTCTGCGATGCACGAGGGACTCGAACAGCAGAAGATTTCGGTCTCGAAGGCGGGCATCAACGCCACGCTCAAGTCCCGGTGTTCGCTGCTCGGCGCGGCCAACCCCAAGTACGGCCGCTTCGACCAGTACGAACCCATCGGCGAGCAGATAGACCTCGAACCCGCGCTCATCTCCCGGTTCGACCTCATCTTCACCGTCACCGACCAACCCGACGAGGAACACGACAAGCGACTCGCCGAACACATCATCCAGACCAACTACGCGGGGCAGTTGAACACCCAGCGGACGGAGATGAGCGCGCCGAACATCACCGAGGAAGAGGTCAACAGCCAGACCGAGGAGGTCGCGCCGGCCATCGAGGCCGACCTCCTGCGCAAGTACATCGCCTACGCCAAGCGCAACTGCTTCCCGACGATGACCGAGGAGGCAAAGCGGACCATCGAGGACTTCTACGTGGACCTCCGGACGAAGGGGGCCGACGAGGACGCGCCCGTGCCGGTCACGGCCCGGAAACTGGAGGCGATGGTCCGTCTCGCGGAGGCCAGCGCGCGCGTCCGCCTCTCCGACGAGGTCGAAATCGAGGACGCCGAGCGCGCGGTCGAGATTACCCGCTCGTGTCTACAGGACATCGGCGTGGACCCCGAGACCGGTCAGTTCGACGCCGACGTGGTCGAGACGGGCACCTCGAAGTCCCAGCGCGACCGCATCAAGAACATCAAACAGCTAATCGCCGACATCGAGGAGGAGTACGACGACGGTGCGCCGGTAGACGTGGTTTTGGACCGCGCCGAGGAAATCGGGATGGACCACTCGAAGGCCGAGCACGAGATAGACAAACTGAAACAGAAGGGCGAGGTGTACGAACCCTCGACCGACCACCTGCGGACGACCTGAGATGGACCGCATCTCCGCGCTCCGGAACGTCGAGGACGCGCTGGCCGACTTCGAGTCGGGGGAGGCCGACCTCCGCGCGACCGAGCGACGCGTCGTGAACGTGCTCCGGACCTACGCGACCGAGTTCGAGGACGAGGACCTGTCCGTCTACCGCGCCGAGGGCACCGAACCGGCAGAGGGCGTCGTGGTCGCCGCCGAGTCGGAGTCGCAGGCCCGCGAGCGCGTGGCCGAGCGACTCGATTCCGACGACTCGGCGTTCGAGCTACGCGAACTGAGCTGACAGGTAACGGGTTAGACAGTTCAGAAGGGAAAATAAATAAGCGAGGTTCCCGTAGGAGTATTCGTTCGGACGTATCACCGATTAGTCGAACCAGTACGCTACGGGACATCACAGATGCGAAGTAAGGGCCACGACGAGGGCGAGATACTCCACGGGGACGTAGAGCAGGGGGCCTGCGTTCTGCTACTGACGCCGTCGATTCACGAGGCGACGGACGAAGCGTGTCACGACCTCCTCACGCCCGCAGACCCCGACGAGGAGAACGTCCTGTGGGTCACGTACACTCGCTCGCCCGACACCTGCATTCGGGACTGGTCGTCCCACGCGGGCGAGCGACCGGGGAACGCGCGCATCGTCAGCGTCGGCGAGACGACGCGTTCGGCCTCGTCCTCGGTCTCGACTTCAGCGGACGGCGGCGGACCGTCCTCGACCAACGAGGTCGTCGAGACGCTGTCGAACCCGAGCGACCTGACGGGTCTCGGTATCAAACTCAGCGAGATTCTCAAGGAGTGGGGCGAGAACGACAACGAGACCGTCGCCTGCTTCGACTCGCTGACGGCCCTGCTCCAGTACGCCGACCTCCAGACCGTCTACAAGTTCCTCCACGTCCTGACGGGCCGGTTCGACACCGCCGACGTGACCGCGCACTTCCACCTCGACCCGGACGCCTGCGACCAGCAGACGGTCAGCACGCTCACCTCGCTGTTCGACACGGTGGTCGAGCGCGAGGACGACGAGTGGGTCGTTCGGAGCCGATAACTAATTTTAAACGCTACCGGATTGAAAGCAGCGTCTGTGCTACTGGTCGTGACGTACTCGCGGGCCGCGCGCCAGACGCTCCGGAACGTCTGTAACGGACACGAGGAGACGGTCGTCCAGCGGTTCGGCCGGGCCGCCCTGCTGGAGGCGACCGAACTCGGCGCGTTCCTCGCACTTCGCCTCCGCGAGAAGCACGCCGGTGACGTGCAAGTCGAGCGCACCGCGCCGTTCAACGAGTTCGAGGACGCGCCCGAATCGGTCCGAGACGCCGCCGCGGCCTACGAGGACCGCGACAACTCGAATACGCCGTACGCCAAGTTCGCGGTCGGGACCGACCACCCCGAGGCCGACGCGATGCGCGACGCAGAGCTATGAAGGTGCGCGCGGTCGGGGAGACCCGAACGGGCCGGGCCGTCGACCTCGGAACGTTCGACCGTCTCGACGACGTGTCGGTTCCGCTGGTAGCCGATTCGATTCGCCGTCGAGAGGCCGAATCCGGCGGAGACGGTGACGACGCCGTGGTCGTCGAGTGCCCGACGCCCGGTCCGGTCCACGCTCACGTCGGCGCGATTCGCGCCGAGACGGACTTCTCGCTCCGCCCCGCGCTCGCCGCTGCCGCGCGCTCGCAGGGTCACACCGCGCCGCAGGACGACGAACTCGCCGCAATCCGGGACCGCCTCGACTCGCTCGACGTGTCGGAGGTGGACCTCCGGGAGGCGCGCCGACGCGTGGCCGAGACCAGCGACGCCGCCGAGGAACTGCGCGAGCGCGTCGCCGCGGTTCGGGGCCGGGTCCGAGCGCTCCGAGAGGCGGACGCCGACCCCGGCCCGGCCGAGTCCGACCTCGCCGACGCGACTCGTCGCCTGTCGGAGGCCGAGACCGAGCGCATCGCGGCCGAACAGGCGCTGTCCCGCGCTCGCGAGCGGGCGCGGGCCGACCGTGAACGCCGCCGAGAGCGCCTCCGACTGGAGGACCGCGCCGCGAACCTCCGGCGGCGCGCCCGGGAGCGACTGGCGGACGTTGTCCGGGACGCGTTCGAGGACGCTCGCGCGGAGATTCCGGAGGCCGAGAACCGACGACCGCCGGTCGAGAGCGCGCTGGCGGTCGCTCGCGTGGCCGACCTCGCCGCGCCGGTCGCAGTCGCTCGGGAGGTAGACCCGTTCGGGAGCGCAGATGCGACCTCGGAGTGGCTGGACGCGCCCGTGATTCGAGTCTGACCGGCCGCGAGCGCAGTCTCGCCGGTGTCCAACTTTATCACCGAGGACGCGACGAACCTCGGCCATGCCCGAACTCGATTGGCGCGTCGAACGGCGCGCGGGAATCGCGCTCGTGAAACTGACCGTCCGGAATCCGACCGACGCGGCCCGCCGGGTCCGGGTCGGGAACCGCCTCTCGGGGCCGGTCTGGCCGCCGCGCCGCGAGGGCGTCCCCACGGCCGGGTGGGACGGCGGCGGTTTCGAGGGCGTGGTCGCGGCCCGCGACCGACGGGCGCTCG
Organism: Halorussus limi; assembly: GCF_023238205.1. Lineage (NCBI taxonomy): Archaea > Methanobacteriati > Methanobacteriota > Halobacteria > Halobacteriales > Haladaptataceae > Halorussus > Halorussus limi. The sequence continues at coordinate 1,470,158 of NZ_CP096659.1, forward strand.
GGTACGCGAGTCCCCTCGGAGCGCCCGCCGACCGCGCCGCCGAGTCGGGGTCCGACCGCGCCGTCGAATCGCCCGACTCTGCCGCGGAACCCCCGGCGGAACTCGTCTGGAGCGAGCGCGCCGGCGAGTCGGCGTCCGAGACCGCGCCCGACGCGTTCGCCGACGAAGCGACCCCCGAGGGCGTCGTCCGGGCGCTCGGCGACCCGCGGCCGCCCGCCGACGCGATTCCCGCGCCGAACGCGCCCGCCGAGACCGACACGTCGGTCCCGGGCCCAGTCGAGTCGTGGCTCTCGGCAGTCGAGGAGCGCGCGGCCGACGGCTCAGACCCGTCCGCCCCGACGCCCGCCGACCGGGCCGCGCTCGGGAGCGTCGCGGGCCGAATCGAGGCGCTCCGGAACGGCGACCCGAGCGAGCGACGCGAGAGCAACGACGCCGGGAGGTCGCCGTGATTCTGGCCGTCGCCGGCGGGAAGGGCGGCGTCGGTAAGTCCACCGTCGCGCTCGAACTCGGCGCGCAGTTCGACGCCGTGGTCGTGGACGCCGACCTCGCGATGGCCGACCTCGCGGCCGGGCGCGGCCCGGACCTTCACGACGTGCTGGCCGGCCGGGCCGACCCGCTCGAAGCGGTCCGCGAGGACGGTCCGGTCCGCCTGCTCCCGTGCGGACGCACGCTCGCCGGCGCGCGGGCCGGCGACGTGACTCGCCTCGCCGCGACCGTCGAGGCGGTCGAGGACGCCTACGATTCCGTGGTCGTCGACTGCCCCGCGGGGATGGCGGCCGACGCGGGGATGCCGCTGCTGGCGGCCGAGGCCGCCGTCCTCGTCACCGCGCCCCGCGAGTTCGCGCTGGCCGACGCGCTCCGGACTCGCGCGCTCGCCCGCGAACTCGACGCGGGACTGGCCGCGGTCGCGCTGAACCGAACCGGCGGGAATCCTCCGACAGAGCAGGTCCGCCGGGCGCTCGGCGCACCGGTCGTCGCCATCCCCGACGACGAGCGCGTCGAGCGGGCACGGCGTCACGGTTCGCCGGTGGCGGAACTCGCACCCGGAAGCCGACCGGCAGAGCGGTTCGGGGAACTCGCAGAAGAGACGCGTCGTGCCGTCGAATCGCGGTCGTCAGTTCGGTAGCGTCGTCGGTCGGATGGCGCGGTCGGTCCGAAGGCGTCGTCAGTCCGCGTACGTCACTCCCGTAAATCCTTGTACGACGACCGAAGCGTCACGGCGGTCACGTCCGCTACCTCGGCGGCCTCCTTCTGGGTCGTCCGGTGGCGGGTCCCCCGCGCGGCGACGTACAGGCACGCCGCGGCGAACCCGCCGGGGTTCCGCCCCGAAATCAGATTCTCGTCGCGCCCTCGCTCGACCAACTCGGCCGCCTCGCGCTCGATTTCCGTGGGGAGGTCGAGTCTGCTGGCGAACCGCGGCAGGTACTCCGCGGGGTCGATGGGACCCGTCGGCAGGCCGAGTTCGGTGTTCATCGCGTCGTAGGCTGTCTTGAGTTCGCTCCGGGTCGACCGGGCCACGCCCAGCACCTCGTCGAGCGTACGCGAGACCGAGGCGGTCCGGCAGGTCGCGTACACCGCCGCGGCGGTGAACCCCTCCAGCGACCGCCCGCGAATCAGGTCCTCGGACTGGGCCGACTCGAACAGCACGCAGGCGCGGTCACGGACGTTCTTCGAGAGGTCGAGCGAACTCACCAGCCGTCGAATCTCGGTGAATGCGTACACCTGATTCCGCTCGGACTTCGACCCGATGCGGGCCCGTTCGTGGTGCTTGCGCATCCGGGCCACGCGCCGACGCTTGCGCCCGGTCAACCGCAGGTCGCTGTCGTGGCCGATTTCGGTCGTGAGGCCTCGGTCGTGGCGCGACCGGGTCAGGGGCGCGCCGGTCCGCTCTTTCTGAGTGTCGTCGTCCGCGAACGTTCGCCACTCGGGACCGCGGTCGATGCGGTCCTCCGAGACCACGAGACCGCAGTCGTCGCAAATGGTCTCGCCGCCGTCGGGGGTCAGTCGGCCGTCGCATTCCGGGCACGTTCTGCTCGGTGCGTGTGCTTTGCTCATCACAGTCGAAACTTCGCCCGAAACCCTATTTAAAGAAAGGCCGCTTGCCCGGGAAACGGGCGATCCGGACGCCGAGAGCGTACCGGTAATCGGTAGGCTCTGGCGCACCGAACGCTATCAGATTCGATACCTGTCACCGATATTTAAGTCGGTGACGGGACAACCTCCGGACGTGACGCTCTCGGACATCGCCGACGGACTGGAAGTCACCACCGAGCAGCGCGACCGCGGCGTCGCGTCGGTGGACGCCACGGAGGACTCCCTCCGGGAGCGCCTCGGGGAGTTCGCCGACGACCTGCCCTGCGACGCTACCTCCGCGGCCGAAATCGTCGAATCTCACACCGCTGGCGAGTCGGTCGGCGACGGCGCGCACGCGGCGGGCGTCGCTCCGATTACGGCGGCGAAGACGCTCCACCTGCTCGGGTGCGAGGGCGTCTCACCGCTGACGCCGCGCGCTCACGAGATTCTGCAAGGCTGGCTCTCGGCCGACCTCTCGCGGACCGAGGCCCGCGAACTCGCGGGCGCGAACGAGACCGAGTTCGCGCTCGCGACGTTCGTCGAGACCCACGAACCGCTCGACGGTGCGCGAGAAGTCGTGGACGGCTACCGCTCGGCGTACGGTGGCACAGAGGACGCGCTCGAAGAAGCGCGAAGCGCCGTCGGCGACCTGCTGTGACCGGTTCCGAAAGAAGGGAGGGCGTGATTCGGCGTCCGACAGTTACGACTCGACGTACTTGTGCTGGCAGTTTCCCTCTATCCTGACGTCGAGGGCCGACTCCGACGTGCCGCTTATCCAGACCTCGACGCCCGCCCAGTTGTTGCCGGAGCAGTCCGGGTTGGGCCACTGCTTCTCGAACTTCGTTCCGTCCACGGTGACGAGTACGGTCGCCGGGTCGCTCGATTCGGGAAACGTGGCGTCCTCGTCCGCTTCGTTCGACTCGGACATCGTGTAGGACCGCTCGAAGAGGGTCTCGCCGGCGTCGTTTCGAACGGCGACGGTCACGTCGCGCGTCACTTCCTCGTCTTCGTGATACACCGAAACGGTGTGAGCGGGGGTTTTCGAGGCGCCGGTCAGACTGCTCGTGCAGCCTGCGCTCGTGATACTGGCGACGACTGCGGTTTCGAGTAGGTGGCGGCGTTTCATGCTCTCGCGTACGTATCGTCGTGTTAGTGTTCCTTTTGTGTACTGGTTCGATAGCACAAAAAATCGGTACGACGTTGCCTCGGCTTAGTCGAGGGTCGCCTGCGACTGGTCGAGTTCCATCAGGGTGTCGCCGTCCCCTTCGGTGCCGGTCACTTCCTCGTTCACGTTGGTATCGACCGAGTAGCTCACCGAGACTCCGGCCGGGAACGAGACGCCGTAGGACGCGTTCACGTCGACGGTCGTCCACGTGTGCATGTACTCGCCGAAAACCTTCCGCTCGGAGTAGCTGTAGTCCCCGATGGGCTGGATGTTCAGTCCGGCGTAAAGCGAATCTCCGTCGCCCGAGGAGACGTCGTCTACGGAGAAGGCCGCGCCGTCCTGATTGTTCCCATCGCCGACCGTAACGTACTGACTAGAGTAGGTGCTCTCGCTCAGGGAGCGCGAGTAGTAGTCCCACTTGCCCTGACTGTAGTAGAGGGCGGCCCCGTCGTTGGGTTGTTGCCCGTAGTCGCCGCTCTCCAGCTTGTAGTCCCACGACATGTCGATGGTGTAGATGGTGCTGTTGGAGTTCGTGTACAACACGAAGTCGAGGCAGATGTCACAGTGGGTTCCACCATCTACGTTAGAGAAGTCGTTCGTGGAGACTTGGTCGCCCTTCTCCTCAACGACCATCGGCTTCTCGACGCGAACGTAGTCGATTCCCCGTTTGTCGAGGAACTGGAGCATCGCCTCTTGGCCCTTGTTCTCTCGAATCTCGTTGGCGGCGTTCTGGATGGCGAAGTACTGCTCGTTCGGGCTTGCCGCCGACACTGTACCGAGGACGCTGGTTCCACCGAAGGCCGCTCCCGCCGCGCCGAGCGTCTTGAGGGCGGTCCGTCGGTTCATCGTTCGGCCGGTGCTCCGGTCGGATTCGTCACTTCTATTCATGCTGCATACGGATGAATGAACAAATCTGCATTAAGTCATTATATTTTTATTATTTACAGAACAAAATAAAAACCTCGGCATGTACGACAACGTTTGACAATGGAAGTGGTGTAACGCGCCACTCGGTTCGAGCGCTCAGGAGAGCGCGTCGGGGACGAACTCGCCGACCTCAAAGTCGAACAGTCCGGCCTCCTCGAATTCGAGTCCCAACTCGGCGTCGAAGACGACCGCTGCGGCGTGGGCAACGGCGGGCGCGAAGTCGGATTCGGGGTCGGGCGCACTCGCGGGCACGTCCGCGACGGTCGTCGCGTCGCTCGCGGGCACTGCGGCGTCGGCACTACGGAGCGGATGGTCGGGGCTGGCGCGAGTAGCGACCACGGCGTCCACGTTCGCGCCCACGTCCGTCACGCGCCCGCGAGTGCGCTGGACCGCGTCCACGCCGCGCTCACTCGCGGGCGCGACCACCGCGACCCGCTCTGCACTCGTCACCGCCGCGACCGCCTGATTCGCGGCGACCGGCGGCGCGTCCACTAGCACGTGGTCGAACCGGTTCGCGGCCTCGGCGACCAGTTGCTCGAATCGCCGGGCGGCGTCGGCGGTCTTCGCGCGGGCCAGCCGCTCGAACGGTCCGCGCGCCGGACAGAGTTCGAGTCTGCCCGCGAGGTCGGCGGTCGCGGGATGCTCCCGCAGTCCGTCGGCGAGCGTTCCGTCCTCGGTGAGCAGGGTCGTCACGTCGGGGTCGATGCGGCCCGAGAGGTGGCGGGCCAGTCCTTCGGTGGCGAAGTCGGCGTCGAGGACGGCGACTTCGCGGCCGTCGCGTGCGAGCGTCGCGCCGAGTTCGACGGCGAGTCGAGTCGTGCCAGCGCCGCCGGTCGCACCGACGAGCGCGGCAGTCGAACGCGTCATTACTATCGGCTTGTTCCTGTCTGGTATAAAAGAGTACGCTTGGTTCACGCGGAGACGGTTCCGCCGCTCAGTCGCGCTGACTGTGAATCTCGTCGGCGATTTCGTCCAGTTCCTCGTCGGTGAGATTCGGTCGCTCGCCCGCGACGGCGTGGATGGGGTTGCCGCCGTCGCCGTCGAACCGCGGAATGATGTGGCCGTGGAGGTGCGGAACCTCCTGGCCGGCGGCCTCGCCGTTGTTGAACGCGACGTTGGTCCCGTCCGCGTCCACGGCGTGTTCGACTGCGGTGTTCAGGCGGTGGAGCGCGCCGAAGACGTGGGCCGCGACGTCCTCGGGAGTGTCCTCCAAGGTCTCGTGATGGGCCTTCGGGATGACGAGCGTGTGGCCCGGGGCGAGGGGATTCGCGTCGAGGAACGCCATCGCGATGTCGTCCTCGAAGACTTTGCGACTCGGAATGTCACCGTCGACGATTTGACAGAAGATGCAGTCGTCTCGGCTCATGGCTCTGGTCGCGTGTTCGACCGCATGGCGTATGAAGTTTGAGGCTTCCGCCCTTCTGGGCGGTCCGAGGCGGCGCGAGAGGACTAAGAGAGCAAGTATCGGGGCAGTCGAGTTAGCGCGGTGTCGCGGTGGCCCTGACTTCGTCGTACTGTTCTTCCGCCCAAGCCAGGAGTTCCGACTGCGACGGCGCTTCCAGAACAGAGTGCGTCCGCATTCGCTCGTCGAACGCTCCGAGGAGTACCGTTCCGTCGACGATTCCGAGCGCGTACTCGGGTACCGCACTCGATTCGTAGAGTCCGATACTGTCGGCCGCTTCGAGCGTTGCGAGCGTTTCGTCGAACTCGGAACGTGCAGATTCGTACCCGGTCGGCGGTGCGACGATTTCGAGCGTTAAATCCTCAGAGACGCACTCGCGGAGCGTCTCGAGATAAAGCGGATTGATCGTCGGGACGAACCCCGTAACGCTGGTTGCGTTGATAACGTTCCGTCGGACGTGGTACAACGGCTCGAACGGCGTTTCGGTCGTCGAGACCGTTATGTCGCACGCGGTCAAAGCGTCCGTGTCGACGGGGAGTTCGGTCGGGAACCGCTCGAAAAAGGGACCGACCGACGCCGCGAGCTCTATCGTCGAGAGCGCGTTTTCGACCGCCTCGTACGCGAGTTCTCCTGCGACGGTGATTTCGTATCGGTTCTCCGTGGCGGCACAGGAGACGTATCCCTGTTTTTCGAGGGCGGTGAGGTTTCGACGGAGCGTCGACCGCGGTAGTTCCAACTCCTCGCCGAGCGCGTCCGGCGAGGCCGCGCTCTCCGAGAGCGACTCCAACAGTCGGGACCGATTCGGGGACGTGGTCAGGAACTCGAGTCGCTCCAGCGCGGCCTTCGCAGAGCTATCCATGCCCGAGACGACAGCGGAGTGAAACTTCCGCATTTCGGTCCTGATTCGTTCGACCCGTGGGTAGCGTTCACCCCCTGAACACGTTCCGGCAGATAGAGTTTTGTGTCACACGCGCCAGCGTTCGAGTAACGATGACCTACGATGCAGTACTGTTCGACTGCGACGGCGTCCTCGCCGAGATGCCCGACCGGGAGACCATGGTCGAGGCGATGCGGCGCACGCACGAGCGGTTCGAACTCTCGGCCCCGCCGGAGAACGTCGTCGCCGACTTCTTCCGGGGCAACCTCTCGTCTATCACCGAGCGCTGTCGGGCGGCCGGAATCGAACGCGACACCTTCTGCGCGGAGGCGGCCAGAGAGGCGATCCGGGCGCAGTTCTCCGAGATTCGGTCGGGGCTTCGCTCGCTGTACGACGACGTGGCAGCAATCCGAGAGCTAGAACGGCCGCTGGGCGTCGTCAGCGACAACCACCCGCGCGTGCTCTCGTTTCTCCTGCGGCGGTTCGACTTGCGCGACCGCTTCGAGACCGTTCACGGCTGTCTGTTCACGCCGTCGGGACTCGAACGTCGGAAGCCCGACCCACACAACATCGAAGCCGCGATGGAGGACCTCGGCGCGGAGACGGCGCTGTACGTCGGCGACCGCTCGGTCGACGTCGAGGCGGCCGACAACGCCGGTATCGACTCCGCGCTCCTGCAGCGGACCGGCCGGTTCGCGAGTGAGACGGGGGTCTCTCCGACGTTCGAAGTCTCCACGCTGTGGGAACTCGACGACGTTCTCCGAACCGAGACCGAAGCGTAGTCTCCCGCCGGACCGACCCCGAGGCCTTCTGACGACGAGGACGAGGTGTTCTGATTACGAGGACGAGATGGACTTGACGACCGGCAGGGACGACGTGGGTCACGACGAGCGTTCGAACTCCGCCTGCTCGTCGCGGGCGCGAGCGCGGTCCTCCACGTCCTCCAGCGTCTCGGTGTCGAGGAGTCGCTCCAGTTTCCGCTCGAACTGCTCGTCGGTGAGCTCTCCGCGGGCGTACCGGTTCCGGAGCGTTTCGAGTGCGTCGCGGTCCGCGTCGTCGGTCCGGACGGGTTCGTCGTCGCCCGCCGCGTAATCCTCGCCCGCGTCGTCCCACTGCTCTTCCGCTTCGTCCTCGTCGCCGAACAGGAGTTCGACCACTGGAACGACGACGATGTAGCCGAACAGGAGCGCGGCGAGCCACCAGTCCTGACCGGTGAACATCGCGGCCAGCCAGACCCCGGTCACGACCGTGCTCGCCACTTCGGTCGCCTTCTCGCGGAGGCGCTGTCGTAGCGTCCCAGTCATGCCGCCGACTACGAAGGTGACATTAAAAAACAATGAGGTCGCGGTTCGCGAATCGGCTCCCCTCGCCACGGACGGTACAGACGCAACTGCGTAACCGAACCCGATTTAACTTCGCAGGAGAACACAACGGTATGAGCAGGTTCGGCGAGGTAGACGACCAGTACGACCCCGACGCGGTCGAAGACCGGGTGTTCGACTACTGGGACGAGGTAGACGCCTACGAGAAGGCGACGGAGCATCGCGCGGACGCCGAGACGTTCTTCTTCGTCGACGGGCCGCCGTACACCTCCGGGGCCGCCCACATGGGCACCACGTGGAACAAGACGCTGAAGGACGCCTACATCCGCTACCTCCGGATGCAGGGCTACGACGTGACCGACCGGCCGGGCTACGACATGCACGGCCTGCCCATCGAGACGAAAGTCGAGGAGCAACTGGGCTTCGAGAACAAGAAGGACATCGAGGAGTTCGGCGAGGAGAACTTCATCCAGGAGTGCAAGGAGTTCGCCGAGGACCAACTCCACGGTCTGCAGGAGGACTTCAAGTCGTTCGGCGTCTGGATGGACTGGGACGACCCCTACAAGACGGTCAACCCCGAGTACATGGAGGCGGCGTGGTGGGGCTTCGAGCAGGCCCACCAGAAGGGTCTCGTCGAACAGGGCCAGCGCTCTATCTCTCAGTGCCCGCGGTGCGAGACCGCCATCGCCAACAACGAGGTCGAGTACGAGGACGTGGAGGACCCCTCCATCTACGTCAAGTTCCCCCTTCGCGAGTCCTCGGACCGTGCGAGCGGACGAAGCCCGCGAGAAGAAGCCGCGAGCGACGAGTATCTGGTCATCTGGACCACGACGCCGTGGACCATCCCCGCCAACACCTTCGTCGCGGTGGACGGCGACGTGACCTACCAGCGGGTCCGCGCCGAGAAAGACGGCGAGGAGGAAGTCCTCTACCTCGCGGACGGTTGCGTCGAGGAGGTCCTGAAGAAAGGTCGCTACTCGAACTACGAAATCGAAGGCGAGGTCACGGGCGAGGAGATGGTCGGTTGGAAGTACGACCACCCGCTCGCCGAGGAGGTCCCCGACCACGCCGACGGCGAGGACGCGCTACAGGTCTACACCGCCGACTACGTGGAAGTCGACCGCACCGGACTGGTCCACTCCGCGCCCGGCCACGGTGAGGAGGACTTCGAGCGCGGCACCGAACTCGGTCTCGACATCTTCTGTCCGGTCGACGGCGACGGCGTGTACGACGACTCGGCGGGCAAGTACGCCGGGCAGTACGTCAAGGACGCCGACGAGGAGATAATCGCCGACCTCGAAGACGCGGGCCTGATGCTCTCGTCGGGGACGACCACCCACAGCTACGGACACTGCTGGCGCTGTGGCACCGGTATCCTCCAGATAGTCACCGACCAGTGGTTCATCACAATCACCGACGTGAAGGACCAGTTGCTGGACAACATCGAGGACAGCGAGTGGCACCCCGAGTGGGCCCGGGACAACCGCTTCCGGGACTTCGTGGAGGACGCGCCCGACTGGAACGTCTCCCGGCAGCGCTACTGGGGCATCCCGATTCCCATCTGGACCCCCGAGGACTGGTCCGGCGATATGGAGGACGTCGTCGTCGTCGGCACCCGCGAGGAGTTGGCCGAGAAGGTAGACCAAGATATCGACCCCGAAGACGTGGACCTCCACAAGGGGACGGTGGACGACCTCACCATCACCGAGGACGGCACCACCTACACCCGCGTCCCGGACGTGTTCGACGTGTGGCTCGACTCCTCGGTCGCCTCGTGGGGGACGCTCGACTACCCCGAGAACGAGGACCGGTTCGAGGAACTGTGGCCCGCCGACCTCATCATGGAGGCCCACGACCAGACCCGCGGGTGGTTCTGGTCGCAACTCGGCATGGGAACCGCCGCCGTCGGCGAGATTCCCTACGACGAGGTGCTGATGCACGGCTACGCCAACATGCCCGACGGCCGCGGCATGTCCAAGTCCAAGGGCATCCTCGTGGACCCCCACGAGGTCATCGAGGAGTACGGCACGGACCCGATGCGGATGTTCCTGCTCTCGTCGAACCCGCAGGGCGAGGACATGCGCTTCTCGTACGACGAGACCGCGGAGATGCAGCGGGACCTCAACATCCTCTGGAACGTGTTCCGGTTCCCGCTGCCGTACATGCGACTGGACGACTTCGACCCGGACGAGACCACCTTGGACGACGTGGACGACCACCTCGAACTGGTCGACGAGTGGGTGCTCGCGCGCCTCCAGTCGGTCGTCGCCGAGATGACCGACCACTGGGAGGAGTACCGCCAGGACAAGGCGCTGGACGAACTCCTGAACTTCGTCGTCGAGGACGTCTCGCGGTTCTACATTCAGGTCGTCCGCGAGCGCATGTGGGAGGAAGAGGACAGCGACTCGAAACTGGCGGCGTACGCCACGTTCTACGAGGTGCTGACCACCGTCGTCGCCCTGCTCGCGCCCTACGCGCCGTTCGTCACCGAGACCATCTACGGCACGCTCACCGGCGAGGAGGGGTACGACACGGTCCACATGCTCGACTGGCCCGAGGTCGACGAGTACTGGCAGGACGCCCAACTGGAGACCGACGTGACGCTCCTGCGCGCCATCGAGGAGGCGGGGTCGAACGCCCGCCAGCAGGCCGAGCGAAAGCTTCGCTGGCCCGTCACGCGCATCGTGGTCACTGCCGACGGCGAGCGCACGGTGGAGGCCGTCGAGCGCCACCGCGACCTGCTGGCCGACCGACTCAACGCCCGCGAAATCCAAATCGTCGCTCCCGACGCGGACTGGGGCGAACTCCACTACAGCGCCGAGGCCGACATGAGCGTCCTCGGGCCGGAGTTCGGCGACGACGCTGGCCGGGTCATGCAGGCGCTCAACGACGCCCGCGTGGCCGAACCGACCCTCTCGGCGCTCGAAGCCGCGGTCGCTGACGACCTCGGCGAGGACGTCGAACTCACCGACGAGATGGTCGAGTTCGTCACCGAGACGCCCGAGGGCGTCACCGGCGTCGGCTTCGACACCGACGGCGACCAGCGCGGCGTCGTCTACGTGGACACCGAACTCACCGAGGACATCGAGAGCGAGGGGTACGCCCGCGAGGTCATCCGCCGGGTGCAGGAGATGCGCAAGGAGATGGACCTCGACATCGAGGAACGCGTCCGCCTCGAACTCGACGTGGCCGACGACCGAGTGGCCGACCTCGTGGCCGAGCGCATGGACCTCGTGAAAGAGGAGGTCCGCGCCGACGAGGTAGGCGACGTGGAGGACGGCTATCGGAAGACGTGGGACGTGGAAGGCGTCGAGATGGAGATTGCGGTGGCAGCGTTGGCGGAAGCCGAGGCGTAGGGAAGAAGCCGACGGAGTCCGGCTGTTTCGGCTCCGGCGGCTCTCGATTCTGTTTGGACTCGTACTCGCCGTCGTCGTTCTCTTCGGGCCCGAACTCAAGCCAGTAAGAGTGAGAGATTAGCACCACGCGTTGCGCGATTCAGAGCGGTCGTTCAGCAATCGACGAGTTTCAGGTGCGTATTCGACAACGGCTGTTTCCTCGATTATGCCCACTGAACCCACCAGACGATACCGAGCAACATCAGGCCGATACCGAGCGTAGAGGTCGCAGGCTCGGGAATCAGAAAGAGGACGAATCCGATTCCGATGAGTATCGTCGGTTCCACTTCCTCCAGGTTGTCCGAGATGCCCATAGTCCCGTTATTCGGTACACGAACAAGGAGTTGTTGACCCCGCACTTCTCGACAGTTCTCTCGACGATTGCCGAGTATCAGCAGAACTGCAATCGAATCGCTCTGTGCCTACAACTTCTCCGCGATTGCGGGCGCGACCGACACCTCGCTGACCGGTCGCTCGATGGTGTCCGTGCCGTAGAGTCCCGCGACGCCGGCCTTCGAGAGTTTCGTGTAGGCGTCGGCGGCCAGCATCGGGTGGACGCAGGTGACGAACACGCGCGACGCGCCCTTCTCGTCGAGAATCTCGACCGCGCCGGACATCGTGGACCCGGTGGCGATGATGTCGTCGGTCACGACCACGTCGCGGCCCGACACGTCGGTGTCGCTCGGGGTCAGTTCGACCTCGGTCCCGGAGTGGCGGACCTTCTCGAAGTAGTCGGTCTCGCCCGCGCCGTAGGCGTCGCGGACCGTCGCGGCGATGTCAAGCGCGCCCTCGTCGGGCGAGAGGAAGACGGGGTCGGCCAAGTCGTCGGGAAGCGGGTCGGCGAGTCGTCCGGCGGCGTCGACCGGTTCGGCGGGCACCTCGAAGAAGTCACAGACCGCCTCCTCGTGGGGATTGACCGTCAGCACGCGGTCGGTCCCCGACGAGACGGCGCGGGCGACCGCCCGGGCCGAGACCGGGTGGCCCGCCTCGAACGCCGCGTCCTGCCGGGCGTAGCCCATGTACGGCAGGACGGTCACGACCTCCGAGGCGCCCCACTCGCGGGCGGCGTCCTGCAACTGGAGAAGTTCGACGTGAGCGTCCGAGGAGACGGTCGAGGCGACGACCACCGCACGGTCGGCGTCGGCCTCGGCGAATCCGGGCGCGGCCGCCAGCAGTTCGCCGTCGGGGAATCGCTCGTACTCGACGCTCGCGAGGGGTTCGTCCAGTGCGGCCGCGAGTTCGGCCGCGAGGGCCTGCGAAGCTGACCCGCTGATAATCATGTGCGAGGGGTGTACGTCGGCGGGTAAATCGGTTTTCAATCGGGGCTCCGCGCTCGCCGTCGCCGACGTGTTCGGAGTTGCAGCGCGAGCGAAGACATATATCTATGTCCCAAAACAATCTACAGGATACTCTGAAACATATAGATATTTCTTCGCCCGCTACGGCGCGGCGACGGCCTCGACGCCCCGCAGGCCCAGAATCTGGTGGTGCCAGCCGTCGCCGACCGAGAGCAGGAACGTGCCCTCGGCCGTGACCGCGTACGTGCCCTCGCCGTGGTCGAGCGCCACCACCTCGCCGGCGACGGGCAACTCGACTTCGCGCCACTCGCCGTCTTCGCGGGCGAACAGGCCGTCCGCGCCTACGGCGTGCGCCCGGTCGGAGTCCTCAATATCGCCGTCAGCGGCGCTGACTGCCCGGAACACCCCATCCAGCGCCGCCATCCAGCCGTTACCCAGTCTGAACAGTCCCTCGTCGGTCGCCGCCAGCGGCGCTCCGGCGGCGGCCACGTCGCGGACGCCGTCGAGACCGGCGTGCCGGAGGTCCTCGCCCTCGACTCGGTAGACGCCCGACGCGGCCGCCACGAGGTCGCCGTCGATGGCCCGCACGTCGGCCAGTTCGCCGAGGTCGGTCCAGTCGCCGCCCGCCTCGCGGACGACCGTCCCGTCCTCGCGGGCCGCCACGAGTCCGTCGTCGGCGAACCCGACCGCGACGGCGGGACCGACGCCGAGCGCGCGGAAGTCGGCCTCCGTGTGGTCGTCGGTGTCCGCGTCGTCGCTCGCGCTCTCGTCGCCGAAGACGCCGACCAGCACGTCCTCGTCGGTCGCCACCGCGAGTCGGCCGTCCCGCCCCGCCGCGTCGCGGGCCGTACACCGGTGGGCGAGTCCGAACTCGCCCACGAGGTCGTCGGAGGTGTCCACGCGGGCCACCCCGAACTCGCCGGCGACGTACACCGGGGTCGGCCCCTCGCTGGCGTCGTACACCCGCTTCTCGTCGATGCTGATGCCCATAGTGGACGAAGGGACCGAGAGGCGTGAAAACGTTCGGGTTCTACGCGCTGTTCGTACCACTGGCTCTGGAACGAACTGAACGGTGTCGACGAGAAGCTAGCTACTGCCGACTCCGAGGAGACACCGCAACCGCACGACACCTCGCTCCTCCCCAACCTCCTGCGCTTCTCGCTACGCTCCGATGCTCGTCCCTCGCACGAACGGGCGCGGCACGGAGGCCGCGCCGCACGCGCCGAGCTATGAGTTCCATCGACGCGCCGCGTCGAGAATCTCCCGCTTCGCCGTTCCAACGACTGCCCGCCTACGCGCCGCCGACTCGTCAACCGTCTAAGGGAGTGAACGACTCCCTCGGTGCGTTCGCTCCGGAATAACTTTTGCCCGCGGGTCCTGAGCGTCCCACATGAAAGTGTTCGGGTCCAGTGGTACTCGCGGGGTCGCCAACGAGGAGTTGTCCCCCGAGTTCGTACTCAAGGTCGCCAAGGCCGCGGGGACGGTGTGGCGGACCGAGCGAGTGGCGGTCGCACGCGACACCCGCGCGACCGGCGGGATGCTGGCCGACGCGGCCGCCAGCGGTCTCGCCAGCGTCGGCGCGGACGTGGACAGACTCGGAATCATCCCGACGCCGGGCGCGCAGGCTTACGCCGAGCGCGAGGAGACTCCGACCGTGATGATAACCGCGTCGCACAACCCGCCGGAGTACAACGGCGTCAAACTCGTCGGCGTCGACGGCGTGGAACTCGCCGTCGAGGAGTTAGAGCGCATCGAACAGAAGTTCCTCGCCGAGAAGTTCGACTCGGCCCGCTGGAGCGAGACCGGCGATAGCCGCCGCGTCGAGGGCGCGCGCCGCGAGTACGTCGAGGAACTGCTCGACGCCGTGGACCGCGAGGCCATCGCGGACGCCGACCTCACCGTCGCGCTGGACCCCGGACACGGCGCCGGGTCGCTCACCAGCCCTGAGTTCTTCCGGAAACTCGGCTGTCGGGTCGTCACCGCCAACAGTCAGGCCGACGGCCACTTCCCCGGTCGGAACCCCGAACCCGTCCCCGAGAACTTGGGCGACCTCGGGCGACTCGTGGAGGCGACCGACGCCGACGTGGGAATCGCCCACGACGGCGACGCCGACCGCGCCATCTTCTACGACGAGAACGGCGAGTACGTCGAGGGCGACGCCACGCTGGCGGCGCTGGCGGCCGCCGAACTCGACCCGGGCGACTCGGTCGTCTCGGCGGTCAACGTCTCCCAGCGCCTCGTGGACGTGGCCGACGAACAGGACGCTTACCTCGAACTCACGCCAATCGGTTCGACCAACCTCATCACCCGCATCCGGGAACTCCGGAACCGGGGCAAGTCGGTCCCGGTCGCGGGCGAGGGCAACGGCGGTATCTTCTTCCCCGACTTCCGACTCGCTCGCGACGGGGCCTACACCGCCGCCAAGTTCCTCGAACTCCTCGCCGAGCGCCCGGCGAGCGAAGTCGTCGCGCCCTACGACGGCTATCACAACGTCCGCATCAACATCGAGTACGACACCGACGCCGAGCGCGACGCCCTGCTCGGCGCCGCCGAGCGCCAAGCGGAGGAGTCGGACGCCGACACGACGACGCTCGACGGCTACCGCATCGACTACGGCGACGCGTGGGTGCTGGCCCGACCCAGCGGTACCGAACCGATGGTCCGCATCTACGCCGAGGCCCACGACACGGCCCGCGCCGAGGAGTTGGCCGAGGAGATGGAGGGACAACTCCGGGCCGCGAAGGCCGAGGTCTGAGACTCCGCCGACCCCGACGTCTCGCCGGAAAAGGCACCTCGCCGAAGACGAACGCTACTTCTCGGAACACTACTGCTCGGACTCCTAATCCGGAACGCTATCGCTCAGAACTCTACCGCTCGGGATACTCCTCTCGCGCGTCTTCCAACCGCTCTTTCTCCGCGCGCAACTCCGCCAATTCGTCCTCCACCGCGCCGCTCGCCACCTTCTCGCGCTCGTCGTCGGAGAGTTCCGTCTTCGCCTCCGCGGCGGTCCGCAGGCGCTCGAACCGGTCTCCGTCGCGCACGAGCGACTGGACCGTCCGGAGGTCGGCGACCACCTCGTCGTCGGCGAATCGGGCGACGACCGAAATCAGGTCCTCGATTCGCCACCGGAGGTCGGCCGCCGACCGCGGCGGCCAGTCTAGTCGCAGGGGGTCGGCGTCGAGTCGTTCGAGGTAGGTCTCGTTGGTCGCCACCGCGCGCTTGAGCGCGGTCGGTTCCTCGACGTAGTGGTCGAGTTTCGAGTTCGAGTAGCGGGCGTACTCCAGCAGGTCCGCGATGGGTTCGGTGCCGACCTCCTTCGTCTCGACGTACTCCCGGAGGGTCTCGGGCGGGTCGCGGAACCCGACCAGCGAGTAGTCCTCGGTCGCGGCCACGAACGACAGCACCTCGCGGGCGCTGGCGGCCGATTTGAACTCGGCGAACGCCTCGCCGACCGCCTCGTTGTAGCTCTCGACGGGGTCGCGAATCTCCTCGACCGGCGCGTCGAGGTCCGCGTCGCCCAGTTCCACCAGTCGCTCGCGCTCGGCGATTTCCTCTCGCACGTCCGCGAGCGCCCGGCCGACTTCCCGGCGGGCCTCGCGGTACTCGGCCAGCGCCTCCCGGCGCTCGTCGAGCAGGCCGGCGATGTCGCCCGCGGCGTCGAGTCGGTCGCGGGCGGCCGCGAAGTCCGACTCGCTGAGTCGGCGCTTGTCGAACCGGTCGTTGGCGGCCTCGAACGCGTCGCGTTCGGGCAAGTCGTCGGGCAACTCCTCGACCAGCGAGGCGAACTGCTCCTGAAACTGGATGAAGTTCTTGAAGTTCTCGCGGCCGGTGCCGGTCGCTTGGCCCTCGTAGCGGTCGAGGAGGTCTGTCGCGCGGTCGTAGGCCTCGGCGACCGTCTCGACGGTCTCCTCGCCGTAGTCCGCGATGCGCTCTTCGACGTCGCGGTAGGCCGCGTCGGCGTCGGCCAGCGCCGCGGACGGGTCGCCGGCGGCCGCGGGTTCGGTGGTGCTACTCATACACGTCGTCCGGGTCGAAGGCTTTCTCGCCGACGACCTCGCCGTCGAGCGTCCGGTAGAAGCACGACTCGTAGCCGGTGTGGCACGCGCCGCCCTCCTGTTCGACGAGGTAGAGGAGGGCGTCGCCGTCGCAGTCGGCCCGGACCTCTCGGACGTGCTGGACGTGCCCGCTGGTCGAACCCTTCTGCCACAACTCCTCGCGACTCCGCGAGTAGTAGTGGGCGAGACCGGTCTCGCGGGTCCGCTCGACGGCCTCGGGGGTGACGTAAGCGAGCATCAGCACGTCGCCCGTGTCGGCGTCCTGTGCGATTGCGGGGATGCGACCGGTCTCGCCGAAGTCGAGTTCGACGGCTCCGAAGTCGGCGTCCGCCTCGGCCTCGGCGTCTCCCTCGCCGTCCGCGTCGGCGCTGTGGGCGTCGGTCATGACGAGGTAGTTCGGCTTTCCGAGCGATATGTTTTGTGTGTTGCTCCGTCGAGGTCGGCGGTTCCCGGCGCTCTCGCGCGGCGTCGGGAGTTCGCCGGTAGAGCGACCCGTGACCGCGCCGCCCGGCGAAGGGCGTCCGGTCCGACGGACTGCGTGTATAATTTTTCAATGCACTCGTCTACGCGGAGTGGAGGTTACATGAGGTTCCGCGCCGTGGAGATGGACATGTCACGTCGGGGGGTCGCCGTCGGGGTAGTAGCAGTCGCGTTGCTCGTCGCAGTCCTCGCGGTTCCGGTCGCGCCTGCGCTCGCGCAGAACGGCGGAGCGAGCGGCGGGGGCGACGGCGGCGCGGGCGGCATCGAGGGGGCGATCGAGAACTTCGCCGCGGGGAAGGGGCTGGCCGGCGCGATACTCGTCCTCGCGGCGGGCGGACTCCTGCTGACGGCCTGCGTCGAGAAGCTAATCAGCTACCTAACCCGCGCGGCGTTCGGACTCCGGGTGTCGCTGTTCGCGCTCGCCGTCCTCTTCACGGGGTTCGAGTTCGACGACACGGTTCTCGCGCTCGTCCTCTCTGGCGGCGGTCTCGAAGGCGCGGCGCTCGGCACGGCGCTCGGTACCGGTCTCGCCATCGTCGGCGTCACGCTCGCGGTCGCGGCCATCGTGCGGCCTTTCTCGGTAGACTTGCCGACCGACTACGTCGTGCTGTTCGCGCTCGGACCGGTCCTGCTGGTGCCGTTCGCACTGGCGGGCACGCTGACCTTCGTCCACGGTCTCCTGCTGGTCGGCGCGTTCGTCCTGACGTTCGGCTACGTCTTCGTCCGGGAGTACCAGCGCGACACGCCGGTGTTCCGGAACACCGAACTCGGGGCGTCGGTCCGCTCGGACGGCGGCGAGTACGAGCGAGGCGAGCGCGACCCTCGTCGGGGTGCGGAGCGGACCGACGGCGGCGGCGTCGCCCTGCCCGCCTCGGTCGCCGAGATTCCGGAGGACCGCGTGGTCGCGGGCCGGACCGGGGCCGGGTGGCTCTGGGTGTCGCTCGCGGTACTAGCGCTGGCGGGCATCGTCCTCGCGTCGATGCTGCTGGAGACCGGGTCGGAGGTCGTCGTGAAGGCGACGGGAATCGACGGGACCCTCTTCGGCGCGACCGTCCTGACAGCCATCCTGACATTCGAGGACGTGATGCTCACGCTCGAACCGGTCCGGCGCGGCGTTCCCGAAATCGGCGTCGGCAACGTCGTCGGGAGCGTCCTCTTCTCGGTCACGGGCAACGTCGGCGTCGTCGTGCTCCTGAGCGACCTCACCATCTCGCGGTCGGTGCTGACCTTCCACCTCCCGGCGGTCGTCGTCGTCACGGCGCTCGCGGCCTACTTCCTCCAGCAGGGCCGCCTGAAGCGGTGGCACGGCTACCTGCTCGGAGGCTGTTACGTCGCCTACTGGGTGCTCGCGCTCGCGGCGTTCGGCGGGGTTCCCGTCGGCGGGTGAGTCGGACGCGGGAATCGCCTCCGCTCCCCCTCTGCTCACTCGCCGCCGTCGATTTCGGCCCGACCGCTCGTCGCGCTTCGGATGCGGTCGCGCAGTTGCGCGCCCTCCTCGACTGGCACTCGGACCGCGAACGTCACGCGCTCGGCGTAGTCGGCGTCGAACTCGACGCCTCCTCGCGGCTCCGCCGCTCGCTCCTCGCGGGGCGCTTCGCGCCCCGCGCTCTCCAAAATCCCGCGCACGGTCCCCGAGTCGTCGTACTCGACGGCGACCGAGAACCGCTCGCGGGGGCGCTCCTCGACGATGCCGGCGTCCTCGATGGCGTCCTTGACGCCCCGCGAGTAGGCCCGCGCCAACCCGCCGACGCCGAGGTTCGTCCCGCCGTAGTACCGGGTCACGACCGCGACGGCGTTTTCGACGCCCTCCTGCTGGAGGACGTTCAGGGCGGGCTTGCCCGCCGACCCGGAGGGTTCGCCGTCGTCGTCGCCGTACTCCCGGAGCATCCCGCTGGCGGCCGCTCGCTCGGCGTCGCCGCTCGACTCCCGGACTCGGTAGGCCGGGACGTTGTGGGTCGCGTCGTCGTACTCGCCTCGAACCTCGGCGACGAACGCCTCGGCCTCCTCGCGGTCCGCGGCGGGCGCGGCGTGACCGACGAACTCCGAGCCCCGAATCTCGAAGGTCGCTCGGCCGCGGCCCGCCAGCGTCAGATAGGTGTCGTCGGTCATTCCTCGCGTTCGGAGGCGGGTTCGGTCTCCGCGGTCTTCCCTCCGTCGGTCGTCGTCTCGTCGCCGCTGTCGGGCACCGCGCCGTCGCTCCCGTCGGTCGCGGGACTCTCGACGACCGTCTCGGGGTCGGCCCCGAGCGACTGGGCGGTCAGCACCTCCCCCGTGACGCTGTCGCCGTGGACGAGACCCGGCAGGACGATTCTGGCGAGGTGGACGCCCACGACGACCAGCAGGGGACCGAGGAACAGGCCGTACCAGCCGAACAGCATCGTCCCGCCGATGTAGGCGAATATCATGAGACCGCCGTGGATGTTGCGGCCCGCGATGTACGGCCGGAGGACCGCGACCGGCAGGAGGTCGAGCAGCAGGAAGCAGGCGACGAAGAACACCGCAGGGAACCAGAGCGGCCCCGGCCCGGTCGCGGCCTGATAGCCGAGGTAGAGACCCACCGGAACGTAGACTATCTTCCCGACGACCAGCGGAACGAGCGTCGCCAACCCGGTCAGCAGCGCCAGCAGGGTCGGCACCGGGACGCCGATGGTCTCGGGCGAGAGGAAGTTCAGTCCGTTGTAGACGACCAGTCCCAGCACGATGACCGCGAACACCGTCAGGACGTTGCCGACGTAGACCGTGTGGAGGTCCTCGTCCACCGCCTCGCCGTAGGCGTAGGCCGCCGACCCCTCGGGGGCGAACTGGTCGCGGAACCACGCCGCGATTCGGGCGTCCTCGCGCAGGAGCGTGAACGCCAGCAGGAACGAGAGGACGAGGTGGGCCAGTCCCGCGGTCAGCGCGGTGAACGCCGACACCGCCGTCGAGAGCACCTCCTGCATCTGGCCCTGCATCGGGCCGGGACCGAGGAGTCCCCGCGCGTTCTCGACCAGTGCGGTCGCCTGCTCGGTCGAACCCGGCACGAACCGGGCGTACGATTCGAGCGAGGCCCCGGTCAACTGGCTCAACTGGTCGAGACCCACGAGGACCGTGTAGCCGACCAGCGCCAGTACGGGCACGAGGACGATGAGCAGGGTGAGGTCGGCGGCGTGGTCCGAGGAGAACTCCGTCCGGAGTCGCCGGTAGAGCGGGCGCGCGCCGTAGTAGAGGAACACGCCCAGCACGATGGTCCCGACGAACGACCAGAGGACGAACGCGAAGATGCCCGCGACGGCCAGCGTGAGAACCCACCACGCGAGACGCTCGCGTTCCTCGGGGAGTCCGACCATGCCCTCATCTTGTCACCGAGACGGTAAAGTTTCGCGGGCCGCGCGAAACCGAGACGGCGCGCTCGCCGGGGGAGTCGGACGCCACGCCGAGACGACCTCGACGCTACGCCGAGACGAGTTCGGCTATCACGCCGGGACGACCCGGTGGAGGCCGCCGCCGTCGTCGCCGCTCGACAGGACGTACACCTCGCCGTCGGCGTCTCGGCCGAACGAGTAGACCCGACTCGCCTTCCCGGCGTCGCCGTCGGCCACGTCCACGACCTGCGTCGGCCAGAGGCCGCCGTCGGAGTCGCGCGACGGAATCGCGGCGAACAGTCGCCCGCTGGCCGCGAGGTCCGCGAAGAGGTAGGTCCCCGAGAGTTCGGGAATCGCCGACCCGCGGTAGACCTGTCCGCCGATGACCGAGACGCCGGTGACGCCCTCGCCGGAGTGGGGGTACTCGACGACCGGGTCGCGGAGCGGTTCGCCGCCGCGAACGCCGTCCGGCGTTCGGTCGGGGCAGTCGTCCGCGGAGTAGCAGTGGGCGCCCTCCTTGACGTTCCAGCCGTAGTTGCCGCCCTTCTCGACCAGACTCACCTCCTCGTAGGCGCTCTGGCCAACGTCAGCGACGAAGAGGTCTCCCCGGTCGAACGCCATCCGCCACGGGTTCCGGAAGCCCCACGCGAAGTGTTCGGGGAGGCCCGCGCCGCCGTCGCCGTCGTCGCCGGCGAAGGGGTTGTCGTCGGGAATGGCGTAGGGCTTCCCTCCTTGCTCGTTGTCGTTGTCGATGCGGAGGACGCTCCCGAGCAGGTTCTCGGTCACGTCCTGCCCGTTGCCGCCCGCGACCGCGTCGTACCAGTCGGAGACGTGGCCGGTGCCCTGGTCGCCGCCCGACCCGCCGTCGCCGACGCCGACGTAGAGGTAGCCGTCCGGCCCGAAGAGGACGGACCCGGCGTTGTGGTTGCCCTGCGGTTCCGGGATTTCGAGGACGGTCCGCTCGGAGTCGCGCTTCGCCCGCCTGCCGTTCGCGGTCGCCTCGAACTCCGAGAGGACGAACGTGTGGCTGTACCCGTCGGGCGTGCCGTCGCGGGGCGGGGCGCTGTACCGGACGAAGACGCGGCGGTTCTCGGCGAAGTTCGGGTGGAGCGCGAGGCCGAGCAGGCCGGTCTCGCTCCCGACCGTGACGGCGTCGCGCAGGTCGAGGAAGGGTTCCTCGCGCAGGCCGTCGGGACCGTGGACGAAGATGCGACCCTGCTGGTCGGCGACGTAGCGCCGGTCGGCGTCGGGTGCGAACGCCACGGCGAGTGGAACCTCGAAGCCGGTCGCCAGCGTCTCCAGTCCGACCGCGTCGGGGAGGGAGTCGCTCCCTGCCGGGGTTTCGGTGGTCGCCGTCCCGCCCGAATCGGTCGTCTCGGTGGTCGTGCTCTGGTCGGCCGACGGCGCGCCTCCCGAGCAACCGGCGAGGCCGACCGCCCCGCTCGTGGCCGCGAGCGCGAGAAACCGCCGTCGCGTCGAGTCGAAGGTCACGACAGTCTTCTAGGGACGGAAACAGAAATAACTGAGCGGGGTCGCTCGCGTCGAAAGCCGGTCCGCGCACTCTCCCGGAAAACCGCATCGGGCCGCTATTGCAGTTCGATTTTCCGCACGAAGTCGAGGTTCTTCAACTCGTTCAGCAGGTCGCCGGGGACCTCCGCGTCGGTCACGACGTAGAGTCGCGGTTCGTCGGTGAACTCCGGGTCCTCGCTGATGGTCTGGCGGATGGAGATGTCGCTGTCCGCGAGCAGGGTCGTCACCTTCGCCACGATGCCGGGCCGGTCGGCGTCGGAGACTTCGACGGTCAGGACGTGCAGGTCGAGGACGGGCGCGAGGTCCATCAGGCTCGGAATCGAGGAGATGTTCTGGAAGATGCGCCGGAGCTGTTCGTCGGCGAGGATGGCGTCGGTCGTCGAGTCCACGACGCGCCGGTCCACGTCGATTTCCCGAGCGATTTGCGTGTTCGGAATCTCGATGCTGCCGGAGACGACCCGACCCTCGTCGTTGACCGAGAAGCCGCGTTCGAGGAGCAGTCGGATGACCGCCTGCTGGGAGGGGCTTCCCTCGAACTTCTGCATAATCTCGTCGAACATGGACGCAATTTCGGAAGCGGTTCTTAAGGGTCTCCCGGTCGGCCTACTACTTTGATGTGCCACCGGTGCGTACCGACCGTAAAATGTCGCACCGCCAACCGGATGTCGTGGGCTTCCAGACGGGGCCTCGTACCGCTTCGCTCGTCTCGACGGGATACAGTACCGAGACGGGGGCCGGCGTCGCGTTGGAGTGGGTCGCGACGGCCACGAGCAACTCCCCCGCCGTCCTCCGGGCGACGGTCACCAACCGGAACGAGTTCCGAGCTAAGTTCCGGACGAGTTCGGTCCCGCCGTTCGACCGCGTCAGTTTCTCACGTCTACGCGGGTCGGACCGCTCCGACGATGGAACTCTCAATCTCGCGCCGACCGAGGACCACCCGCTCGTGGACGAACCGCCGGAGTACGAGCGACGAGATGGCGGTCACTGGCACGCGACCGAGGTCCCGCCGGAACAACCCGACTCGCTCTGGCTCGACCCCGACGAGTCGGTCGTCGGCGAGTACTACCTGCTCGGCGGTTCCGACGCCGACGACATCGCGCCGGGTCGGTACCGATTCGGCAACCCGCCGGACGGCTTCGCGATTTCGGTCTGGGACACCGACGCGCCGGGACCCGACGGCGACTCGGCGCTGGCGGGAACCGACCTGCCGCCGTTTCCGGACGCCGACGCGATGGCGTGGTACCACGAGGCCGACGCGACGACCGAGGTGTATCTTGAACCGAGCGCGGAGGAGGCCGTCGTTCCGGGCCGACTCGACTTCGAGTTCGTCAACCGCTCGCACGAAATCGTGGAAGGGAATCCGCTGGAGTGGCACCTCTACAAACTCTCGGACGGGGAGTGGCTCCACGTCGCACCGGCCGTGACGCCGCTCCCGTCGAGGCGCCTCTACCCCGGAAACACCCGAACGGACGCCCTGCGCGTCTTCCACGGCGAACCGGTTCCCTGCGACGACGGCCACGACGTGGGGCATCTTGGCGGGGGTCGGTACGCCTTCACCGTCGGGATGGACGACCGCGCGACCCACGCTGTCGCGTTCGACCTGCTCGGAGACCCGGTAGAAGTGACCCCGAGCGACGCGATTTCGAGCGTCGAGCGCGACGGCGACTCGCTGAGTGCGACGGCGACGTACGGAGACCCCGACGACGAGTGGAGTCGCCGAGCGAGGTACACGCTCGCCCGAGTCGATTCGCCTCCCGCAGACGCAGAACCCCCGCGGTTCGTCGCGGAGCAGGTACTGCGCCGCGAGCAACTGCGCGACGCGCTCGGACTCCTCCGCGAGTACGACGCCGCGGAGGTGACGATAGAAGCGTACGATTCGACTCGCCCGCCGTTCGGCGTCCGCGAATCCCTGTTTGTCGAGTACGACGGAGCCACGTATCGCGTCGCGACGGCGGCCGACGAGTGACTCGGTTCGTCGCGGGTCCCTCATCACCCACCATCGCGGACCGCGGCCGACCGCGAGACGCCGCGTCGTGGCGAGGAACTATGTACCGCTTCTGCGATAGCTCCGACCATGTCCGACCTGTCCGAACTCGGAGTCAGTGTACCCGTCGCCGGCATCGCGGCCGCCGCGCTCGGCGTCGCCGGCCTCGAACTCGGCGGCCTGACGACTCGACTCCTCGGCGGAGCGGTCCCCGTCCACGTCGCGCTCGCGGGCGGGGCGCTCGCCGCCCTCGCCGGCGGTGCGGTCGGATTCTGGTTCGGGTCGGTCCGACCGGACGCGCCCGACGACTGAACCCCTGCCGAGGCCGCGACGGCGGCCGGACCCCGACCTACAACTGTCCCTTCGTACTCGCCACGTCGCCGCGGCGCTCGTCGATTCGGGTCGCGTCGTCCAGCGCCCGCGCCAGCGACTTGAACAGCGCCTCGATTTCGTGGTGCGCGTTCTCGCCGGAAACCTCGACGTGGAGCGTCAGGCCCGCGTTCATCGCCAGCGAGCGCGCGAAGTGCTTGGCCATGTGGCTGGTCATGTCGCCGACGCTCGACTGGGAGAACTCGCCGTCGAACTCGAAGAGGGGTCGCCCGCTCACGTCCACGACGACGCCCGCGACCGCCTCGTCCAGCGGGACCTTCCGGTCGGCGAACCGCTCGATGGCGCGCTTGTCGCCCAGCGCCTCCGCGAAGGCGTCGCCGAGGGTGATAGCCACGTCCTCTACGGTGTGGTGGTCGTCGATTTCGAGGTCGCCGTCGCACCGCACCGTCACGTCGAACAGGCCGTGCTTGGCGAAGCTTTCGAGCATGTGGTCGAAGAACCCCACGCCGGTCTCGACCGTGGCGTCGCCGTCGCCGTCCAGGTCGAGGGTCACGTCGATGTCCGTCTCCGCGGTCTCGCGCGTCACCGCGGCGGTTCGGTCGCTCATACCCGACAGTTCGTCCCGAGGCACAAGGTCGTTGCCCTCGCGACATTAGATGACGAGCGTCTGACAAAGTTATATTAGCCGGCTGACCGTACGTCCAATCGGAAAATGCGTAAAATAGACGTTCTGACGCTGCTCGGCCTGTTCGTGGGCGGACTCATGTCGCTCGGCGACGGCGCGGTCCTCGGCGTACCGCTGCTCGCCGCCAGCGCGTACCTGCTGGCCAAACCGCGAGCGCGACCGACCGGAAGACGCCTGTCCGCCGCGGTGACCGCGTTCGCGAGATAGCTCCCGCGGTCGGGCCGAATCGAATCCGCGGTCTAAACTGATTTCGCTTCTTCGAGCGTGAACTCGCCCTCGTAGAGTGCGGTCCCGACGACGACGGCCGCGGCCCCGGCCTCGCGGAGCGCGCGCACGTCGTCGAGCGTGGCGACGCCGCCCGACGCCACGACCGGGATATCGACCGCCTCGACCACCTCGCGCACGCGGTCGGTCTGGACGCCCGCGAGTTGCCCCTCCACGTCCACGTCGGTGAACAGAATCGCGCCCGCGCCCAACTCCTCGTAGCGCGCCGCGGCCTCGGCGGGGTCGAGTCCCGTGGCCTCGGTCCACCCCGAGACGACGACTTCGCCGTCCTTGGCGTCGAGACTGACGGTCACGGAACCGGGGTACTCCGCCGAGATTTCCTCGACTATCTCCGGGTTCTCGACCGCCGCGGTGCCCAGAATCACGCGGTCCACGCCCCGCGAGAGCAGGTCCGTGGCGTCCGCGACGGTCCTGATGCCGCCGCCCAACTGCACGTCCGCGTCGTCGCCGACCGCGTCGATGACGGCCTCGACCGCCGCGGCGTTCTCGCGTTCGCCCTCGAACGCGCCGTCGAGGTCCACGAGGTGGAGGGTCTCCGCGCCGCGTTCGACCCACTGTTCGGCGGCCTCCACCGGGTCGCCGTAGGTCTTCTCGGTGCCGCGTTCGCCCGCGACCAACTGGACGACTTCGCCGTCCTGCATGTCCACCGCGGGCACCACCTCGAACTCGGGGAACTGCGTCATGGGAGTCGGTAGGTCGAGCGGCGGTTAAAGGCTCACCCTTCGGCGGCCGTCGGGAGGGCCGGACTTCGGAGTGGTTAGGGTTTTAATATGTCTGCGACGGAGAGGTCCGGTATGAAGCAGTCGTCGTTCCGGTATCTGGGCGCGTTCGACCTGCTGCTCGTCGCGGCGTTCGTCGCCGCTTTCGGCGTCCGGGCGCTCGCGGCGAGCGTCGTCGTCTCGGCCATGGCGCTCGCCGGCGTCTCGGCCCTCGTCGCCGGAAGCGTCGCGGAGGTGTCGCTCGGACCGGTCGCGCTCTCGTGGCGGCACTTCGTCGCGCTCACGTACGGACTCTTCGGCCTGATACTGCCCGGCAGTTACCCCCCCGGCGCCCTCGAGGGGACCGCGAGTCGGGCAGAACTCGCGCTGTTCGCCGTCACCTCGGTGGGCGCGCTCTCGCTGCTGTTCTACGGCTACGACGTGGCCCGCGGCGGCGGCAACTTCGATGTCGAACCCGACGTGGAGACGGTCGTCGGCCGGTAGCGCGCCCGCCGTCCCGTTTCCGCGGCCGCCCTCGCACTAACCGCGCCTTCCGTTCGTTTCAAGCCCCCGGCAGACGAACCACCGGCCATGACGCTGGTCGCGTTCGACTTCGACGGCACGCTCTCGGACTCCGAGATGACGGTCCTCCTCGGCGAGCAGATGGGAGTGGCCGACGAGATGGCGACGATTACCGAGCGAGCGATGAACGACGAGATTAGCTACGCCGAGAGCCTCCGGGACCGGGCCGCTCTGCTGGAGGGTCTCTCCGACGACAAGGCCGAGGAGGCCTTCGACGGGGTGTACCTCCGGCCGGACACCGCGACCGTGATTCGGGAACTCAACGAGGCGGGCGTGACAACCGCGGTCCTGACCGGCGGGTTCGAGCGCGGCGTCGAAGTCGCGCTGGAGCGCGAGGGCGTCTCGGTCGATACCATCGTCGCCAACCGCCTCCCCGTTGCAGACGGCGAACTCACCGGCGAGGTCGAGGGACCGCTCATCGAGGGCACGAAGGACGACGCCCTCGAACGACTCGCGGGCGAGCGCGAAATCGCCATGAGCGACACCGTCGCGGTCGGCGACGGCGCGAACGACCTCCCGATGCTGGAAGTCGCCGGACTCTCGGTCGGGTTCGCCCCGAAACCGGCGGTCCGACCCGCGTGCGACGTCGTGGTAGCAACGATGGAGCGGCTCCGAGAGGTGTTCGACGAGGAGGGACTGCTGGACTGACGAGAACCGCGAGAAAGCGACGGCCCGAGGGCGGTCTCGTGCCGTTCAGGGGGACGCGGTATCGAGGTGCCAACCCGGGTCGTGGCCCGTCCGCTCGATGCGGTCGGAGCGACACGCCGGACAGTAGTCGGGGGTGGCAGTCAGACTTCGGGGGACGTAGACCGCACCGCCGCACTCCACGCAGGCGTCGGGGACGACAGTCGCGCAGTCGACGCAGACGTTGAAGTCGTCGACCGTGAGTTCGCGCAGGGGTTCGAGTTGTTTGTCCAAGATGTACTCGTCGATGACCGCCTGACAGTTTTGGCACGGTTTCATAGCGATGCGCTCGGTACCATGCGACCCCAACACAAAGACCTACCGCCCGTGTGAAATCTTACCGTCGGTTATCCGTCGCCTACCGCCGATTACGCTCTGCCTGTCGCGGCCCTTCGGCGTCACGCGGGCCGCGAAAGTCCCGGGCGTGCGAACGCGAGGGTGAGACCGCGAGCGCGGAACGACGGACAGGTCGCGTTTCCGCGGTCGGACAACCCTTTTGCCGCGCGACTCCGTCGGTTCGACCATGACCCGAATCGCCGTCGTGGGCGCGGGCGCTGCCGGACTCGGGGCCGCGTACGCGCTCCGCGAGACAGACGCCGAGGTGACGGTGTTCGAGCGCCGCGAGTCGGTCGGCGGCCGGGCGGCGACTCGCCGGCGCGACGATTGCGTCTACGACGTGGGCGCTAACTACTGCAAGGACGACGACGAGCGCGTCTCCCGCCTCGTCTCCGAGGAACTCGCCGACGGTCTCGTGGAGGCCGAGGGGCCGGTCTGGACCTTCGACGCGGACGGCGAGATCTCGAAGGGCCGGGGCGACGACGCGCGCAAGTGGACCTACCGCGAGGGACTGGCGTCGCTCGGCGAGCGACTCCGCGACGCCGGCGGCGCGACGGTCCGGACCGGAACCGAGGTCACGGGCCTCGCCCGCGAGGACGACGAGTGGCGCGTCGAGTACGAGTCGGCGGACGACGCGCTGGCGGCCGGTGACGCCCGCGCGGACGCCCTCGTCCTCACGCCGCCCGCGCCGGCGACCGCCTATCTGCTCGACCGGGCCGACTGGGACGACCCCCTGCGCGAGGACCTCGTGGAGGCGGCGGCCGACGTGCCCTACCGGACGCTGCTCTCGGTCGCGCTCCACTACCCCGAGCGCACCGACCTGCCCTACTACGGTCTCGTGAACGCCGACAAGGACCACGAACTCGGCTGGGTCTCCCGCGAGGAGTGCAAGCCCGGCCACGTCCCCGACGGCGAGAGCCTGTTGGTCGTCCAGCCGTCTCCCGGGTGGTCGCGCCACCGGTACGACGACGCCGACGACGAAATCGCGGTGCAGGCCGCCGACCTGACCGCCGAACTGCTCGACGACCCGGACCGGTATCAGTTCGACTGGGCCGACGTGGTCCGGTGGCGCGACGCGCTCCCGGACGGCGGGGCCGACGCCCGACTCCTCGGCCGCGGCGAGCGCTCCGACCTCTTCTTCGCCGGCGACTGGGTGGCGGGCGAGGGCCGCGTCCACGCCGCGCTCGCGAGCGGCTTGGAGACCGGCGAGCGCGTCGCCGAGAGATTCTAAGAGCGTCGGAGCAGCGACGCCGACGCGCCCGAGACCAGCGTCACCGCCGCGACGTGGCCGACGACGGCCCAGACGAGCAGGCTCTGGCTCCGGACGAACGCCGCCAGCGGGAGGTGGAGGAGCGCGAACGCGACCGTCAACAGGTCGGCGCGCCGGAGTCGCGCCCGGGCCCGCGCGTCGAACCGGTCTCGGTACCGCACCGTCCGCGCGAGTCCGGTGACGCTGGCCCACCACGCCGTACCGATGCGGTAACAGAGGTCCCACGCCACCAGCAGCGCCAGCGCGACCGCCGCCACCGGCGGCGTCTCGCCGAGGAGCGACGCGAACAGGGGGACCTGCCCGCTCCGGGCGCCCGCCGCGAACAGGTAGGTCAGGAGCGCGACGAACGACACCACGCCCAGTACCACCTCGACGTTGGACGAGAAGAGCGCTCGCCGGTACGCCGCCGGCGTCCCGACCCCTCGAATCTCCTCGCCGAGCGCGAGCATCAGGTAACTCCCCGCGGCGGCGACCCCGACCGCGGCGGTCCCCGCGGGAACCGCGCTCCAGAGGTCGTAGACGGCCGCGAGCGCCAGCACCAGTCCCTCGAACACCGCGAACTGGACGCCGACTGCGACCGGCCGGGACGGCGACAGGCCGGGAATCGCGCCGACGATGCTCTCGTAGACCCACGCCTCGCCGTACCGAGTGGTCGGGTCGGAGTCGGCGGGGCGAGAGTCAGCGGAGTCGGAATCGGCAGGCCCGAA
This sequence comes from Halorussus limi, assembly GCF_023238205.1. Classification (NCBI taxonomy): domain Archaea; kingdom Methanobacteriati; phylum Methanobacteriota; class Halobacteria; order Halobacteriales; family Haladaptataceae; genus Halorussus; species Halorussus limi. The sequence goes on from NZ_CP096659.1 coordinate 1,499,584, forward strand.
GCCAGCGGGGTCGGAGTTGGTAGGCTTCGGGTCGGCGAGACCGGCGTCGTCGGGGTCGAGACCGCCGGGACTCGGGCGCTCGCCGCTCATCCGTCGTCCGCCGGCGCGCGCTCGACGGATTTCCCCGGGAACGCCGGTTCGACGTTCTCGGCGGGCGTCGGTTCGACCGGCAGTACCCCGCCGGTGGGTCTCGTCGTTTCAATCGCCAACGCACACATTTTCCGGGGCTTGGGACCGGGCGACCATAACTGTCGGCGGTCGCTCGCCCGACTCGACTCCGGTCCGCGTCCGCACGCCGTCGCGCGGCGACGCGGAGACTCGTCGGGGGCCGCGACGCGGGGATTTTTTGGCTCGCCGCGTCAAGCGACGGTCATGTCCGAACTGAACGCCTTGGAGTCGCTCCCGGACCGAGCGATGAAGCGGTCCGAACTCGACGGTCTCGCCGAGAGCGAGTCCATCGACTGGGTCGAACCGCTTCGGAGCGGCGTCAGCGAGCGCCGCAACATGGTGAACGCGTGGATTCTCGAAACCGACGGGACCGCCCACGTCCTGCTGTACGAGATTCAGGGGTGGATGCCGCAGGGGTCGTTCGACGCCGAGGGACTGTCCCCGGACGAGAAGCGCGAGCGCGGCGACGAGATTCTGGACTTCTGAGTCGGCTAACTCGGCGTAGCGGTTCGCTCGCGCTCCCGTACGGTCGTGGTCTCGCTCGGCGCGGTCGTTCCGTTCGGCGCGGTCGTCCTATCCGGCGTGGTCGTCTGGTTCGTCACGGTCGCGTTCTCCGTCGGACGGGGCGGTATCGCGGGTCGCTCGCCGAGCGTCACCTCCACCGTCCGGTTCTCGCCGTTCCGTAGCACGGTGAGAGACACCGTCTCGTTCGGGCGAGTCTCCAGCAGGAGATACGAGAGCAGGTCCTCTCTGTCCGATATACGGGTCCCGTCGACGGCGAGGACGACGTCGCCGTCGTACGGCACGTACTCCGTCAGGTGGAAGGCGGGCGCTTCGCGCAACTTCCCGTCGGACGGGCCGCCGGGTTCGACCGCGGTCACCATGACGCCCGTCGAGACGGGGAGGTCGTTGGCCTCGGCGATGTCCGGTCCGACGTTCGCCACGTCGGCGCCGAGCGACGAGTGGGGGTAGCTTCCGTTCGCGACGAGGGCCGGGACGACTTCGCGGACGACCCGCGCCGAGATGGCGAAGTTGACGCCCGCGTTGGTGAAGCCCCAACCGCTGTTCAGGACGCCGAGGACCGCTCCCTCGCAGTTCAGGAGCGGACCGCCGCTGTTCCCGGGGTTGGCGGCGGCGTCCGTCTGAATCATGTCGGCCCACGTGACGTTGAGTCCGGGCAACGCCTCCACGGTGACCAGTCGGTCCTCGCCGCTGACGATGCCCCGGGTTATCGACGCCTCCCAGTCGTTCCGGAACGGCGTGCCGACCAGCGCGACGGACTGGCCCCGCCGGGGCGAACTCTCGACGACGGGGAGCGCCCGCGCCGTCGAGGGCGGGTTCTCGACGGCGACGACCGCGAGGTCGGTCCAGAGGTCCGACCCGACCACCGTCGCGTTGCGCCAGCCCTGCTCGCCGAACTGGACGTCCACGTCGGTGGCGTTGTGCGTGACGTGCCAGTTCGTGACGACGTACGCCGTTCCGTTCTCGACGCTGTAGACCCATCCGCTCCCGCCCCACCCGTAGCTCTCGTTCTCGGCGCTCACCGAGACGACCGAACGCTCCGCGGCCCCGAAGGTGGTCGTGTAGTTGCAGTCCGTTCCCTGTCTCCCGAGGTTTCCGGCAATCGGTTCGGCCGCTCTGCCGGCGTCGCTCCCGGATTCGGCCGTTCGTGCGTGTTCGCCGCTCCGGTCCGTCGCCCCGCCGACAGTCCCTACGCCGACACCCCCTGCGCTCACCAGTGCGAGGACGAGAACCCCCGCCAGTACTCTGTTCCCCATTCCCGACTACCGACCCGACGGGGCCGGCAATGAAAGTACGGGTGGCCCGAGGGTCACTTCCCGAACAGACTCGCGTGGACCGGGGCGAACTCCCGTTCGTCGGCGTCACTGACCGCCCGGCCCTCGACGCCCGCGTCGAGGAAGTCCCGGAGCGGCGGCCCGACCTCCTCGGGTTCCACGAGGAAGGCGTCGTGGCCGTGGTCGCTCTCCACGACGTGGTGGGCCGCGTCGACGCCGACGGTCTCGAAGGCGTCGGCGAGACGCTCGGCCTGCTCGACGGTGAAGTGCCAGTCGCCGGTGAAGCTAATCACCAGCGCCTCGCCGGAGAACCCGGCGAGCGCGTCGGCGTCCGAGTCGTAACCCGACGAGAGGTCGTAGTGGTCCATCGCCCGCGTCAGGTAGAGGTAGCTGGTGGCGTCGAAGCGCTCGACGAACTTCTCGGCCTGATAGTCGAGGTACGACTCGACCTCCCGGTAGGGGAAGTACTCGCCCGCGGGGTCGTCGGGCGCGAAGGCGTCGGCCATCGCGGCCCGGCCCGCCGACCGGCGGCCGAACTTCCGGTCCATCGACTCCTTCGAGAGGTAGCCGACGTGGCCCAACTGGCGGGCGACGGCGAGGCCGTCGGTGGGTCGCTCGCGGTCCTCGCCGTGGTAGTCCCCGTCGTTCCAGTTCGGGTCGGTCGTGATGGCCCGGCGCGCGATGGCGTCGATGGCGAGCATCTGGGGGTCGAGGCGGGCCGCCGTGGCGACCGGCACCACCCGGTCTACGCGCTCGGGATACCGCTTGGCCCACTCCAAGACGTTCATCCCGCCGACGCTCCCGCCGACGACGGCGTGGAGCGGGCCGACCCCGAGGTGGTCGAGGAGTCGGGCCTGCGCCCGGGTCCAGTCGCCGACCGTCACGGCCGGGAAGTCGGTGCCGTACGCCTCGCCGGTCTCGGGGTCGATACTGGCCGGGCCGGTCGTGCCGTAGCACGACCCCGGCACGTTCGCGCAGACGACGTAGTAGCGCCGGGTGTCGATTGCCTTCCCCGGTCCCACCACGTCGCTCCACCACGCTGCGGCCTGTCCGTCGGTCGCCGCGCCGTCGCCGTCGTCTCCGTCGCGCGCCCGCTTCGGCCCGGTCACGTGCGCGCTCCCGGTCAGCGCGTGACAGACCAGCACCGCGTTGTCGCCGTCGTACTCGCCGTAGGTCTCGTAGGCGACTTCGAGGGGGACCGACCGGCCGCACTCGAACTCGAAGCGACCGAGGTCGGCGGTGTCGCGGGTCCGGTTCATGTCGGGTCCGTCGCTCCTCCTCGGCGTTCGACGGACTCCTCGATGGCTCGGTCGATGTCGGCCAGCAGGTCGGCGGGGTCCTCGATGCCGACCGAGAGCCGAATCAGGTCGGGCGAGACTCCCGCCGACCGCTGTTCCTCGGGCGAGAGTTGGGCGTGAGTCGTGCTGGCGGGGTGGATGACCAGCGTCTTCGCGTCGCCGACGTTGGCAAGAAAGCTCGCCAACTCGACGTTCTCGCAGAACGCCTTCCCGGCCTCAAAGCCGTCCTCAAGTCCGAACGCTATCATCCCGCCGTACCCTCCGTCCAGATACTCGCTGGCGTTCTCGTGGGTCTCGTGGCTCTCCAAGCCCGGATACGCGACCCACGCCACGTCGTCGTGGTCCGCGAGGTACTCGGCCACGATGGCGGCGTTCTCGCAGTGGCGCTCCATCCGGAGCGGCAGGGTCTCCAACCCTTGGAGGGTCTGCCACGCGTCGAACGGCGACTGCTGGTTGCCCAGACTCCGGAGCGCCCGCCAGCGCGCCGCCGCGGCCAGCGGCGCGTCGGGGAAGTCCCGCGAGAAGTCGGTGTCGTGGTAGGCCGCGTTGTCGCCGGCGAGTTCGGGGTAGCTGTCGGCGTGGGCCCGCCAGTCGAAGCTCCCGCCGTCCACCAGCACGCCGCCGACGGTCGTACCGCTCCCGTGGAGCCACTTGGTCGTGGACTCCCAGACGGCGTCCGCGCCGTGGTCGAGGGGATTGCAGAGGTACGGCGTGGCGAACGTGTTGTCCACGACGAGGGGTGCCCCGGCGTCGTGGGCGATGTCCGCGACTCGCTCGAAGTCGGGCGTCACCAGCGAGGGGTTGCCGACGGTCTCGACGTGGACGAACGCGGTGTCCGAATCGACCGCCTCCTCGTAGGCCGCGTAGTCGAGCGTGTCGACGAACCGGGGTTCGACCCCGCGCTTGCTCGCGGTGTGGCTGAGGTGGGCGGTCGTCCCGCCGTAGGTGTCGGTCGAGCAGACCACGTTGTCGCCCCCGTCGGCCAGCACGAGGACCAGCGAGTCGAACGCGGCCATCCCGCTGGCGGTCGCCACCGCGTCCGCCCCGCCTTCGAGCGAGGCGAGGCGGTCTTCGAGCGAGCGCGTCGTCGGGTTCGAGATGCGCGAGTAGATGTCGTCGTCGGCGTCGAGTGCGTAGAGGTCCGCGGCGTGGTCGGCGTCCTCGAACTCGTAGGAGGTGGTCTGGTAGAGCGGCGGCGCGCGCGCCCCGGTGGCGGGGTCGGCGCCGTGGCCCGCGTGGAGGCTCCGGGTGTCGAAGCGGGGCCGGTCGTCCGCCTCGTCGTGCCACGCTCGATTGCTCGACGAGCGCGGCTCGTCGGCGTCCTCGGAGTCGGTCATGTACTACACGCATATTTCTACGCGAAGTTATAACCGCCAGTTACGGCAAGGATTGCAGGCGGCGAACGGGCGCTCGACTCGACCGGACGGAACGCTTTTGGGGCTCGTTGGCATACGACCTGCGTGAATCGGCGCGAACTTCTCACCGCCGCAGGGGTCGCCTGCTTCGGGACTGGTCACTCCGAGGCAACTATGTCCGGAAGCGTCCGCGAGAACTCGCCGGACTCCTCTCGACCCCAGTCGCCGGACACCTACCGGAACCCGGTCTACGACCGCGTCTTTCCGGACCCCGACGTGCTCCGGGTCGGGAGTACCTACTACGCCTACGGCACTTACCACCCGTGGAAACCCGGCGTCGGTCCCGAGCGCCAACTGGTTCCCGTCCTGCGGTCGCCCGACCTCGTGAACTGGGAACCGGTCGGTCCGGCGTTCGCCGGGGACCCCGAGTGGTCGCAGTACAGAGGCCTGTGGGCGCCCGGCGTCGGACGACTCGACGGTCGGGTTCTGCTCTACTACTCGGACTCGGAGTTCGGCGCCGACAATCCCGGCATCGGCGTCGCCACCGCGCCCGACCCCGCGGGACCGTTTCGGCCGCGGGGCGGCCTGTTCCGGAGCGAGGGCATCGGCGTCCCCAACTCCATCGACCCGATGCTGTTCGTCCGCGACGGCACGCCGTACCTGTTCTGGGGGAGCCACCGGGGCATCTACGGGATTCGACTCGCCGCCGACGGTCTCTCGACAGCGGGCGAGAAGTTCCGAATCGCGGGCCGCGGGGTCGAAGCGCCCTACGTCGTCGAGCGCGACGGCTACTTCTACTTCTTCGGCTCTCGGGGCACCTGCTGTGCGGGCGCGAAGAGTACTTACTACCTCGTCGTCGGGCGGGCCGAGAAACTTCGGGGACCGTACCGCAACCGCGCCGGGGAACGCCTCACCGTCGCCGACGCGACCGGAACGACGATTCTGGAAGGCGGCGAGCGGTTCCTCGCGCCGGGCCACTGCGCGGTGGTCCGGGACGAGAACGGCGGGTGGTGGATGCTCTACCACGCCTACGAGGCCGGTAAACCGTGGATTCAGGACACGCCGCGCCGAGTCCTCATGCTCGACCGGGTTCGGTGGCGAGACGGGTGGCCGGTGGTCGGCGAGAACGGGACGCCGAGTCTGACGGGACGGATTCCGCCGGTCGGGAACCGACTCCGTCCCCGACTCACAGTCCCTCCTTGAGCGCGAACAGGAAGACCGCGACGAGACCGAGGAATCCGAGACCGACCGCGGCGAGGCCCAGTTTCAGTATCAGGTCGCCGCCGACGTGGACGAGTTCGACCAACACCAGCACGGCGAGTAGAAGCGCCAGTCGGTCGAGTCGGGATTCGAGACGGCCGAACCGGTCGGCGAGTCGGTCCGCGTCGTCGCCGAGACCGTCGAGTTTCGCTTCGAGGCGGTCGAGTTCCGCGGTTCGGTCGGCGGCGTCCTCGGCCGCGCGGTCGTCGGTCATCAGACTCCCTCCCCGGAGAGCAGTCCGACGACCGACCGGCCCCAGAGGTACGCGAATCCGAAGACGAAGACCGCGACGCCGGCGAGCAGGAGATAGAGCGCGTCGACCCGCAGCAGTTCGAGCAGTTCGACCGCGAGGAGGGCGACCAGCAGGAGGGCGATTCTGTCGAGGCGGGCGAGACGCGAAGCGTCTCGAAACGCGAACGGTGAAACCGTGAGTGGGGCGAGCAGTTCGGGGTCGGCCATGCGCGATTGCTGGCAGGGGACTGCCATCAAGGTGTGGGTTCGCCGTGGGACTCGCTGTCGCGCCTCCGAAAACCATAGGAAACCCGACACCGAACCGGTGGCTATGAGCGAATTCGTCGTCCCGCCGGCGCTGGACCGCGGCGACAGAGTGGCCGTCGTCGCGCCCGGGTCCAACCGAGCGACCGACTACCCGCACGTCTACGAATTGGGACTCGAACGCCTCCGGGAGGTCTTCGACCTCGAACCGGTCGAGTTCCCCACCGCGACGAAGTCCAGCGACTACCTCTACGACCACCCCGAGGAGCGCGCCCGGGACGTGATGGACGCCTTCGCGGACCCCGAGATTTCGGGCGTCGTGACCGTCATCGGCGGCTTCGACCAGATTCGAATCCTGAAGCACCTCGACCCCGCTACCCTCCGGGAGAACCCGACCCGATTCTACGGCATCAGCGACAACACCAATCTCGCGAGTTACCTCTGGAACCTCGGCGTCGTCTCGTTCTACGGCGGGACGGTGATGACCGACCTCGCCATGCAGGGGTCGATGCACGACTACACCGTCGAGTATCTGGAGACGGCGTTCTTCGCCGACGACCTCGACGCCTTCGGCGACCTCCGGCCCGCCGAGGAGTTCACCGACGAGGACTTGGACTGGGAGGACCCCGAGAAGTTGGACCAGCACCGCGAGACGGAGCCGAATCCGGGGTGGAGCTTCCGCGGTGCGGAGACCGCGGTCTCCGGCCGGACGTGGGGTGGCTGTCTTAGCACGCTCGACATGCAGTTGCGGACCGGCCGATACCTCCCCGCGCCCGAGGACCTCGACGGGCGAATCCTCCTACTCGAAACGTCCGAGGAACTGCCCTCCGCGCTGGCGGTCCGCGAAGTCCTCATCGGGATGGGCGAGCGCGGTCTGCTGGAGCGGTTCGCGGGCGTCCTCGTCGGTCGCGCCAAGGCCCGCAACCTCTTCGAGGACCCCGGCCCGGAGGCCCGCGCCGAGTACCGCGAGGACCAGCGAGAGACCGTCGCGGACGTGGTGGCGGAGTACAACCCGGACGCGCCGGTCGTCTTCGACGTGGACTTCGGTCACACCGCACCGGTCGTGCCGATGCCGGTCGGCGGACGCGTGGAAATCGACCCCGCGAGCGAGGCGATTTCGGTCGGCGACTGACCCGGAATCACGGGTTACAAGACGCCTCGCTCCCCAGTGTCGAACGTTCCCGTGACCTCCGTTCGACGCGACAGACTCCGACTCGCGACCGTGGTGTTCGCCGTTCTGCTCGCGCAGGTCCTCCTCTACCCCGGCGTCCCCGACCTCGTGGCGGCGGTCGGCGCGACCACGGCGCTCGACGCGAGCATGTGGTTCCTCGCCGCCGAGTTCGCGGCGTTCGTCGCCTTCGCGGGGGTCTGGGGCGCGGTCAGCGACCGGTTCGGTCGCCGGACGCCGCTGGTCGTGGCCGGTGCGCTCGGCGGGTCGGTCGGCTACTTCGCGCTGGCGCTCCTGCCCGGCGCGCTTTCGCTGTCGTTCGGCGCGGTGCTGGCGCTCCGGGCGGCGCAGGGCGCGACCACCATCGGCGCGTTCTCGCTGGCGATGACGATGCTGATGGACTTGGAGGGCGGCCACGGCAAGAACATGGGCGCGGCGGGCATCGCCATCGGTCTCGGGACCGCGGTAGGCGCACCGCTCGGCGGGCGACTCTACGGCGTGGGGCCGCTGGTTCCGCTCTACGCCGCCGGGGGTCTGCTGGTCGTCGCCGGAGCGGTGGCCGCCTCGATACCCGACCGCGCGCCGCCCTCCGGCGGCGGGGAGAGCGCCCGATTTCGCCGTGCCGTCGCCACCCTGACCGAGCGCCCCGTGCTGGGACTGCCCTACGTCTTCGGGTTCGTGGACCGGTTCACCGCCGGGTTCTTCGCGCTGGTCGGGACGGTCTACTTCCGCGAGGCGTTCGGACTCGACGCCGCCGCGACCGGCCTGCTGCTCGGCCTGTTCTTCGCGCCGTTCGCGCTCCTCCAGTACCCGTTCGGCGTCCTCTCGGACCGCATCGGCCGGACCGGTCCCATCGTCGCCGGGTCGGCGCTGTACGGGTTCGCCGTGGTCGGGGTCGGACTCGCGCCGACCGTTCCGACCGCCGCGGTGGGGATGGTCGTCGTGGGCGTCATCGGGGCGTTGATGGCCCCGGCGACGATGGCGCTGGTCACCGACTTGTCGTCGGACGCCGGGCGCGGGACCGCGATGGCGGGGTTCAACGCCTTCGGGAGCATGGGCTTTCTCGCGGGCATCCTCGTCGGCGGGACGGTCGCCGACGAGTTCGGCTTCCTCGCGGCGTTCCTGACCGCGGGTGCCCTCGAAATCGCCATCGCCGTGGTCTCGATTCCGACGTTCCTCCGCATCGACCCCGAGAGCGCGAGCGCGTTCGGCGGGTAGGTTTCCGCGTCTGCCGAGGCGGTCGTCACCCGTTCGCGTTGTACACCACGCCGAGGAGCAGGCCGAAGACGAGAAAGAGGACGAGTCCGCCCCACCCGAGGCCGAGCAGGTCAGTCGCTTGCAGGACGACCACGCCGAACAGGAGGTAGGTGATGCGGTCGAGTTTCGCGGCGAGGGCGTTCAGGTCGGAGGGTGAGGGGGAGTCGTGAGCGGACATGTACGGGAATTCGGAGACCGATTTGAAAAATGTCGGGTTTCGTCCTCTTACCGAACGAGGCCGACGCTCGCTTGTCGCTACGAGAGCAGTTCGTACGCTGGCGTTGCACCGAAGAGAGACGAGAGGAGGGCGAACGCACCGAACACTGCGACGAGAACGATGATGGCCCGTAGCAGTCCTTGCAGGTCTTCGTCAATATCTTCTGACATCACGTCCGACGTGGTCAGTACTCGCTCGTAAAACCCGGGGCGACGGTATCGCTTCAATCGGATGGGGTAGAAAGGAATATAATGCTTTGAGAAACCTGTAGTGAGTTCGAGGACCGCTCGAAACGCCTACCGCAGAATCTCGCGCGCCGCCTCGACGCCCGCCTCGGCGTCCACGTCCTCGCCGGTCTCCTCGAAGGCCTCGCCGATGGTACGGACGCCACGCAGAATCTGCTCCGAGGAGAGACCGCCCATGTTGCTCACGCGGAAGATTTCGCCGCCGAGGTGGGCCTGCCCGCCCGAGATGGAGACGCCGCGGTCCTCGACGGCGTCGAAGAAGGCCTCGGGGTTCTCGCGGGTGTGGGCCGGGAGCGACACCGCAGTCAGGGTGTTGGAGTACTCGGTCGCGTCGTTGCGCTCGGCGAAGAGGTCGAGTCCCATCGCGGTGAACGCCTCGCGGAACGCCCGCGACTGCTCGCGGTGGCGCTCGATTCGCTCGCCCATTCCCTCCTCGACGATGTCCTCGACTGCGACCGCGAGACCGCGGAACAGCGGGACGGCGCTCGTGAACGGCGTCTGGTGGGAGTCGGCCTTCCGGAGGTGCCAGTCGAGGTCCTCGTAGAACGGCGCGGCGTCGCCGTCGAACGCCTTCTGTGCGGCCTCGGTGGCGTACATCGCGGAGGTCCCCGGCGGTGCCGCCAGACACTTCTGGGCGTCGGTGACGGCCACGTCCACGTTCCAGTCGTCGATGCGGAACTCGTCGCCGCCGATGGAGGTCACGCCGTCCACGACGAAGTGGGCGTCGTGTTCCGCCGCGATTTCGCCGACCGCCTCGACCGGGTTCAGCAGGCCCGTGGAGGTCTCGTTGTGGACCATCGTCACCACGTCGGTGTCGTCGTCCACGGTCTCGGCGACCGCGTCGAGGTCGAGCGAGTGGCCCCACGTCGCCTTCACGGGGTCGACCGAGGCGTACCGGTCGGCGATTCGCTCGAAGCGTCGGCCGAACTTGCCGTTGACCAGCGGGACGACCTTGCCGTCGTCGCCGCGTCCGCTGAGCGTACCGACGAGGTTCGCCACGGCGGCCTCCATCGCCATCGTCGCCGTGCCGTTGAAGACGAGACTGGTGCCGTCGCTCGCGGTCGTCTCGCCGTCGAGCGTCGATTGGGTAAACACGTGGTCGAGCGCGTCCTGCGCTCGCTCGTAGACGGCCTCGAACTCGGCGGAGCGGTGCGAGACCATGGGTTCGCTCATCGCCTGTCGTACCTCGCGGGTCACGGGAACCGGCCCGGGATTCAGCAGGAGGAAGTCCTCGCGCATGTGTCCACCCTCGTACGGATTCGGCTTAAGTACGCGGGGTCTTCGCAATACCCGCCATCTCTACAAAGAGCGATTGATTCCGGTCGCCTCGTCCCCGACCCCGGTGAGACCGGAGGACCGCCCGGTCGAAACCGACCTGACAGTCGAAGGCCACAGTACCCATCAGGGACCCTGTGGTACGTCCGTTGCTATGGCACAGTTCAGTGACAGCGACGAGGGCAAACCCGTCATGATGGGCGACGACAAGGTGGGAATGGTGCAGGAGGTCCGCGGCGACACCGCCTACGTCAACCCGGACGCCGGCATCACGGACAAGATCAAGGCGTCGCTCGACTGGGGCGACACCGACGAGGACACCTACCCGCTCGACGGGAGTAACGTAGACGCCGTCACCGACGACGAGATTCGACTCCGGAGCGACCTGTAACGGCGACTCGCGTTCGACCGCAGACGCTCTTCTTTCGTTTTCCGGCCCGTTCAGTCGGCTTCGACCTGTTCGGCGACGCTGTCGAGGTGGTCGAGACCGACGATTGCGACCGTCTCGCCCCGTTCGCGGAGCGCCGACAGCCTCTCGGCCATGCACTCCTCGCGGGTCTCGTCGCGGAGGCGGACCGGCCGCGGCGGGTCGAACGCCCGGAGGAGCGACTGGGAGCGCCGGGCCTGCGAAACCTCGTCGCGGGCCTGTACCGCGGGCGGGTCGGTCCGGTCGCAGTCGTGGTCCACGGGGTCGTCTACCTCGACCCGGAGCGAGGTCCGGTCGGCGACTGCGGCCGCGACCCGGCAGGTCAGCGCGTGGCGGGTCACGGACGCGACGCCCGACGCCACTCGCCGGAGCGTGCCGAGCGACGCGCCCGCCGACCGGCAGTTCCGGACGAGTCGCGCGAAGAACCCCGCCGTCGGCGCGTCGATGCCGACGACCTCGGCGTCGGTCTCGCCGGCGGCCTGCGCCGCGGCGCTCATCTCGCCGCCGAACGTCGGCGGAGTCCGACTCTCGCGGGCGTAGGTCTCGTAGAGGGGCACCGCCAGCGGCGGCGCTTCGAGCGCGACGACCGCGGGGTCGCGTTCCCGGACGACCGCGCGTGCGCGGTGGACGCTCGCGGGGTGGTCGTGGACGACCCCGACGACGGTCACGCCCTCGTCAGGGAGTCTCCGGACGTACTCGTCGTTCATCCGGGGGTCGTCCGCGGCGGGTTCGTTCTTCGGTTCGGAGGGACGCTCGCCGTCCGAGTCGCGGGGGCGGTCAGCGTCCGACTCGCTGGCGCGTTCGGCGCTCGATTCTCTGGGATGGTCGCGGTCCGATTCGGGGGAGTCGTTCGGGGAGGGCATCGACCTTGAGAGGCGGTATCACTATCCCCTCATAGTCTTTCGGATTTCCGGGCGCGATGGTGTTTTGGTACGAAAGTTTAGATTATTCCCCGCCTCTCCTCGAAGTTTAGGAGGCGGGCGGCCCAACTGGTCCTCGGTCCCGGCCGCCGATGGGACCGGATTTTTACCGGAGAGGCGACAACACCCGATAATGGCGAGTGCGAGCGCGGACGAGAACCCCTACGTCGAGGAGCCGACGACCGACTTCCGGCCGGTCGAGGAGTTGAGCGAGGCCGAGGCCGACGAGCAGGCCCGACTGCTCCGGGAGGCCATCCGCCTCCACGACTACCGCTACTACGTCGAGAACGACCCGACTATCGCCGACCGGACGTACGACGCCCTCTTCACCCGACTGCAGGACCTCGAAGACGCCTTCGACCTCCAGACCGCCGACAGTCCGACCCGCCGGGTCGGCGGCGAACCGCTGGACGAACTCGGCACGGTCGAACACGTCGCGCCGATGCTCTCCATCGATTCGAGCGGCGAGGTCGAGGACGTTCGGGAGTTCGACGAGCGGATTCGCCGCGAGGTCGGCGACGACGTGCGCTACGTCTGCGAACCCAAGTTCGACGGCCTCTCGGTCGAAGTCGTCTACGAGGACGGCGAGTACGTCCGGGCCGCCACGCGGGGCGACGGCTACACCGGCGAGGACGTGACCGAGAACGTCCGGACCATCGCGAGCGTGCCCCACCGACTCCGGGGCGACTACCCCGACCGTCTGGTCCTCCGCGGCGAGGTTCACATCCCCCAAGAAGCCTTCCGGAAACTCAACCGCGAGCGCGTCGAACGCGGCGAGGACCCCTTCGCCAACCCCCGGAACGCCGCGGCGGGCACCCTCCGCCAACTGGACCCCTCCGTGACCGCCGGGCGGCCGCTGGACTGCTTTTTCTTCGACGTGCTCGACTCGTCCTACGACTTCGAGTCCCACTGGGAGCAACACGAGACCCTGCCCGAGTGGGGCCTGAAGGTCAACGACCGCTCGGAGCGGACCGACGACATCGAAGACGCCGTCGACTACCGCGACCGTCTGATGGCCGACCGGCCGGACCTCGGCTACGAAATCGACGGCGTGGTCATCAAACTGGACGACCTCGCCACCTGCGCCGAGTTGGGGACCACCGAGCGTCACTACCGGTGGGCTTTCGCCTACAAGTTCCCCGCGCGCTCGGAGGTCACGACCATCACGGACGTGACGGTGCAGGTGGGCCGGACCGGCCGCCTGACGCCGGTGGCCCTGCTCGAACCGGTGGACGTCGGCGGCGTCACCGTCTCGCGCGCCAGCCTCCACAACCCCGAGGAAATCGCCGAGATGAACGTCAACGTCGGCGACGAGGTGGACGTGGAGCGGGCGGGCGACGTGATTCCCTACGTCGCCGAGGTGGTCGAGAAGCACGCCGAAGGCCACTACGTGTTCCCCGACCACTGCCCGGTCTGTGACAGCGCGGTGGAGTTCGACGGCCCGATGGCCTACTGCACCGGCGGACTGGCCTGCGTCGCGCAACTCCGGCGCGCGGTCGAGTACTACGCCAGCGACGACGGACTCGACATCGAGGGGCTTGGCGGCGAACGCGTCGAGCAACTCGTCGACGCCGGACTGATAGAGGACAGTCTGGCCGACCTCTACCGCATCGAGGAGGACGACCTCGTCGCCCTCGAAGGGTGGGGCGAGACCAGCGCCCGGAACCTGCTCGCGGAACTCGACGCGTCGAAACACCCACGCCTGCGGGAGTTCCTCTCGGCCATCGGCATCCCGAAGGTCGGCCCGGCGACCGCGACCGACCTCGCCCGCGAGTTCGGCGACCTCGACGCGATTCGGACCGCGACCCGCGAGGAACTGGAGGCCATCGAGGGCGTCGGCCCCAAGGTCGCCGACCAGATCGCGGAGTTCTTCGACTCGCCCCAGAACGAGCGCGTCATCGACGACCTCCTCGACGCCGTCGGCCCGCTCGAGACCCCGGACGAGACCGAGACCGGCGACGAACTGGCGGGCCTGACGTTCGTGTTCACGGGGTCGCTGGACGACTACACCCGGAGCGACGCCCGAGAGTTGGTCGAGGACCGCGGCGCGAACGCGACCGGTAGCGTCTCGGGCAACACGGATTACCTCGTCGCGGGCGGCAGTCCGGGTCAGACGAAACTCGACGCGGCGGACGACAACGACGTGCCGGTGCTGGACGAAGGCGATTTCGAGGCGTTCTTAGAAGAGCGGGGAATCGAGGCGTAGCGGGTCGGAGCGGCGGACCGGATTAGAGGTCCGACTTCTCGAACACCAGATAGCCGAGCGCGACCGGGACGAGCAACCAGAGCAGGAACTGGGCCAGCACGACCCAGTCCGACAGGTAGAACGGCAGGTCGCCGAACTGCTGGGTGATGACCTGCCGTTGCATCCTGCCGACGCTGTAGAGTCGCGCGCTGAGGACGCTGTCGGTGTAGAGTCGGGTCACGAGGCTCTCGTAGGCCCGAATCGGGTTGAAGAACTTGATGAACAGTCCGTACTTCAGGAGCGTCATCTGTTCCCAACCGAGACCGAGTTTGTCGTTGAACACGAGCAGGACGCGCCGGACCTGCGTCCAGAGCATCGTGAGGACGACGTAGAGTCCGACCGTGCCGAGCATCGCCCGCCGGTTCGTGGACGCCGCGGCGGAGACGCCGACCGCGAGGTTGACGAACACGACCCCGAGCAGGAGCGTCAGGCCGACGAACGCGAGATACTTCAGCGGTCCCACGTCGACGCCGTAGATGGCGAGGAGAATCGCCGCGAGGAGCATCGCCACGAGTATCGGGAGCGCGAGGACGCTGCTCCGGCCGGTGGCCTTCCCCGCGACCACGTCCTGTCGGGAGTGGGGCAGCGAGAGGAGCAACTTCAGCGACCCCGACTCGCGTTCGCCGATGATGGAACTGTAGGCGACGACGATGGCGACCAGCGGGACGATGAGCGCGACGACGCGGTTCCCGAGCGTCGGGACGAACACCTCGCCGGTCAGCGACCCGTTCCCGCTCGACTGGACGTTCGACCCGATGAGGTAGGCGCTTCCGACGAACAGGCCGAAGAAGATGGCCGACAGCGCCCACAGCCACTTCGAGCGCACCGCGTCCCGGAAGTCCTTCCGGGCGATGGCCTGCCACGTCATGCTTCGACCTCCTGTTTGTCGGTGGTGTAGTCCATGAACAGTTCTTCGAGCGAGGCCTCGTCGGTCTCGAAGTCCACCACGTCCACGCCGGTCTCCTCCAGCGTCGAGAGGACGGTCGTCTTCGCGTCGCTCTGGCAGGAGACGGTCAGGAGACCGCCGCCCTCGTCGAGTTCGACCTCGGAGACGCCGTCGAGGTCGCGCACGTCGTCGAGCGCCGCCTCGGAAACGTCGCCGACCGTGACCCGGAGGACGGTGTCGGCGCTGGTCGCCTCGCGCAGGCCCTCGATGGAGTCCTCGGCGACCAACTGGCCGTCGCGGAGGATGCCCACGCGGTCACAGACCGACTCGACCTGCCCGAGGATGTGGCTGGAGAAGAAGACCGTCGCGCCGCGGTCGGCCTCCTCGCGCACGATGTCGCGCATCTGGCGGGCGCCCTGCGGGTCGAGTCCGGTCGAGGGTTCGTCCAGCACCAGCAGGTCGGGGTCGCCGACCAGCGCCATCCCGAGGACGAGGCGCTGGGCCATCCCCTTCGAGTAACCGCCGGCCTTCCGGTCGCCGTCGCCGGAGAGGCCGACGCGTTCGAGGATGGCGTCGGGGTCGTCGTCCGCTTCCTTCGACTCGATGGCGAACTCGAGGTGCTGTCTCCCGGTCAGTCGGTCGTACACCGAGAACCCCTCGGGGAGGACGCCGAGGTGGTCGCGAACCGCGACGCTCTCGTCGTGAACGTCGCGGCCGAGGACCCGGATGTCTCCCTCGGTCGGGCGAACGAAGTCCAGCAGCATGTTGATGGTGGTGGACTTGCCCGCGCCGTTGGGGCCGAGGAAGCCGAACACCTCGCCTTCTTCGACTTCGAAGGAGAGGTCGCGGACGGCGACCACGTCGCCGTACCGCTTCGTTACTCCGTCTATTTCGATGGCGGCCATGGTCGCGCCTTTTGCGCTCTCCTACGTAAACCCTTGTCTTATCGTGTCGGCCGAACTGGATACTCGCGCCGCGCTCCCGTGCGAAACGTAACCAAACGTACCGAGACGATATTTATTAGAAGAAGATTTAAACTAAAAACTATATCGGATAGGCGTGCGACGAAAACAGCTCCTTTCGATAATCACGGCGGTAGCGCTCGTGGGAAGTCTGACGGTGGCCGGAAGCGCGGCGGTCCTCCCGACGACCCACGACGCGTCCACGAGTAGCATCAGCGACAGCGTGACCGTCACGGTCACGAGCGCGGCCGACGGCGACACGGTCGACGTCAGGTACTCCAACGGGTCGACCGACACGGTCCGACTCCTCGGCGTCGACACGCCGGAGGTCAACGTCGAGAACACGCCCGGCGAGTTCGAGGGCGTCCCCAACACCCAAGCGGGCAAGGACTGTCTCCGGAGCGCGGGGAAGAACGCGAGCCAGTTCACCAAGGACACTCTCGTCGGTAAGACGGTCACGCTGAAGTTCGACAGCCAGTCCGACCGGCGCGGCGACTACGGCCGCCTGCTGGCGTACGTCTACCTGAACGGCGAGAACTTCAACCTCGACCTCATCGAGAAGGGCCACGCCCGCGTCTACGACAGCACGTTCAGTCAGCGCGAAACGTTCTACAGCGCCGAGAACGAGTCGCAGGCCAACCTGCGCGGCCTCTGGCACTGTCGGACTATCGACGACGGCGGCGACGGCGGTAGCGGCGATAGCGGCACGGCCTCCGTCGAGTGGGTATACGCCGAGGCGAGCAATCCGAACGACGAACGCGTCCAGGTCAAGAACACCGGAAGCGGCGAACTCGACCTGTCGGGCTACACGCTCGAAGACGCGGCCGGACACACCTACACCTTCCCGAGCGGCTTCACGCTCGCTTCGGGCGACTCGGTCTGGGTCCACTCCGGGAGCGGTACCGACGACTCGGACGACCTCTACGCCGCCTTCGGCCACGAAATCTGGAACGACGGCGGCGACACGGCGTACCTCTACGACGAGAACGGCGACGAAGTCGACCGGCGCTCGTACTGACGCCGATTCCCGTCCGCGGCCTTTTTTCCGAAGCGAGCGACCTACGACGAGAGCGGTCAGACCGCGTCGTCCGGGTCGTGTTGCTCGGCCATGCGCGTCGCCTCGCTGGCGTACCGCTCGCGGGTCTCCTCGTCGTCCACAGCGTCCAGCGACTCGGGGTCGGCGTCCACGGCCGCGGTCACGTCCACGTGGTTGAGCATGTTCATCGACCGCTGCTTCTGGATGTACCGCTCGCCGTCGGTGGTCGCGTACACCAGCGAGACGAGTCCCTTGTCGGTGTACGTCCGCTCGACCAGCCAGAGTTTCGCGTCGTCCATGCCCCGAACCTGTCCCGGGAGCGAGTTGAAACCTCCGGGTCGGACGCCGACGTCGCTCGCACCGATTGGCGTCAACGTCGCTCACACCGGCGGACGCCAACGTTACTCACACCGACGATGCCAGTAGGGTTAAGATGGAAAGCGGCGTACCGAGATACAAATGATGGACCACGGGTGGCACGACTGCTGGGGTCGCGGACGACGAGGTACTGGCCGCAACCGTTTCGGCCCGCTCCCGGCGACCCGATGACGACGACCCAGTCCCCGCTGTCGCAGGCGACGGACGACCGCCTCTCCCAGATGCTGTTTCAGGGCGAGGAGGTCGAGGAGGAGTTCACCGTCGAGGGGGCCCGCGTCGCGGTCACGACCCACCGCGTCCTCGTGTTCACGCCCGACGGCGACGGACGGCGGTTCGACCACGCCGACCGGCCCAACGTCCTCGACGCCACCGTCGAGACCACCGGAAGCGACTCCTACGTCGGGTGGGGCGTCCGGTCGGGAGTCTACGGCGCGGTGCTGTTCGGCGGCGGCGTCCTCCTCCAAACCAGCGGCATTCTCGACAGTCTCAGCGGCGTCACCCCGCCCGAGGACGCGCCGGGCGCCGGCATCGCGCAACTCGTCTCCGTCCTCCCGAAGGCCCTCGGCATGCTCACCACCGTTCTGCTGGTCGGCGGCGGCCTGCTGGTCGTCGGTGCGCTCGCGCTCGTCGCTCTCTACTTCAGTTCTCGCGAGCGCGAACTCGTCATCGAGCGCGCGGGCCGGGACCCGATGCGGGTGCCGGTCAGCGACGACGACGCCGAGGACGTCGCCCGACGGCTCCGGGCCGCGGTAGGAACAGGTTCAAAGCCGCGTAGCGACTAGCTGCGCTCGATGGACGGGGATGCGGTACGCGAGCGCGCCGGGGAGTTGCCTCGCCAACCGGGGGTCTACCAGTTCGAGGACGGCGAGACGGTGGTCTACGTCGGCAAGGCCGTGGACCTCCGGGACCGCGTGCGGTCGTACGCCGACCCGCGGGGCGAGCGTATCCGTCGGATGGTCGAACGCGCCGACAGCATCGACTACTCGGTCACGGACACCGAGACGCAGGCCCTCCTGTTGGAGGCCAACCTCATCAAGCGGTTCCAGCCGCGGTACAACGTCCGACTGAAGGACGACAAGTCCTACCCGCTGGTCCAACTCACCGACCACGAGTTCCCCCGCATCGAGATTACCCGCGACCCGGACCCCGAAGCCCGCGCCCGACGCGACGGCGGCGGGGTCGGCGCGTCAGGCGGCGGTCCCGCCGTCTCCGGCCCGCGCGTGTTCGGGCCCTTTACGCGGAAGACGCAGGTCGAGACGGTCGTGAAGGCGCTCCGGGAGACCTACGGCGTCCGTGGGTGTTCGGACCACAAGTACAGCAACCGCGACCGGCCCTGCCTCGACTACGACATCGGTCTCTGCACCGCGCCCTGCACCGACGAAATCGACCGCGAGTCGTACGTCGCCGACGTGGAGTCGGTGGTCCGCTTCTTCGAGGGCGAGACCGGCGTCCTCGCCGACCCGCTCCGCAGGCAGATGGAGGACGCCGCCGCGAACCGGGAGTTCGAGCGCGCGGCCAACCTCCGGGACAAACTCGACGCGGTCGAGGGGTTCCACGGCGGCGCCGGCGAGGCGGTCGCCAGCGAAAGCGACGAGCGCACCGTGGACGTGCTGGGCGTCGCGCTCGAAGGCGACTCGGCGACCGTCGCGCGCCTCCACAGCGAGTCGGGCCAACTCGTGGACCGCGAGCGCCACGCCGTGACGATTCCCGAGGGCGACGCCGAGACCGACGCGCCCGACGCCGACACCCGGGCCGGCGCGGTCCTCTCGGCGTTCGTCACCCAGTTCTACACCGAGCGCGACCTGCCCGACGCCCTGCTGTTCTCCGACCGGCCCGACGACGAGGAGGTCCTCGACTGGTTGGAGGGCGAGGGCGTCGCGGCCCGGGTGCCGGGCGCCGGCCGGGAGGCGACGCTGGTGGACCTCGCGCTCAAGAACGCCCGGCGGGGCGCGAGCGAACCCGACGCACTGGCCGCCCTCCGGGACGCGCTGGACCTCGACAGGGTGCCCCGGCGCATCGAGGGCTTCGACGTGAGCCACGCCCAAGGAAAGCACGCGGTCGGCAGCGACGTGGTGTTCGAGGACGGTTCGGCCGACAAGTCGGGCTACCGCCGGAAGAAACTCGACGACCGGAACGACGACTACGCCAACATGTACGACCTCGTCCGGTGGCGGGCGTCTCGCGCCGTCGAGGGCCGCGACGACCGGCCGGACCCCGACCTCCTGCTCATCGACGGCGGCGAGGGCCAACTCGGCGCGGCCCGCGATGCGCTCGCGGACGCCGAGTG
This sequence comes from Halorussus limi, assembly GCF_023238205.1. Taxonomy (NCBI): domain Archaea; kingdom Methanobacteriati; phylum Methanobacteriota; class Halobacteria; order Halobacteriales; family Haladaptataceae; genus Halorussus; species Halorussus limi. The sequence goes on from NZ_CP096659.1 coordinate 1,519,259, forward strand.
GGACGTGCCCGCGATAGCGCTCGCCAAGGACGAGGAGGTCGTGATTACGCCCGACGGAACGTATGACTGGCCGAGCGACGCCGACCACCTCCACGTCCTCCAGCGCGTCCGCGACGAGGCCCACCGCTTCGCGGTTCGGTACCACCAGACGCTCCGGGACGACGTGTCGACCGAACTCGACAACGTGCCCGGCATCGGCCCGGAGACCCGCCGGAAACTCCTCCGGCGGTTCGGGAGCGTCGAGGGGATTCGGGCCGCGTCGGTCGCGGAGTTGCGGGAAGTCGAGGGCGTCGGCGAGAAGACCGCGGAGACCATCGAGCGGCAGTTGTGACGCCTATCGCTCAACCCTCGCTCAAGTGTTCGCGCGTCCGGCCCGAGTATCCGACGACGACTGCGACCAGCAGCAACGTCGTCAGGCCGACGAAGAACGGGTTGAACCGCTGTAACACCACCTCTGCGAGCATCCCGACCCCGCCGACGGCCGCGAGCCTGTAACGCCCGGTCCAGATGCCCGCCGCGGCCGCCGTCGAGAACAGGAGAGCGAGCAGATACGCCAGTAGGAAGTCCACACCACCGAATCCGCCCTCGAACAGGACGGCCCCACCGCTCAGTAGGAGGATGACGACCACACCGACCGAGAACCCTTTCGCCAGAGCGACGCGCGTGTTGGCCATACTTCCCTTTGTCCGGCCAGCGACATAAACGTCAAACGTTAAGCCGCCTTAGCCTCGATTGAGCGACATGAACAATCCGTTCTACGAGTTGGGGCGACTCACCGCCGGCCGGAACGTCTCGCGCCTGCTGGCGGGCGTCGTCGCGGTCCTCGCGCTCCTCTTTCTCCTCCCCATGCTGGACACCCTGACGGTCGTCGGTCTGCTGGCGCTGGGACTCGTCGTCGCGGTTCTCGCCAGCGCGGTCGAAATCGTCGGTCCCTACGAGAAGCGCGCGCTGACGGTGTTCGGCGAGTACCGGGGACTGCTTGGTCCCGGCCTGAACCTGATTCCGCCGCTCGTGAGCAGGACTCACACCTTCGACATGCGGACCCAGACGCTCGACGTGCCCGAACAGGAGGCCATCACGGAGGACAACTCGCCCGTGACCGCCGACGCGGTCATCTACATCCGAGTGATGGACGCCGAGAAGGCGTATCTGCAGGTCGAGAACTACGAGAAGGCGGTCTCGGACCTCGCCCAGACCACGCTCCGGGCGGTGGTGGGCGACATGGAACTCGACGAGACGCTCCGACAGCAAAAGGAGATAAACTCGCGCATCCACCGGGAACTCGACCGGCCGACCGACGACTGGGGCGTCCGGGTCGAAGCCGTCGAGGTCCAGTCGGTGATGCCGACCCCGACTGTCGTGAGCGCGATGGAGCAACAGACCGCGGCCGAGCGGCGGCGACGCGCGATGATTCTGGAGGCGCAGGGCGAGCGCCGGAGCGCCATCGAGACGGCCCGAGGCGAGAAGGCCGCGAACGTCATCCGAGCGCAGGGCGAGAAGCAGAGCCAGATTCTGGAGGCGCAGGGCGACTCGATTTCGACCGTCCTCGGCGCGAAGTCCGCCGAGTCGATGGGCGAACGCGCGGTCATCGACAAGGGACTGGAGACGCTCGACGCCATCGGACAGGGCGACTCGACCAGTTTCGTCCTCCCGCAGGAACTCACCTCGATGGTCGGCCGGTACGGCAAGCACCTCACGGGGAGCGACGTGGCCGGAGACGGCCGATCGCTCGACAGCCTCGACTTCGACGCCGAGACCGAGGAACTGCTCGGACTGGATGACGTGGAGGAGATGCTGTCGCCGGAGGACGGCGAGGGCGACGGGGTGAACTTCGACGAGACGGACTTCGACGAGGCCGACGAAACCACGGAGCGCGCCCCCGAGTACTCGACGTCGGAATAAGCGACGCTCCGACGCTCACCGTCAGTTCTCTGCCTGCTCTCCGCTCGTTCTCCGCCGTTCCTTCGAGTCCGCTCCGTCGGTCAGTCGTCACCGACGTGGAAGTTCGGCGACTCGTTCCGGGGCGCGGCCGCTTCGAGGAACTGGAGTCCGGGACTCCCGACGAAGGCGATTAGACTTGCCAAGAATATCGGCGTGATGCTCGCGCCGTCGGTCAGCGCAATCGCGATGAGCGCCGACGAGAGCGGCGTCGCCGTCACGACCGAGTTGAACGCCGCCATCCCGGCGAGCATGGCGAACGTCGGCGGGAGACTCGGGACGACGAGCGCGGCGGCCTGCCCGACGAGCGCGCCCATGAACATGTGCGGGATGATGAGACCGCCGAGCCAGTTCCCGTGAATCGTGAGCGCCGCCGCGACCATCGTGCCCGCGAGCGTGAGCAACAGCACCTCCAGCGAGAGCGTCTCCGACAGCAGGACGTTCATCTTCGACCCGCCGTAGAAGTACGTCAGCGGGAGCGCGTATCCGAGGACGCCGATACCGAGACCCGCCAGCGTCGTCCGGACGTACACCGCCGGCGACCACCTGTTGAAGAGTCGCCCCACGAACGCGAACGTCTGGGTGTACGCGAACCCGAAGGGGACGCAGACGCACCCGACGCCGATTGCCGCGACCAACTGCCACGGTTCGACCGGAACGAGGGTGCTCGCGCGCCACGCGGGGAACAGTTCCATCCCGCCCAACAGCACCTCGGTGAGATACCCCGCGAAACTGGCCACGAACGTCGGCACGACGGCCTCGTAGTATTCGAGACCCCGCTTGTGCGGGAGTTCCAACCAGAGGAGCGCCCCGCCGATGGGCGCCCCCAGAATCGCGCCGAACCCCGCGCCCATCCCCGCGAGCGTCAGCAACTTCGTGGAACTCTCGAACCCGAACAATTCCGCTATCTTCGTTCCGAACGACCCGCCGACGACGCTCATCACGCCTTCGGGGCCGGCGTTCTGTCCGGCGACGAGTCCGACGAGTCCCACCGGAACGACCGGGACGTTCTCCTCGATAGGGACGTGTCCCTCGCGGTGAAACTGCTGGACGAGCGCGGAGAGCGCGCCCGGGTAGAAGGTACGGTAGAGGATACCCCCGATGAGCAGTCCCGCGGCGGTGCTGACCGCGACTCGCCAGTACAGTTGGGGGAGCGCGGACCAGAGGTGGTGCTTGAGAAACAGCCACACGACGCGGAACGCCGTCGCCACGAGTCCCACGGCGACGCCGAGTATCGCGGCCACCAACAGGTGGTGGTGGAAGTTGCGCTCGTCGGCCCACCGGAGCACGCCGTGTAACCCGTCCGCCGCTACGCGTCTCGTCATCTACGTCTCCCTCGCTCTTCGAGACAGTCGTGGCTTACGTTTCGCGCCGCCTACTCGCGCTGGACCGCCACGACCGGCACGTCGCCCGTGCGGATGACTCGCTCCGTGACGCTGCCCATGACGACCCTGTCGACGCCCGACCGGCCGTGCGTACTCATGACGACGAGGTCGATGTCGCGCTCGTCGGCGTACGAGAGGATGGTACGGTGTGGAGTCCCGACTTCGACGTCGTCGGTCACTGACACTCCCCGCTGGCTGGCCTCCGTCACGATGGACGACATCGAGTCTTCCACTCGCGCTTCGACGGCCTGCTGGCGCTCGTCGCCGTGACCGACGATGGACGTGGTCTCCGTCTCGTCGACGACGTGAAGCACGTACAGTTCGGCGTCGTATCGCTCGGCGTGACTGACGGCGTGGGACACGGCCGATTCGGCGGCCCGACTCCCGTCGGTCGGAAGCAGTATCCTGTCGTACACGTCCGACGGTTCGGCGCGTTTCGCCTTAAGTTTGGTAACGACTGACTCGCGCTCTCCGAAGGCGCGTCGCGCCCCGGCATTTCGTCGGAAAAGCGGTCGGACTCGTCTCGCCGTCGGGGACGCTCAGAACCCTTCGGTCGGCTCCGGTACCCCGTCGCCCTCCACGTCCACGTCGACCTCGAACTCCTCGCGGAGTTCTCGGATGCGGTCGCGGATGTCCGCGGCGAGTTCGAATTCGAGGTTGCTCGCGGCGTCGTTCATGCGCTCCTCCAACTCCTCGATGCGGCGCTCGGCCTCCTCGTCGGTCTCGGGTTCGCCGTCGGTGACGCCGGAGGTGTCGGTCTTGCTCCCCGGCAGGTTGGCGTCCGAGACCTCCTTCTCGATGGTCGTCGCCTCGAAGCCGTGTTCCTCGTTGTACTCCTGCTGGATGCGGCGGCGGCGCTGGGTCTCGCCGATTGCGGCGTCCATCGCGTCCGTGACCTCGTCGGCGTAGAGGACCACCTCGCCGTTGACGTTCCGGGCGGCCCGGCCCATCGTCTGGACGAGCGAGGTCTCCGAGCGCAGGAACCCCTGCTGGTCGGCGTCGAGGATGGCGACGAGCGAGACCTCCGGGATGTCGAGGCCCTCGCGCAGCAGGTTGATGCCGACCAGCACGTCGAACTCGCCGAGTCGGAGGCCCCTGACGAGTTCGTGGCGTTCGAGCGTGTCGGTCTCGTCGTGCATGTACTCGACCGCCACGCCCGCCTCCTCTAGATACTCCGTCAGGTCCTCGGCCATGCGCTTGGTCAGGGTGGTCACGAGGACGCGCTCGTCGTTGTCGGTCCGCTTCTCGATGCGGTCCATCAGGTCGTCTATCTGGCCCTCGGCGTCCGAGACCTCCACCTTGGGGTCCACGAGGTGGGTCGGTCGGACGATTTGCTCGACTATCTGGTCGCTCTGCTCGCGTTCGTAGTCGGCGGGAGTCGCCGAGACGTAGAGGGTCTTGTCGGTCTTCTCCTCGAACTCCTCGAACGTGAGCGGCCGGTTGTCGTAGGCGGTCGGCAGGCGGAACCCGTTCTCGACCAGCGAGTCCTTCCGGGACTTGTCGCCCGCGAACTGGCCCTTTATCTGGGGGACGGTCTGGTGGGACTCGTCGATGACGGTGAGGAAGTCGTCGGGGAAGTAGTCGAGCAGGGTGTAGGGCGCGTCGCCCGGTTCGCGGTCCGAGAGGTAGACCGAGTAGTTCTCGATGCCCGAACAGTAGCCCGCCTCCTTCATCATCTCCAAATCGAAGGTCGTGCGCTCCTCGATGCGCTGGGCCGCGACGAGGTCGTTGTTCCGCTCGAAGTACCGGATGCGGTCGTCCAAGTCGTCCTCGATTTCGGCGACGGCGTCGGCCATCGTCTGCTCGGGGATGGAGTAGTGTTCGCCGGGGTGGACGAGGACCGCCGACTCCTCCGACTGGACCTCTCCCTCCAGCGGGTCCACTTTCAGCATGCGGTCTATCTCGTCGCCCCACAACTCGACGCGCACGGCGTACCGGCCGTACATCGGGAAGATTTCGATGGTATCGCCCCGCACTCGGAACGTACCCTGCGTGAAGTCCACGTCGTTGCGCTCGTAGTTCAGGTCCACGAGACGGGCGAGCAGTTCGTCGCGGCCGATTTCGTCGCCCACTTCGAGGCGGAGGCTCATCTCCTCGTAGTTGCGCGGGTCGCCCAGTCCGTAGATGGCCGACACCGAGGCCACCACGATGACGTCGTCGCGGGTCAGCAGCGACCGGGTCGCGGAGTGGCGCAGGCGGTCTATCTCCTCGTTGATGGAGGCGTCCTTCTCGATGTACTTGTCGGTCTGCTCGACGTAGGCCTCGGGTTGGTAGTAGTCGTAGTAGGAGACGAAGTACTCGACGGCGTTGTCCGGGAAGAGGTTGCGGAACTCCTCGTACAACTGCGCCGCCAGCGTCTTGTTGTGCGCGATGACCAGCGTGGGTTTCTGAATCTCCTCGACCACCCACGAGACGGTGTTGGTCTTCCCGGACCCCGTCACTCCCAGTAGCGTCTGCTTGTCCATGCCCGACTCGAACCCCGCGGCCAACTGTTGGATGGCGTCGGGTTGGTCGCCCGCGGGGTCGAAGGGCGCCTCGACCCGGAAGTCGCTCTCGGCCTCGGGTCTGTCGGGCGAAAGCGGCCCGCTATCGGCGTCACTCATTGTAACGCGAGGTAGGGATTGAAGCTACTTTACCCTCTCGTCGCGGCGGTGTTCGCTCCGTCCGTCACGGTTCGACGACCGGTCCCGACGGAAACACCGTCCTGCGCAAGCACTTTGTCGCTCCTCCGAGATGTCGGACTATGGACGCCCGGCTTCCGGTCGAAATAGTCGAGCGCGAACCCTCCGCGGTGTACCGCGGGACGGTGTACGACCAGGACGTGGTGGTCCGCGCAGACGGGTCCGATTTCAGGGTGTTCGACAAGAACGCCGTCGTGACCCCCGTTATGGTCGGGACGACGCGAAATATCGACTTGCACGTCTGGGGTTACGAGGCGACCATCGGACTCGCCGACGAACGACGCGGCCTCGAACCGGGCGAGCACGGGTTCACCGTGCGCGGGGCGGTCAATGACCTCGAACGAGAACTGCTCGACGTGGGTCCGGGCACGGTCAAAATCGACGTCGAGGACTTGCCGGACGGTACCGAGGAGGGCGACTTCGTGGAGTTGCGGGCCGCGTGCGCCAAGTACCTCTCCGACGTGGCGGGTCGTCGCAACTACGAAGAACGGTACGAGTACTTCCTCGAACGCTTACGCGACGACGACCCGGATGTGCGGGCGGAAGCGGCGAAGTATCTGGCCGAGCGGGGGTCGACGCGGTGTCTCGACGCACTGATTTCGACGGCGGAGGACGACCCGGTCCCCGAGGTACGCGCCGCCGCTACGCAGGCGCTCGGCGTTATCGGTGCGGCCACCTCCACTTCCAGCGAGGACGCCGCCCCGCGAATCCGGCGGTCGCTGGAGCGAGTGCGCGAAGACGAAGCCGAAGCGGTGCGTGAGGCGGTTCGAGACGCCGAGGAGGCCTTCGAGGACTACGATGCTGCGTCAGCGCTCGTTCTGAAGTGATCCGGTTAACAGACCGGTTTCGGATTCACGCCCATCCCTTCCAGCGTCTCGGTGTACTCCTCGTAAGCCGCCTGAATCGCGCCGGCGGCGGCCTCCAGCGCGGCGTCCCAGTCCTCGTCGCTCTCGCAGACCGACTCCAGAAGCTCTCTTCCGCGCTCCAGTTGTCCGTCCAGGTCGTCGCCCAAGTCCCGAAACAGTTGGGCGGTCTGCGGGTCGGCCTGCCCGACGAAGAAGCCGACCATCTGCTCCTTGGACTTCTCGCTGGCGAGCGTCCGACCCAAGAACCCGCCGACGCGGGCGGCGTCGCCGTCGAGGCCGCGCAGGTATTCGTGGATGGCGGGCACCTCGCTCGGTTCGTGGTCGCCGTCCAACTTGCCGACGACCTGCTCGTAGTGGTCGCGTTCCTGCTCGGCGAAGTCGGCGAACGTCTCGCGGACCGCCTCGGCGGCGTTCCCGTCGTCGGCCCACTGCTGGAACGTCTCGCTGGCGGCGTACTCGGCCTCCGCGGCGGCGCGAAACACGGTCTCGGGTTCCATCTCGCCCTCGGTCTCGGCGTAGAGCGACTTCGAGGACCCGAGTCGCGAGAGCGCGGTCTCGTTGTCGTCGCGGACGGTGTCGAGGAATTCCTCCGGGTTCATGCTCGGGCATACGGAAACCAGTCGCTTGTAAGTAGCGTCTGCGGCGAGAAATCGAATCGGCCGACCGAACCCGCTGCCGTGGTCGAGTTGCGTAGACTGCGGTCGCCGGTCGGTACCGCTACCTCGTCGTCCGAGATGCCCCGCCCGTCGTCGGCGACTCGGACTGCTCTAAGAGGCGGAAGGAGGACTTGCGGACGCCTTCTCTACGACCTGCCCTTCGACTGCTCGTATGCTTCCCCGAGCCAGTCCGGCCGTTCCACCGTCACATTGCTACCCACTTTGACTCGGTACTCTCGGCGAACTCTCACCGTCTTGTTCCCTTTCGACAGGGTGTATCGGTGGGTGATTCGATGAATGAGGCCTCGCTCGTCGATTACCGCGATACTGGTGAAGTTCGTCGCGTCTACCGGGAACCAAGTGTAGTTATCTTGGTGGAATCGATACTCGATGAACGTTCGGCCGTCTCGGCGGTAGGCTTCTGTTTCCGTGTAGTTCACCGTCCGAAAGAGTTCTGTCGCGGAAGTCGGCAAGATGGAAGCGGTGTCGTTGGACCACGTGTTTTCCCGGTGCCACTCTCGGTGGCGCGTGTCGTTGAAACCGACTTCCTTCCGAGGTTTGACGAGGTACAACGAGGATGTCCCGCTCATGTCTTGTTTCCGAAACACGGTCGTTTCGTTGACAAAGAGTGCGGGCGTGGTCCCATCTCCTCGTTCCATACGAACTCTGAGCTGTCTCGTATCGAGATTGCTCTCCGTGACCGAACGAATGACGGTAGTGTTTTCGCCTCGGTCCCTTCGAATCTCGAACGTTGCCTCGTAGTTCTTGTCAGCGAGAAAGTCATCGTGATTGTTGACGACTGTCTGCCGATTTTCGATTCCGGATTCGTTCGTCCCTTCCGGGAAAGTCACCTCTTCGAGGGGGACTGACGCTCTCGAATCGGTAGTTCCGGTCAGCGAACCGGCACACCCCGACAGAACGAGAAGGGCGAACAGACTGACTGTCAGTAGTGTTTTCCGCATCGTATTGTATCAGATTCCTCTTCTATTGATAAATATTCATAATACCGGTGATTGGACGTGCGTAGGTTTACACCGAGGTCACGAGACTGAATAGTTGAAATTTGGAAGAAATAAGCGGTTAGCGGCGCGTCGTCTTACTCCGGGATAGGGCCGCTATTCTCCACTGCTAGCGTCAGTGGTGAATACGTTGCCTCGCGGCCTGCCGGCACGCTCGGCCGCTATTCTCCACTGCCGGTCTCGATGGGCGCGTCCACGAGGTTGCCCCACTCGGTCCACGACCCGTCGTAGTTGACGGTGTCGTCGTAGCCGAGCAGTTCGTGGAGCGCGAACCACGCGACCGACGAGCGCTCGCCGATGCGGCAGTACGCGACCGTGGTGCCCTCGCCGTCGATGCCTTCCTCGGCGTAGAGGTCTTCGAGTTCGTCGCGGGTCTTGAACGTGCCGTCCTCGTTAGTGACGGCCGCCCACGAGATATTCTTCGCGCCCGGGATGTGGCCGCCGCGCTGGGCGGTCTCCTGGAGTCCCGGCGGGGCGAGGACCTCGCCGCTGTACTCCTCGGGCGACCGGACGTCCACGAGGGGAACGCCGCGGTCGATGGCCTTCTCCACGTCGTCGCGGTAGGCCCGGATGGACTCGCGGGGACCCGCGGCGTCGTAGCTCTGTTCGGAGAAGTCGGGCGTCTCGTCGGTGGTCTCGTAGTCGTTCTCGACCCAGTACTCGCGGCCGCCGTCGAGCAGGCGCACGTCGTCGTGGCCGTAGTACTTGAACTGCCAGTAGGCGTAGGCCGCGAACCAGTTGGAGTTGTCGCCGTAGAGGACCACGGTGGAGTCCTCGGTGATGCCGTGAGAGCCCAGCAGGTCCTCGAAGTCGCCCTTCTCGAGGATGTCGCGCTGGGTCTGGTCCTGCAACTGGGTCTCCCAGTTGAAGCCGATTGCGCCCGGCGCGTGGGCCTCGTCGTAGGCCTCGGTGTCCACGTCTACCTCCACGAGTCGGTACTCGGGGTCGTCGCTCTGGAACTCGTCGAGGTGGTCGGCCACCCAGTCGGCCGTGACGAGGACGTCGTTCGCGTACTCTGAATCGCTCATAACCATCTAGGTCTACACGACCTCGCGTTATATCCTCTTTACTTACGGTAGGTAACGCCATCTGTCCCCCGTTCCGGAGAGTATTGCCGATAGCCGCCTCGCTGGTCCCTGACCGGTCGGGGCCGACATGTCTCGCTTCCCGAGAAGCGGATTATCTCGCCGGTAGCTGTGAGACCGGGCGAATCGCCGGCCGGAACCCGAGACATTTAGCGGCGGCCGTTCTACCCCCGCCCGATGAACGAGAACGTCGTAGTCAGCGCCGACTGGCTCGCCGAGCGCCTCGACGAGGTGACGGTCGTGGACGTGCGCGAGTCGTGGGAGTACGACGGCATCGGCCACGTTCCCGGCGCGGTCAACGTCCCCTTCGATTCGTTCCGCGACGAGGAGGGCGAGAGCGAAAGCGCGGAACGGAGTGGCTCGGACCCGCGAGACGCCGGGACCCTTCCGGGCGCGGAGACGTGGGCCGACCTGATGGGCGAGGCGGGCGTCTCGGCCGACGACACCGTGGTCGCCTACGACGACACCCACGGCGTCTTCGCCGCGCGGTTCCTCGTGACCGCCGAAGCCTACGGCCACACCGACCTCCACCTGCTCGACGGCGACTACAGTTCGTGGATGCGCGAACACGAGACGTCCGGCGACGCGCCCGACCCGGACCCGACGACGTACGAGGTCCGCGACCCGGAACACTCTCCGTTCGTGGGCCGCGAGGAGGTCGAAGCGGCGATAGACGACCCCGACAGCGTCCTCGTGGACACCCGCGACGACTGGGAGTTCGAGGAGGGCCACCTCCCCGGCGCGGTCAACCTCGACTGGCGCGAACTCGTCGACGACGAGACCCGCGGGCTGAAACCCCGCGACGAGTTGGAGTCGATTTTGGACGCTCACGACATCACGCCCGACAAGCGCGTGGTCCTCTACTGCAACACGGCCCGGCGAATCAGCCACACCTACGTCGTCCTCTCGTCGCTCGGCTACGAGAACGTCGCCTTCTACGAGGGCAGTCTGACCGACTGGGAGTCGGTCGGCGGCCCCATAGAGACGGAGTCGTAACCGCTCGCGTCTCCGACGCGCCACACATCCGCTCGGACCAACAGGTCACGAACGGTATGATTTATGGGTTTCATCTCTGAACTGTCGGTGTGAACCGCGCGCCACCTCGGACGCTCGCCCTGCTGTTGGTCTCTGTTCTGGCGCTCTCGGCTGTAGCCCCCGCGACGGCCGGACTCGCGGCGGACGCGGCATCGGCCGGCGACGCGTCGGTCGGTGACGCATCGACCAGTGACGCGTCGGCCGGTGCCGCCGACCTGACCTACGTCGAGAGCGACATCACCGAGGACACGACGTGGAACGCCGCCGACGGCCCCTACCGAATCGCGGCGGACGTGACCGTCGAGGCGGGCGCGACGCTCACGGTGGAACCCGGAACCACCGTCCAACCCGCGGCGGGCATCCGGATTACGGTCGAGGGCAACCTCACCGCCGAGGGAACCGAGAGCGACCCGATTACCGTCGCGACCGCGCCGCAGGCACCCGACGCCGTTCGCTGGGCCTCGATTCGGTACGAGGGCGGGCCGCGCTCGCACCTCTCGCTCGCACACGCGACGCTCGAAAACGCGACGAACGCGCTCACGGTCGGCAGTTCGGCCGGCCGAATCGACGTTACCGGCGTCACCGTCAGAAACGCCAGTCGGGACGGAATCCGGGTGGTGAACGGGACCGGGACGCCGAAACTGACCGTCGAGGACTCGACGTTCACCGACATCGGCGAGCGGGGTATCGCCGTCACGCCCGGCGTCGGCGCGGTCGGCGAGTCGCGCGTCACGTCGAACTCGAGTTCTCCCGGCAACCGGACCGAACACCAACTCGCGCTCGCGCTCGGTGCCGACACGACGATGGACGCCTTCCGGGTCGCCTACCGCGGCCACGGCGGCGTCGGCGAGGTCGACCGGAGTTCGATTCGCAAGTTCGGACTCGACCTCGACGGCAACGGCAGCGTGGACTGGAACCTGTTGCCCCTCGTGAAGACCGTCGTCGACCGGTCGAACAGCTACGAGATACGACTCCGTCGGACGGTCACGGTTCCCGCCGACGCGACGGTCCGCGTCGCGTACGAGGGCGTGGAGAACCCGCGGACCTACGGGACGTATCCGGTCGAAGTCGACCTCCGGACGAACGGCGTCGCCCAGACCGCGACCACCGTCCTCTCCTTCGACCTCCGGTCGTCCGGCGAGCAGTCGGCGCTCGACTCGCCGCCGAGTCGCGCGAGCGACTTCTCCGTCACGGGGTCGACGTTCGACTCCACGGGCGAACAGGGCGTGTTCGTCGCGGCCGACGTCGCCCGTGAGTTTCGAATCACCGGCAACTCGTTCTCGGACACCCGCGGGTCGGGAATCGCGCTCCGCGGGCGGCGGGTCGATTCGGTCACCGTCCGCGGGAACCGCCTCGCGGAAATCGGCCGCGAGGCCGACGGCGTCCGAATCGCCGGGCGGCGGCTTTCGGACCTGACGGTTCGCCGGAACCGAATCGCCGGCGCGGACGCGGGCGTCGGCCTCTACGCCCGCAACGAGAACGCCGACCGGATTCGGGTCGTCTCGAACGTCGTCACCGACAGTACGACCGGAGTGCGCGTCCGCCACCGCGCGGAACACTACTCTCAGCACCTCTCGATGACGCTCGCCGACAACGAACTCGCGGACAACGCGGGCCGGGGTCTCTCGGTGGTCGCACCGTCGACGCGACTCGAAGGAGTCACCGTTCGCGGGAACGAGATTTCGGGGAACGGGAACGCCGGCCTCTCCGTCGAGGCGAACGTCCTCACCGGAACCGCGGTCCGGGACAACGTAATCGAGGACAACGACGCCGCCGGGGCGCGCTTGCTCGCCGGCCGGTTCGTCCGCTCGGCGGTCCGGAACAACACCGTCGCCCGGAACCGCGGCGACGGCCTCTCCGTTCGGACGGAACTGGTCGTCCACGACGTGTCGGTCACGGACAACCGCGTCCTCGACAACGCGGGCGTCGGCCTGAACGTGAACAACAGTCTGACCCACGCCGGAGCGGTCGAGTTGTCCCGGAACCTCGTGGCTGCGAACGCCTACGGCATCCGGGTCGCCGGCGCGTTCGGCGCCCGAATCCTGAACAACACGGTCGTCTACAACACCTACGGTCTCGGCGCGCCGGTCCGGACGGACGGCTATCGGCCGGGGACCGGAATCGTGGTCGAGGAGGGCGAGGCGGGCGCCATCTTCCGGACCGGCGAGGTCACCGAACCGCTCCGAGAACTCGTCGACGACCGTCAGGTCGGGCGAATGCTCGACCGCCGCTCGCCCGACACCTACACCGTGGTCCTCCGGCCGAACGAGGCGGCCCACGTCTGGGAGGGCGGCGACGCCGCGCTCACGGTTCGGGCGCTCTCGGCGGACATCCCCACGGGCGTCGTGCTTCGGAAGAGCGACGAGAGCCGCCAGCGGGTCGTCGTCCGGGGCAACGACGTGTACGGCCACGACCGCGGGATGACCGTGAACGTCAGCACGCTGGTGGACGCCAACACGACCGCGAGACTGTTCGTCAACGCGACCCGGACGGTGGTCGCCGAGCGCAACTACTGGGGCGCCGAGTCCGGGCCGACCCACGCCTCGATTCACCCCGAGGGCACCGGCGACCGAGTCGTGACCCGGCGCGGGTGGGTCGATTTCGTCCCCTCTGCCGCCTCGCCCCACGGACCTCGGTACCATCGGCCGGTGGCGAACGTCACCGCCTCGCCGAACCCCGCGGCGGTCGGCGAGCGCGTCGTCCTTTCGGGCCGCGAATCGAGCGACGGCGACGGTCGGGTCGAGACCTACCGCTTCGCAGTTGCCCCGAGGCAGAACGTCACGGGACCGACCGCGGAGACGCCGTCGTCCCCGACCGCGACCGCCTCCTTCGGCGAGACTGGCAACTACACCGTCTCGCTGGTCGTGGCAAACGAACTGGGCGTAGAGAGCGCCGACCCCGCCACCGCGACGGTCGCCGTTCGGAATCGGAGCGCGACCCCCACAACTGCTGAAGCCGCGATGACCGACCCGGCCGCGACGACGGCCGCCGAGCGGTCCGCGAACCCGACCACCACGCTCTCGGCGAACGGCGAGGGCGGTCTCGTCTCGCAGTTGTCGGTCCTCGCGACGCTCGGTGGTCTCCTCGGTCTCGTCCTCTACGGCGGGGCGCTGGCCCTCGGCGCGGTCGGCGCGGTCCAGACCGTCCGGCGGGCGGGCGTCCCGGTCGGCGGGAAGACCATCAACGGCCTCGCGGTCGCCGGGATGGCCGTCTGGGTCGCCGCCGGCCTGTTGGGCACCGACGGACTGCTCGCGGTCGGCGTCGGCAGTGGCGTGCTGTGGGTCGCGCTCGTCGTCCTGCTGTGGGCGCTGACCCGATTCATCTACGACTGAGCGTCGTCGCCGGGACCCCGAGCGAGGTCAGGCGCCGGACTGCGTGGTCGTGGTGGTCGCGTTTCTCGTCTGGAGTCCGAGCAGCGTCCCGTTCGTCGCCGCCACGAGCGCCTGCGTCTGTCTCCCGTCGGGGGTCCGTAGCCCGACTCCGTAGACGAGTTCGCCCCGCCTGATTCCTGCGTTGACCACCGTGCCGTTCGTCTCGTTCCGGACTAGCCGAATTGCCTCGTCCACGGTCCGCAACTCGGCGTAGTCGAACGCCTCGCCGCCGAGGAACTGCCGGTCGACGACCGTGATGTTGCGACGAACACCGAGGACGCTCCGGTCGGTCGCGTCGACCGTGACCTGCGAGACGCTCCGGTTCTCCGCGAGGACCGACACGTTGAACACGGGCGTGCCGTTCTGCGTCGCGAGTCCCACGACGACCGCCTTCCCGTCGGTCCTGTTCTGAGCGGTTTCGACCGCCTCGACCGCCGAGACGTTGAGTCCGCTCACGTTCACCTGTCCGCCCTGTTGGAGCGCGTTCGTCACGCCGTCCGCCTGCGGTGCGACGGCGCTCTCCGTCGGTCGCTCGGTCGCTCCCGTCGTCTGGGACTCCGCCGAAAGCGAGTCCGCACCGGTCACTCCGGCCAGTCCCCCTCCGAGCAGACAGAGCACGAGACCGACCGATACGAGTCTGTTGTAGTTCATCTTCGAAAATCCGTCTCGTCATTCGAGAAACTGTTTCAAGAGCGTGCTGGCCGACCCCGTGAAAGCCCGAAACGCGACCGGATGTCCGGTCGCCGCCGTTCGACGACGACCCACCGCAGGACCGCCTCACCGTTGGACAGACTGACCGTCGGAACACCTCACCGCTGGAACGTCACACCGCCGACCGCCTCACCCGTGGCCGTTGACCTCGGCGGCCAGCAACTCGCTGGCCTCCGCGAGGAGCGCGACGACTAGCGGTCCGGCGATGAACCCGATGGGACCGAGACTGAGCAGGCCGCCCGTGAACCCGATGAAGTAGAGGCTCCCCGGCAGGTCGGCCGTCTCTCGGGCGAGTCGCGTCCGGATGACCGCGTCGGGCAACCAACCGACGACCACGCCGCCCACTACGAAGACGAGCACCGCGGCGACCACCTCGTTCGCGGTCAGGCGGTAGGCGGCCAGCAGGGCGACCAGAAACGACGGACCGACGATTGGGAGAAACTGGAGGAATCCGGCGACGAGCGCGAGCGTGAAGACGAACTGGTAGTCGAGGGCGTAGAAGACAGGGAGCGCGACGAGGAAGGTCGCTACGGCCGTCGCGGCTTGCAGGACGTAGATGGCGTAGAGCGTGTCCCGCGTGCGCTCGTGGAACGCGGCGGCGACGTCGCGGTAGGCCGGCGGAACCGGTGCGAGGAGCGCGCGGCGTGCCTGCCCGCGGTTGACCAGCAGGGCAAACACCAGCAGCGCGAACAGCGTGCCCTTGAGCGCGAGGACCGGCGCGAGGCGGGCGAGACCGAGCGCCACGACGCCGAGGTACTCGCGCGTGACCTCTATCACGACGCCGGCGTCCACGGTGTACGCCGCCCCGAGCAGTTCGAAGGTGACGCTCTCGGGGAGGTCGAGCAGGAACCGGACCAACTCGCCGCGCCGCCGGTAGAGGAGGAAGCCGAACGACAGGAAGAAGAGGAGGACGCTCACGAACGCGACGGCGGTCGCGGCCGCGCTGGCCCACCACGACGGCACCCCGCGCCGGACGAACCGCTCGTGGAGGGGCACGAGGACGTAGGCGACCGTGATGGCGAAGAAGACGGTGCTCAGTACGTCGAACAGCACCGCGGCCGCGAGCAGGCCCAACAGCGCCAGCACGCTCGCCAGCACCCACTCGCGCGACGTAGACATACCCGCCACATCGAACCCGCGTACGAAAACGTTTCGGCTGTCGCCCCGGCGGCGCTCTCCGGGAGGTCGGCCGACGAACCGCGACGGTTCCACATCCGGCCAGTTAAGTATCACCGGATGTAACCACTCGGTAATGAAACGACGGACGCTGCTGAAACACGGCGGAACCGCCACTGTCGTCGGTCTCGCCGGTTGTACGGGCGGCGGGAACGGCGGACAGGAGACGACTACCGACGAGACCACGACGACCGAGGCGACTGCGACCGAGACCACCGAGGAGACCGAGACGACCACCGAGACGGGTCTCAGCGGCACGCTCAAGGTCGCCACGTACAGTTCGTTCGTGGACGCGCCGAGTTCGTCGCCGGGCGCGTGGCTCAAAAACGAGTTCGAGAAGCGCCACCCCGACGTGACGGTGAAGTACGAGACGCCCGAGAACGAACTCAACTACTACATCCAACGGGCCGCGCAGGGCGTGGACATCTCGACCGACGTGTACGTCGGCCTGAACGTGGACCACCTCATCCGCATCGACGAGAAACTCGGCGACCGGTCGCTGTTCGCGCCGATGGCCGACCGACTCTCCCACTACGGCCACGTCAAGGACGGTCTCAAGTTCGACCCCCAACAGCGCGCGATTCCCTACGACACCGGGTACATCAGCCTCGTCTACGACGAGAGCGGCGTCGAGAAGCCCCCCGAGACGTTCCGAGACCTACTGAAGGACCGGTACGCGGGCGACCTCATCGTCCAGAACGCCAAGACCGCCGCCACGGGCCGGGCCTTCCTGCTGTGGACGGTCAACACCGTCGGCGAGGACCGGTACCTCGACTACTGGACGAAGTTGAAGAACAACGGGGTCAAGATTCTGGGGTCGTGGAGCGACGCCTACACCGCCTACGAGAACGGCGAGGCCCCGATGGTCGTCTCCTACTCGACCGACCAGGTGTACGCCAACCGCCAGAACAAGGACCTGACGAAGCATCAGGTCGGCTTCCTCAACGACCAAGGGTACGCCAACCCCGAGGGGATGGCGAAGTTCGCCGACACCGACAACCCCGAACTCGCCGCGGCGTTCATGGACTTCCTGCTGTCGAAGCGCGCCCAGAAGAAGATCGCCCAACTCAACGTCCAGTTCCCGGCGACCGACTGGGCGCCCCTCAGCGAGGAGTTCCAGAAGTACGCCAAGACGCCGAAGAACCCGGTCACGTTCACCTACGAGGAACTACAGGGCAACCTCGACTCGTGGGTCGACTCGTGGGCGCGCGAGATAGCGGGCGGTCAGTAACCGACCCGTGACCCGAGGCGAGGAGGTCGGCGGCGAGGGCGACGCGGCCCGACGCGACGCCCGCACCGACCGCCCCGCGCCCGCCCGGTGGGTCGAACGCCACGCCATCTCCATCCTCGGAGTCGCGACTGCAATCGTCCTCGCGGTCGTCTTCTACTACCCGGTCCTCACGGTCTTCGCCGACGCGGTCCGGGTCGGCGGCGAGTGGACCGGCGCGGTCGTCCGCGGCGTCCTCACCGACCCCTTCTACTTCGGCGTCCTCGCCCCGATTCTCGGCGGCGACTTCGGCGCGGTCGCGGAAGTCGCCGCGGAGTCGCCGCTGGGCCTGTTCGGCTTCACGGCGTTTCAGGCGCTGCTCTCGACGGTCGCGAGCGTCCTGCTCGGCCTGCCGGGCGCCTACGTCCTCTCGCGCTACGAGTTCCCCGGCAGGCGGACGCTCCGGTCGCTGACCATCCTCCCGTTCGTGATGCCCTCCATCATGGTCGCCATCGGCTTCGTCGCCTTCTTCGGGACGAACGGCCCGCTGAACGACCTGCTCGCGCTCTTCGGTCTCGGGCCCGTGAACCTGCTTTTCACCCTCGAAGCCATCGTGGTCGCCCACGCCTTCTACAACGCGCCGCTGGTCGCCCGCGTCACGACCGCGGCGTGGGAGAGCGTGGACGCTCGGATGGTCGAGACCGCCCGGTCGCTCGGCGCGAACCCGTGGCGCGCGTTCAGGGACGTGCTGGCGCCGCAACTCCTGCCCGCGGTTCTGACCGGCGCGCTCCTGACGTTCGTCTTCACGTTCATGTCGTTCCCCATCGTCCTCGCGCTCGGCGGGTTCCAACTCGCCACGGTCGAGGTGTGGGTCTACTCGCTGGTGCAGGAGTTGGAGTACGCGGAAGCCGCCACGCTCGCGGTCGCCGAGACCGCCGTCTCGCTCGCGCTGACCTACGCCTACCTCCGGTACGAGGCCCGACAATCCGGCGGCGGTCGGGCCGCGAACCCGCCGCCCAGAAAACGCCTGCTCCCCGACTCCCCGTCGCCGCTCGCCGCGTTCGAACGCGTCGGGGTCTTCGCGTACGCCGCCATGGTCGCGGTGGTCTTCGTCGGTCCCATCGCCACCATGGTCGCCGAGAGCGTGACCGGCCCCTCCGGGTTCACGCTCCGGTACTACGAGTTTCTGGTCCAGCGGCAGGTCGAGGGCGCCTCGTTCCAGACCAAGCCGGGGGTCGCGGTCCGCAACTCCCTGCTGTTCGGAGTCGCCACCCTGCTCGTCGCGCTCCCGATGGGCGTGACCGTCTCGGTGCTCACCTCGCGCGGCGGCAGGGCGGGCCGACTCGCCGACGTGGCCGCGATGGCACCCCTCGCGGTCAGCGGCGTCGTCGTCGGTCTCGGGATGCTCCGGGGCCTCGTCTTCGGGGTCGAACTCTGGGGCCACCGCCTGCAGGTGACGGGACCGGTCGCCATCGTCGCGGCCCACGGCGTCGCGGCCTACCCCTTCGTGGTCCGGAACGTCGCGCCCCTGCTCGGCGGCGTGGACCGCTCGGTCGTGGAGTCGGCCCGCGCGCTCGGCGCGACTCGCGTCCGGGCGCTGCTCGACGTGGAACTCCCGCTGGTGGCCTCGGGCGTCGCGGCCGGGGCCGCGTTCGCGTTCGCCATCAGCATCGGCGAGTTCGATTCGACGGTGATTTTGGCGACCGGAAGCAGTAGTTACACGATGCCAGTCGCCGTCGAGCGCTACATCGGCAACCGGACGCTCGGTCCCGCGACAGCGATGGGGACCGTCCTGCTCGTCGTGACGAGTCTGAGCTTCGTCGTGGTCGATAGGCTCGGGGGTCGATGGGAGGCATGACCGAGTTGCATCTCGAACACCTCTCGAAGTCCTTCGACGGCGTGGACGCGCTCCGCGACGTGACCCTCGACGTGGCGGACGGCGAGTTCTTCACGCTGGTCGGCCCCTCGGGATGCGGTAAGACCACGACTCTGCGAGCCATCGCCGGGTTCGAGTCGCCCGACTCGGGGTCGGTCCGGTTCGGCGACCGCGAGATGGCGGGCGTGCCCCCGGAGGACCGCGACGCGGGCATCGTCTTCCAGAACTACGCGCTGTTTCCGCACATGACGGTCGGCGAGAACGTCGCCTACGGGCTTCGATTCCGGGACGCGCCCGGCGGTCGGTCGAACGACGAGCGCGTCGCTGAACTGCTCGAACTCGTCGATTTACCGGGGTTCGAAGAGCGCGACCCCGACGAGTTGTCGGGCGGCCAGCGCCAGCGCGTCGCGTTGGCGCGGGCTCTCGCGCCCGGTCCGGACGTTCTCCTGCTCGACGAACCGATGAGCGCGCTCGACGCGCGACTCCGGCAGGACCTCCGGACGCAGGTCAAGCGAATTCAGTCCGAACTCGGAATCACGACGGTCTACGTCACCCACGACCAGGAGGAGGCGCTCGCGGTGAGCGACAGGGTGGCCGTCATGAACGACGGTCGGGTCGAACAGGTCGGCGCGCCCGAGGCGGTCTACCGCGAACCCGACACCCGCTTCGTCGCGGAGTTCCTCGGGGAGAACAACGTCTTCGCGGGGGAGGCGGTCGCCGACGGGGCGGCGGGGCGCGGGGGAGACGCCCCGACCGGTGCGGTCCGCGTCGGCCCCGCGACGTTCCACCTCCCGGTCGACGCGCCCGCGGGGAGCGAAGTCGTCTTCTGCGTCCGCCCGGAGAAACTGGTCCGCGGGCCGAGCGAGAACGGGTTCGAGGCGACCGTCGAGACCGTCGAGTTCCTCGGCGAGTCGTTCCGCGCGCACCTCGACTGGGAGGGGAGGGACGTGACCCTGCGGACCGCCGAGCGGCCGACCGACGAGCGCCTGCGGGTCGGGTTCGCCCCGGAGGACGCCCACGTGGTTTCGGGGGACGGCCGAGAGCGAGAGGTCCTCGAGGAGCGGGAGCGATGACCTACTCGCGCGGGAAGCAGTTCGTGCAGTCGTCGTAGAAGACGGTCTGGCGGGCAGAGAGTCTCCGCCACTCGGCGTCGTCTCGCTGGAGGAACGCCCGGCACGCGGGTTCGTCGCCGGTCTCGTCGGGCCGGTGGCGCTTCTTCCCCGTCGCGGTCGGACTGACGAGATACCGCTCCTCGCTGTTCTCGGGAGCGGTGCGCTCGCCGCCCTCCGAAGGCGTTCGCTCGCCGTCTTCGCCGGTGGCGGGTCCCGCGCTCATCGCCAGTCCTCCAGTTCGACGGTGTTCGACCGCGCGGCGTTTATCCACTCGTGGGGCGCGTCGGGGTTGTAGAAGACGAGTTCCGACTCGCCGTCGCTGTCGGTCCGCGCGTAGGTCTCGATTCGGTCGCGGGTTTCGTCGGTGGGGGTGGCTCGTGTGTTCATCTGGGGTGCCTCCCGTAGGGTCGGATGGGAGAATAGGCGTCTCGGAGGGTTAAACGCGAGCCATGGGCGCGGTGAAAGTGAAACTGGACGGGTCGAACTCCGCTCGGCGAGCGACCTCCCCACCGATTGCTCGATGCGGAGCGTAGACTTATCCGTCAAAGAACTGTCCGTAGGTGTGGGAATGGCTCCGCTCGACTGGCTCACTCCGGAACGAGTCTCCGCCTTCCTCGATAGGTTCGGCGCACTCGCGTTCCTCGGGTTGGGAGTTTTATCGCTGTATCAGGGCCTAACTGGCCCGCAGACAGACGTGTACTTCGGAGCTGACGCCTTCGTTTGGGTCGGTATCGGCTGGATACTCTCGGGCCTCTACTTCTGGTTTTCTCGGCACTATTCGAAGGGGCTCTCGGAGAGCTAATGGTCGTACTGCTCGGTTTGCACTTCAACTCGTCGTCCCGACTGCTACTGAATCCGGAGGGTCCGCGGGGGCGAACTTGCACGTTCACCCCGAACGCCGGAGTGAAAGAAGACCGCACTTCCCTACTCGTGCCCGCGCCAGAACCGCTCCAGGCCGAGCGACAGCATGTCCGGACTCACCGGTTGGAACTCCTTGCGCTCGGTTTCCGGGAAGTACGTCCGGACGCTGTCCCACGAGTCGCGGGCGTACCGGGAGTCCACGAGGACGCGGACGCCGACCTCCTCCGGACCGCGAATCACGCGGCCGAGGGCTTGGCGGGCCTTCCGCACCGCGGGGACGGTCAGCGCGTACTCGAAGCCGTCGCCGAACGCGCGGTCGTAGGCTGTCTGGACCGCTTTCGTCCGGGGGCTGGCGGTGTTGATGATGGGGACGCCACAGACAACCGCGGCGCTGAGTTTGTCGCCCTCGTAATCGACGCCCTCGGTGAGGGTGCCCCGGAGGCTGGTCACGAGGACCTTCGACTCGCCCCCGAAGAACTCGGCTTTCAGGTCCTCCGTCGCGTCGTCGGCGCTGCTCTCGTCCAGCAGGACCGGCTTCTCGACCCGCGGATTCTCGCGGAGGGTCTCGGCGGCCCACTCCGCCTCGGCGTAGTTGGGCATCCCGACGAGGACGTTTCCGGGCGTCTCGCGCGCCACGTCGCGGAGCGCGTCGGCGTACATCCGCCGGGCTTGGGTCTCCTCGCCCGGCGCACCCCGATTGTCGTAGGTGAACTTCGGAACGTCCACCGCGAAGCTCTCGCGGTTCTCCGCCGGGAAGTTGAGGCCGTAGGTCCGCTCCTCGACCGGGCGGCCCTCCTCGGCCGCTCGCGGTTCGTCACCGTCGTCTCGCGGCGTTGCCGCTCGACTGTCCGCGGAGCTTCGCTCCGCGCTACTCGCGTTCTTCGAGGCGCTTTGCGCCTCGCCTGCTATGTGGTTCAGCCCCGTCACCTCCTCGAACACGTCGATGGGTTCGAGGGTCGCGCTCATCAGGACGCCGCCGCCGAACTCCGCGAGTCGCTCGCCGATGGCGTCGCTGGGCACGCAGTTCTGCATGGCGAGGCTGGCGTTGTACGCGCGCCGCCACGAGGTGTCGGGTTCCTTCTCGTTCCACGTGCGTTCGAGTTCGATTTCCCGGAAGTAGCGCTCGTGGTCGTTGCGGTACCACTCGCCGAGGACCCGACCCGCGGCCGGGGCCGCCCGCTCCTTCTCGTCGTCTTCGGCCTCGTTCAGGATGCGTGCGACGACTGCGCCGACCGCCTCGGCCTTGACCCAGATACCGTCGTGGTATCCCTCCGACTCGGCCCACGCGGAAATCTCGTCCTGCTGTGGTTCGGTGGGGTCCCGGAGCGGAATCTCGTCGTCGGGCAGGTCGTGGAGGTTCGACTTCCAGCCGCGGTGTTCGCGTTCGAGGTGGGCCGTGACCCGGCGGTCCAACTCCTCGCGCAACTCTCGGAAGAAGTCGCGGGTCGCTTCGAGGTCCGAGAGGCTCACGTCGCTGTCTTCGAGTTCGCCGCGGACGAGGTCGGCGTCGGCGGCGGTGTGAGTCTCCTTGTCGCCGTCGAATTTGAGGGGCTGGATGACCCGCGTGAGTTCCGACTCGGCGTCCCGGAGGGTCTTGTCGCCCACCGCGTCGCTCACGAGGTCCCTGACGCGGGGTTCGAGCATGTGGGCCTCGTCGCAGACGACGAAGGTGGACGAATCGAGCAGGGCGCCCGTGAATCCGCCGGTCGTCACGGGGTCGAACGCGTGGTAGTAGTTCCCGACGACGACCTCCGCGTGGGGCAGTATCGCGCCCATCATCGAGTGGGGACAGGTGCCGTGCTGGACCGACAGCGAGACCAACTCCTCGGGGTCGATGAGTCCCATGCCGTCGAAGTCGAAGGGGACCGCCTCCACGGCGTCGCCGTCCTCGGGCACGTCTTCGAGGAACCGGGCGTAGAACGGACAGTACTCCACGTCGTCGTACTCGGGCATCTCCGGCGGGTAGGGCGTCGGTTCGCCGGCGGTCTCCAGATAGCTCGCCGCGGCCCGGCCCTGCGCTCCCGAGTCGGCCAGTCCGGTCTGCTGGCTCCGGGCGCGCGAGACGAGGTTCCCCGCGGTGGTCGCGCCGCCCTCGCCGGTAATCGCGCGGGTGTCTTCCCGGAGCGACTCGCACCGCTCGTAGACGTTCCCGTCGTCGATGCCGCCCGCGTTCTCGCGGTTGTACGGGCAGACGTCGGCCTTCCCGACGAGGGTCAGAGTCGTCACCGGGTCCCAGTCGGTCGGCAGGTTCGCGTTGATTGTCCGGAGGTCCTCCTCGAACTGGCGGAGCTGTTGTTTGACGCTGGTGAGGACGACCACGCGCTCGTAGTCGCTCTGGGGGTCGCGGACGAGGTCGATGCCCGCGGTCAGCGCCAGCATGGTCTTGCCGGTCCCGCAGGCACCCTCGACCACCGCGAACCCGCCCTCCTCGGCGGTGTCGATGGCGGTCTCGATGCCGTCGACCTGCTCGTCGTACGGGTCGGCGTGGCCGAACACCTCGCGCCACGAATCGCTTGCGGTCACTGGCCCGGGGTTGGTCGGCGTCGGGTTTGAACGTTTGGAATCGCCGAATCCGGCGCGAGCGTGACCGCGGACCGGTGCACCGGCGACCGTCGACAAATCGACTGGAGAACAATATATAGGAGTGTTACGAGACAGAACATATTCC
Source organism: Halorussus limi (assembly GCF_023238205.1). NCBI lineage: Archaea > Methanobacteriati > Methanobacteriota > Halobacteria > Halobacteriales > Haladaptataceae > Halorussus > Halorussus limi. The sequence goes on from NZ_CP096659.1 coordinate 1,542,906, forward strand.
GTATAGCAATGAATTTGTTTCCTTCGGTCGGCACGTGCGGGCACGTCGTGGGCGACGCGCCCACCGCGAGAGGTCGTGCCGAGCGGACCGAAGCACCGACGAGTCGGTCGCGACGCCGAGCGCTCGAAGCGAGGATTTTTGCCCGATGCCCGTCCACGTAGAGACATGACCGAGCCGCCGCTCGAAGTCGAGACCGTCCTCGTCCCCGTCGACGGAAGCGACGAGTCGGTCGAGGCCGTCGAGTACGCCGCCGCCGTCGCCGAGCAGTACGACGCCTCAGTCCACGCGATGTACGTCATCGGCGAGGAACTCGTCCGGGGCATCGAACGCGGGGCCGTCGACGAGGAGGAGGTTCTCTCGGACACCGAGACGTTCATGGACCAAGTCCGGGACCTCGCCGCGGAGTACGACGTCGACCTCTCGACTTCGAACGCCTACGGCTTCTCGACCACCAGAAAGACTCAGCACCCCGGAAGCGCGGTCCTCGACACCGCCGAGGACATCGACGCCGACTTCATCGTGATTCCGCGCGAACCTCTGAGCGGCGAACCCGGCGAGGTGCTGGAGAAGGCCGCGGAGTACGTGCTGCTGTACGCGAGCCAGCCCGTGCTGTCGGTCTGAGGTCTTCTACCGCGAGCGGCGTTCATGCCGCGAGCGAAGCAAACGGTCGTCTCACAGTCGCAAGACCATCTCTATCTCGAAGCTCTCGGTGCCGTTGGTCTCGAAGCCGACCGACTCGTAGAGGTTCACCGCGGCGTGGTTCCAGCGCTCTACCGTCAGCCAGACCTTCTCGACGCCTTCGGCCTGTCCGTAGCCGAGCAGCGCCCGGATGAGCGTCGACCCGATGCCGGCGCGCTGGTAGTCCTGATGGACGAAGATGGCGAGTTCAGAGGCGTCCTCGTCGGGCACGAGCGTGGCGTGGCCGACCGCCCGGTCGTCGTGCCACGCGACGACGTTCAGGCCGTCGAGCAGGTTCTCCAACCAGTCGCGGACCCGCGACTCGGTGGCGGGCGGGATGCCCTGTGCGCGGTCGGCGGGGTCGAAGTCGGCGTACATCTCCACGACCGCGTCGAAGTCGCCGTCCTCGTAGGGCCGAATCTCGATTGGTCTGCCCTCCTTGTCCTCCAACGACACCGGCGGTTCGGGGAACGACTCGGCCTCGCCGTCGGGATAGTCTCGCTCGCCCGGACTCATCGTACCAGCTTGACGCTGACCGGGGAGTTCAGGAGGACGAACTCCGCGATGTGGCCCAGTTTTATCTTCCCCATCGGACTGCGCTGGCCGCCCCCGAGGACTATCTGGTCGAACCCCTCGCGCTCGGCGAGGTCCACGAGTTGGCTCCCGGGGTCGCCCGAGACGTGCCGGACCTCGGCCGCGAACTCCGCCGTCTCCAGCGTCTCGAACACTCGCGTCTCGATGTCCCCGGTCTCGCGGTCGCTCTCGGGGTTTTCGAGGATGGCTACGGTGAGGTCGTCACCGGCGGCCTGCGCGCGGCCTACGGTCTCTTCGAGCGCACGAAGCGAATCGTCGCTTCCGCCGATTCCGAGCAGAACGTTCATACCTCTCCCAATCGCCCCCTGCGTCAAAACAGTTACTGGTGGCCCCGAGACGCGAGCGAGTCCGCCGTCGGGAGGACGCTCGCCCCTCGCGGAGCGCGCCAATCCCGCCAGACGATACGCTTTTCCACCTCCCACCGCTACCCAGATTCATGGCAGACGACCCACTGCGTCCGTCCGAGAACGACAAGCAGGACGCCGACCAGTCCGCCGACTCGCCGACCGACGCCCGCGAGGAGACCGAACCGGTCGGCGATGCAGTCGCCGAGACGAACGAAGATGTCGCCGAGTCAGACGGCGCGACCGAGGCCGACGACGCCACCGACGAACGCGACGCTGCCGAGATAGACGCTACGACTGAGGAAGGCGACGCCACCGACGACGGAGATATCGCCGACGCAGACGCTACGACTGAGGAAGACGACGCCACCGGGGAAGACCCCGAGAGCGAAGCGGGCGCTCCGACCGACGAAAACCCCGGCGAAGACGCCGACGTTCCGTCGGACGTGCGCAAGTACGAGCGATTCAAGAAGGTGGACGGCGCGCAGTACGACCGAGTCAACGAGTTCCTGCGCGACCGGACCTACATCACGGCCCGCGAGTGGGCCATCGCCCGACTCTGCGCCGACTTCCGGACCGAGACCGGGGTCGAGATGACCAAAATCGGCGAGAACCTCCCCGAACTCGTCCCGTTCATGACCGACACCTACACCCCGCAGGCGGTCAATCAGGCCCGGTCGTCGTTCGAGGGGAAGGTCCGGCAGGCGGGCGCGACGTTCCTCTACGGCGCGATGTCGGGGTTCTTCACCGCCGAGGAGTTAGACGACATGATGTACGAGGTGACTGAGGTCGCCAAGTTCCTGCTCGAAGTCGAGGGCGTCGACCTCGCGGTCGAGGAGGAGTTGGAGGCCGAAGACCGCATCTCGGGCGTCATGCGCGAGGTCCGGTCGGCCAGCGAGGAGTTGCGCCACGACGAACTGGAGTGTCCCCACTGCGGCCACGAGATGGAGGCCTCGGAGGCCGACACGGTCGACACCGCGGAAGGCGACGACTGAACCGAACCCCACCGTCCCCGTACTACTCCTCGTGCTGTTCGCTCCCGGCGACGAAGGGACCGATGAACAGCGTCGATTGGGAGACGGTCGCCAGCCGCGAGATGTACGAGATGAGCGTCAGAAACGGGACGAGCGCGGTCGTCGCGGCGATACTGACGAACCAGAGCCGGTTCTCGACGCCGAGCGTCTGGCCGGGGAAGACGTTGGGGTCGTACATCTGCGAGGCCCAGAAGGCTATCAGAAGCGACGGCAGACCGATGAACAGCAGCGCCCGCGAGAAGTTGATGAACTCCGTGCGGATGTAGGTCGTCTTGAGGTAGCCCCGGGCGGTGACGAACAGTTCGAGCGCGTCGACCATCTCCTCGAGCGACTCGGTCTCGTCGTCGTCCAGTTGCTCGCCGTACTCCTTGCGAATCCGACGCAGTTGCCGTATCTTGTCCGACGTGTCGAAGTCCATGACCGCGGCGACCGCCTCGAAGTCGCCGAACTTGGTGCCGCGCAGTTCCGCGTTCACGCCCTCGGTGTCCGCGACGAGTCGCCGGGCGACGTCGGTCACGTCGGACTCCAGTTCGGGACCGCCGGTCACGTCCGTCTCCAGCGTCTGGGCGCGGTCGTGGAGTGCGGACACGAGGTCGTCCAGAAACTGCCCCGGCGAGAGCGGACTCACGGTGGCTTCGAGCAGGCCCTCGCTCCGCTGGCGAAGTTCCATCGTGTCCTCCAGTCGCTCTCGCTGGTCGCTCACGGGGCCGAGTCCGGGCGACAGGGCGAGTTGGTTGATGGAGAGGACGATGGTCGTGACCGAGACGATGGTCTTGAGCAGTTCCACCAGCGCGGTCGCGGGCGAGACGCCCTCGGCGAGGAACTGCCGGACGGACACCGGGCCGAACGTCCCGACGAGGACGGTCGAACCGAAGGTTCCGGCCGCGAGGACGCCAACGACGAACCAGCGGTTCGCATCGAGGAGAAACCAGCGTTTGAAGTTCAAGAACGCCTTCCTGATAGGTCCGCGGTCGGGTTGCTCGATGGTATCGGTAATCTCGGTCGGCGAGTCGATGTCCGCGCCAGTCATCCGGACGCCAAAATGGGGCGTCCGGCCGTATTGTTCCGTCGGCCGGAAATCGGCTCTGGCCTCGGTTCCGGCGTCGGCGCTCTCAGTTCGACTCGGCCGCTTCGTCGGTCTCGCCGTCGACCTGGGGCGCGAAGTTCTCGGGGTCCTCGTGGGTGAACTCGACCTGCTCGTTGGTCAGCGTCCGGACGTAGGTCCGCATCTCGCCCGCCTGCTCGGCGGCCGCGAGCATCCCCCGAGCGTTCTCGGCGTCGTAGTACGCGGGGTAGAGGACCGCGACTTCGGCGTCGGGGTCCTCCATGGCGACCACGAACAGCACGAGTCCGTCGGCCATCGCTCGGAACGCCTCGTAACTGTCGAACGAGACCTCGCCCTCCAGCAGCGATTCGAGTTCGGCGAACTCGTCGTCGGGCACCAACACGTCGATGCCGAACCGGTCGTCGTCCTCTTCCGGAACGAGCGCGGTCACGTCGCCGGGGTGGAGTTGGAGCGTCTCCCAGCCCTCGGTCTCGTACTCGTCGGCGGTCGCCTCCATGTCGCCGACGATGTCGTCCCAGAACTCCGCGGCCCGGAGGTGGGTGCCGGGGAGTTCGCCCACCTGCTCGAACGCCGCGGCCGGGTCCTCTTCGGCGAGTGCTTCGAGGTCCGCTTCGCCGTCCGCGGGTACTCCGGCGTCGTCCCGCAACTCGTCGTGTTCCTCGTCGTCGTCGCTCATGGTTTCGAACGCGACGGTACGCGGTAAAAATCTTGGTACTCCGAGACGTGACGCGAGCGGTGATGCGCCCCGACTTCGGCGCTCCGTGAGACGAACACCGAGACGACCGGAGCGCTGACTGTCACGGGGAAAGACAGCGAGACTCGCGTCTGTGCCGTGGAATGTGGAGACTCCCGTCTGCGCACGTGGAAATATACGACCGGAAGGGGTCAACTGAGAGGATTCGCCTGCGGAGGTTCGGTCGAGCGCGGCGGCCTACTCGTCCAGTCCCTGCGCGATGTCGGCCAGACTCTCGTCGGGCGACTCGGTGGCCTCGTAGAAGGCGCGTTCGCCGGGTTCGCGCAGGCCGTACTTGAACCCCGGTTCGATGACGTCCACGAGGACCGACTGGTCGAACTCGACGTTCGCGTCCGCCACCCACGCCGAGAGGTGGTTCTCGCCGTCCTCCGGGTTGCGCGCGAGCGTCGGCGACTCGTAGAGGCCCCGAATCTCGCGGCCGTCGCCGGTCAGCGGAGACTCGATGCGGGCGCGGTACTCGGTGTCGTCGGCGACGATTCGGACGAGTTCGCCGTCGGGGAACGAGTCGGCGGCGTCGGCGGGAATCTCGACTTTCGGGCGGTCCAGTCCGCCGCTCCGGACGAGCGTCGCGCGGACGGTCGTGAGCGAGGAGTGGTCGCTGGAGATGCGGTCGGCCATAGCGAGTGCTGAGTGGCGTTTCGAGCGTGAACGCAAAAACGGTGCTGGTCGGCGACCGTCGTTACTCGTCGTCTTCGTCTTCCTCGCCGCCCTCGCCGAAGAGGTCCTCGACGGACTCCTCGCCGTACTCGCTGACCTTGACGTTGAGTTGGGCGGTGGCCTCGCTGACTTCGCCGCCGCGGACGGTCACGCGCTTGCGCTCGCCGTCGCGCGAGGGCTTGTAGCCGACGCCGCCGTCGAGGAGGACCTCCTTGAGGTTCGGGCCAGAGACGTCGCCGCGCATCGGTCGCCCCGCGTCGTCGGAGCCGCCGGTAATCTCGACCGTGTAGCCGTCGAGACCGACCGCGCCGCCGTCGACCTCCTCGCCGATGGATTTGCCGAGGAATCGGTTCGCGTCCTGTCCGTCCACGTCGCGCTGGTAGGTCGCCCCGGAGTCGGGGTCCGCGACGACGACCTGAAAGTCAGCCATACGGGTGAGAAAGAGGACGTTCCCTAAAAATACGTCGAAGTGCCACGGGGCGAGGCCGACGGCGGGTCCGAGGCCCGCGACCGTTCGACGCCGGCGAGTGACCTTTTGAGTCCGCGCGGCCTACTCCCGTTATGCGAACTCGAACCAAGGCACTACTCGCCGGCGCGGGCGGACTCCTCGCGGCGTGGGCCGGGTGGGGAGCGTACGTCGACCGGACGACCGAGCGCGTGCCCTCGGACACCGTCGCGGAGTTCGACGGCGTGGAACTCCGGCGCTACCCGCGACTCGTCCTCGCCGAGACGACCGCTCCCGACGAGGACGCCGCGTTCGACCGACTCTTCCGGTACATCTCCGGCGAGAACGAGACCGGCGAGGAGGTCTCGATGACCGCGCCCGTGGCGACGAAGGGGACGACGATTTCGACAGCGACCCCGTCCGACCGCCCCGCCGGCGAGGCAATCTCGATGACAGCGCCGGTTCGCACGACCCGCGACGAGGGCGAGGTGACGATGGCGTTCTACCTCCCGGCCGACTACGACCCCGGCGACGCGCCGATTCCGACGAACCCCGCGGTCCGACTGGCCGTCGAACCGCCCCGGACGATCGCGGTCACGCGGTTCTCGTGGTACGCGAGCGACGGCCGCGTCCGGAAACACCGGGAGTCGCTGCTCGATGCGCTCGACGCTCGCGGCATCGAACCCCGGACGCGTCCGACCCTGCTCCAGTACGACGACCCGTGGACGCCGCCGTTCATGCGCCGGAACGAGGTTGCTGTCGAGGTGGACCACGAGGCGGTCCGCCGCGTCGAGTGAACTCCGGTAGACGGTGGACCGACGGCAGACCGACCTTCGCTCAGAAACTGTCGAGACTCGCGTTGACCCGATACGCTCGCTCGCCGGAATCGCCGTCCTCGGGCGCGACTTTCCGGACCCACGCGGTGTAGCTATCTGGCAACTCCTCTAACTCGACGCGAATCTTGAGGACGGTCGCCTCCCGGGCCTTCGCCCGCATGGCCTCGCGCTGACTCCGCTCGAACGACCCGTCGCCGGACTTGACCTCGCAGAAGTACTCGGTCAGGACCGGGCGGTCCGGGCCGAGTCGAACCACCGCGCGGCAGTCGGGTTCCCACCGCCGGTCGGACCGGACCGCCACCGGGTCGGGGTCGGTGTCGAGTTCGACGCGCACCTCGCTGTCCGCGTCGAGGTCGGCGTCCACTCGCGCGAAGTGCGTGAGCAGCGGCGGGTTCACCTCGGGCGTGCAGACGACGGCCTCGCCCAGCGCGCCGTACTGGTTGGCCTCGGTGTCGAACGTCAGCCCCTCGGTCGGCGACCCGTCGGGCGTCTGGTGGCGGCGCTGGGGCCACCCGACGAGGTAGCCGTCCACGTCGTCGGGGTCCTGCGGAGCGGCGCGCTGGACCTTGACGGCCGACTCGCCCTCGGCGGAGAGTTCTCTGGCCCGGCGGTGGGCCTCGGCCTCGGAGGCGAACGCCACGCGGTCGCCCTCGATGGTCGCCAGCCTGCGGGCGGGTTCGTTTGCCTCCCGCGCGCTCTCCTTGACCGCGACGGTGAACGGTTCGGCGTCGAAGGTCATTACGCGGGTGGTCTCGGGCGCGGTATTTGTATCTGAAGATGCCGACCGACCGCGTCGAAGAGACGTATCGCCCCGGTCCGAATACAGCGGACGAACGCTGTCCTGAATCCGTTGGTCACTCCTGCTCGTTGGGGTTGAAGAGATAATAGACGACGGCCATCGTAAGACCCATCGTGACTGCCTGAACTGTCACTAATTCACCGCCGAACAGCGCGCCAACGATAAACACGGCCACAGTGGACGTGAGGCCAGCGAGAGAAGCGTACTCGACTCGGGATAGGTTCCGCGTCCACTCGTCGAGGCGACGGTACAACTGACTCGTTTTGCTCATATTTCACGTTGACACGACCGACACAACTGTATTTCCACTGAAGATACATCTCTCTCGCGCGGTGGACCGACACGGAAACGCGCCGAGTCGGACTGTCGACATGCATGACTCAACGACGAGAGTTCGGTTGCTCGACTCAACTATCACTGGTTGCAGTGGCAGTACGGTCGCGGTTCGCATCAGTCATTGACCGCGAGCGAACGGACGTGAGCGAGCGGGCCAAGGAATCCCTCGAGGCCTCGCCGAGCGAAGCGAGGGGAGGCTGAGGGGGTGACGCAGTGCTTTTGGTCGAGCTTTTTATCGAACGGGTCGCCGACGGCGACCCCGTTCGCAATAAAAAGGTCGCTTCAGAACGGGTAGTCGCGCTTCTCGGTCTGGGTCGAAATCCACTTCGTCTGGGTGAGTTCGTGGAGAATCTCCTCGCCGTCGTACCGGCCGATGCCCGAGGCCTTCATGCCGCCGAACGGGATGTTCGGCTCCTCGTTGACCGGTTGGTCGTTGATGTGGACCATGCCCGCCTCGATGGACTCGGCGATTTCCTTCGCGCGGTCGAGGTCGCCGCCGTGGACCGCGGCCGCCAGACCGTGTTCGGTGTCGTTGGCGAGTTCGACGGCTTCCTCCTCGTCCGAGAAGGGAATCACGGGTGCCACGGGACCGAAGTGTTCGTTGCAGGCCGCGGCCATGTCGTTGGTCGCGCCCGAGAGGACCGTCGGTTCGACGTAGAGGTCGTCGTGGTCGCCGCCCGCTTCGAGGGTCGCGCCCTGCTCGACGGTCTGTTCGACGTATTCGAGAATCTGGTCGCGCTGACTCTCGTCGATGACGGGACCGACGACGTTCTCGCGCTCGCGCGGGTCGCCGATGGGCAGGCTTTCGGCGCGTTCGGCCAACTGCTCGACGTACTCGTCGTAGAGCGATTCGTGAACGAGGTGGCGGTTGATGGAGATGCAGATCTGGCCCTGATGGAGGAACGACCCGAAGACCGCCGAATCGACCGCGGCGTCCACGTCGGCGTCCTCGGTCACGACGAACGGGTTGTTGCCCCCGAGTTCCATCGCCGGGATGGCGAGGTTCTCGGCGGCCTGCGCCGCGACGTTCCGGCCGACCTCGGTCGACCCGGTGAACGCCATCACGTCGAGTTCGGGGTGGCCCGCGACGCGGTCGCCGATGTCCGACCCGTGGCCCGTCACGACGTTCAGCACGCCGTCGGGGAGGCCGGCCTCCTCGAAGATGCGCGCGATGAGCAGGCCGCCCGTGACCGGCGTCGAGGAGGCGGGCTTGAGGACCACCGCGTTGCCCGTGGCCAGCGCGGGCGCGACCGCCCGCACCGAGAGGTTGAACGGGAAGTTCCACGGCGAGATGACGCCCACGACGCCCTCGGGGACCCGCCGGACCTCGTTTTCCTTGCCGGGAATCATCGAGTCGGAGGTTTCGACCTCGTCCATCTTCCCGGCCAGACTCTTCGCGTGGTGGCACATCCCCTGTGCGGTCTGCCACTCGGCGAACGCCTTCGCGTTGGCGCTGCCGGACTCGACCGCCAGCGCCTCCAAGATGTCGTCGCGCCGGTCGTCCAGAGTCTCGATGGCGTCCTCGATTACCGAGACGCGCTCGTCTACTGACCGCTCGCTCCACGCGTCTTGGGCCTCGGCGGCCGCCTCGTAGGCGCGGTCCACGTCCTCCACGGTCGCGGCCGGGACCTCCGTCACCTGCTCGCGGGTCGCGGGGTTCTCGACCGCGATGGTCTCGCCGTCGGCCGCGTCGACCCACTCGCCGTCGACGTACAGTGCGTTCCAATCACCGTCGATAGTGAAGTTTCGGTCAGTCACGTTCCCCGTTTGGGGTTCGAGCCAGAAAACACGGTCGGAAGCGGGCGATTCGACTCCGACCGCTCCCTCGTCCGCGAGCCGCCTTATATGAAAAATCTCACGTGATAAATCGTATCGTACTGTCAAGATAGGTGTTTCATCTATCCGCACTCGGTCCCAAAGATACACTATCCCGGAGCGTGAGATAGTACCCGAAGCCATGAAGAAAGTTCTCGCTAGCATCGGAGTCGGCAACGCGACCGTCGACACCGTTCTGTCCTCCACGACCGTCACGCCCGGCGAAACCGTCGACGCGGAAGTTCGCGTCGACGGCGGGTCCGCCGAGCAGGAAATCGGCGCGATTCGCTTCGAAATCGAGACGCGGTACGCCACCGAAGAGGGGTACGAGGAGACCGACGTGGACCGGTTCACCCTGACCGACGACCTGACCATCGAACCCGGTCAGGAGGAGACCCGGTCGGTCGACATCGAGATTCCCTACGGGACGCCCGTCACCCTCGGCAACGTGGACGTGTGGGTCGAGACCGAACTCGACATCGACTGGGCGGTCGACCCCGAAGACAAGGACTACCTCGACGTGCGGCCGACCCCGCGCTTGCAGGCGGTCTTCGACGCGATGGACGAATTGGGATTCTCGTTCCGGACCGCCGAGTGCGAGGCCGACCCCTACGACCGCTACGGGTCGGGCCAGCGGTTCGTCCAGGAGTTCGAGTTCACGCCGCAGGCCGGACCGTTCCGCGGCGACTTGGACGAGGTGGAACTCGTCGTGCGCGAGTCCGCCGACGAACTCACGCTGTTCGTTGAGATAGACCGCCGGGGCGGCCTCCTGAGCGAGATGGCCGAGACCGACGAGTCGAAGACGACACTCACGGTTCGGGACGCCGACGTAGCGACGGTCCGCGACGACTTAGAGCGCGTGTTGGAACAGCACGCCTGAGTCGCCCGAGCGGCTCGCCTCCGAACAGTCACATTTTCGACGTGAAAAGTTAATACGTAACCGAAGATACGTTCGAAATATGCCCCGTTGGTCCCCTCCGAGACGGAGCAGCGAGTATCGACGCCGCGAACGAATCGACCGCCGGCGAGGTGGTCGGGATGACTGAACGTCGGTTGCGCTCGGTCGCGGCGAGCGCCGCCCTCGCGCTCTTGCTCGTCGCGGCCGGGTGCGTGGGCGGCCTCTCGGGTAAGACCGGGACGACGACCGACGCGCCCGACTCCACGGTTCCGACGACCGACACGACTTCGACCACTGACTCGGCGGGTACTCCCACGGCCGCCGAAATCCTCCAGCGCGTGCAGGAGAAACAGCGGTCGGTCGAGGGCTACAGCGCGACGCTCTCCTACGGGACGAACATCTCCCTGACGAACGGGAGTTCGCTCTCGCGCCAGCACAGCGAGCGACTCGCCGTGAGATACGGGAACGACAGCGCGCCGTCGTTCTACCGCCGGGTCTCGCTCTCCGACGGCGACCGACGCCGGGTGGAAGTGGCGAACGCCGACCAGTTCGTCTCCTACAACGTGACCGGCGAGCGGTACCGGTACACCGAGCGGTCGGGCGAGGACCAGTTCGGGCAGCACTACTCGCTCGACGAAGTGGACTGGGCGGGCGACCCCGAAGCCCTCATGCGCGAGAACCACGCGAGTTACGAGGGCACCGAGACGGTGAACGGTCGCGAGGCGTACGTCGTCACGTTCGAGGCCAAGGAACACCCGAACGGGCCCGAATCGACCGCCACGGCGTACTTCGCCGAGCAGACCTACTGGTTCGACACCGAGACCGGCATCCTGTTGAAGCACGTCGCCCACAAGCCGGTCCGGCGGTTCAATCAGGCGATGTCGGAGTACCGAGACCCCCGCAACGACACCGGCGGATTCCGCGACGATAACGGCGACGACGCGGTCTACCTCGAACACAAGGTGCGGACGACGCAGCTCTCGAACCTGACGGTGAACCCCGAGTTCGAGTCGGGGACCTTCGAGTTCGCCCCGCCCGAGGACGCCCAGCCGGTTGGCGCGCCCGAGGACGACGAACCGGAAGACGACGAGTAGCACTTCACCGCCTGCCGGACTTCTTTGTCCTCGCTCGCTGGTAGCCGACGGTCCGGTTCCGGCGGCGTTCGCTGCCAAACGCTTACCTCCGCCCGCGGACAACGCCTCCGGCATGAAGCAGTACCCCGGCGTCCCGCGCGCCGACGAGGCGCCGCCCGAACTCTTCGAGTCGGGCCACCTCTGGTTGCAGGAGCAGATAGACGGCGCACACCTCCGGTTTCGCCTCCGGGAGTCGGGACTCCTCCAGTTCGGCGACCGGACTCGAACCCTCGACGCCGACGAAACGCCCCTGCCCTATCGCCGCGCGGTCCGACACGTCCGCGAGTCGTTCGACCGCGAGGCCCTCCGGAACACCGTCGCCGACGTGTCGTCGGTCGTGTTCTTCGGCGAGGCGACGGTCCGGCGCGCCGTGGACTACGACTGGGCGCGGACGCCCGCGTTCCTCGGCTTCGACGTGTGGGACGCCGCGGACGAGCGGTTCCTGCCGCCCGACTCGGTCGAGCGAATCTTCGACCGCCTCGGACTCCGGGCGGTCGACGCCTTCCAAAAGGAGGTCCGCGCCGTCGACTTCGACCCCGCGAGCTACGAGATTCCCAACTCGGCGTGGTACGACGGCCCCGCCGCGGGCGTCGTCGTCCGGAACAAGACCGGCGGGCGCGCGGCGATTCTCCACCCGGAGTACCGGGCGTGGCGCGAGGAGTCGGACCCGGCGACCGCGCCCGCCGACGAACTCGCCGAGCGGTACGTCACCCGCCGGCGCGTCGAACGCGTCGCCGAGGAACTCGACGCCGACGGGCGGGCGGCCGGGTTCGACGCCGTCTTCGAGCGCCTGATCGAAGCCATTGCCCGCGAGGAGTACCACCGTCTGTTCCACGAGCGCGCCGCCGTGGACCTGCGGGCGTTCCGCTCGGCGGCCGCCGCGCGGACGCAGGAACTGCTGAACGACCGGGAGTGACCGCACGCGGTCCCGTCTCAGAGTCCGAGCGCGCGGCGAAGCCGCGTCATCAGTCCGCCTCCGGAGGTCGGCAACTCCCGGAGGAGCGCGTCGAGTTCCTCGTCGTCGAACCGGTCGTCGTCGCGGGCCTCGCGGACCCACTCCTCCCACTCCTCGTCGGTCAGCGTGCCCCGCGACTCGGGACCCCACTGCTCGACCAGCGCCTCGCGCTCCCGGAACGGGATGTCCATCTCGCCGCCGCCCCAGTAGAGCGGCGAGAGCCAGAACTCCGTCTCGGCGTCCTCGCTCACTGCCTCCTCGCCCGGGAACTCAACCCGGTAGGGGTAGTCGTTGTAGAGGAACACGTCGTCGGGCGTGACGGTCTCGCCGTTCGGAAGTTCGAGCGTCTGGGCCATTTAACGGGCGAACTACGGTTCGGAGGCTTTTGGGCGTTCGGTTCGGAGTCACCGGACTCCCCGGAAGTAATCGGAAGGGTTCGCTACGCTAACCGCTGTCCTGTTCGCAGAGCGCGAGTCGCCAGTTCTCCGCCTCGGCCAGCGACCGGTCCGCGAGCGTCCATTCGCCGTCGTCGGCGACCGGTCGGGCGACCTGCACCGTCGGCGAGGCGACCCACGAGAGCGGCGGCCGCCCGTCGCCGTGGAAGCCGTAGGCCGACAGGAGCGACTCCGGGACCGTCTCGCCGGGCGCGAGCAGGAGGTCGGCGTCGGCGTGTCGCCGGACCGCCGCGGCGACGAGCGCCGACAACGCGCGCTCTCTGTCTGCGCCCCCGACGAGCGGAACCACGTCGGCGAACTGCGCGACCGACGTTCCGTCGGGGTAGGTCCGCGTTCCGACGACGATTGCGGCGGTCGGGTCGCCGCGTTTTCCGGCCGGAGTCTCGTCGCGGTTCCCACGGTCGGGCGTCGCACCGTCCCGCGCCACGACGGTCTCGTACTCCCACTTCGGGTTCTCGAACCGCCAGCGGTAGAACCGCTCGTCGCGGGGGACGCGGAACTCGCGAGGCGTTCGCTTGCCGGCGAGCGACGCGAGGAGTTCGGCGGGCACCCCGTCGTGCCACCGGGGCGCGACTCCGGACGCGTCGGGCGCGAGTCGGTCCCGGACCGACAGGTACGACCGCGCCGCGGCCCGCCCCGCGAACCACGCTGCGGACCCGACCGTTGCGCCGACCGCCGAGGAGTCTCCGGGGAGCGCGTCCGAGAGCCACGTCGCCGGGTTCTGGACCCGGTAGTAGGTCTCCCGCTCGCCGACGACCTCCCACCCGAGTTTCAGGTTGCCCGCCAGCGAGTACTCGTTCGGGAAGTTGAAGAAGCAGTCCACGTCGTCGGCGTAGCGGTCGATGGCGGCCTCGGTCATCCGGGTGAACAGGCCCCGCCGCCGGTGGTCGGGGTGGACCATCGTGTCGCAGGGCTGGAACGCGACGTACTCCGACCCGTCGGCCCGGAGTTCGAGCGAGAAGAACGCCCGCGCGCCGACGACTTCGCCGTCGGTCTCGGCGAGGAAAATCGGCACGTGGTCGACGTAGGGGTTCGCCCGGTACTTCCACTCGAACCACTCCTCGCTGGCCGGTTCGCCGAGGACCGCCTCGAACAGCGAGCGGAACGCGCGCTCGTCGGCCGGTTCGAAGGGCCGGACGGTGTACCGGTCGTCGTCGGGGTGTCGGTCGTCTCCGGAGGATTGGTCGTCGCCGGACCGACCGAACTGCTGACCGCCGGTCGCGTCGTCCGCGGCCGCTTCGCTCCCGCCGCGTTCGCCGCCGGTCGCTCCGCTCACGGCGCTCCCCCCTGCGTCCGCGCGCTCGACTCGCTCCGGTACCGCGACCGCTCCGTCGGACCGCCGTCGCACACAGCGAGCATCGGCGAAGTCTCGACGCTCCTCGCACTATACTACGCGCCGCTTAACCGGCCGTTCCGGACGAACAGCCCTTCCCTTCGGAGCGTTAGTCCGCTCGTTACTGCTGGCGCAGTTCCGCGTCGTCGTTACGAGGCCCCGTCGCCTCGACGCTGTCGGGAGCGTCGCCGGGACCTCACGTCTCTCAGAGCAGGTCCCGATTCCGGAAGTAGACGAGACCGGCGACCGGCGCGACGACCGTCCAACAGAGCAGGACCGCGGCCGCGAACGGGTAGCCAATCGCCACCGTCGAAACCGTGTCGGCTGGCGTCGTGATTATCGGGTGGTACTCCACGTCGGCGAACAGCGTCGTGAGTTTCACGTAGGCGTTGATGGGGTTGAGTCGGCCGACCCAGAAGTACCACTCCGGTCGGGGATACGGGTTCTCGACGCCCTGCATCAGCACGAACTGGAGCGCGGGCCACCCGGCCCGGAGGACCGTGAACACCGCGATGACCACCGCGACGGCCCGGTTCGAGGTGTCGGCGTAGGCGGACGCGGTGAGGCCGATGCCGACGAACAGGAGCGCGTAGGGAATCGAGACCAGCGTGAGACCCGCCATCCCGAGCAGCGAGCCGTTCTTGAACGTGGCCGCGACGATGACGCCCGTGAGCGCCAGACACGCGACCAGCGGGACCGCGACGACCGACGACCGCGAGAGGTACTTGCCGACGTACGCCTCGTCGCGGGAGTTCGGCAGACCGAGCAGGAAGCGGACGCTCCCCGTCTCGCGTTCGCCGACCAGCGCGGCGTAACTGCCGACCAGACAGACCAGCGGGAGCAGGACCGACAGCCCCGACCCGACCGCCACGACGGCCAGCGACATGTCCGGTCGCACGCCGGCGTGGGGGTCAGAGAGCGCGAGCGTCCCGACCACCGCGAGGCCGGCGAACCCGACGACGACGCCCGCTATCTGCTTGGGGTTCCCGAGGAACACCAGCGCGAGGATGGACGCGACGGCGAAGAGGCCGCCGACGCCCGCGAGCGCGGACACGTCGCTCGCCAGCGCGAACAGGCCCGCGGCGACCACGGTGACGAGCGCGATGATGGCCGTCACCGCGGTGCCGGTCCGCGACCGGTAGACGCTGGTCAGGTCGCGCCGGAACACGTCCGCTCGGCTCACGCCGGCCCCTCCGTGTACTTCGAGAACACGTCCGACAGGGACGCGTCACGGACCTCGAAGTCCTCGAACACGCCCGCGTCGGCGATCGCGTTGAGCGCCCGGAGTTTCGTCTCGCCGCCGCCGTCGCAGGCGATTTCGATGCGGCCGTGGCGCTCGCGCACCTCGCTGACGCCCGCTATCTCCCGGAGGCCGGCGAGGAGTTCGTCGGAGACCGCCGACACCCACACCGAGAGCGTCGCGCCCGCGCCGAGTTCCCGCTGGAGTTCGCCGACCTCGCCGACCGCCGCGAGCGACCCGTCGAGCAGGATTCCGATGCGGTCGGCCACCGCGTCGACCTGTTCGAGGATGTGGCTGGAGAAGAAGACGGTCGCGCCCCGATTCGCCTCCTCGGTCACGACTTCCCGGAGGGTGCGCGCGCCGTTCGGGTCGAGTCCGGTCGAGGGTTCGTCGAGGACCAGCAGGTCGGGGTCGCCGACCAGCGCGACGGCGAGCGCCATCCGCTGGCGCATCCCCTTCGAGTAGCCGCCGGCGCGGCGGTCGGCCGCCTCCCGCAGGCCGACCCGGTCGAGGAGGGCGTCGGGATCGTCGTCGGCGTCCTTCGTGTCGATGGCGTGTTCGACGTGTTCGCGGCCCGTGAGCCGCGGGTACGCGCCGTAGCCTTCGAGCAGGAGGCCGGCGCGCTCGCGGACCGCGACCGACTCGCGGTTGGCGTCCCTGCCGAACACCCGAATCTCGCCGCTCGACGGTTTCGTGAAGTCGAGCATCGCGTTGATGGTCGTGGACTTGCCCGCGCCGTTCGGGCCGAGGAAGCCGAACACCTC
Source organism: Halorussus limi (assembly GCF_023238205.1). Taxonomy (NCBI): domain Archaea; kingdom Methanobacteriati; phylum Methanobacteriota; class Halobacteria; order Halobacteriales; family Haladaptataceae; genus Halorussus; species Halorussus limi. Next base: position 1,559,042 of record NZ_CP096659.1, read on the forward strand.
GCCCTCCTCGACCGACAGCGAGAGGCCGTCCACGGCCGTCACGCCGCCGAACTGTTTCGTCAACTCGTCTATCTCGATGACTGACATGGGGACCTTGGTATCGTTGGCTCAGCGACGCGGAATAAGTCTTCTCACCCTCCGGGACGGGCCGAGGGCCTTCGAGGCTACCGTTTCCAATCGGGGGCCACGTCTGCGCTCCCGCACCCGACAACCGACAGGTGAAAACGGCCGAGACGAGTAGACTCCGCCAATGAACGTCGAATTTCTCGGCGGGGCCCGCGAAATCGGGCGGAGCGCGATTCTCGTGGACGACTCGCTTCTGCTCGACTACGGGATGGCGACGGGCAACCCGCCCTCGTTTCCGGTCGGGGACCCCGACCCCGACGCCGTGGTGGTCAGCCACGGCCACCTCGACCACGTCGGCGCGGTGCCCTCGCTGCTGTCGGGCGACGCCCGGCCGCCCGTCCACTGGACGCCGCCGACCCGCGACCTGACCCGCGTGCTGGCCGAGGACACGCTCAAGTTGCACGGCGGGAGCTACGACTGCCCGTTCACCCACACCGAGGTCAAGCGCATGAGTCAGGTCTCGGAGACGCACGGTTACGGCGAGACCTTCGAGGCCGCAGGCTACGAGGTCACGTTCTACGATGCGGGCCACATACCGGGGAGCGCGCACGTGCTGGTTGACGACGGCGAGACCCGCCTGCTCTACACCGGCGACTTCCACACCGAAGACACGCAACTGCTCTCCGGAACGACCGCGCGGCCGGACGCCGACCTCGTGATTACGGAATCGACCTACTCCGACGTGGACCACGACCCGCGAAAGCAGGTCGAGGAGTCGTTCGCCGAGAGCGTCCGGACGACCGTCTGGGAGGGCGGCACCGTGGTGGTTCCGGCCTTCGCCATCGGGCGCACGCAGGAGATGCTGATGGTCTGCGAGGCCCACGACGTGGACTGCTACGTGGACGGGATGGGCCAGAAAGTGACCCGGATTGCCCGCCAGTACCCCGAGTTCGTCCGGGACGCCGACGCGCTCGGCCGCGCGAAGTCGAGCGCGCGGTTCGTGACGGGACGAGACGGTCAGCGCAGGCGCATCGCCGACAAGAACACCGTCATCGTGACGACTTCGGGGATGCTCTCGGGCGGTCCCGCGATGACGTACGTCCCGGAAATCCGGGCGAACCCGACGAACAAAATCGCGTTCACGGGCTATCAGGTCGAGGGGACGCCGGGCCGGGAACTGCTGGACTCGGGCCGGGCCGAAATCGACGGGCGCGTGATGCCCGTGAGCGCGCAGGTCGAGGCTCACGACTTCTCGGCGCACGCCGACCGCGACGGCCTGCTGGACTTTCTGGACGACTACCGCGACGCCGAGATTCTGGTCAACCACGGCGACCGGTGCGAGCAGTTCGCCGGGGAACTGCGCGAAGAGGGGTTCGACGCGAACGCGCCGGAACTCGGCGATAGCCGCGTCGTCTCGGCCGGAAGCTAGCGGGTCTCGCTCTCGGGCACCTCCGCGTCGATGTGGTGAATCGCGTCGGGCGACAGCAGGCGACCCGAGGGGAGTTCGACCCACCCGTTGCCGAGGACGCGGAGCGGGCCTTCGTGGAGGACGGTCTCCTGCTCGAAGTCGGCGTAGACGACCGCGCTCTCGCACTCCTTGGTGAAGTCGGCGGCGACCTCGCTCCAGACCGGTTCCGTGGAGAATACCATGCGGTCGGCTTCGCCTGACAGCGTGATAACAGTACCGCGTGGTCGCGGTCTCGACGCTTCGCGCCCGAGTGCCGACTTACGCGTCGTCCACCAGCACCTCGGCGAGTTTCGGGACGAAGGTGCCCACGTCGGTCACCATCCCGATGGCCTGCGCGCTCCCGCGGTCGAGCAGTTGGGTCACGGTCGCTGGGTTGATGTCCACGCAGACGACCTTCGTGGTCGAGGGCAGGCAGTTGCCGACCGCGACCGAGTGCAGGAGCGTCGAGAGCATCACGACGAGGTCGGCCTCGCGGGCCTGTTCGCGGATGGCGTTCTGGGCCTCCACCGCGTCGGTGATGGTGTCGGGCAGCGGGCCGTCGTCCCGAATCGACCCCGCGAGGACGTACGGCGCGTCGTTGACGACGCACTCGTACATCACGCCCTCCTCGACGAGTCCCTGCTCGACGGCCTGCTCGATGCCGCCCGCGCGGATGATTTCGCTGATGGTGTAGATGTGGTGTTTGTGTCCCTTCCGCGGGCTTTCGAGGGTCTCGACGTCCATGCCGAGCGAGGTGCCGTACTGGCCGCGTTCGAGGTCGTGGACCGCGAAGCCGTTGCCCGCCGAGAGCATGTCCACGTAGCCCTCTCGGACGAGGCGGGCCAGCGCGTCGCCCGCGCCCGAGTGGATGACGGCGGGGCCGGCGACCGCCAACACCGACCCGCCCTCGGCCTTCGTCTCCGCGACGGACTCGGCGATTTCGCGGATGAGCGACTCCGACGGGCGCTCGGCCGAGACCCCGCCCTGCATGAACCCGAAGGGACCCTTCGACCCGCGGGGTCGCTCGGGCGGGTCCACCCGGACGCCGGCCTCGTCGGTCACCACGAGGTCGCCCTCCTCGATGGCGTTCAGGACCTTGGTGTAGGCGCGCGGACCGCCGTCGCGACCGTTCTCCGCGTCTCGCTCGTCGCCCGGGTCGCCGTCTGCGCCCGGTTCGACGACGACGGCGCAGTCCATTTCGATGTTCTCGACGGGAAGCCACTCGTCGTCGTAGCGCACCTTCGTCGGGTGGTTCGTCGTGGAGTAGAAGCCGTGGGGGACCACTCTGTCGCCGGGCGCCGGCTTCAGCGTCGCGTTCGGTGGGTCCGAGAGGTGCGCGCCGTGCTGGTGGAGTTCGTGGAGAATCTCTCGGAGCGACTCCTCGTCGTCGGCCGTGACGGTCATCCGGCAGTACGACTCGGCGTCCTTGTGTTCGCCCACCTCGAAGACCTCCACGTCGAAATTGCCCCCGAGGTCCATCACGACGCCGAAGCACTGCTGCATCATCCCCGAGTCGATGATGTGGCCTTCGAGTTCGACCGTGCGTGCGACTGTCATACTCTGACGACGGAAGGCCGAGCAATCAACGTTGCGCTGGCGGTGAGACTTTCTAGAACGACCGCTCGCAGTCTCTCGACGGTCGGGGGCCGTGAGGTCGGAGACGGGTGTCGAAGCGCGTCAATTCCGACGCGTTGGCGGCATATTCGGACGATATCTACCGCGAACGTACGAGCGGAGTCCGACCGACGCTATCGCGTGATGTATCTCCCCAGTACAAAGACGAGCAGCGCCATCATCGCAGAACCGACGAAGGCCTCGAACATAGCGACCGCCCGCCCGAATCCCATCGGTTGAACGTCCCCGTATCCGACCGTCGTGAACGTGACTACGCTGAAGTAAACGGCCCGTCCGAACAGCAGTAAACTATCGACGGAGACCGAGGACGTGTATCGAAGCGTCTCTCCTGTCGCGGTGTCCCTGAGGCCGAAAATCGGGTAGACCGCCGCCAAGAGGACCGAAAATACGATCGAGGAGCCGAGTACCCGGTACGGGTTCGTCGCGTACGCCGTCGTCCATCGAGACACGCCGGAGGCGACGGCACTTATCAACGACGATACGCGAGTGGACGTCTTCAGGTTTCGGTCGGTCGACTCGATGAGGGCGTTTTCGAGGGGTACCGAGTTCCGGTCGTCCGTCAGTATCTCTTTCGCGAGGTCCTCCTTCCGAGACGTGTCGTACCCGACTACCGGCTTTCCGGTCATCGCTCGCTTCCATTTGGTCCTTCGGCGGAGGTTCTTGTCCGCGATGTACAGGTCGACACGTCTCTCCGAGAGCGAGTTCCTGTCGGCTACCTCCCGTAACCTCTTGTAACTCCACGTCGCCCGAATGAACCAGTCGTCGTACTCCTCGGCGTCGGTCTCGTACTTGGACGATTTCCCGAACCTCGTGTCGATATCGACGGTCACGTTGCCGAAACTCGCCTTGTAGATTGCTGCCTCGGTCAGCGACGCGCCACCGAGGTCCGAGTCGTCTAGTTTCGCTCGCTCCAAGTCTGCACGGTAAAACACCGCGTCTCTCAGGTCGGCGTTTTGGAGCGTCGCCTCGCCGAGGTCTGCTTCTGCGAAGTTGACACTCCCCCTGTCGAAGATGTCTACGTCGGGGTGTTGGAGACCGATTTTCGGTGGGTTTCGCCACATCACAGGCCCGAGGTGCAAGAGCGGAGCGAGACCCCCGGGAACGACGCCCTTCCCGAACGCGAAACTCGTAATCCTATCTAAGTCGGCACGTCGCAGGGTCGCGTCGTAGAAATCGACCGACTGCAAGGTCAACCCCGAAAGGTCAGCGCTCGTGAGGTCCGCTCCCCAGAAGAGACACCTCGAAAACTGCGCTTCGGTCAGGTCCGACCGCTTGAGGTCGGCGTTGACGAACGTACAGTTCGAGAAGGTAACGGGCGGCAGTTCGGTATCGACGAGTTTCGCTCCGTCGAGTCGTACTCTCGACGCGGCCGCCGGAGCAGTCGTCGGGTCGAAGTTCGGTCCGGCGTACCGCTTTTCGCGACTGTAGTACCGGTTTAGGAGTTCGTCGGTCGGTTTGTCGCTCTCCTCGGCGTGCCAGATGCACCTCTCGTCCTTCCAGACCTCCCGGTTGCAACAGTAGCTTCCAAGGTCGTACCGGTCGAGTTCGACGGTGTACCCGCAAACTCCGTCCGAAGTATCGTTCACTGATGGTTCGTACCGAGAAGACGGTAGAAATCTTTCTTTTTCGACATCGCTACTTCGACGCACCCGGAAGCAGACCGGCGAACCGATCGACGGGACGGGAAGCGAGTTCACCGCCGGATTCTCGGGTTTCTCGTCCGGGAGAAGACACGCTCTCCTACTCCGGCCCGACCGGCAGGTCGTACTCGCGCGCCCGCCGCCGAATCGCGTCGGCGTCGCCGGTCCGCAACTCGCCGTCCTCGTACACCACGTCGCCGTTCACCATCGTGAACGCCACGTCGTCGCCGCGCGCGGCGAAGACGAGGTGCGAGAACACGTCGTGGAGCGGCGTGGCGCGCGTGATGTCGGTCGTCAGGCCGACGATATCGGCCTTCCACCCCGGCCGGAGTCGGCCGACGTTCTCGAAGCCCGCGGCCTTCGCGCCGTTCTCGGTCGCCATCTCGAAGACGAGTTCGGCGGGCGTCGTGGTCGGGTCGAGGTGTTCGACCTTCTGGAGGAGGCTGGCCTGCCGCATCTCGGTGAACGGGTCGAGCGTGTTGTTGCACGGCGGGCCGTCGTTGCCCAGCGCGACGTTGATGCCGCGGTCCGCGTAGTCCACGACGGGCGCGATGCCCGACGCGAGTTTCATGTTCGAGGAGGGGCAGTAGGTGACGTGCGTGCCGGTCTCGGCCAGCACCTCGCGCTCGGACTCGTCGGTCCAGATGCAGTGGGCCAGCACCACGTCCTCGCCGGTCAGGCCCACCTCGTCGAGCCAGTGGATGTTCCGGCGGCCGGTCCGGTCCTCGACGGTCTGGACCTCGTCGCGGTTCTCGCTGGCGTGGGTGTGGATGCGCACGCCCTCGTACTCGTCGGCGAGTTCGCGCGACCCGCGCAGGCACTCCTCGGTGCAACTCACCGCGAAGCGCGGCGTCACGGCGTACTGGATGCGCCCGTCGCGCGTATCGTGGTACTTCCGAATCAGGCGCTCGGTCTCGTCCAGTCCCTCTCGGGTGTCCTCCAGCAGGCCGTCGGGCGATTCGGTGTCCATCAGCACCTTGCCCATCCGGGCGCGGATGCCCAACTCGCCCGCGGCCTCGAACGCCTCGTCGGCGTGGCGGACCGACAGGTGGTCGATGGCGGTCGTGACGCCGGATTCGAGCAGTTCGAGGTAACCTAACTCGGCGGCGATGCGCATCCCCTCGGCGTCGAGCGCCGACTCCATCGGCAGCACGTAGTCGAACAGCCAGTCCAACAGGGACGTGTCGTCGGCGATACCCCGGCCCAGCGACTGGACGGAGTGGACGTGTCCGCCGACCACGCCCGGCGCGAGCAGGTCGTACTCCGCGCGCTCGTGTTCGGGGTAGGTCTCGACCAGTTCCTCCCGGTCGCCGACGGCGACTATCTCGTCGCCCTCCACGACCACCGCGCCGTCCTCGACCACCGTCTCGGCGTCGGCGACGACCGTTCCCTGTAGTAGCATCCCGAAACGAATAGGGGCCGAATTCGGGAAATAGCTGTTGATTCCGAGGAGCGGACTCGGCGACGTGCGGTCCGACGTAGGCCGGACCGACGAACCAAGATATAACATCTGCCGATTCGACGGTCGAGACAGAGATGGGAACGTACGAGGACTGCTGTTTCACGTTTCGCCCGGAGTCGCGGTCGGCCGACGAGGTGACGGCCGCCCTCGAACGGTTCGTCGAGCGACCGTTCGAGGACCTCCCGGACCTGCCCGACGACGTCGCTCCGTACAGCGACCCGAAGGACTACTTCGAGCGCGACCGACTCGACGTCGAGGCCGACCCGGAGCGGGGCCAAGTCTATCTCGGCGGGCGAACGCACCGGTCCTCGAACTGGTGGGCGTGGCGGTACTGGATTCGGGAACTCGGCATCGGCGACGGGACGCTCGCGCTGGTCTGGTGGCACGAGACCCCGCTTCAGGGCTACGGCGAACTCTGGCGCTGGGACGACGCGACCGGCGAGTACGTCGACGTCGACGCGGACCTCGACGCCGAGAACCACGGCGGTGACCGAACCGTGTACCTCGGCGAAGAAGGCGCTCAGGGCGCGAAAATCGCCGAGCGACTCGGCGCGGGCAGGGCAATCACGCCGGCCCGCCACGACGAGTTCGACGGCTTCCTCCGTTCCGGCGACGACAACTTCGTCCCGTTGCACTACCGCAGAATGCACGGAGACGAGTGACGACGCCGCGTTACCGACGGGCGTTTCCACCGAGGCCGACGCGGACGAACGGGACGAGTTCCGGCGTGACGCGTCGGGGGCGACCCCGACGCGGCGTCGCGCGGTCGCGGCGCGGGAGAAATATTTACCGCTGTGAGACTTGGACAGAGATTTTTCAGGAGTGGCTACACATTTCTAAATGCCGCTCTCACTCCGTGTCGGTCGGCGACCGAACGGACCGCGTCGCGGTCCGCACAGTCGCTCACCGGACCGCCGACGGGGTCGGAGTCGGTCGCGTCGGTCGTCCGTCGGAACCGGGCCGCGATTCGGGGTACCGGTCCGTCGGACCCGGCGGAAACGTCTCCGGAACCGAGTAAATTATTGCTCGGCGGGGAGAGGACCGACGTATGACCGACCTCGTGACCTTCGGCGAGACGATGGTGCGACTCTCGCCGCCCGACGGCGAGCGACTGGAGACCACCGACGAACTCGAGTTCCGCGCGGCGGGCGCGGAGAGCAACGTCGCGGTCGCGGCCGCGCGACTCGGCGCGGACGCGGCGTGGACCTCGAAACTCCCCGACTCGCCGCTCGGACGGCGCGTGGTCTCGGGCCTCCGACGGCACGGCGTCGAGACCGACGTGGTGTGGAGCGACGAGGGCCGACAGGGCACCTACTACCTCGAACACGGCGGCAAGCCCCGCGGGTCGAACGTCATCTACGACCGGGCGGGCGCGGCGGTCACGACCGCCGAGACCGACGAGTTGCCGGTCGAGCGCGTCCGCGAGGCCGACCGTTTCCACACCACCGGCATCACGCCCGCGCTCTCGGAGACGCTGGAGGAGACGACCGCCGACCTGCTCGCGGCGGCCAGCGAGGCCGGGACGACCACCTCCTTCGACGTGAACTACCGCTCGAAGCTCTGGAGTCCCGAGTCGGCCCGCGACACCCTCGAATCGCTGTTCCCCGACGTGGACCTCCTGCTGGTCGCCGAACGCGACGCCCGCGAGGTGCTGGGCCGCGAGGGCGACCCCGAGGAAATCGCGGCGGGCCTCGCCGACGAGTTCGACTTCGAGACGGTCGTCGTCACCCGCGGCGAAGAGGGCGCGCTGGCGCTCCACGACGGCGAGACCTACGAGCAACCCGCCATCGAGACCGAGACGCTGGACCCCATCGGGACCGGCGACGCCTTCCTCGGGGCCTTCCTCTCGCGGCGCATCGCGGGCGACAGCGTGCCGACCGCGCTCGAATACGGGTCGGCGACCGCCGCGCTCAAGCGCACGATTCCGGGCGACGTGGCGGTCGTCACCCGCGAGGAGGTCGAGAGCGTGCTGGCCGAAGAAGGCGACGAGATTTCGCGGTAGGCCGGGGTCGCGCGGCCACGGCGAACCCCGGTCGAGTCCGTCGATTCACTTCAGTTCTGGGGCCGACGTGCCACGCCACCGCAATGTTCTGATGTGGCGTACGATGCACATATTCGTTCTTTTCGGGACAGTTGTTCCATCATCCGCGTTCCACGAGGCCAAAAAGCGTATGAGGGCGTGCTGGGTCACCGCCGACCGCTATGAAACGACTCGCAAGCGCACTGGTACTGCTCGTAGTGACCGCGAGCGTCGTACCCGCCGCGACCGCCGTCGCGGCACCCGCCGAGACCCGACAGACCTCCGGCGAGGCGTACTCCGGAACCCACGTCTCGTTCGAGGTCTCGAACAGCGCCGTGACCGACTACGCCGTCGACAACGAGACCCTGCTGGATTCCGTGCGAGTCCAGTCCCAGAGTAACGTCGAAGACGGCGGCCTCGTGGACCTCGGGGCCTCGCTGTCGGCCGTGACCCGAATCGAGGGCGCGGGCCTCAGCGTCGGCGCGAAGACGACGACCGAGGCCAGCGTGCGGGCCGAGAACGGCGCGAACCTCACCGTCCACGACAACGGCCGCGGCGTCCTCGTGGTCGAGTCGGGCGACCAGTCCGACTACGTGGTGGCGAACCTCTCGTCCGGCGCGGACGCCTCGGCCGAGAGCGACTCGCAGGTCGAGGTCACGACCGAGAGCGGCACGAACGGGACCTTCCTCGTCGTCGGCGAAGGTAACGTCACCGTCAACGACGAGGGCGACGTGACCGCCACTCTCGGCGAGGACGGCCGCCTCGTCTTCCGGTCCTACCCCGACGGCAAGGACGACGGCGACGACCGGCAGGAGCGACTCATCGCCAACGGCGAGGCCAAGGCCGAGGCCTACGTGATGGCCGACGGCGGAGAAACCGTCGTGGATACCGTGAGTTACGGCGCGAACACCACGGTCGAGGCGGCCGAGACGGCCGAGGGCGAGGTCTCGTTCACCGTCAACCGGACGACCCACGAGGGGACCGTCCTGCTGACCAGCGTCTCGGAGAAGGCGCTGAACGCCTCCGACGGCCTCGAAGTCACGGTGGACGGCGAGGCCGCCGCGGAGGCCCGGACCTACACCCAACTGAAGAGCGCTATCGGAAGCGACCAGTCGCGCTACGTGGTCGAGAGCGCGGGCGGCGCGTCGGCCGACGCCAGCGCGGACGTGCTGGTCGCGGTCAACCACTTCTCCGAGCGGACGGTCTCGATGCAGTCGGCCGATTCGACCTCGGAGACGACGAGCGACGGCGAGACGACCACCGACGACGGCCAGACGACTACTGGCGACCAGACGACCGCCGCCGACGGTGAGACGACCGAAGACGGCGAGAGCCCCGGTGTGGAGACGAACACCACAACGGTCGTGGACGACGAGACCGACAACGGCGCGAGCGTCCCCGGATTCACCGGGGCGGCCGCTATCGTCGCGCTGGCCGGCGCGGCGATGCTGGCCCGACGCCGCTGACCCGTCTGCTTCCGCGGCTATTTTTCCGCTGTCGCCCTTTCCGCGTTCGCCCGCCGGGCGTGCCGCGGGCCGAACTTCTAAATCCGTCGGGCGTCGTCAGTTTCGGTATGACAACGCACGTCGTCGTCGTCGGCGCGTACGGGAGCGCCGGGGTCGCGGCCGCACAGGAGTTGGCTGACGAGGAGGACGTTCGACTGACGCTCGTGGACGACGGCGAACCCGGCGGCGGACTCTGCATTCTGAAGGGGTGTATGCCCTCGAAGGAGATTCTCTCGGCGGGTGAACACCGGTTTCAGGCGCGCCACGACGACCGAATCGAGGGCGTCCCCGAGGTGGACCTCGAATCGGTCGTGGCGACCAAGGACGACCACGTCGGCAACTGGGCGGAACACCGGCGCGCGGCGGTCCGAACACTGGCCGACCGCGAGAACGTCGAGTTCCTCCATCGTACCGCCCGGTTCGTCGACGACCGCACCCTCTCGGTCGGCGACCGCGAAATCGAGGCCGACTACGTCGTCGTGGCGACGGGGTCGACAGTCAACGTGCCGGACCTGAACGGCCTCGACGAGGTGGACTACGCGACCAGCGCGGACGTGCTGGACGCGACCGAGTTCCCCGACTCGGGCGTGGTGATGGGGTTCGGCTACGTCGGACTGGAGCTAGTTCCCTACCTCGTGGAGGCCGCCGAGATGGACGTCACGGTAATCGAACACGACGACTATCCGCTGGACGAGGCCGACGAGGCGTTCCGGGCGACGATGCTCGACCTCTACCGCGAGGAGTTCGACGTGGACGTGTTGACGAACACCTACGAGCAGTCGGTCGAGGAGTCCGCGGACGGCGGGGTTCGACTGCGCGTCAGGCGCGGCGGGCCGACCGACGGGCGGCGCGAGACCGTCGAAGCCGACGAGTTGTTCCTGTTCACGGGCCGCCGTCCGGCGGTGTCGGACCTCGGACTGGAGAACACGCCGCTCGACCCCGGCACCGGGTGGGTCGCCGACACGATGCAGGCCCGCGACGACGAGCGAGTCTTCGTTCCCGGCGACGCCAACGGTCACGAACCCATCCTCCACGTCGCCAAGGAACAGGGGTTCCTGACCGCCGAGAACATCCTCCGGCACCGCGCGGGCGAGTCGCTGGAACCCTACCGAAACGTCCACCACCACGTCATCTTCTCGGGACTCGGCGTCTACCCCTTCGCGCGGGTCGGGGCCTCCGAGGAGGCGCTGGCGACCGAGGACCGCGACTACGTGGCCGTCACCCGCGAGGCCAGCGACGACGGCGTGTTCGCGACCAAGGCGGTCCCGCGCGGACTGGCGAAACTCGTCGCGGACGCCGACGACGGCACGGTGCTGGGGTATCAGGGCCTCCACTACCACGCCGACGCGATGGCCAAGACGATGCAGGTCGCGGTCGAGACCGGGATGGACGTGCGCGAGATTCCCGACCGGGCGTACCACCCCACGACTCCCGAGATTCTCGACGGCCTGATTCGGGAGGCCAGCGAGCAGGTGGACTAAGCGTACTCCTCGGGGGTCTCCTCGAACGCCCGGCGGTGTTCCTCGCTGCAGAACTCGTAGGTTACACCCTCGTACTCGACCTGCGCGACCGCGAACTCCTCGTCGCGGTAGTCGGTCTCCTCGGGACTGGTCTTCTCCACGTCGGCACCGCAGACGGCGCACTGGGCCATGTCGGCCCTGCGACGGCTATCGCGGAAAGGATTCGGGCCGTGCGGCGGGGCGTCGCGAGCGATGGAGTGAGAACCGCGGGCGATTGCGGTAGTGTGAGGCCCGTACAGTGCGGTTCGGAAGCCTCAGTGGCTCACGTCCGGCAATCGAACGTCAGTTCCGAGTCGTGTCAGTCGAGTAGCCGCAACCTATTCGTATCTGAGCGGCGAACTAACCTGTATGGCAATCTTAGAGATAAATCTGGAGAAGCCCGCCCTCGTCGAGGAGTACCAGTTCCCGAACGAATCGTCCGGTGGAACCGCCGGGCGGTCCGAGGCAGGAGCGTCCGGTTCCGGAAAGTCGGGGTCCGGCGAGTCCGAGACCGGCGAGTCGAAGTCGTCGGGCGGTCTCAAGGGCAAACTGCTCGGCCTGCTTGCGGTGGCGGTCGGGGTCGGCCTGTTGGTCTGGAAACTCAAGAGTCGCGGCGGGAGCGAACAGACCGACTTCGACGAGTTCGAGACCGAAGCGGAGTCGGGAACCGGCCACAACTCCGGCACCGACGAGAGCGGCGGCGGCAAGCGCAAAGCCGCCAGCGTCCTCGGTCTCGCGGTCGCCGTCGTCGGCCTCGTGGCCGCGGTGCAGAAGCGCCGTAACTGAACCGCCCGAGAGTCTCCTTTCCGTTGCCGTAGCGTCCTTTCGTCGAGGTTTACTGTGATAGTCGCCACGGACGACTTCGAGGTTTCTTATCAACTCGTCTGAATAGGAGTGTCGGGTAGAGGATGAATAGTTACTGGCGACGCCACGATTCCTTCCGCACACAAATCCGCGCGTGCCGGGCCGAGAGCGGAGAAATGCGTGCGCCGGCGGTGGCCAACGCGGGTCGAAGCGGAACGCCGTCTTTGCGCCATCACGGAAATAGCAAGAAAGTTTAAATGGACCGTCCGAGATAGCCGAACGTACCCGAGTACCATGCCGCCGACGCCCGGAGATTACGACCTGCGCGAACTGCGTCGCCTCGCGGACCCGAACCGGGAGAGCCCCGAGGAGTTACGGGACGGCGAGGGACTGCCAGCGCCGCCAGACGAGGTACTGCGCCACAGCGAGCGAAACGAACTCGTCCAGCTTCAGAGCCAGTTCTCTGCGGCGGGCGTGCTCCCCGAGAAACCGTATCTCGACGCCCTGCCCGACCAGTACAGCACGGAGGTCGTGGTGTTCGAGTGGCTCGATTTCCTCATCAACAAGGCCGGGTTCGAGAACACCGGCAACGCGCTGGAGTACTACGAGGAGGTCGACTGGATAACGCAATCGGTGCGCGAGAGCCTCCGGGAGTACATGCGCGGGTTCTCCGAAGTCGAGAGCTTCGACCCCGACAAGCCCGGTCCGGCCGATCTCGACGTGGACGACCACGTGCTGAGTCTGGTGTACATCGCGCGACTGGCGTCGGTCTGAGAGCGGCGACGAGCGCGGCGTCGGGGTGAGCGTCGATTCTCGTACGGTGGTTTTCGGTTCCAGAACGCCTCGCTCAGGCGTGGGACTATTGTGGCCTCGGTGTGTAGCGGGCACAAGAGATTTCTACAGCATGAGCGGCCACAGCGAACGACCGACCGAAGGCGGCGGGGAATCACCGAGCGCTCCCGACTTTGGCGACGACTTCTTCGAGCGCATGGTGGCGGCGGCCAACGACGCCGTGGTCACGGCCGACGCGGACGGGACCCTCGTCTACGCGAACGAGGCGGTCGAGGAACTGTTCGGCTACGCGCCTTCGGAGGTCCGAGGCAGGCAGTTCGTCGAGTTCGTCCCGGAGCGCCTCCGGGGCCGCTACGACAGGTGGTTCGACCGCTACACCGACGGCGACGGCGGCACGCCGCTCGACGACGCGACCTTCGAGGTGACGTGGCTGACCGCCGACGGCGAGGAGATTCGGCTCTCCGTCTCGGGGTTCACCCACGAGAGCGACGGCGGGACGCTGGTCACCGGGTTCCTCCGGGAGGCCGACGACACCGACGCTTCGGCCGAACGCCTCCGGGAGGAGGAGGCGCTCATCGAGGAGATATTCGAGACGAGTCCGGTAGCGTTCGCGGTGCGGGACGCCGACGGCGAACTCCTGCGGGCCAACGAGCGGGCGGCCGAACTGGTCGGAATCGGCTCCGGGGAAATCCCCGCCGAAGACGGGGTCGAGCGGGCGTGGACCGTCTACGACGCCGACGGAGAACCGCTGGCGGAGGACGAGTACCCCGTCGCTCGGGTTCTGGAGACCGGCGACCCCGTCTACAACGAGGAAGTCGTCGTAGAGCAACCGAGCGGACGGCGCGTCCACCTCTCGGTCAGCGTGGCCCCGGTCCGGGAGGACGACGAGATTCGGCGGGTGGTCAGCGCGGCCGAGGACATCACCGAACTCAAAGAGACCCAGTTCGAACTCGAACGCCGCCACGAGGAACTGGAGACCGAACTCTCGGAGGTGTTCAGCCGAATCGCGGACGCCTTCTTCGCGCTGGACGACGAGTGGCGGTTCACCTACGTCAACGACGAGGCCGAGAACCTGCTGAACCAGTCTGAGCGCGAACTCGTGGGCGAGAACATCTGGGACGCGTTCTCGGCGGCGGTCGGGACGACGTTCCAGCACGAGTACGAGCGTGCGATGGAGACCCAAGAACCCGTCTCGTTCGTGGAGTACTACCCGCCGCTCGCGACGTGGTTCGAGGTGAAGGCGTACCCCTCCGAGACCGGTCTCTCGGTGTACTTCCGGGACGTGACCGCACGCGTCGAGCGGAAGGGCGAGTTACAGAACCACGTCAAGCAACAGCGCGCCGTCGCGGAGTTCTCGCAGGCCGCGCTCGAAGACCGGCCGCTCGACGACCTGTTCGACGAGGCGGTCGAACTCGTCTGCGAGACGCTCGACCACGACTACTGCAAGGTGCTGGAACTCGACCCCGACGGGGACGAACTCCTGCTCCGGAACGGCGTTGGCTGGCCGGAGGGTGCCGTCGGGTCGGCGACGGTCGCGGCCGACCGCGGGTCACAGGCCGGTTACACGCTGGCCTCCGAGCAACCGGTGGTCGTGGCGAACCTCGAAACCGACGAGCGGTTCGCCGGTTCCGACCTACTGACCTCCAACGACGTAACTAGCGGAGTCAGCACCGTCATCGGGTCGGCCGACGACCCGTGGGGAATCCTGGGCACCCACGACGCCGAGGAGCGCGACTACGCCGACCACGACGTGCAGTTCGTCCAGAGCATCGCCCACATCCTCACGACCGCCATCCGCCGCCGCGAGCGCGAACAGCAACTCGAACGCTACGAGACCATCGTGGAGACCGTCGACGACGGTATCTACATCGTCGGCCCGGACGGGACGTTCTCGATGGTGAACTCGTCGTTCGCCGAACCGCTCGGCTACGACCGCGAGGACCTCATCGGAACGTGCCCCTCGGCGCTCTACGACGAGGAGACAGTGAGTGCCGTCGAGCGACTCCAACGCGAGATACTCGACGGCGAGCGGACCTCCGCGACCATCGAGCATCCGCTGTTCACCGCCGACGGCGGGAGTTTCCCGGCCGAGACCACGTTCGTCCTCCGGCGGACCGAAGGCGGCGACCACGAGCGCGTGGGCGTGACCCGCGACATCACCGAGCGCAAGCGCTTCGAGCAGACGCTGACCGCGCTCCACGAGTCGAGTCGCGAACTCCTGCAACGCGAGACCGCCGACGCGGTCGCCGAGTCGGTCCTCCAGACCACGACCGACGTGTTGGGAATCCGGGGTGCCGGAATCTATCTCTACGACGCCGAGCGCGAGGAACTCGCCCCGGCGGCGGTCTCGGACTACGTGGCGGACATCTTCGGCGACCTGCCGACGTTCGGGCCGGGCGACGAGGCGCTCACGTGGCGGGCGTTCGCCGACGAGACGACCATCGCGCTCGACGACGTGGCGAACACCGACCTCGCGTACCGCGACGACACGCCGCTCCGGAGCGGCCTCTGGATTCCGCTCGGCGACCACGGCGTCCTCGCGGTGGTCTCCACGGAAGTCGGCGCGTTCGACGCCGACGACCGAACGCTCGCCGACCTGCTTGCGGCCACCGCGGAGGCCGCGCTCGACCGCGTCGAGCGCGAACGCGAGCGACGCCAGCACGAGCGGGAACTGGAGGCCCAGAACGAGCGCCTCGACGCCTTCGCCAGCATGCTCGCCCACGAACTCCGCAACCCACTCGAAATCGCCCAGATATACCTCGACATGGGCGTCGAGTCGACGGTCGGCGACGACGAGGACGCCTCGTCGTTCTCGGAGGTCGAACGCGCGCTCGACCGCATCGAGGAGATGATAGATACGCTGCTGGTCGTCACCCGGCGCGACGGGCCGGTGGACACGACCGAACCGGTGAACCTCGGCGACGTGGCCCGCGAGTGGTGGGACGAGTTGGACCCCCGCGGTACGCTCGCGGTCGAGACCGACCGCGAGATTCTGGCCGACCCCTCGCGACTCCGGCAACTGCTGGAGAACCTCTATCGCAACGCCGACGAACACGCCGGACCGGACGTGACGGTCCGTGTCGGGGACCTGCCGGGCGGCTTCTACGTCGCGGACGACGGCCCGGGCATCCCGCAGGAGGTCCGCGAGGAGGTGTTCGACCCCGGCTACTCGACCAGCAACGTCGGCATCGGCTTCGGTCTCGCGGTGGTCGAGCAGTTGGTCGAGGCCCACGACTGGAACTGCGAAATCACCGAGAGCGAGTCCGGCGGCGCGCGCTTCGAGTTCACGAACGTCGAGACGCCCGAGGAGTGAGACCCCGGTCGGCAGTGGACTACGGCGGCAGTACGACCGCCACGACGGGACGACTTCGACGCCGGTGAGCGAGGAAGTGACCGGATTCGGAAACGGAACCGTCGCTACTGGAAATTGATTCCGGCAGAAGGTCGTCACGGACTTGCCGAGAGACTCGTTCGAGAACGGGTGTCGGATGGGCCCTGACGGATTCGAACCATCGACCACTCGGTTATGAGCCGAGCGCTCTAACCAGACTGAGCTAAGGGCCCGTCGGATACACCTTTTCCATCGGACCCTTTTAGCCTATCGCTTCGGGTAATACGGAAACTACCGGTGTCCGAGAGTAGGTCCGTTTTGCGGTCGGAAAGTCGGCTCAGACGAGACTGCCTGAACGATGTTCGCGAGAATGTAGCGCCGCCGCCAGGGCTCGAACCTGGGACAACCTGGGTAACAACCAGGTGCTCTACCAACTGAGCTACGGCGGCTTCCTCCTGCATTCGTGCATATGCGCGAGTCGTTTGATATGGCTTTCGTTTTCGCCCGAAGGGAGAGAGTCGTTGACGTGGCGAGACGACACGTTTTCGGCCGAGCGTCGAGAATCTACCGCCAATGACCGGCGAGGACGAGAGCTTTGAGGCGGTGGTCGCGGCGGTCGGTGAGCGAATCGACCCCGACGAGCGCGAGCGCGAGCGGATGCGCGAGGCGGTGGCCGCGCTGACCCAGCGTGCGGAGGAGGCCATCGCCGACCTGCCCGTGGCGGGCGACGCGATGCAGGTCGGAAGCACCGCCCGCGGGACGTGGATAAGCGGCGACCGCGACATCGACCTGTTCGTGCGATTTCCCGCCGACGTGGACCGCGAGGCGCTGGAGTCCTACGGACTGGAGGTCGGCCACGCCGTCCTGCCGGAGGGCCGCGAGGAGTACGCCGAACACCCCTACGTGACCGGCGAGTTCGACGGCTTCGACGTGGACCTCGTGCCGTGTTACCGCCTCGACGCCGCGACCGAGATTCAGTCGGCGGTGGACCGGACCCCGTTCCACAACGAGTATCTGAACGCGCGCATCGACGCCGACCTCGCCGGGGAGGTGCGCCTGTTCAAGCAGTTCCTCAAGGGAATCGGCGCGTACGGGAGCGACCTCCGAACGCGGGGGTTCTCGGGCTACCTGACCGAACTGCTCGTGGTCGAGTACGGCAGTTTCCGCGCGGTGGTCGAGGCGGCCGCCGACGAGTGGCACCCGCCGGTTCGGTTCGACCCCGAGGACCACGGGCGGGCGCGCGAGACGGCGAAGCCGTCTCGGAACGAGGAGGTCGGCGACGCCGACCTCCCGTTCGACGACCCGCTGGTCGTCGTCGACCCGACCGACCCCGAGCGCAACGTGGCGGCGGTCTGCGCCGCCGAGAACGTCGCGCGCCTCCAGCACTACGCCCGCGAACTGCTCGCGGACCCCCGCGAGGAACTGTTCTTCCCCGACCCGACCGACCCGCTCTCGCCCGAGGCGGTCCGCGACCGCGTCGCGGACCGCGCGACGACGCCGGTCGCGGTGCGCTTCGACGCGCCCGACGTGGTCGAAGACCAACTCTACCCCCAACTCCGAAAGTCGCTGGCGGGCGTCCGCGACGAACTCGACCGCCGGGGATTCGACGCGCTCCGCGACGCGACGTTCGCCGACGAGTCGGCGGTCCTGCTCGCGGAACTGGCGGTCGCCGAGCGCCCGGCGGTCGAGCGCCACGAGGGGCCGCCGGTCCACGTCCGCCAGCACGCCGAGGGGTTCTTCGAGAAGTACGCCGACGACCCCGAGGCCTACGGACCCTTCATCGACGGCGACCGCTACGTCGTCGAGCGCCGCCGCGAGTTCGAGACCGCCGCGGCGTTTCTGGAGAGCGACGCGCTGTTCGACGTGGCGCTCGGGGTCCACGTCGAGTCGGCGCTGGCCGACGGCTACGACGTGCTGGTCGGCGAGGCGGTCGCGCAACTCGCCGACGAGTTCGGCGCGCAACTGGCCGACTACTTCGACCCCGAGCCGTAGGCGGGGCGGCAGTTTACGAACCGCCTCAGTGGTGTTTGAGACGCATTTTCATTCCTATCATCCGCATTTTCATTGCTATTAGGTGTGTCTTTATTGCTGTCAGCCCTCTCTCGATTTCTCTAACGCCCCCGTCACTCCTCGCCGGTCACCACCTCGGTCTCCCACTCGTCGTCCGGAATCTCGGCCTCGATTGCTATCTCCACGAGGGCGTCGGGGTCGAGCAGGGCGGCGACGCCGACCATCGTGCTCGCCGGGTAGTGCGGCCGCTCGAAGAACTCGTCGCGGACCTCGTGAATCGTCGCCTGGGTCTCCCGCGAGAGCGCGTCCTCGCGGACGAACAACTGCATCTCGACCACGTCGTCCATGCTCCCGCCGAGGTCTTCGAGCGCGCGTTCTCGGTGGCTCAGCACCGTCCGAACCTGTTCGGCGAGACCGCCTTCGGGCGAGAGCGCGCCGGAGAAGACGACCCGCCGGTGGTCGGCGTGGCGGGTCACGGTCGCGTACGACGATTTCGGTTCGTCGAGGTCGTCGGACGCGACGGTGCGCCACTCCGGCAGGATGACGGTCTTCTGCATGCTCCGAAACGACTCGTCCGCGCGGCTTAAAACCGGACGGCGAACGCGACGCTCGGCCCCCGACGGACCGAGTTAAGCCGGTCGTTCGACGGGGGCCACGCGAGCTTACTCGCTTATCCGAATCCTACGCCGGCGGGGTCGCCGTCGGCCGGGACGAAACCGACGCCAACCTTGATACGTAACAACGTAGTCCCCGAAGACGATGTGGCGAACACTGTTCGTCGCTGCCCTCCTCGTGCTGTCGGGGTGCGCCACTCAGGCGCCCGACACCGGGGCGGACGCGGACGGGTCGGCGACCCACCGGGCGCTCACGTCCGAGGACGCGCCGACCCGTCCGAATCCGTGGGGGGAAGGGGAGCTGACGGTCGCTATCAACAACACTGCGAACGAATCGCGGAACTTCCGGCCGCTGGTGTCCGACGCGCTCGACTTCTGGTCGAACAACAGCACGCGCTTCGCCGGGTTCTCCATCGACTACGAACTCGAACCCAACGCCTCGAACCCCGACGTGGTGGTGAAGTTCGTCGACGCCATCGAGTCGTGCGCCAACGTCTCCGAACCCGCGGGGTGTGCGCCCTACGTCACCCGCGGCGGGCAGGTCTCTCGTCCCATCTCCATCGAGGTGGTCGGTTCCTACTCGAACGCCTCGACGCGGCTCATCCTGAAGCACGAACTCGGCCACACCCTCGGGCTGAACCACAGCGCGGGCCCGCAGTCGGTGATGGCTCCGACCTCGCAACTGCGGACGCTGCCGCGACCGAACGCCACCGAGCGCCGGCTACCGTGGGCCGACGCCGACTTCACGGTGTACCTCGACGCGAACCGGACCGACGACGCCGAGGCGACCCGCGAGCAGGTCCGGCACGCGCTCGACTACTACGCCGAGGGCGCGAACGGGACCGTCCCCGAGAACGTCTCGTTCGCGTTCACGCAGAATCGCTCCGCGGCGGACGTGGTCGTGGAGTTCACCGAGAACCTGCCCTGCCGGACCGGCGACAGCGGCTCCTGCGGTCGGGTCCGCGGCAACGACCCCGACGGCGACGGCGCGCTCGAACGCTACGACCACCTCCGGGTCACGCTCAGCGACATCGACACCGAGGCGGTCGGCTGGCACGTCGGCTACTGGCTCGGTTACGGGTTCGGCTTCGAGGAGGACGCCGACTGGCCCGCGCCGTTCCGGAACGCGACCTACGAGGACCGCAGGAACGCGTGGTGGAGGTAGTTCCGACTCGGGGCTACTCCCGGACCCCGACGACTTCCGACTCGCCGCCGGGCGCGGCCCCGGCCGCGAGCGCACCTTCGACTGCGTATACGGCCCCGCACGCGAGCGCGGCCCCGACGCCCAACAGCGTGTCGTAACGTGCGGCCGCGCCCGGCGGGAGCCACCGCGCGCCGGTCGCCAGCAGGTAGTTGACCGACCAGAGCGCCCCGTTCGGCGCACTGGGTCGGAGCGACCACCAGACCGCGACGGCGAGCGCCCCGCCGCCGAGGAGACCCGCGAGCAGGCCGTGGCGCATTCGCTCGCGCCACGACCCCGACCGACGCCCGGCGAGGTAGCCGCCGACGAGTCCACCCGCGAGGACCCCGGCGAAGGCGGGCCAGCGAGCGCCCTCCGGGAGCGCGACGATGGCCGCGAAGCACGCGAATCCGGCGTCGGCGAGTCCACCGACGAGGACGGCTCTCCAGTTCACGCCGGGGCTTGGGCGCACAACGAGTAAAACGTGCGCACTTTTTTCGGACTCCGAACCGAACGCTCGGGCGTGAATCCCGAGAACCAGTCCAAACCGGCGCTACTACTCGGCGTCCTCTTCGCGGTCGTCGCGGTCGTGGGCTACGTCGGCCTCGGATGGCGGTTCGGCGGGGAGTCGAGTCCTGTCGCGGTCGGTCTCGCGTTGGTCGGCGTGGCGGCCGCGGTGTACTTCACGGTTCGCGGGGAGTAGAGGGAGTCACTCCTCGAAGCTGCCCTCCCACCGGAAGGTGCCGTTTCGCCGGACGACCTACACCCACCTTCTGTCTCGCTCCCGCGAGGCGCAGAGCGCCTCGCGTCGCTCGCAAAAGCTGGACCAAAAAGTGAACGGTTAGCCCTCGAAGCCGTCTTCCCACCGGAAGGTGCCGTTTCGCTGGACGACTTCGTCGTCGATTTCCATCCGCGAGTCCTCGCTCACGTCGGTAATCATGTCGATGTGGACCGCGCTCTGGTTGCCTTCCTCGCCCTCGGGCAGACACGAGGAGTAGGCCCGGCCGACCGCGAGGTGGACCGTGTCGCCCATCTTCTCGTCGAAGAGGATGCTGTCGGTGAAGCGGTCGATGCCCCGGTTCATCCCGATGCCGAGTTCGCCGAGTCGCTTCGCGCCCTCGTCGGTGGCGAAGATGTCGTCGAGCGCGCGTTCGCCGACCTCGGCCGACCAGTCGGTGACTTCGCCGTCCTCGAAGGTGAGGTGTACGTCCCGGATGCGCGCCCCGTCGTGGGTCATCGGCACGTCGAAGTAGACCTCGCCCTCGGGGTCCTCGGGCGCGGTGAACACCTCGCCGCTGGGGAGATTGTGCGAGTCGTAGGCGACCGACGCGGCGCTGTTGACCGCGGTCCGGCCCTCGATGGACATCGTGAGGTCGGTGTCCTCCTTGACGAGTCGGACCTCGCTCCCCTCGTCCAGCAGGTCCTTCATGTTCGCCATCTCGTCGGCGAGGCTCTCCCAGTCCCGGAGGACGGCGTCGTAGACGAAGTCCTTGTACTCCTCGTAGCCCATCCCCGCGTTCTGGGCGTGGGCGCGGGTCGGGTGCATGGTCGAGACCCAGTCGGTGTCCATCCGCCGGGCCTTGATTTCGGTCCGGGACTTCTTGTACGCCGCGCGCTTCTCGCCCGGCACCGCTCCCTTCGCGGCGGTGTTTCGCTTGCTCCGGAGCGACAGCACCACGTCCGCGCGTTCGAGCATCGCGACCTCGAAGTCGGGGTTCGGGTCGAAGTCGCCGTCGTGAGACCTGACGAACGCCGACTCGACCTCGTCGGAGATGTAGGTCGCGAGGTAGTTCGCGCCCCGTTCGCCCAATTTCTCGGCGACCGCGACCGCGAGGTCGTGTGCGCCCTCGTCGACGCGGACGACGACGTCGTCGCCCGCCTCGACGCGGGCGCTCCAGTCGACCAACACTTCGGCGTGGTCGTAGATTCGCTGGTCCATGCCTCCGTGGAGGGGTGTCGGGATGAAAACGCCGACGGTTCCGGGCGTCGGCGTCGGAACGCCGGACGAGAGGCGAGTCAACTCGGCACCGCGCCGGGCCGGGACTGGCCGTTGTCGAGCGGGTCCTCGATTTCGCCCATCACGACTTCGAGCGCGTCTGTCGCCGTCAGGAGACCGACGACGTCGCCCTCCGAGAGGACGAGCGCGAGTTCTTGACTCTCGGCCTGAAACTGGTCGATGGCGTCGCTGACGGTCGTGTCTGCCGAGACGGTCATCGGCGGTGCCGCCACGTCTTCGAGACGGGCTTCCTCGGCGCGCAACTCGTCGATTCGGTCGAGTACCGCGGGCACGTAGACGATGCCGAGGAAGTCCTCGTCGTCGCTCCCGAAGAGCGGATAACGGGTGTGGGGCGACGACGACATGCGATGGAGATTCTCTTCTGTCGAATCCTCGGTCGAGAGGGCGACCATCTCCTCGGAGTCGACCATCACCGACTCGACGGCCTTGTCCCCTGCCGCCAGCGCGTTCAGGACCTCCTCGTGGCGTTCCTGAGAGAGTTCGCCGCGCTTCAGCACGGAGTTGAGCCGACTGTGTAGCTGTGCGCGGGATTCGATGGCCTCCTCCTCGGTTTCGAGCCACGCGCCGGTCATCTCGATACCGAACAGACGAAGCGTCCACTTCGCGACCCAGTCGCCGAGCGTGATGACCGGGGAGATAATCTTGTAGAACCAGTAGAGCGGTGTCGCACCGTACCGACAGACCATCCGCGAGCGCTCGACTCCGAGGTAGGTCGGAGTCTGCTCACCGTGAGTGAGGTGGATGAGGTTGATAATCCCGTACGCGATAATCGCTCCCGCTCCAATCGTCGCGAGCGTCGTGCCAGCGAACAGCGGCTCGAACAACGCCGCCAGCGCCGGCTCGGCGACGATGCCGACCGCGATGCTCGACGCCGTGATGCCGACTTGGCAGGTCGTCAGGTACAGTTCGAGGTTCTGTGTCATCTCCCACGCCCGTTCGAGTTGGGAGTCGCCGTCGACGAACTCCGCTTCGGTGAACTGGCGGGCGCGCGTCAGCGCGAACTCGATAGCGACGAAGAAACCGTTCGCCAGAATGAGCAACAGTCCCGCGATTAACCTGAGACCGATCTGAGCTGTGCCTATCGACGGTGCCATCGCGTCGACGTTCGGACGCCACAGGTTAGAAAGCTGTGGCTTCGACGTGGCATTTAAATAGGAAAATCACGTTCTGACACCGAAATCGCGTTCTCGTATCGAACCGGGATGACCCCGTGGAGAACCACCGTTATTACGCTCCGGAGACAACTCCTCGGTCGAATGCGCATCCGTGACCTCGACGAACTGGACAAACACATCGTCTACGCGCTCCAAGCAGCGGCGCGACACACCTCATCGAGTGACATCGCCGAGCAACTCGACGTGTCGCCGAGTACCGTCAGGAGTCGGATTCAGCAACTCGAAGCCGACGGGGTGATTCGGGGCTACTACGCCGACGTGGACTACGAACGCGCCGGGTTCCAACTGTTCACGCTCATCGTCTGCACGGCACCGATTCCCGACCGCGAGGAGTTGGCCGAGCGCGCGGTCGAGATTCCCGGCGTGGTCGAGGTCCAGGAGGTGATGACCGGCGAAGCCAACGTCCTCGTGCGCGCAGTCGGGAGCGACGGTGACGACCTGAGCCGCATCGGTGAGGAACTGGACGAACTCGGCCTCAAGGTGTCAGACGAAGATATCATCCGGAACACCCACCGCCACCCGTACCACCGGTTCGAGAACGGCGAGGACCGCGAAAACGATGCCGGGCAGTGACCGACGCGAGGCCGACGGTCGCTACTGATACATCGAAGAGTCGTCGACCGCGATCGGTTCGCCGCCCTCCATCAGTTGCTCGTAGTGCTGTGCGATCTGCTCCATCTGCTGGCGAATCTCCTCGCTCTGCTCTTCCAGCGCCGTCGTGTCGATGTCGAACTCGACCAGCGGTTCCAGCGCCTTCTCGATGACCGCCTTCGCCGCCTTGGGGTCCGGCAGGTACGGGTGGGCCTTCACGATGAGCGCCGTCGTGGGGATGCTCGCGTGGTAGCAGTCGTTGAGGACGGCCCCACTGGCTCCGCCGACGAACCCGACGCTCGACTCCATCGGAACGCCGACCTCTCGGAGTTCGTCCGCGGCCGACTCCGAGGTGACGACCCCCGTGACCTCGCCGACCTGCTCCTCGGTCTGGGCGGGGACGGCGGCGAGGACGATGGCCCGCTCGAAGTCCGCCGCGAGGTCGTTGACGATGCAGGCGGCGAGGTCGGCGGTCGCGGTCGGCGGGAGCGCGATGTCGCAGTGGGGTATCACCACGTTCGGGTCGTTGCCTGCGTACACGCGGACGAGGTCGCGGACCCACCCGTCGCCGAACGTCGCCACCGGCGGAAAACTCTCCGAGACGATGTTCCCCTCGTGGTGTAGGTCCAACTGTTCGGTGATCTGATTCACCGCGATACTCCCGACGACCCCGTTCTCCGGCATGCCGACGATGAGCGTCGGCGACTCTGCGGTGATTTCGCCGCGTCGCTCGAATCGGGCGTTAGCTTGTGTTCTCGGCATTCCGAGTCCGGTACCACGCGCTGAACCGTAACTCTAGGTACGGGAGGCGAAAGAATCGAAGGAGAGGACGTTTCAGGGGAAGACCAGCGCGGTCGCGTGGTCGGTCTCCAGCACTTCGACCTCCTCGCCGCTCTCGGCGCGGTACTCCTCCTTGATGTCCACGGCGTCGCCCTCAATGGTGACTTCCTCGCCGTCGACGGTCAGGGTGATTTCGCCCTCTATCTCCTTCTGGTTCTTGAGTTGGGTCAGGTCGGCCGACTCCAGCGCGGCGACGACCTGTCCGGCCTTGTCGCGGAACTGCGGGCCGATGGTGCTGTGGTCGGGGTCGACGCCGACCGGGACGAGTTCGACGCTGGGTTCGCCCGCTTCGAGGTAGACCGGCGCGTTCACCGCCTCGCTGAGGTCGTAGGTGTCCCACCCGCGGCCGAGGTCGGAGTAGACCTCGATGCGGTCGAGTTCGGCGTTGAGCGCCATGCCGGCGTCGGACTTCCACGCCCGAATCTCGCTGGCGACCTCCGCGATGAGGTCGCCCCGCTCCTCGGCCTCGGGGTCCTCGAACTCGACCTCGGGCCACGAGGCGGCGTGGACGCTCCCCTCGGTGCCGGGGAGGTGGTCGTACAGTTCCTCGGCGAAGTGGGGCGAGAACGGCGACAGCATGCGGACCGACGCCGACACCGCGGTGTACAGCGCCTTGCGGGCGGCGTCGCGCTCGCCGGGCCGACCCTCGTAGAGTCGCCCCTTCACGAGTTCGAGGTAGTCGTCGGCGAGGTCGTTCCAGACGAACTCCCGGAGTTTGCGGAGCGCGGCGTCGAAGCGGTAGTTCTCCATGTCGGCCTCGACCGCCTCGACGGTCCGGGATAGCTTCGTCAGAATCCACTTGTCGGCGTCGCGGTACGCCGGCGCGCCGATGTCGGGCGTCTCGTCGTCAAGATGTTCCGCCGAGAACTGGAAGATGTTCCAGAACTTGGTGAGGAACCGGGAGGCCGACTTGACCTCCTTCCACTGGAACTGGATGTCGCTGCCGGGTTGGCCGCCGAGCGCGAGGGCTTGGCGGACGGAGTCGGCGCTGTACTCCTCGATGGCCTCCTCCGGTCCGACCGCGTTGCCCCGCGACTTGCTCATCTTGTTGCCGTCTTCGCCGAACACCATGCCGTTGACGAGCGACTCCTCCCACGGAATCTCGTCTTCGAGCGCCGTGACCCGCAAGAGGGTGTAGAACGCCCACGTCCGGATGATGTCGTGGCCCTGCTCGCGGAGCGTGGTTGGGGTGAACTCCGCGTCGGGCCAGCCCTGAACGTGCATCGGCGAGATGGAGGAGTCCATCCACGTGTCCATCACGTCGGTCTCGCCCTCCCACTCGCTCGCGCCGCACTCGGGACAGGCGTCGATTTCGGGGTCGGTCTCGGTGGGTTCGACGGGGAGTTCCTCGATGCCGGCGACGTGGACGTGGTCGCACTCGTCGTTCCCGCAGAACCACGCGGGGATGGGCGTGGCGAACACGCGCTGGCGGGAGATGACCCAGTCCCACTCCATCCCCTCGGTCCAGTCTTCGAGTCGGTCGTACATGTGGTCGGGAATCCACTCGACCTTCTCGGCCTTCTCGAGAATCTCGTCCTGCCGGACCTCCACGAACCACTGCTCCTTCGAGAGGATTTCGATGGGGGTGTCACACCGCCAGCACGCGCCGACCGACTGGTCGGTGGGTTCGGTGTCTTCGAGGTAGCCGGCCTCGTCCAAGTCGTCGGCGATGGTCTCCTTCGCGTCCGCGATGGTCATGCCCTCGTACTCGCCGGCGAGTTCGTTGAGGCGACCGTCCTCGGTGAAGACCGGCCGGAGGTCGAGGTCGTGTTCGGCCCACCAGTCGACGTCCTGCTTGTCGCCGAACGTGCATATCATGACCGCGCCGGTCCCGAAGTCGCCGTCGACGTCGTCGTCGGCGATGAGTTCGACCTCTTGGCCGAACAGCGGGACCTCGAAGGTGTCGCCGATGCGGTCGGCGTACCGCTCGTCGTCGGGGTCAACGGCCATGCCGACGCAGGCCGCCAGCAGTTCGGGCCGGGTGGTCGCAATCTGGATGTCCTCGTTGTCCACGCCGGGGAAGGTGACGTAGTGGAGCGTCCCCTCGCGGTCGATGTTCTCGACTTCGGCGTCGGCGATGGCGGTCTCACACCGCGGACACCAGTTGACCGGGTGTTCGTCGCGGTAGACGTAGCTCTCCTCTTCGTCGCCCTGCGCCATCTCCACGAACGACCGCTGGGTCTTCTCCCAGTAGTCCTCGTCCATCGTCCGGTACTCGGCCGACCAGTCCTGCGAGAAGCCGAGCGACTGCATCGTCTCCTTCATCCCGTCGATGCGTCGCTCGGTGTACTCGACGCAGAGGTCCCGGAACTCCTCGCGGGGCACGTCGGTCCGGTGGATGTCCTCTTCCTCCTCGACCTTCACTTCGGTCGGCAGGCCGTGGCAGTCCCAGCCCTGCGGGAACAGCACGTCGTCGCCCAGCAGTCGGTGGAACCGCGCGGCGAAGTCCATGTAACTCCAACCCAGCGCGTGGCCGAGGTGCAACTGGCCGGTCGGGTACGGCGGCGGCGTGTCGATGACGTAGTCGGGTTCGCCCTCGTGGTGGTAGACTTCGGAACCGCGCCACTCTTCCTGCCACTTCGGTTCGACTCGCTCGGGGTCGTAACTGTCGGGAACGTCGGTCATGGTGTGAGTATAGCTGACTCTGTCGGGGGAGTAGTCCAATCAGAAAGACGCGCCGCTGCGCTGGACAGTTCAACGTACTACCGACGCAGTCAGCCTCATACGAAAACGGAGTGGACGGGTGATGATAAAGGTTCTCGTCTGTGCGGACGTTTCCGCGCGTCACAGTCGGCCTGCCGTCCCGCGTCCGCCGAGCGGAACCGCAACCCCTACCTTCGCCCCCGAACCACCAACTCGCATGCAACTGGGCGTCATCGGACTGGGCCGGATGGGCCGCATCGTCGTGGACCGAGTACTCGACGCTGGCCACGACGTAGTGGCCTTCGACTTGGACGAGGAAGCGGTCGCGTCGGCCGCCGAGGCGGGCGCGACCCCCGCCGACTCCGTGGTGGACCTCGCCGAGCGGTTGGATGACGAGAAGCGCATCTGGCTGATGGTCCCGGCCGGCGAGGCGGTGGACGCCGCGCTCGCCGACCTCGAACCGCACCTCGACGGCGACGACGTGGTCGTGGACGGCGGCAACTCCCACTTCGAGGACTCGACGCGCCGGGCCGACGAGACCCCGGCGGCGTACCTCGACTGCGGGACATCCGGCGGTCCCGCGGGCGCGGAACTGGGCTTCTCGCTGATGGTCGGCGGCCCGGAGTGGGCTTACGAGGAACTGACGCCGGTGTTCGACGCGGTGGCGACCGGGCCGGCGGGCCACGACCGGATGGGTCCCGCGGGGTCGGGCCACTACGTCAAGATGGTCCACAACGGCGTCGAGTACGCGCTGATGCAGGCCTACGGCGAGGGCTTCGAGTTGCTCGCGGAGGGCCGGTACGACCTCGACCTCGAAGCGGTCGCGCGGACGTGGAACAACGGCGCGGTCATCCGGTCGTGGCTGCTGGAACTCTGCGAGGAGGCGTTCCGCGAGGAGGGCACCGACCTCGGCGACGTGGACGACTACGTGGCCGGTGGCTCGACCGGGACGTGGACCGTCCGAGAGGCGCTGGAGCAGGAGGTTCCGGTGCCGCTCATCTATCAGGCGCTCGGCGAGCGGTTCGGCTCTCGGGCGCGCGAGGACGGGCGGTTCTCCCGGCGGCTTGCCAATCGACTCCGCTACGGGTTCGGCCGCCACGAGGTCGCCCGCCGCGAGTAGCGATAGACAGAATTTCGTTGCTCTGAGAAACATTTTCCGTTATACGAGGCGGCCATAGCCTCCGGGATGGTACCGGAACCCACACTCGCGCCAACTTGATAGCCGTCCGACGCGAACGACGCGCTATGGCATCGCCCGTCTCCCTCTACTTCAGCGACTTCGCGGACGAACGCGGGCGAGTCGATTACTACTGGTCGCGCCTCCGGTCGCTCGACGTGCCGGTCCCCGACACGACGTTCGTGGCGCTCGACGCCACCGACGACGGCTACCGGTGGGAAACCGACGAGATTCTGGCGTTCATGGACGAGGCGGACCGCCACCGGGCGTTCGTCCGGACGCAGTTCAAGGCCGCTACGGTCCGACTGCGCGAGGGGTCGTTCGTCCCGCGGCCGGACGCCGACGCCGTGGACCGGACCGTCGAGTCGCTCCTGAACCAGAACGACGAGCAGGGCTGGCCCCACGGCGGAAGTCTCGTCGTCCGTGAGTGGTTGGACCTCGATTTCTGTCGGTTTCCGAGCCACTCGTGTCACCCTTCGGTCCGCTTCTTCGTGAGCGACGGCGAGGTCATCGGACGGACGCCGGTCGAACCGGAGGCTTCCGAGATGGTCTGCGACGGACGATACGAGTACGTCGAGCCGATTCTGGAGGACGCGTCGTTCGAGACGCCTCGAAGGTACGCCGAGCGAATCGCCGCGGAGTTCGACGAGGCGACGTGGGGCGTCGATTTCGTCGTGGACGCCCGCGGCGACTGGTACTGCACCGAGTTCAACTTCAACGGAGTCTACTGGAACCGGCTGGAGGAACGGTGGTGGGACATG
The DNA here is from genome assembly GCF_023238205.1 of Halorussus limi. NCBI lineage: Archaea > Methanobacteriati > Methanobacteriota > Halobacteria > Halobacteriales > Haladaptataceae > Halorussus > Halorussus limi. Next base: position 1,588,251 of record NZ_CP096659.1, read on the forward strand.
TGCGGTCAGGGCGACTTCGAACCGTTCGGCCCGACCGAACTCCACTCCGCCGCGCTGTGGGGCGTCCGGCCCGAGTCGGCCGACGAGGAGCGCGACCGCTGGTGGTGACGGTCAGCGCTCCCCGCCGCCCCGGTGAATCTTCCCCTGCGGTTCGTACTCGATTGTCGTCGCCACGCTCTCGGCCACTTCTTCTCCGCAGAGCCGACCGACGAGATGCAACGCTAAGTCCAACCCGGAAGTCACGCCGCCCGCGGTCAGCACGTCGCCGTCGTCCACCACGCGGGCGTCCACGACTTCCGCGTCGGTCGCTTCGAGGTCGTCGCGGGCGCTCGCGTGCGTGACCGCGGGCCGACCGTCCAGCACCCCGGCCTCGGCCAGCAGCATCCCGCCGGTGCAGACCGCCGCGAGTTCGACGCCGCGCTCGTGGAGGTCCGCGAGAGCGCGGGGCAGGTCGCCCTTCTGGGCTTCGGCCCACGCGCTCGCGTCCGCGCGGTCGTTCCATCCGCCGCCGGGAACCACCACGAGGTCCGGGTCGGAATCGGCGAGGCGCCCGTCGACTTCGATTCGGAGGCCGTGACTGGCGGTCACGAACTCCGCGGCGTCGAGCGACCGGAGACTGACGTCGAGGTCACAGCCACGGTCGGCCGCAGTCGAGAACACCTCGTACGGTCCGACAGCGTCTAGTTCGTCGAAGCCCTCGTAGACGACCACTGCGATTTCGGTTGTCATACCACCACTCTCGGCGGGTGCCGGCAAAAAGCGTCGGTCCCGCGTCCGCCGACGGTCTCCTCTCCCGACTCGTCGCCGTCAGGTCGCGCGATAATCACAATGCTGTTAAACCACCCTTCCGTAGTCCCGCGCATGGTAGACGCACTGGGTCTGGGACTCGGGCTGACGCTCGTCCTCATCGTGGTGGCCCTTCACTACTCGGAGGGCACCGAGTGGCGAACCCCCGACGACATCTCTCAGGAGGTACTCGAACGTCGGGCCGAGACCGTGCCGGAGACCGACTTCCCCGAACCGATGAACCGGTCCATCGGCGGCGGTGGCGGCGCGGTCGCGGTCGGCGGCGGTGCCGAAGGTGAACTCGAAGGAGAGGGCGAGGAAGAGGAGGGCTTCGACCCCGCCTCTATCTCCGACGACGAGGTCGAGTACTTCGACGTGGAGTACGTCAACGAGGGCGAGACCATCGAAGTCGCGAACAACGAAACCCTGCTCGAAGCGGGCGAGGAGCAAGACTGGGACCTGCCCTACGCGTGTCGGCAGGGACAGTGTCTCTCGTGTGGCGGTAAGGTGCAGGACGGCGACGCCCACGACTACGTCCAGCACAGCAACAACGAGACGCTCGGTGACGACGAGGTAGAGAAGGGGTACGTCCTGACGTGTACCGCGTATCCGACCGACGACTTCGCGCTCGAAACGAACGAGACACCCTGACGGTTCCGCGAACGGCTTCACGAGGCGTCTCGGACCGCCGTCCGGTCTCTTTTACCGGCGCCGGAGTACAATTTCAACCGGAAACATTACAATCCCAAGGAGTCTTGGAGACTGACAGTGGCATCGACGCACGCTGACGATATCACGGAGGGCGGCCTGGCGCGCCCCCTCTTTCATCTGGCGTGGCCTATCGTGGTCACCCAGTTACTGCAGGTCGCCTACAACGTGGGCGACGCCTTCTGGCTGGGGCGCTACTCCGCCAGCGCGGTCGGCGCAATCAGCCTCGCGTTCCCGCTCATCTTCTTCTTCATCGCGTTCGGTGGCGGGTTCAACGTCGCGGGAAGCACGCTTGTCGCCCAGTACACGGGCGCGGACAGCGACGGGTCGGCCGGCAAAGTCGCGGGCCAGACGCTCGGATTCGTCGTCGCCATCGGCGCGATTCTGAGCGTCGTCGGTCACTTCGGCTCCGGACCGATGCTGGCGCTGTTCCCGAGCGACGCCGCCACCGCCGACGAGGTGGTCCCGCTGGCCGCCCGGTACATGGAGATATTCTTCCTCGGCCTGCCGTTCATGTTCGGCTTTCTGGCGTTCTCGGCGCTCCTCCGGGGGTACGGCAACACCCGGACGCCGATGCGGGTCATGGCGGTCACGGTCGTCCTCAACCTCGTTTTGGACCCGGTGTTAGTCTTCGGCGTCGGCCCGGTCCCGGCGCTGGGTATCGAGACCGCGCTCGTCCCCGAGATGGGCATCAGGGGCGCGGCCGTCGCTACGCTCGTCGCTCGCGCGGTCGGCGGTGTCGTGGGCGTCTACGTCCTGTTCTTCACCGACACCGGCCCTGACGTCGACCTCAGTCATCTCGTACCCGACCTAGAGTACGTCGAGGACATCGTGCGCATCGGGATTCCGTCGGCGCTGGAGCAGTCGGCGGGCGCGCTCGCGATGGTGATGCTGACGGTGATGATAGTCACCTTCGAGCCGTCGGTCATCGCGGCCTACGGACTCGGCAATCGACTCATCTCGCTGGTCTTCCTGCCCGCGGTCGGCCTCGGCAAGGCGACCAACACGGTGGTCGGCCAGAACCTCGGCGCGGGCAAGGCCGACCGGGCCGAGCGCGCGGTCCGACTCGCGGCGAGCGTCGGCGCCGGCGTGATGGTCTCGCTGGCGGTTCTCGCCGCGGCGTTCCCCGAACCCATCGTCGAGGTGTTCATGGCGACCGGCACCGCCGAGGCCGCCAAGACCATCGAACACGCCTCGGAGTACCTCCGGATTCGCACGGTCGAGTTCGCCTTCATCGGCGTCTTTCAGGTGCTGGTCGGGGCCTACCGCGGCGCGGGCAACACCAAGACCGCGATGGCGTTCTCGCTGATTACGCTGTGGCTCGTCCGCGTGCCCGCGGTGTACCTCCTCGCGTTCGAGACGACGCTCGGCGCGACCGGCATCTGGATCGGCGTCGCGCTCGGCCACGTCGTCGGCGCTATCGGCGCGGCCGTCTGGTTCACTCGCGGGACGTGGAAGTCGGCCGTCATCGACAGCGAGGCGCCCGAGACCGCGGCCGACCCCGCTGTCTCGGAGGACTGATTGCGGCTATCACAATCGTTAAGCCCGCGACCGGAGTAAACCCGTGTGAGGGCGGCTAGTTCAGCGGACAGAACGCTTGGTTCCGGACCAAGAGGTCATGGGTTCAAATCCCATGCCGCCCGTCGCACCCTTATCCCGCGATTTCTGTGGTTTCAGGCCTTTCATCCACTAGATCTCATTTTAGCCCTTTCTCCTCTTCGTTCGATAGTCGAACGAAAGGACCTTCGTCGGGCAGTCAAATTTATCCAACTCGCCGGAAGATGTTCGGCTTCCTGCTCGTTCGATACTCTCACCCCGCTGATTTCAGAATCGGAAGGAGAGATCGACTATGCTCCTATTCAGCGTAGTCGCATAAATCGGCAACCGGACAGTCTGAACATTTCGGATTCGACGCCGTGCAGACTGTACTGCCAAAATCGATGAGCGCGTGCAGATAATCGCTACATCTCCCTGTCGGAGAGGACCGTTCGGCAAGGTCCCAGTTTTCGGCCGCGTTCGGATCGTCGGCCGCGTCGAGTCCGAACACCCGCGACAGAACTCGCGCCACGTTAGTATCCACGGCGACGGCGTCTTTCCCGTGAGCGTGAGCGAGTACCGAGGCCGCAGTATACTCGCCGGCGCCGTGCAAGTCGAGTAATTCGGATCGCTCGTCCGGTACATGTCCGCCGTGCTGTTCGATGATACGGTGCGATGCCTTCCGGAAATACTTCGTTCGCTTCTGTAAGCCGAGAGGCTCTATCTCCTCGCTGATTTCTTCCTCGGAGACCGCGACTACCGAGTCGGGATTAGGAAACTTCTCGACGAACTCCTCGAACACCTCCTGCACCTGTTCGACGGACGTCTGCTGGAGCATGAGCTCGGCGACGAGCACCTCGAATGGCGACGCATCGTTCTTGCGCCAAGGGAGGTGATGCCTTCCGTTATCGTCGTACCAAGTAAGTAACTTATCGACAAACGCGTCGCAGTTCGGGTGCGAGGACATGGTCAGCTCTAGTTATCCTTTCACTTTTGAAATTATGGGGGCAGTATCTACTCACAGAGACAGTCTTGCGTCCGCGTCAGCGCGACGACCTCCTCGTGAAGCGCCACGGCGAGCGCGAAGACCGTCTCGGCGCGATACTCGCCAGCGATGCCCGTCCGATAGTACGACTCCGACCGGTTCTCGATCCAGAGCTTTTCGAGTCGGTCGGCGACGTCCTGCGAGAACAGTCCTGCACGGACGCCCTCGTCGTAGACTTCGGTGTGTCGCTGACCGGCGACGTCGTATCCCTTCTCCTCGACGTAGAACTGAATCGACCGTTCGATGGCGACGAACGACGCCTCGATGATTACCGTGAAGTGGCCGTTGCGGTCAAGCAGGAATCCCGCGGCGTCGAGGAGTCGGCACGCCTTCCGCAACTGGAGGATCGACGAATCGGAGACGTACTCCAGTCCGACCTCCGGATTCTCGGGCCTGCGCTGGAAAGCGTCCTCCGCATCGCCGAGCGCTTCTTCCAACTCGTTCGAGGTCATTCGTCGTCTCCTCCGAACACGTCACGCTTCGCTCGGTCGAACGTCTCGGTTTCGTGCAAGGCGATGCCCTCTTTCAGAACCGGTCGGAGGTCTTCGCCCCGATTGCGAGCACTTTCCCCCGACTCGACGAACACCTCGAACTCGTAACGCTGTCCGTCGATGGGTTCCGCTTCGAGGTCGCGCTTCACGTCCGAGACGGTTCGACGGGCAGTCACCAGCTCGTCGTCGTTCTCGACTAGCACGAACACGTCGATGTCGCTCACGCGGTCGGCTTCGCCGCGCGCCACGCTTCCGAAGCAGACGATCCCCGCGACCGACGGTACTTCGTCGGTGACTCGGTCTACGAACGCCCGAAGCGGTCTCCGGAACTCCGCTTGCGGTATCTCCAGAAACGGATCGTCGGCCTCACGGAGTCGCGTCTCCTCGATTCGGTAGAGGGTCTTTCGACCGCTGTCTCGCCGGACGACCAAACCCAACGCTTCGAGTAGCGAGAGCGATTTCGAGACGCTCGGTCCGCCGAATCCGCTGAGTTCTTGTAGCTCGCTGTTCGAGAACTCTTCGGTGGGATTCCGTGCGGTGATTTCGAGAATGTCGTCCATCGCTTCGTACCTGAAGATTCGGTCGTCCGGGAGCGGAAGCTGTATCTCCACGCGCATTTGTTACACCTGATGTAAGAGTTTACGTTGTATATAAACATTCGGCGTTCTACCGAGCCGGAGAACATCGAAGCCGCGCAATCAAACGGTTCTCGTTCTGTGCGAAAACGCGAATACATTTCACGTACTCCGACTGAAATCGCCACTTTCGGCTCCGATGATTTGGCTGTCACACGCCCGAAAGGACGATTCGTTCGATGGACGAACGAGCGCCCATGCCGCCCGTTCGATTCTCCCTCTCTCCGGACGCCTTCGTCGCAATCACGAGGCGTTCGGACAGGCCGTCGCCCTCGCGAATGCAAAATCTTATGTTTAGGACGACCTAAAATCACGCCCACTGATGACCGACGGGACCAAACGCGGTGATACCTGATGTCCGCGGACACTGATTCGGAGGAGGACGCGGCCGACGAGCGGACGGAGGGGCAGGTGTTCGACGGTGGGGCGTCGCCCGGCGAGTCGGACCCGGCGAGCGTCCTCCACGCCGAAGGACTCGCGCTCGGCTACCCCGGAACCGACGAACCGGTCGTCGAGTGCGACCGCATCGACGTGCCCGAAGGCGAAATTACGGCGCTCGTCGGCCCGAACGGGTCGGGTAAGAGTACGCTGTTGAAGGTGCTCTCGAACCACCTCGAACCGGAGCGGGGGTCGGTGGTCCTCGACGGTCGGGAGATTCACCAGTACGGCGACAAGGAACTGGCCCGCGAACTCGGCCTGCTCTCGCAGGAGAACGACGCGCCGGGGAGCATCACGGTCGAGGACCTCGTCTACCACGGCCGGTACCCCCACCGCGGATTCTTCGACTCCGTGAGCGACGAGGACCGCGAGGCGGTCGAGCGCGCCATCGAACTCGCGGGCGTCGGGGACCTCCGCGACGAGACGGTCGGCAACCTCAGCGGCGGCCAGAAGCAACTCGCGTGGATAGCGATGGTCCTCGCCCAAGACACCGACGTCCTCCTGCTGGACGAACCGACGACTTTCCTCGACCTCCACCACCAACTCCGCGTGATGGAGGTCGTCCGGACGCTCAACGAGGAGGAGGACGTCACGGTCGCGGTCGTCCTCCACGACATCGCGCAGGCCGCGCGCTTCGCCGACTACCTCGTCGCGCTTCAGGACGGCGAACCGTACGACTGGGGACCGCCCCGCGAAGTCGTCACCGAGCAACTGCTGGCCGACGTGTTCGAGGTCGACGCCGCGGTCACGTACACGCCCGACCCCGAAATCGTCCCTAAGCGGTCGCTGTAGGTCCGTCTCTCTCCGCTTCGTCCCGCTGTCCCCGTCTCGTTCGGTCTTCCATCTCGTCTCCGCTTCGTCGCATCTCGTTCATTCCCTCTCGTCTCTTCCTTCGCCCCGCACGTTTCTCCCCTTCTCGTCCCGTGCGTTCTCCCGAACTAACCGGTGAGCGCCCCGAACGGGACGCTCGGTTCGGCGTCTCGCCGATTTCCGGAGGCGATACTTCTTACTCGTCCGCCTGAGACAGTCTAACAGATGACCGCGACAGTTCGACTCCGCCGCGCGCTCGACAAGTGCGAGACCGAGCGGGCACCCGACCCCCGCACGACGGTCTTCGACGTGACTCCCGAGGAAACCGCCGGTGCGGTCCTGCTCTCGGGAACCGTCCTGACCGCCGACCTCCGAGCGCGAGCGGTCGAGGCCGTCGAGTCGGTCGCCGACGCTCCGGTCGCGGCGACCGACGTGACCGTCCTCGCCGACGAGGCCCGCCAGCGAACCGCCACCGCGCCGGTCGCGCCGGTCCGCGGGGAACCGAACGAGGACGCCGAGCAGGTGACGCAGGTCCTCTACGGCGCGGCCGTCGAGGCGTTCGACGCCGACGGCGAGTGGCGGCGGGTGCGAACCCCGGACGGCTACGTCGCGTGGGTCGAAGACGACGCGCTCGGCCCGGCCGTCGAGGCGTTCGACGCCGACGCGGTGGTGTCGGTCGGGGCCGTTCGCGGCGAGGGCGTCGGGGACCGCGCCGGCGGCCCCGAACCGGTGTACGCGGGCACCGAGTGCGAACTCCTCGGCGACGGCGCGACCGGAGGTTCGGACGCTCACGACCCCGGGTCCGGGAAGTCGGATTCCTCGTCTGCGGATTCCGACGCGCGAGTCCGGGTCCGGTTCCCGACCGGCGCGGAGCGAACCCTGCCCGCCGACGCGGTGGCCCGGACTCCGGACGAACCCACCCGCGAGGGCGTGGTCGCGGCGGCGCGGCGCTATCTCGGAACCGAGTACGTCTGGGGCGGGACGACCGTCGAGGGCATCGACTGCTCGGGACTGACGCGGATGGCCTACCACCAGAACGGCGTCTCGCTCCCCCGAGACGCCGACCTCCAGCGTCGGATGGGCGAGGCGGTCGCCCGCGAGACGGTCGCGCCCAACGAACTCGCGCCGGCCGACCTGCTCTTTTTCCCCGGCCACGTCGCGCTGAGTCTCGGCGGGGCTGAGTTCGTCCACGCTTACGGCGACGCCGACGAAGTCGTCGTGGACAGTCTCGACCCGGACGCCGAGAACTACAACGCGGCGCTCGACGAGGACTTCGAGTTAGCGACGCGACTGCTCTGAAAACTGTCAGAGGGGAGCGGCGACCCATACATGCGTGGGGGTCCAATTTTACCGTTCCGTACGTCACAGCAACGCATGGATTTACGGAGTGCGTTCGACCCGCCGGTTCCCACCATCGTCCTCGCGGAGGGCGAGTTCGGCCGACCGGGCGGCAAGACCGCGAACGGCGTCGTCAGCCACAGCGAACTGTTCGAGGCCCGGGCGGTCGTGGACTCGACCCACGCGGGCCGCGACGTGGACGAGGTTCTCGACCACCCCGGACGCTCGGACGTGCCCGTCGTCGCGTCGGTCGAGGAGGCCCTGACGGTCGCACCCGAGGCCGAGGCGCTGGTCGTCGGCGTCGCGCCCGCGGGCGGCGAACTCCCGGAGGAGTGGAAGGCCGACATCCGGGACGCCATCCGGGCGGGGTGCGACGTGGTGTCGGGCCTCCACGTCTTCCTCGGCGAGCAAGACGAGTGGCGGGGACTGGCCGACGAGGCGGGCGTCCGGTTGTTCGACGTGCGGAAACCGCCCGCCGAAGACGAGTTGCGGGTCGGCGACGGCCGGGTGGACGACCTCGACGCGACGGTGGTCCTCACGCTCGGCACCGATTGCGCGGTCGGCAAGCGCACGACTACCTTCGAACTCTATCGGGCGGCCCGAGAGGCGGGACTCGACGCGGGGTGGGTCGCGACGGGCCAGACCGGCATCATGGTCGGCGCTCACCGCGGCGTCGTCGTCGACCGCGTACCCGCCGACTTCACCGCTGGCGCGGTCGAGGACTCCGTCTGCGGAGTCGCCGAGGACCACGACATCGTCTTCGTCGAGGGGCAGGCCGCGCTCTCCCACCGCGCGTACTCGGGCGTCACGCTCTCGCTCCTCCACGGCGCGTGGCCCGACGCGGTGGTGCTGGCTCACGACCCGGACCGCGAGCGCCGGACCCACTTCGAGCGGTTCTCGGTCGGCCTCCCCGAGGCCGAAATCGACCTGATAGAGTCGCTCTCGGACGCGGAGGTCGCGGCGGTCTCGACGTGGGGCGACCCGGCCGACGACGACTTCGGCCGACCCGCGGCGAACGTCTATCACGAGGGCGGCCCGGCGCGACTCTTGGACGCGGTCCGGGAGGCGACCGACTCGTGACCGGGGAGGCGTCCGAAATCCCGGTCGCCGAACTCCGTGTCGAACCGCTGACGCTCGCGCTGGAAGCGCCCTTCGAAATCGCGCTCGGCACGCGCCGCGAGGCCCGGAACGTGCTGGTGGAAGTCGAGACCGAGGACGGCGTCGTCGGTTACGGCGAGGGGTCGCCGCTCCCGCCCGTGACCGGCGAGACGCAGGACGCCGCGGTCGCGGTCGCGCGCGAGGCCGCGGACCTGCTCGTAGGCCGGGACCTCGCGGAGTATCGGGCCGTCTGCGCCGACCTCCGGGCGGCGTTCCCGGGCGCGAACTCGGCGCTGTTCGCGCTCGAAACCGCGGTGCTGGACGCCTACGCGAGGAGTCGCGGACTGGCGCTCTCGGAACTGTTCGGCGGGCCGCCCGAGACCGTCGAGACCGACCTCACGATTCCCATCGTCGGGAGCGACGAGGCCCGCGAGCGCGCCGCGAGCGCCGCGGGAGCGGGCTTCTCGCACCTCAAAATCAAGGCGGGCGACGGGGTGTCGGCCGCGGTCGAGCGCGTCGCCGCCGCCCGTGAGGGCGCTCCCGAGGCGGCGCTCAAGGTGGACGCGAATCAGGGCTGGTCGTCGAAGGAGACGCTCCGATTCCTCCGGAGACTGCGGGAGCGCGGGGTGGAACTCGCGCTGCTGGAACAGCCGGTACACCGCGACGACCTCGCGGGACTGGCCCGGGTCCGGGACCGCGCGAGGGCGCCGGTCGCGGCCGACGAGGCGGTGTTCTCGCCCGAGGACGCGCTGGCGGTCGTCCGGGCCGACGCCGCCGACGTGATAAACGTGAAGTTGGGCAAGTCGGGACCGGTCGCGGCGGGCGAAATCGCGGCCGTCGCGGACGCCGCGAACCTCGACCTCATGGTCGGGTGCATGCTCGAGAGCGCGCTCGGCATCCGCGCGAGCGCCCACGTCGTCGCCGGTCTCGGGTCGTTCGACTACGTGGACCTCGACGGCAACCGACTGCTCGCCGAGGACGTGGCGGCGTCCGAGGCGGGTCCCGATATCGAAATCGCCGGACCGGGCCACGGCGTCGTCCCCGAGCGAGACAGGTGAATTCCCCGACACGAACGCAACACTAATTACGATTGTACTGTGTCATCATAACCCGTGAGTGTGACACGCATTCCCGACGCCGACGGCGGCGTCTCCTACAAGCAGGTCGAACTCGACCTCTGGCACCCCAACTGCTGGACGCTGGAGGTGACCGACGACTTCCCGAACACCCACCTCATCGAGAAGTCGCTCTACCCCGCCGACGACCAAATCAAGGGCGACTTCCTCCTCGTCTCCGAGGGCGAGACCGACATCGAAACGTTCGTCGAGGCCATCGACGACCACCCGGTCGTCGACGAGGTGGCGGTCCTCAAGCAGTCGGGCGAGCGCGCCCGGGTCGTGGTCAACTACGACCGGGCCAACAGCATCGTCCCCGACATCGTGAACTCCGAGTTCATGCCGGTGGAACCGGTCCACATCACCGGCGGCACCGAACACTGGACCGTTCTGGTCCGGGCCGACCGACTCGGCGACGTGGTCGAAGCGATGCAGGCCGAGTACGACGTGGACGTGAACTCGATTCGGGAGGCCGACCCGAGGGAGAGCGTCGAGTTCGCCGACTTCGTGGACCAAGTCGAGGACCGCCTCTCGGAGCGCCAGACCGAGAGTCTGCTCAGCGCCCGGCGCATCGGCTACTACAACTGGCCCCGCGACGTGTCGGCCGACGCCGTGGCCGACTGTCTCGACGTGAGCAAGCCGACCGTCCTCGAACACCTCCGGAAGGGCGAACAGAAGGTGCTGAACCTCTGTATCGACGAACTCGAACGCCGGAAGGGCCGCAAGCGATGACGGAGGGGTCGAGGCTCTCGGTCGCCGACGTTCTCGACGTGAACTACCCGAGCGCGCCCGAGTGGTCGGCCGACGGCGACTTCCTCGCGACGCTGGTCTACGAGGACGACGGAAACGCCCTCCGAATCGCCGACGCCGACGCGCCGCGCGAGGCGTGGCGCGTCTCGCCCGGCGAGGGCCACGTCGCGGGGTTCGAGTGGGCGCCCGAGGCCCGACCGACCGAGTTCGTCGCGACCACCGACGCGGGCGAGACGTTCCGCGGCGACGCCGCCGACCGGTCGCTCAGCCTCGTCGCCCGGTCGCCAGAGGGCGAGTCTCACCACGAGTGGTCGCCCGACGGCGACCGGGTGGCGTTCTACCGCGACGGACGCCTCTGGGTCCGGGACGCTGATTCGGCGGTAGAGCGACGCCTCGACGTGCCCGGACGCGACGCGTTCCTCCCGAGCGAGCGTCCGATAGTGTGGGACGGAGCGGGCGACCGCCTCGCGTTCTCGTTCACCGACCGCGAGTCGCGACAGGTCGGGGTCGCGGCGGTCGAATCGGGTGACCTCCGGTGGCGGACCGACGCGCCCGCGTCGAGCGCGAACCCGGCGTGGCTCGCGGACGGCCGGGTCGTCTTCGAGCGCATCGCGGACGAGCGGACCGTCCGGTCGGTGGTGGCCGCCGACCCCGAGTCGGGCGACCGGTCCGAGTTGGTCCGCGAGGAGGACGAGCGCGGCACCGTCTCGTCGGGCGCGCCGACCGTCTCGCCCGACGGCGCTCGACTCGCGATGGCGCTCCCGCTCGACGGGTGGGAACACGTCCACGTCGTGGACTGCGCGACCGGCGAGCGCCGCCAGTTGACCGCCGGCGCGTTCGAGGACAAGGGACTCGCCGGGTCGTCGCCTCAGTGGGTGGACGACGAGACGCTGGCGTTCGCGTCGAACCGCCGGGACCTCGGCGAGCGCCAGATTTTCGCGGTCGATACCGGGACCGAGGCGGTCCGTCCGCTGGTCGAGTCTCAGGGTACGAACGTCTACCCCCGGCCCTCGCCCGCGGGCGACCGAGTCGCGTACGTCCACGCCGACGCCGGCGTCTCGCCCGAAGTTCGGGTGCGGTCGCTCGGCGACGAGGCGAGCGACCCGGTGCGAGTCACCCGTTCCGCCGTCGAGGACTGGCCGACGGACCCGCTCGCGCCCGAGGCGGTCAGTTTCGAGAGCGCCGACGGGCGGGAGATTCGGGGCTACCTGTTCGACCCGCGCGAGACCGACGCGGTGGCCGACGACGCGACGGACCTGCCGGGCGTGGTCTGGGTCCACGGCGGGCCGATGCGCCAGATGCGCGACGGGTGGCACCCCTCGCGGTCGTACGGACTGGCCTACGCGTTCCACCAGTACCTCGCCCGGCGAGGGTACGTCGGCCTGCTGGTCAACTACCGGGGCGGCATCGGGTACGGCCGGGAGTTCCGCCAGTCGCTGACCGAGGGCTACGGCCGCGACGAGATGGCCGACGTGGTCGCGGGCGGGGAGTTCCTCCGGGACAGGCCCTCCGCGTCGGACGCCGTCGGCGTCTGGGGCCTCTCGTACGGCGGGTACGCCGCGCTCCAGATTCTCGGCACACACCCGACGGCGTTCGACGTGGGCGTCAACCTCGCTGGACTGGCCGACCTCGAACTCTACGAGGAGTGGGCCATCGAGACGAAGTTTCCCGCCGTCGAGTCCTCGCAGGCGCTCACGTTCGGCGGGAACCCGTGGGAGGCCGACGACGAGTGGGCCGCCGCGAGTCCGAAGACCCACTTCGGGAACTACGAGGCACCGCTCTACAACTTCCACGGCACGGGCGACTCCTACGTCAACTTCGAGCAGTTGGACGTGGTTATCGAGGGGATGCTCGAACACGGCAACGAGTACGAGGCCGAGTACTACCCCGGCGAGAACCACGTCTTCGCCGAGCGTGCGACGTGGGAGCGCACCTTCGACAAAATCGAGTCGGCCTTCGACGAGCATCTGAAGTGACCGGTCGTCGGAGACTACAAATATACGGGCGTTTCTAAGACACCTTCACCATTGTCAAAGAAATACGTAGCGCCTTTTTCGTAACGCGACGGCCGACTCACCCCGCGAACGCTCGACAGAGAACCCGCCGTGAGTGGATGAAGGGGCCGCCCGCTCGCGGGCCTTCGGAGGCGTCCTTCACTGCGTCTTCCGTGATAGCCTCCAGAAAAACCCACTCGAACGCTACGAATCTCGACTCACTTCAGAAGTCCACGGACGAACTCGTCCTGCCGTCGCCGCGCCTCGTCCGCTTCGACCGTCAGGCCGCCGTAGACGGCCGAGAAGAACACGTCCGACTCTTCCTCCCGACGAACCACGCCCGAGAGCGCGCTCGTCCCCGTCACGGTCCCGGTCTTGGCGCGCAGGCCGTCCACGCCGTCCAAGCGCGACGAGAGGGTTCCCTCGCCCGGCGCGGGGAGCGAGTCGAAGAAGGCGTCGGCCCACGGCGCGTCGTCGGCCCGCGCCAGAAGGCCGACCATCCCCCGCGCGGTGACGAGGTTGTAGCGCGACAGCCCAGACCCGTCGCGGAGTCGGCAGGCGACCGCGCCGCAGTCTCCGAGGAAGTCGGTCGCGAGCGACTCCCACCGCTCCCACGACCCCTCGCCGTCGCGTTCGGCGGCGACGGTTCGGGCGAGTTGCTCGGCGACGAAGTTGTCCGAGGGGACGTTCATCGCCCGGAGCAGGTCGGCGACCGGCGCGGACTCGACCGCGCGGGAGAACGCCTCGCGCGCCGGAGTTTCGCCCGACTCCGCGGCGCGAACCTCGCCCTCGACTGTCACGCCCGCCGCTTCGAGCGCGTCCCGAAAGACGAGTCCGCAGTGTCGCTCGGGCCGGACGACCGGCGCGCGCTCGGTCCGGTCGGCCCCGGCGGGGAGCGACCCCTCGACGCGAACCGCGCCGGTGTCGGGGTCGGTGAAGACCTCGAACGCGGCGTCGTCGCCCTCGGCCGCGCCGAGGTCGGTCTCGACAGCGATTTCCGGCGAGTCGGGCGCGACCGAGACCCGGAACTCGCCGGACTCGTCGGGGTCGGAGGCCCGGACCTCGACGGTGTTGCCCGAGAGCGCGAGCGCCGAACTCGGCGCGCCGTAGGCGTGCCGCCGGTCGCCGACCGTCCACCCCGGTGCGTAGCGCCCGCCCGCGAACCGACTCCCGTCGAGCAGGAGGTCACCGGCGACCGCACTCGCTTCCTCGGCGACCGCTTCGGCGAGGTCGGTCAGGTCCTCGCGAGTGAGGTCGGGCGCGCCCGACCCGCGGAGGACGAGGTCGCCGTCGAGTCGGTCGTCGCGGACGCTTCCCCGGCCCGCGACGCGCGTCTCGAAGGTGTACGCCGGTCCCAACTCGTCGAGCGCCAGCGCCGCGGTGACGAGTTTGGTGTTCGACGCCGGGGTGAGCGCCCGGTCGGGGTCTGCGCTCGCGAGGACTTCGCCGCGGATGTCTCCGCTCGCGGGGTCGTCGCCGTCCGCAGTGACGACCTCGCCACCGTCTCGCGCCGCGGCCAGCACCCCGACGCTCGCGCCGTCGATTCCGGCGAGCGGCGCGGTCGGGTCGCTCACCACTCGAACGCCTCGCTGGCCTCGGCGTCGAGGTGGCAGGCCGACCGGTGGTTCTCGCCGACGGATTCGAGCGGCGGCACCTGCGACTCGCAGACCGACTCGTGGGGCGCGAGCGCACCGAGCGCGTCGTCCCACTCGCGGCGGGCGACGGCGTCGGCGGCGTCCCGAACTGCGCGCTCGGCGTCGGGCGGAATCTCGCTGAGGCGGTCGAAGTACGCCGCGACGAGGTCGTCGGGCGAGCGGCCGGGGTCGAGGTCCCGCGCCTCCACGTCGTCGCGGAACGCCGCGAACTCGGCGTACCCCTCGTCGGTGAACCCTTCGGGGACTATGAACGCCGGACAGCGCGTGTGGAACTTACACCCGGAGGGCGGGTTCGTCGGACTCGGCACGTCGCCCGCCAGTTCGGCGACGACCCCCGACGAGTCGGGGTCGGGGTTCGGCACCGCGTCGAGCAGCGAACGGGTGTACGGGTGGTGGGGTTCGGTGAACAGTCGCTCGGTCGGGCCGGTCTCCACGAAGTCGCCGACGTACATCACCGACACGCGGTCGGCCATGTTCCGGATGACCCCGAGGTCGTGGGTGATGAACAGGTAGGTCAGGCCGAACTTCTCCTGCAGGTCGTCCATCAGGCTGAGAATCTGGGCCTGCACGGACATGTCGAGTCCGCTGACCGGTTCGTCGGCGATGACGAGGTCGGGGTTGATGCTGAGCGCCCGCGCGAGGTTGACGCGCTGGCGCTGGCCGCCCGAGAACTCGTGGGGGTAGCGACCGTAGTAGTCGCCCTCCAGTCCGACCTGTTCGAGCAGTTCGACCGCGCGGTCCTTCCGGTCGGCCTTCGACCACCCCGCGGCCTCCAGCGGGTCGGCGATGATTTCGCCGACCTTCCGGCGCGGGTTCAGACTGCTCATCGGGTCCTGAAACACCATCTGGACGTTCTCGCGGAACCACCGCTCGTCCTCGCTGTCGAAGTTCGTCACGTCCCGGCCGTCGAACCGGATGGTCCCGTCGGTCGGTTCTTCGAGGCCGACGACGGTCCGGGCGAGCGTGGACTTGCCGCATCCCGACTCGCCGACGACGCCCAGCGTCTCGCCGGGGTAGAGTTCGAAGTCCACGCCGTCGACGGCCTTCACGCTCGAATCGTCGAACCCGAACGGGAGGCCGCCGCGGTCGGACCTGAACAGGTTGACGAACGCATCCCGCGGGGAACCGCTGAACTGACGGAGCGTCTCCTGCTCGCGGAACTGGCGGAAAACTTCCCCATCGCGGTCGAGTTTGATGGAGTCGAGGAACCCCGAGTTGACCGGGAAGTGAGTCTTCAGTCCCTCGACGCTCAGGAGCGGTTGGTCGGCGTCCTTCCGGCGGCGCTCGACGGTCGAACTCATCGTTCACCTCCGAGTCCGCCGTCGGTCCGTCCTCGTCTGCCCGCTCCGCCGGTCCCGCCCGTCTCGTGGAGCCTCGGGTCGCCGTCGCCGCCCTCGCCGTAGAGCAGACACGACACCTCGTGGTCCGGGCCGACCTCGTAGCTCCCGGGTTCGACCTCGGCGCAGTCCTCGAACGCGGCCGGACACCGGGTCCGGTAGCGACACCCCGACGGCGGGTCGATGGCGCTCGGCATCGACCCCTCGATGGGGTCTAACTCCTCGGTCCGCCGGTCGGCCGTCACCGTCGAGCGGAGCAGCGCCTGCGTGTAGGGATGCTTGGGGTTGCGGTACAACTCCTCGTAGGGCGCGTTCTCGGCGACTTCGCCGAGGTACATCACGGACACCCGGTCGCACACCTCGCGGACGACCCCGAGGTCGTGGGTCACGTATATCATGCTCGTGTCGTACTCCGTCTGGATGTCGTTGAACAGGTCGAGAATCTGGGCCTGAATCGTCACGTCGAGCGCCGTCGTGGGTTCGTCGGCGATGATGAGGTCGGGTTCGCACGACAGCGCCATCGCGATGATGGCGCGCTGTTGCATCCCGCCCGAGAACTCGTGGGGGTACTGGTCGGCCCGTTCGGCCGGGTCGGGGATGCCCACGTCGTCGAGCAGTTCGACGGTTCGGTCCCACGCCTCCGCCTCGGTCACGTCGCGGTGGTGTTCGATGATTTCCGAAATCTGGCTCCCGACGGTGAAGACGGGGTTGAGCGCCGACATGGGGTCCTGGAAGATGAACGAAATCTCCTCGCCCCGGACCTGATTGCGGAGTTCGGTCTCCGAGTAGTCGAGCAGTTCTTCGCCCTTGAACCGAATCGACCCGTCCACGATGTGGCCGGGCGGCCGGACGAGGCCGAGCAGACTCTGGACGGCGACCGACTTGCCCGCGCCGCTCTCGCCGACCAGTCCGAGCGTCTCGCCCCGCTCGATTTCGAAGCTGATGCCGTCGACCGCCTGCACGATGCCCTCCTCGGTGTAGAAGTACGTCGTCAGGTCCTCGACTTCGAGCAGCGCCATCAGTCGTCACCTCCGCCCTGCGGGTCGGGACCCGGACCGGCGTCGGTCGGGTCGCCGTTCGGAGTCGGGTGGGCCGGGGCGTCGGGTTCGGTGGTCCCCGGCATCGGCAGGTCGTCCTCGTCGTAAGGCTGGCGGAGCGTCGTCTTGGGGTCCATCGCGTCGCGCAGGCCGTCGCCGAGCATGTTGAACCCCATCACGGTCAGGAATATCATCAGGCCGGGGAAGACGGCGACCCACGGCGCGATTATCATGGCCTGCTGTGCGTCGTTCAGCATTCGGCCCCACGACGCGGTCGGCGGTTGGACGCCGAACCCGAGGAACGACAGCGCGGCCGCGCCGATGATGACGCTGCCCATCGAGAGGGTCGCCTGCACCAGCACCGCGGCGAAGCCGTTCGGCACGATTTCCCGGAGCAGAATCTTGTGGGTCGGCAGGCCCGCCGCGCGGGCCGCGTCGACGTACTCCTCCTCGCGTATCGACAGCACCTCCGAGCGCATCACCCGGGCGTACGCCGGGATGCCGATGATGCCGTAGGCCAGAAACAGATTGTAGATGCTCGCGCCGAAGATGGCCATGAAGGTCATCGCCAGCACGAGGCCCGGAATCGAGTACAGCACTTCCACGAGGCGCATCAGCACGTCGTCGGTGTAGCCCCCGCTGTAGGCCGCGAACGACCCGACGAGAACGCCGCCGACGAACGAGATGCCGACCGCGACGACGCCGATGGCGAGCGCGATGCGGCTCCCGTAGATGATGCGGGCCAGCACGTCGCGGCCGAACTGGTCGGTGCCCATCGGGTGTTCGAGCGACGGCGGCGCGTAGGCGTTTATCTGGTCCATCGCGTGGGGGTCGGCGACCAGCGTCGTGATGAGCGCCTTGTCGAGCAGGAGCTTGTCGACGGTCGAGAGTATCGCCAGCACGACGAGCGTCCCGACGATGAAACCGCCCGCGAGCGCGGTCGGACTGTGCCGGAGTTCCTTGAGTGTCGATACGACGCCGCTCTCGGTCTCGAAGTCCGCACTGGAGACGGTGGTACTTGACGAACTCATGTTAATCGTACCTGATTCGGGGGTCGATGTAGGCGTACGCGAGGTCGGTCAACAGCACGCCGGTCAGGAACAGGATGGCGAAGAAGATGTTCAGTCCGATGATGACGCCATAGTCCTGATTCAGCAGGGCGTTGTAACCGAGTCGCCCCATGCCGGGGATGGCGAAGATGGACTCCACGATGACGCTCCCGTCGAGCAGGAACGACAGTTGGAGGCCGATGATGGTGACGAGGGGCAACAGCGCGTTCCGGAAAGCGTGCCGGAGCAGGATGGTCCGCTCGGGCAACCCGTAGGCCCGCGCCGTCTCGACGTAGTCCTTCGACAGTTCCTCGACCATGCTGGACCGTGTCATCCGCATCAGGGTCGCGGTCTGGGCCGTGGCGAGCGTGATGATGGGTAGCACGAGGTGCTTGGCCGCGGCTATCGGGTCCTCGAAGGGCGAGACGTACCCGGACGCCGGGAGCATCTTGAACTCGAGGGCGAACACGAAGATGAGCATCAGGCCGAGCCAGAAGTTCGGCGTCGAGAGGCCCGCGAGGCCGACGAACCGCGAGACGTGGTCGCCCATCTGGTTGTGCTTGGCGGCCGAGTAGACGCCCAACAGCAGGGCCGTCGGGAGCGCGATGACGTACGACAGGCCCATCAGTATGACCGTCGGTCCCATTCGCTCGAGCATGAGGCCGGTCACGGGCCGCTTTCGCATGAACGACTCGCCGAGGTCGAAGTGGAGGAGTCGCCAGAGGTAATCGAGGTACTGCTTCCAGAGCGGTTGGTCGAAGCCGTACCGCCGTATCAGTTCGTCCGCGAGGGCCTGACTCGGATTCAGGCCGAGGTATATCCGAACGGGGTTGCCCGGCAGGGCGTGGACCATCACGAACGTGAGGGTGAACACGCCCAGCAGGACCGGGATTATCTGGAGTATCCGTCGAATCGTGTATCTGTATAGGCTCATCTTTGGCGTAGCGTCCGACGTGAGCGACTCATTGTCATTTGGTAACTATAATCGTACTGGATGCGGAACCGGGAGGGGACCGCTACTTCTGGAGGTAGGCGTTCGACCACTCGTTACAGAGCGGCTGCTGGGCGAACGCGCTCGGTTCGTAGTCCTTCACGTCCTTGCTCCACCCGGTGACGGCCTGCTCCGAGAACACCGGGATGTGGGGGTACAGCGACTGCCACGTCTCGGCGGCGTCGATGTAGAGTTTCTTGCGCTCGGCCCTGTCGGTCGTCCGCCGGGCGTCCCGAATCTTCTTGTCCACCTGTTTGAGTTGGTCGCTGTCCTGGGACTTGTAGAGGTACCCGGCCGAGGCGTTGCCGACCACGCCGTCGCTCAGGCCGCCCTCGTCGTTGCGCATGTCGCGGAACAGGTAGTAGTAGAACCCGTCGGGGTCCTGTCCGCCCGACCAGCCGTAGATGTTCACGTCGAACTCGCCGGAGTCGAGTTCGTTGAGCCACTGGCCGATGGTGACCTCGCGGACCTCCGACTTGATGCCGACCTTCTTCAACTCGTTCTGGAGGATGATGGCCATGTTCTTGAACTTCGAACTGGCCAGCGACGAGATTTTGAGCGTCTTGTCCATCCCGCCGCCGTAGCCCGCCTCCTTCAGGAGCTGTTTGGCCTTCTGGTGGTCCTTGGCCGGGTAGTACTTCTCCTTCCACTCCTGCCACGGGAACTCCCACGACTTGTTGACCTCGGTGGGCATGAACCCGTACGCGCGCTTGCCGAGTTGGCCCTTCGTGGACTTCAGCATCTTGTCGTAGTCGACGAGGTACTGCATCGCCTCCCGGACTTTCACGTCGTCGAACGGCTTGCGCATCGAGTTGAAGATTAGGCCGTTGTAGTCGAACTGCGAGATGCGCTTCATGTTGATGCTCGACTCCGACTTGGCCTTCCCGATGAGGTTCTTGGGCACGGTGGCCTGGTGAACGCCGCCGGAGGCCAGTTCCACGAACTGGACCTGCGGCTTGGGGATGACTCGCTTCTTTATCTTCCCGAGGTTCGGCTTCTTCAGGAAGTAGTCGGCGTTGCGCGTCAGGTCGATGTGCGACGACGAGACGTGCTTCTCGAACGCGAACGGCCCGGTGCCGACCGGCTTCTGGCCGAACTTCTTCGGGCCCTGCTTCTCGGCGACGCTCTTGGGGACGATGCCCGCGTTCATCCCCGACAGCACGAGTTGGAACAGCGCGAACGGGTACTTCAGGTTGAACGTCGCCTCGTACTTGCCCGACGCCTCGACGCTGTCCACGAAGTTGAGGTTCGCCCTGTTCGGCGACTTGTTCTCGGGGTCGAGCGTCCAGTTGATCGAGTAGGCCACGTCCTCGGCCGTGAGTTCGTCGCCGTTGTGGAACTTGACGCCCTCCTTGAGCGGGATGACGAACGTCGTCTCGTCCTGCTGTTTCGGCTGCTCGCTGGCGAGGTGGGGAACGAACTTCTTCCCGTCGGGACTCGGGAGGTAGAGCGTGTCGAAGATGTAGTGGAGGAAGCTGTTCACCCACGCGAGTTCGTTCATCCGCGGGTCGAGCGTGGTGGCGTCCTCGGCCGTCGTCCCGATGAACGTGCCGCCGCCCTGCACGTTCTGTTGCTGTTCCTCGGTCGTTTCGCCGCCGCCCATCGACTCCGTGGTCGTGCCACCGCCGCCGGTGGTCGTGCCTTGGCCGTCGTTGTTGCCGCCGGCACAGCCGGCGAGCATGCTACCACCCAACAGACCCGAAGTCGCCAGGAAGCGACGCCGGTCGAATTTCGTGTGTTCGTCGGTCATGATTATTAAGTACGGTCGGCTCGAACCGTGATAACGAATAGCAAGTCGAACGGGAGTAAATAAGTGAGCCCTATTATACTAGTGCTCAGCCGATACTTCCACCGAAAGTTCGTCGTACGCTCCCCGCGCCCGCCAGTCCGGAACGGCGAGATAGCCCGTGAAATCGACTCTTCCGGGGTACGCGACCCACCGGTCGCCGTCGTCGCCCCGGCGTCGAATCCGACCGTCCCACGTCGCCTCGAACGTCCGTCGCTCGCCGCCGCTCAAGACGGTCGCCCGGGTCGCCTCGGGGGGTTCGAGGCCGCGCTCGTCGGCCTCCGGCACGTCGTCGACCCGCCAGCCCCAGACCCGACTGGTCGGGTGCGTGACCCGAACCGCCACCGGGAGTCGATTTTTGACCGCGACCACGAACCGCGCCGGTTCGCCGACCGTCACGGTGTCGGGTCCGCGGACCGCGACCGAGAGCGCGCGAACCGCGAGCGACTGGGGGACGAGTCCGGCGAACCGCCCGGTGCTACCGCCGTCGCCGTCGTCGGAGACTGAAAACTGCCGCATTCGTCCGGAGGGTCGGACCGGGCCGACTAATTTGTTCGCCCCGCCGACGCCTCCTCGTCGGTCAGGTCGCCGGGGATGCGGTCGTTGCCCAGCACGTCCTCGCAGGTCTCGCGCGCTCGAATCGTCTCGACGTCGCCCGACTCCCGGACCAGCGCGACCGGGGGTTTCGGTTCGGCGTTGGTGTGACTCGCGCTCCCGAGCGAGTAGGCTCCGATGCGGTCCACCGCCAGCACGTCGCCGCGGTCGAGTTCCGGGAGGTTCACGTCCTCCTGAATCACGTCGCCGGTGTAGCAGAGCGGCCCCGCGACGTGGTACTTCTGGGACGCATTGGCCTCCGAGAGCGCGTAAATCGGGTAGGGCCAGTACGAAGAGACCGCGTTCGTCCCGGCGTCCAGCACCGCGAACGAGGCGTGGGGCGTCTCCTTCACGACGCCGACCTCGGCCAGCAGGGTGCCGGCGTTACCCACGAGACGGCGGCCGGGTTCGACGCAGAGGGTCGGTTCCGAGAGGTCGCGGTCGGCCGCCGCGCTCCGCACGGCGTCGGCCATGCTCGCCACGATGGTCTCGGTGTCGGGCACCTCCTCGTCGTAGGGGACCGGGAACCCGCCGCCGAGGTCCAGCACCTCGATTTCGACGCCGGTCGCGTCGCGCACGTCGGCCGCGAACGAGAGCATCTCGCGGGCCGCGACCTCGTAGGGTTCGACGCCCCGAATCTGGCTCCCGACGTGCAACTGGACCCCGACGAGTTCGACGCCGTCGGCCGCGACCGCCTCCTCGGCGACCGACAGCGCCCGGCCCGACTCGATGTCGAGACCGAACTTGCTCTCGCGGGTGGCGGTCGCCACCTCGGGGTGGGTCGGCACCTCCATCGCCGGGTTCCCGCGAATCAGCACCTCGGCCTCGGTGTCGGTCCGGGCGGTCGCCTCCCGAATCTTCGCCAGTTCCTGTTCGTTGTCCACGAGGAACCGCTCGACGCCGAGGTCGAGCGCGCGTTCCACGTCCTCGACGGGTCGGTTCATCCCGGTCAACAGCACGTCCTCGGCGTCGAATCCGGCGGCCTGCGTGGCCGAGAGTTCGCACCGGGCGTAGGCCTCGGCGTGACAGCCTTCGTCGCGCAGGACCGACAGCACGCCGAGGTTGTAGTTGGCCTTGACCGCGAAGTGAATGGTGGAGTCGGGGTAGTGGTCGTTGAGCGCCGCCCGGACCGCTCGGTAGTTGCGCCGCAGGTCTTCCTCGAAGAAGGCGTACACCGGGGTGTCGAACGCCTCGAACAGCGCGTCCCGGTGGTCGAGCAGTCGGGCTTTGCGTGCCGCTAAGTCCATACACGGTGGAGGGAAAACGACGACAAAAGCTATCGACCTAGCATGCGGGGGTGGAAATCGAGGCGAACCCGGAGGCGGTTCGCCGGGGGACCGAGAAGTTATCAGGCCGGACTGTGAGAACTCTGCGCATGGTCGAACGCTCCGTCCGCTTCGAGGACCTCGAAACACTCGTCGCGGCGCGCGGCCCGCCGGGGGGCGAGTACCCCGTCGCGGACGCCTTCGCCGAACTGGTCGAACCGCACGTCGACTCGGTGACCCACGACGAGATGGGCAACGTAATCGCAACGAGCGAGGGGTCGGACCCCGACGCGCCCGAAATCGCGCTCGCGGCCCACACCGACGAACTCGCCGTTCTCGTCGACGACGTGACCGACGACGGCTTTCTGGAGTACCGGATGCTCGGGGGCCACTACAAGGGGAACTTCCCCGGCCAGCGCGTCCGGGTCGGTCCGGACGGCGTCCTCGGCGTCGTCGGCCCGAAGTCCCGACACTACATGTCCGGCGACGAGAAGGAGTCGCTGGCCGAGGACCTCGTCGTGGACGTGGGCGCGAGCAGTCGCGCCGAGGTCGAGGCGCTGAACGTCGAACCCGGCGACCACGCGACGTGGGACCGCGAGGTGGCCGAACTCGCCGGAGACCGCGTCACGGGCCGGGCGCTCGACGACCGCCTCGCGCTCGCGGTGCTTCTGGGCGCGGCGCGCGCCGCCGACACCGACGCCACGGTCCACTACGTCGCCACGGTGCAGGAGGAGGTCGGTCTCCGGGGCGCGCGGGCGACCGGGTTCTCGATAGACCCCGACGTGGCGGTCGCGGTCGAGATATTCCCGGCCGACGACTACCCCGCGGGCGGCGACGACGGACCGGGGGTCGCGCTCGGCGAGGGCCCCGTGGTGGAGTTCGGCGACGGCACCTCCGAGTACATGTTCGGCGGCGTGCTGGTCGACCGACAGACCCGCTCGTGGCTCGAAACCGCCGGAGAGTCGGCCGACGCGTCGCTCCAGCACGCCGTGATGGTCGGGGGAACCACCGACGCCACCGAGTTCCAGCAGGTCCGGGGCGGGCGACACGCGGGGGCCATCGCGGTCCCGTGTCGCTACACGCACTCGCCGGTCGAGACGGTGTCGCTCGCGGACGCCCACGAGACGGTCGCCGTCCTCTCCGAGGCCCTCGAAACGCCGTTCCCGTCCCGCGACGAGGTCCGGTGGGGATGAGGCCAGACCCGCCCGCCGTCGAGACGCGCGCCGAACTCGCCGAGTACGTCGAGTCCTACGCCGACCGCCTCGACGGCCGACTCGGCGTCTTCCTCGGGTTCCCCCGCGGCCCGGACGAGTTCGACGCGGTGGTTCGGCGGAACGCCGAGACCGCGTTCGCCGCGGCGAGCACCGTCAAACTCCCCGTCCTCTACGCGCTCTACGACGAGTACGACGGCCGCCTCGACGACCTCGACCGGACCCGCGAAATCGCATCCGAGAACCGGGTCGCGGGGAGCGGTCTCTACCACCTGCTCTCGGCGACCGACCCGTCGGTCGAGGACCTCGCTCGCGCGATGATAGCGGTCAGCGACAACGCCGCGACGAACGAACTCATCAACCTCCTCGGGACTGACCGAATCGAGGCCGCGGCGGCCGACCTCGGGATGGAGCGGACCCGCCTGCGCCGGAAGATGATGGCGACGCTCGGCGACAACGACCTCGAACCGACCCGCGACTGGCCGGCGGACGAACCCGCGAACGCCACCTCGCCGGCCGACTGCGCGCGCTTCTTCGCCGACGTGGTCCACCGGGCGACCCTCTCGGCGGCGGCCTACGACCGGTTGCTGGTTCCGCTCCGCGAGCAGAAGCACACGATGCTGTTCCCGCGCTACCTCCCGATGGACGTCTCTCTGACGCACAAGACCGGCCGACTCCCGACCGCCGCGCTCGACGCCGGGTACGTCGAACCGCCGACCGAATCCGACGCGTCGGATTCGGCCCTTCCCGACCCCGACGACCCGCCGCTCGTCTTCGCGGTGTTCGCCGACGGACTCGACACCGGGACCGACGGGGCCGACGCCATCGCAGAAATTGGGGACGCGGCGTTCTCGTGGCTGTCGAGTCGCTCGGCGTGAGGTCTCGCGTCTTCGAACACGCCGCACGGTACGTGTCGTTACACAGTCCGCGTCGTTACACTGTGCGTATCGTTACCGTTTATCGGTAACTCACTTGTAAGAAGCCGCGAGTAGGAAGCGTACGACGGCCTCTCCCGCGACGGACCGAGCGCGGGACGAACCGACAACCGACCCGCAACCTACAAAAACACCCCCTTCGTTTCGAAACACCATGGACCGCGCAGTCGACGACAGTATCACCGAGGGAGGCCTCCTCGGCCCGATGTTCAAGCTCGCGTGGCCCATCGTCGTCATCCAGCTGTTGCAGGTGACGTACAACATCGCCGACACGTTCTGGCTCGGACGGCTGTCGGCGGACGCGGTGGGCGCGCTGAGCCTCGCGTTCCCCCTCATCTTCCTGCTCATCTCCATCGCCGGCGGGTTCACCACCGCGGGGTCGATTCTCGTCGCCCAGTACACCGGTGCCGACAGCGAGGGGTCGGCCGGCGAGGTGGCGGGCCAAATCGTCTCGTTCGTCACCCTGTTGGCGCTCGCGCTGAGCGTCCTCGGCTACTTCGCCACCGAACCGATGCTCGGGGCGCTCCCGAGTCAGGCCCAGACGACCGACCAGATCGTCCCGTTGGCCAGACAGTACATGGAGGTGTTCTTCCTCGGTCTCCCCTTCCTGTTCGGCTTCTTCGTGTTCACGTCGCTGATGCGCGGGTACGGCGACACGCGGACGCCGATGCGCGTGATGTTCGTCTCGGTCGCGCTCAACGTCGTGTTGGACCCGCTGCTCATCTTCGGCTACGGTCCGTTTCCCGCGATGGAGATAGAGGGCGCGGCGCTCGCGACCATCCTCTCGCGGGGCGTCGCCAGCGTGCTCGGCTTCTACGTCCTCTTCGTCGCGAAGGCCGGGCCGGACGTGGAGGTCGCCGACCTCGTTCCCGACCTCGGATACATCTGGGACATCGTGCGCATCGGCGTCCCCTCGACCGTCGAACAGTCGATGAGCGCGCTGGCGATGATAACCCTGACCGCGATGGTCGTCCAGTTCGCGCCGCCCGTGGTCTCGGCCTACGGTCTGGGCAACCGACTCGCGTCGCTGGTCTTCCTGCCCGCGATGGGACTGGGCCGGGCGACCAACACGATGGTCGGCCAGAACCTCGGCGCGGGCAAGGCCGACCGGGCCGAGCGCGCGGTCTGGATAGCCGCCAAGGCGGGCGCGGCCGTGATGTTCGTGGTCGCGGTCGTCGCGGCGCTCGTCCCGGAACCCATCGTTTCGGTGTTCCTCGCGACCGGGAGCGAGGCCGCCCGCGCCACGGTCCGCCACGGGTCGACCTACCTCCGGATTCGCTCGGTCGAGTTCGTCTTCATGGCGGTCCTGCAGGTCATGCTCGGGGCCTACCGCGGCGCTGGCAACACCAAGACCGCGATGGCGTTCTCGATGGTCGCGCTCTGGGTCGGCCGCGTGCCGACGGTGTACTACCTCGCGTTCGTCGCGGGCATCGGCGCGACCGGCATCTGGGTCGGGATGGCGCTCGGGAGCATCCTCGGCGCTATCGCGGCCACGCTCTGGTTCACCCGGGGGACGTGGAAGGAGACGGTCATCGACGAGGACGAGGCGGTCGCGGACGGCGAGGAGACCGCCGAGCGCCCAGAAACGCCGGAGACGCCCGGCGCACCGGCCGCGGAGTCACCCGACCTGTCGGAGGCCTCGGGCCCGTCCGAGGGCAAGTAGCCGACCGCGGCTTACAGCGGAACTTCGGTCCCGATTCCCTGCCGCTCGGACTCCTCGAAGACGTGTTCGGCCGCCGCCGCGTCTAACACCGCGGACCCGACGCTCTCGACCACCAGAATCTCGTCCTCGGTCTCCCGCCCGGCGCGTTTCTCGAAGACCTCCGAGAGCGGAATCAGGTCGTCCTCCGCGAGGTTCGCCTCCAGCGCATCGCCGATTTCGGCGACCTCCTCGGGCACGTCGGCGAAGACTCGGGCCGCGCGCTCGAACACCGCGGGGGCCAGTTCCTGCGTCTCGGCGGTGTAGGCTCCGACCGCGACCACCAGCGCGCCGGGGTCGAGCGCGTCGGCCGGGAACACCGGTTCGGTCGCTGTCGTGGCCGTGACGACCACGTTCGCGCCGGCGACCGCGTCCGCGGGCGAGTCGGCCGCTTCCGCCGGCACGTCGAGTTCCTCGCGGAGGTCCGCGGCGCACTCCTCCTTCGAGTCGCTCGGCGAGTAGACGCGCACCGATTCGAGGTCGGTCGCGGCCGCGACCGCTCGGGCCTGCCAGCGCGCCTGCGTGCCCGCGCCGACCAGCGCGAGCGTGACCGGGCCGATTGCGAGTTCGTCCGCCGCGAGACCGCCGATGCACCCCGTGCGGGCGTTGGTGATTCCGTTCCCCGCGAGGTATCCGGTCGGACGCCCGGTGTCGGCCTCGGTCAGCGCGATTTGAGCGTTGACGGTCGGGAGACCCCGCTCGGCGTTGCCCTCGTGGACGCCGACGAGTTTGGTCGCGTAGAAGCGCGCGCCGTGGAGGTACGCCGGCATGACGAGGCCGGTTCCGGCGGGGTCGGGACCGTCGAGGCCCGCGCCGACCGGAAAGTGCGGGCGGTCGGGGCGCTCTACCTCCCCGCGGCCCTGCTTTCGGAAGGCCTCGCGGACGACCGGCAGGAGGCCGGTGAGGCCGAGGCAGTCGGCGGTTTCGGCGTCGGAGAGAACTCTGACCATACCCGGCGGTTCGGCGTCCGAGGCGTTAGGCGTTCTCCCCGCCGGAGCGGTCGACGCGCGAGGAGACCGACGCTCGCTCAGAACGATTCGTCGGTGTTCTCGCCCTCGGTGTTACCGGCGCCCCGGTCGGAGTAGCCCTGCCGGCCCACCGCGTCGGCGCTGACCCGGTTGAGGATGGCCTGTTCGACCTCGTCGGCCGACTCGAATGTCTCGTCGCCGCCGGTGACCATGACCTCCCGAAAGCTCTCCTCGCCGTCCGAGAGGCCGATTTCGTAGTCGCCGAACTGCTCCATCAGTTCGTCGGCGTCCATCGGGTAGTCGGCGTCCCGAAGGTCGTCTTTCAGGTCGCCGAGTTCGAGACCCATCTCGCGGCTGTCGTCGCCAGATTCGCTCATGGCGGGGCTACGCTACGAACTCGAATAAGGCGTACGGCCCTGCCGGCGGGTCGCCGCCGTCCCACGGGCGTCCTCGCCGTTCCACAGGCCTCCCAACCGTCCCACGGTCATCCCGAATCCCCCGGACCGCACGGGCCGGAATCCCCCGGCTACAAGACCACACGCGCCGACCCACCGACATGGACCTCTTCGACTCGACGTGGACCGACGCCGATTCGGCCGCGACCGACCTCGCGCTCCTGCCGGTCGGGAGCGTCGAACAGCACGGTCCCCACGCGCCGCTCGGAACCGACGTGCTGACCGCGGAGGCGGTCGCGGAGGCGGGCGCGGCGGCCTACGACGGCGAGGTGGTCGTCGCGCCCGCGATTCCGGTCGGCGTCGCCGAGGAACACCGCCAGTTCACCGGCACGCTGTGGGTCAGCGAGGACACCTTCCGGAGCTACGTCCGCGAGACCGTCGCCAGCCTCGCGCACCACGGCTGGGACCGGGTGGTACTCGTGAACGGCCACGGCGGCAACGTGGGTGCGCTCCGAGAGGTCGCCGCGACCATCGTCCGCCACGACTCGGCCTACGCGGTCCCGTTCACGTGGTTCGAGGCGGTCGGCGACCACGCCGACGAGATGGGTCACGGCGGGCCGCTGGAGACCGCGATGCTCCGACACGTCGCGCCAGACCTCGTGCGCGAAGAGCGCGTCGAGCAAGCCCGCGAGGGGGCCAGCGACGGCTGGGGCGAGTGGGTCAGCTACGCGAATCTGGCGGTCGATTCGGCGGAGTTCACGGAGAACGGCGTCGTCGGCGACCCCGCTGCGGGACCGGAAGCGCGCGGCGAGGAACTGCTGGAACTGGCGGGCGAGGCGCTGGTGTCGCTGTTGGAAGCGGTCGAGTCGAGGAACGTGACGCTACCGCCGCACAAGTAGGCGGGCGGACGAGGCGGGAACGCGGTCAGTCCGCGGCCTCGACTTCCTCGGCGTCTTCGTCGTCCGCTTCCGCCGCCTCGGACTCCTCTTCGGCGTCCGTCTCGTCGGATTCGTCGTCGGCCGTCTCCTCCTCCTCCTCGGCGTCTTCGTCGGCGGTCTGGAGGCTCTCGAGAGTGTTCTTCAGGCCGGGAATCGTGCTTGTGAGGTCGCCGACCTGCGCTTTGGCGTCCTCGATGTCCTCGATGGCCTCACCGACGCGCTCGATTTCGGCTTCGAGGTCGTCGGCGTCCTCGAAGGCGTCGGCGCGTTCGCCCATGGTGTACCACTTCTTGGCGTCTCGGAGATGGTCGGCGGCGTCGCCGGTGTCGAGCGCCGACCGGAGCGCGTTGAGCGCGCCAAGCGTGTTGTCGGCCTCGACGTTCCAGATTTCGTCGGTGTCGGGGAGCGCGTCGCCCGCCTGTTCGAGACTGGCCTCCACGTCCTCGCGGACCTCGTTGGCCGCCTCGCCGAACAACTCGTCCTCGTCGAGTGTCGATTGGCTCATACGTTACCATTCGCCGCGATTCCTTTTAAAACCACGCCCGAAACCGAAAGTGAAATCCCGCTACTCCCCGGGGGTCCCCCGCGCCGAACCGAAAGCGACGACCCGAAACGTCGGTCGGGTCGGTCCGACCGTCGATGGTTCTCTCGACCCCCGCCGACCGAATATTTATCAGCGGTCGGAAGAAATGTAACCGTATGGAAGATATTTTCGTCGGACGACTCATGTCGTCGCCGGTCGAAACCGTCTCGCCGGACACCCCCGCTCACGTCGCCGCCGAGACGATGCTCGACGAGGGCATCGGGTCGGTCATCGTCACCGGCGACGACGGCCAGTTGCGGGGCATCCTCACCGCCACCGACTTCGTCCACGTCGCGGCCGAACAGCGGTGGGCCACCGACGCGACGGTCGAGACGTACATGACGACCGACGTGACGACGACCGACGCGAACGCGGAGGTCCGAGACATCGCGGACCTGATGATAACCGAAGGGTTCCACCACGTCCCGGTCGTGGACGAGTCGGAGGGCGTCGTCGGCATCATCACGACCACCGACATCACGGCCTACATGTCCAACGTCCAGACGCCGAGTCCGGCGTAAGCGGGCGAGTTTGCAGTCTCGGCGTTTCTTTTTCGAGACCGCTGGCCAGCCACTGCGTCGCGCGAATTTTCGCTCTGGGCCGCGAATCGACACTGACTACGCCGTTCCTCGAATCTTCACCGACCACAGGGATGCGCCGCGCGCTCGGCCGCGCTCGCGGTTCTGCGCGGCCGAGCGCGCAGGCGGGGAGGGTCGGGGCGCGGTCTGCGGTGCCGTGCGGTCTGACTGGAGTCGGCGATAGGTCGTTGTGCGTCCGCGATTGTGGTGCTAAGCGGTCGTGGTTGCAATGCCGAACGGCCGCGCTCGTAGTGCTGGACGGTTGCGAGTCCGGCGCGATTCGACGGTAAGAAACCAAAATACGGTTGAAAAGTGGCTACACAATTCTGAAGGCAACACAAACCTATCTAACTGATTCGACTTTCATCAGCGGGTAGCCGTCTTCCATCTCCATTCGGGTGACGACCTCGCATCCCTCTCGGTCCACGACGATTTCGACCTCCATGAACCGCCCCGTCAGTTCCGTGTACTCGTGGTCCATCTCCGCGGCCAACTTCTCGGTCAGGATGTCGACGGTCACGGACTCGCAAAACGGCTGGTTCTCGATTGACTCCTCGATGGCGGTTTCGAGGCTCGGTGCGGAGTCTGGACTCACCGGCGTCCCGGCGAACTGGTGGTAGAGCGCGCCGAACTTGATGCCCGCCTCGAAGCAGGCCGCCTCGCCGTCGGTCGGGTCCGAATCGTTTCGGGTCACGCTCGGGGGTGACGGAGTCCGGCGGGAAAGGTCGATTGGTCCGTGCGCCGGCCCAACACAGAATACCTATCTGTGTCCGACACCTCCCGTACCCATGGACTACGCATCTAACCTCGACCGCGCGATGGACGCGACGCCCGACTTCGAGGGCCAGAGCGAGCGATTCAGTTACCCCGACGCCGACGCGCAGAAGGACGGCGCGTTCACCCGACTCACGAACCTGAGCGACATCGCCGACGCGCTCAGCCGTGACGTCGAGCACATCCACAGCGCGCTCCAGCGCGAACTGGGGACTAACGGGAAACTCGAAGACGGCCGCGCGCGCTACAACGGGACCTTCTCGGGGTCGGACTTCGACGCCGCCCTCGAAAGCTACGTGCAGGAGTTCGTCCTCTGCTCGGAGTGTGGCCTGCCGGACACCCGCCTCGTCCGCGAGAACCGCAACCTGATGCTTCGCTGTGACGCCTGTGGTGCGTTCCGACCCGTCACCAAGCGCTCGACTTCGACCCAGAACCAGAACCGCGACGCGGTCGAAGAGGGAAGCACCTACGAGGTCAAGATTACCGGAACCGGCCGCAAGGGCGACGGCGTCGCCGAGAAGGGCAAGTACACCATCTTCGTGCCCGGCGCTCAGGAGGGCGACGTGGTCCAGATTTACATCAAGAACATCAGCGGCAATCTGGCGTTCGCGCGACTGGCCTGACGCTTCCCGCGACTCTACCGCTGTTTTCTACTGCCGTTCCTACTCTACTCGTCTCGTCCGTCTGCGTTACTCGTTCTACTCGGTCAGCGGCATGATGACACCGAACACCAGCGGGGAGAGCAACGCCCCGAGCGTGCCGAGTATCTCCATGTCCACGAACAGCGCGTTCTCCCACGCCGGGAGCGAGAGATGCATCGCGGCCGCCGCGATTTCGCCTCCCGCACCGACCGCGAACAGCGCGAGACTGAACAGGAACCCGGTCTTGGCCCACCGCCGATAATCGACGTCTCCGTATCGGCTCATGCCCGAAAATCCATCCCGACCGAGAAAAACGTTCCCGTTCTTGACTGGTTCACAAAACACATTTATATATCGAGTTCGTCCGTCGTGGTAATGTACGAACTTCTGATGGAACTCGGGACCGAGGCGCTCGCGGTCGTCGCGTACGCTGTTGGGACGCTCGCGCTGTCACTTCTCGGACTCGTCGCGGAGTACAACAGCCTCCAGCACGGCGGCGGCGACGCCCTGCTCGCCGGTTGGTTCGCGGTCATGGGCGTCGTCGCGTTCGCGTTTGCGGTACAACTCGGCCGTCGGCGACTACTGCCGCGTATCGCCGCCGACAGCTAACGCCCGCACCGGTATCGATCGTATCGATACCGACCACACCGAATCGCACCTTACTTATCGTCCGATTCCTTCTCTCCACCTGAATGGACGACCCAGTCCTGCTAACGGGCGCGGAAGGCCGCGTCGGGCAGGCCATCCTCTCGGACCTCGGCGAGGAGTACGAGTGGCGACTCCTCGACCGCGACCCGCCGACGCACGACACCGACCACGAGTTCGTCGTCGCAGACATCACCGACGAGGAGGCCGTTCGCGAGGCCGTCGAGGGCGTCGGTGCCGTCATCCACCTCGCGGGCGACCCGCGGCCCGAAGCGCCGTGGAACAGCGTGCTGAACAACAACATCGACGGCACTCGGAACGTGCTGGAGGCCGCCGTCTCCGAGGGCGTCGAGAAGGTGGTGTTCGCATCGTCGAACCACGCCGTCGGCGCCTACGAGACCGACGAGCGCACCCCCGACCTCTACCGTCCTCACGACGACTACCAACTCGACGGCACGGAACTCCCGCGTCCGAGCAACCTCTACGGGGTCAGCAAGGCGACCGGCGAGGTACTGGGTCGGTACTACCACGACGAACACGGTCTCAGCGTGGTCTGCGTCCGCATCGGCAACCTGACCGAGAACCACCCGCCGAAGGACTACGAACGCGGACAGGCGATGTGGCTCTCCCACCGGGACTGCGCTCACCTCTTCGACCGGTGCATCCGGGCGGATTACGGCTACGAAATCGTCTACGGCATCTCGGACAACGACCGGAAGTACTACTCCATCGAGCGCGCCCGCGAGGTGCTGGGCTACGACCCGCAGGACAACTCCGCCGAGTTCGCCAACGCCGAGTGTTAGTCCGGTTCAGGCGTCGAACAGTCCGTCCACGTCCTCTTCTTTGTGTTTCCGCTTGCCCACCGCGCCCTCCATGCGCTGGAAGATGATTCCCCGGTTCGCGGCGTCACGTGCGAAGTCCATCACGAACGTCACGAACTGACTGGTCGCTTTTCCGCCGTCGAGGTCGTCGCGGGCGTACCGAACGGCGTTCTCGACCACGTCCTCGTCGTAGCCGTACTCCTCGGCCAGCACGTCCGTGACGACCGCGCTGGCCTCGAAACGCAGGTCCTCGGGCCGGAGCGCGACGCTCTCGTGGGTCAGTTCGGGGAGCGCGACGCGCTCGACGTGTTCCGGGTCGCTGGCGGCCGCCCGCAGGTACTCCCGGACCTCGCCGACGTTCACGTCCCGGTAGTCCGCCGGCAGGTCGGCGAGGTACTCCGCGCCGCTCTCGGCGAGGCCCCGGACGCCCGACCAGTTCGCGCCGTGGGCGTGGTGGACCGCCGCGGTGAACTGGATGAGTCCGTGGAGGAACCGCTCGTCGTCGGTGCTCGCGTCGAGGTTAAGCCAGCGGTCCTCCCACGCGTCGTGGGCCGCGTGGAACTCGCCGTCGTTGTAGATGGCGATGCCTGCACGCAGATGGTCGTCCATGCGACTCGCTTGGGCGTCGGCGAGCAAGTGCGTTCGGACTCGAAAGGTGTATTTCGGTCCCGCGATAGCGACCTGCGGCGGTTCCGGGCGTGCGACTCGTCTGCTCGAGTCACCGTAGTTGGAGTTTCCGCGACGCGGACGACTCGCTTCGCTCGTCGTCGTTGCGTCGCGGCAAAAACATCCTGACGGAGTTTCACGCGAGTGAAACGAGCGTGAAGCACGTCAGGTCGTGAACAAAGTGAACGTCCTGACGGAGATTTGAACTCGCCGAGACGGTCCGGGCGTGCGGCCTTCGGCCGTTCCGGGCGTGCGACTCGTCTGCTCAAATCTCCGTGGTTGGAGTTTCCGCGACGCGGACGACTCGCTTCGCTCGTCGTCGTTGCGTCGCGGCAGAAACGTCCTGACGGAGATTTGAACTCCGGTCCCTGGCTCCGCAAGCCAAGAGGATAGTCCACTACCCTATCAGGACTCATCTCTACGTAGGCCGGTTCTACTAATAGGGGTTACGGTCTGTCGGCGGAGTGGCACGGCCACGCACGCTCAAAGAGTTATTTTTCCATCCGTGAAGCATATGAAAGACCGTGCCGTGGCACTCGGTATGAAACGACGGGAGATGCTCGCGGCGGTCGGCGGTTCGCTCGCTGCCGGGTCGCTCGGGGGTTGTCTCGGCCGGTACGAGGACGTCGCGGGGGAGGTCGGGGACACGACCAGCGACCGACCGACCGACGCGGTGACGACCGAGGACACCCGAACGCCGCCCGACGAGACGACGGGCGAAGCGACGACGACCGACGGCGCGCAGACGACCGAGGCGGGCCAGCAGGGGGCGCTGACCGGGAAGACGTTCGAGCTTCTCGACGTGGGGTGTGGCGCGCCGCGGGGCGAGGCCAGCGTGTCGTTCCGCGACGGCGGGTCGTCGGTCGTCGTCAGCGGCACGATTCCGGGGTCGAACGACTGCTACATCGCCCGACTGGCGGACGTAAGCTACGACCCCGCGACGCGCGCGCTCGACCTGACCGTCGCCTCGATGGCGAAGGAGGGGGCCGAGATGTGCGCCCAGTGCATCGTCGAAATCGAGTACGAGGCCACTCTCTCGTTCGCAGACGGCGGCCCGGCGAGCGTGACGGTGACTCACGCGGCGATGGGCGAGTCGAAGACCGTCGCCACCGCCGAGTCGCCGTGAGGCCGGTCGGTCGCGGGCGTCGGCCGGGCGAAAGTTTATAACCGGGAACGGGACCAGTTCGGTCCGTGACTCACCGACCGTCGCGAGGAGACGCCGGACCGATGAACGCGCGAAAACCGCCCGACGGAACCGGTGCGTTCTCGCGCTCTCTGCAAAGACAATACTTAAGCGCGGGCCACCCCTTCCGTGGAATACGATTATGGGCGCGATAGAGGACGTTTACGCCGACCTCGACGCCGACGTATCTCTGGAGGAGTTCCGCGAGGCGGTCGAGGAGAAGGTCGAGCAGATGGGCGGTCTCGCCGACGAGGAGACGGCCGCGATGCTCATCGCCCACGAGTTGGACGAGGAGGGCGGGGAGGTCGAGACCGTCGCCGACATCGAACCGGGCATGGAGGAAGTGAAGTTCGTCGCCAAGGTCGTCGGCGTCGGCGACGTGCGCACCTTCGAACGCGACGACGAGGACCGTGAGGACGGCCGGGTCCTGAACGTCGAAGTCGCCGACGAGACCGGGTCGATACGCATCACATTCTGGGACAAGCAGGCCGACGCTGGCGAGGAGGAACTCGAAGTCGGCGACACCCTCCGCATCGCCGGCCGACCCAAGGAGGGGTACAACGGCGTCGAGGTCAACGTCAACGACGCAGAACCCGACGACGAGACCGACATCGACGTGCAAGTTCAGGACACCTACCGCGTCGAGGACCTCTCGCTCGGCCTCTCGGACGTAAACCTCCGCGGGAAAGTGCTGGACACCGACGAGGTCCGCACCTTCGACCGCGACGACGGGTCGGAGGGGAAGGTCGCCAACCTCAAACTCGGCGACTCGACCGGCCGCATCCGGGTGACGCTCTGGGACGAGCGCACCGAGGCCGCCGAGCGACTCGACCCCGGCGTCTCGGTCGAGGTCGTGGACGGCTACGTCCGGGAGCGCGACGGGAGTCTGGAACTCCACGTCGGCAACCGCGGCGCGGTCGAGGAGATAGACGAGGACGTGGCCTACGAACCCGAAACCGCCGACATCGCCGACCTCGAAATCGGCGACGAGGCCGACATCGGCGGCGTCGTGCGCGAGACCCAAGAGAAGCGGACCTTCGACCGCGACGACGGTTCCGAAGGACAGGTCCGGAACGTCCGCGTACAGGACGAGACGGGCGACCTCCGGGTGGCGCTCTGGGGTGAGAAAGCCGACGTGGACGTGGCACCGGGCGACGAAATCCAACTCGCCGACGTGGAGATTCAGGACGGGTGGCAGGACGACATCGAAGGTTCGGCCGGGTGGCAGTCCACCGTCACCGTCCTCGGCGAGGCCGACCCCGGTGCGGGGTCGGCCGGAAGCGGCGGTGGCGACGAGCCTGAGAGCGACGGTACGGGTCTCGACGCCTTCAGCGGCGACGACGGCGCGAGTGCATCCGGTTCCGATTCGGGGTCGGCGGACGCGGCGAGCGACGACGCGGGAAGCGACGGCGAGTTCGTGGAGTTCACCGGGACCGTCGTACAGGCGGGCGACCCGATAATTCTGGACGACGGCGAGGAGACGGTCAGCGTCGAGTCGAGCAGCGCCGACGTGACCCTCGGCGAGAAAGTGACCGCGCGCGGGGAACTGCGCGACGGCACGCTCGACGCCGAGGACGTGTTCTGAACGCCGGAGAGACGGCCCTCCATCGCCGTATCTGCTTCGAACTATTACGCGGTCTTAATCTGGGAAGAGAGTGAGAAAGGAGAGGGACTACCGACGCCGCAGCGTCACCGCTCGCTACTCACGCCGCGCCGGGGGACCGGCGCTGAGACGCCGAGCGCGGCGGACTACTCCACCGACCGTCGCGGTCGAAAGTGAAACGCCCGCAGGTCCCTCGAAATACGCTTTGGAAAGAACTAAGGGAGCGAGATGCCCGGATTTGGACATGAGCGTCGAGTTGCCGTTCGCACCGGTGGACACGATTATCAGACGGAACGCTGGCGACCTCCGCGTCAGCGCGGACGCCGCCGAGGAGTTGGCGCGTCGGATTCAGATTCACGGAGCCGAACTCGCCATCGGCGCCGCCGAGGAGGCGACCGCCGACGGCCGGAAGACCCTGATGAGCGACGACTTCGGCGTCGAGCAGGTCGTGGACAAGGAGGACCTCGAACTCCCGGTCGCGCCCGTCGACCGCATCGCGCGCCTCGAAATCGACGACAGCTATCGGGTCGCCATGGACGCCCGCATCGCGCTGGCGGACATCCTCGAAGACTACGCCGACAACGTCGCCAAGGCCGCCGCCGTCCTCGCGCGCCACGCCGACCGGCGCACCGTCAAGGCCGAGGACATCGACACCTACTTCGAGTTGTTCGAGTGACCGTCCCGCACGCGACCGCGAAATCGCTCGCTTCCCCCTTCGAGCGCGGTCGAAATCGCCGCCGGGAGCGAAGCGGTTAAATTCCGGAGCGTTCGATTGGAACACGTGCTACCAACTACCGAGTGCCGTGCGCTGGTAGGAGCGACCGACCTATAGACTCATGAACTTCGGCTACAGCGAGGAGTGTCTGGCCCACGACACGGGCGAGCGCCACCCCGAGACCCCCGACCGACTCCGCGCCATCAAGGAGCGACTGACCCGGAAACACGGCGTCGAGTACGTCGATTCGACTCCCGCGACCAGCGACCGCATCGAGGCGGTCCACGACGCCGACTACGTCGCGGAGTTCCGGGAGTTCTGCGAGTCGGGCGGCGGCAACTGGGACCCCGACACCGTGGCGGTCGAGGCGACGTGGGACGCCGCGCTCCAGTCGGCCGGGTTGGCCTGCTGGTCGGCCGAGACCGCCCTCGACGGCAGCAATGGCCGTGACACGCCCTTCTCGCTCGGGCGGCCGCCGGGCCACCACGCGGTCGAAGACGACGCCATGGGCTTTTGCTTCTTCAACAACGCCGCGGTCGCGGCCCGCCACGTCATCGACGCCGAGGGGACGGACGCCTCGCGGGTCGCCGTCTTCGACTGGGACGTCCACCACGGCAACGGGACCCAAGACATCTTCTACGACGCGGGCGACGTGTTCTACGCCTCGCTCCACGAGGAGGGTCTCTACCCCGGCACGGGCGAAATCGACGAGACCGGCGGGGGCGCGGGCGCGGGCACGACGCTCAACGTCCCGCTCCCCGCGGGCGCTGGCGACCCGGAGTACCGCGACGCGTTCGACGACCTCGTCGCGCCCGCCATCCGCGACTTCGACCCGGACCTGCTCGTCGTGAGCGCGGGGTTCGACGCCCACCGCCACGACCCCATCTCTCGCATGCGAGTCTCGACCGAGGGGTACGGCATGCTGACCGGCCGCGTCCGGGACCTCACCGACGAGGCGGGCGCGGCGCTCGCGTTCGTCCTCGAAGGCGGCTACGGTCTCGACACCCTCTCGGACAGCGTGGCCGAGGTCCACGAGACCTTCGACGGGAAGCGACCCCTGACGCCCGACGAGGAGGTAAACGACGACGTGCGGGCGTTGATCGCGGATATT
This sequence comes from Halorussus limi, assembly GCF_023238205.1. NCBI lineage: Archaea > Methanobacteriati > Methanobacteriota > Halobacteria > Halobacteriales > Haladaptataceae > Halorussus > Halorussus limi. Next base: position 1,626,175 of record NZ_CP096659.1, read on the forward strand.
CGGGACTCTCATCCGGCGTTCGAGGAGTGACGTAACCGACCGCTCGCTAGGTCGGGGACGACCCTACTGCGAAAGTTCTCCTTACTCGTCGGGGTCGACCCGCGCCAGTCGCATCGCGTTACCCGTCACGCCCAGACTCATCCCCATGTCGCCGACGACTATCGCCACCGCCACCGAGACCAGTCCGAGCGGTGCGCCCACGGCCAGCACGGCCTTGACCGCGAGACTGGCCCAGATGTTCTGGCGGATGACGGCGTTGGCCTTCCGCGAGAGGCGGTAGAGGTACGGCACCTTCCGCAGGTCGTCGCCCAGCAGGGCGATGTCGGCCGTCTCGATGGCGGTGTCGGTCCCGGCCGCGCCCATCGCCACGCCGACCGTCGCGGCGGCCAGCGCGGGCGCGTCGTTGACGCCGTCGCCGACCATCGCCACCGACTCGTACCGGTCGGTCAGTTCCTCGACGGCTTCGACCTTCCCCTCGGGCAGGAGTTCGGCCCGGAACTCGTCGACGCCGACCTCCTCGGCCACCGCGCGGGCGGTCCCCTCGTTGTCGCCCGTGAGCATGACCGTCTCGATGCCGAACGCCTGCAAGCGCGCGACCGTCTCCTTGGCCGCCGGGCGAACCTCGTCGGCGACGGCGAGGACGCCCTCCAACTCGTCTTCCGTGCCGACGAGGACGACCGTCTTGCCCTCGCGCTGGAACCGGGGCACCACGTCGGCGAGCAGGTCGAGGCAGTCGTCGCGGTCCTCGCACTTGCTGTCGGGGTCCTTCGTGATTACTTCACCGCCGTCGGACCGGGAGTCCGACGAGGCTCGCAAACCGGTGGTTCGCTCACCGCCGTCGGTGCTGAGGTGGACGTGCCCCAAATCGAATCCGAGTTCCTCGAAGAGCGCGGGCTTTCCCGCGTAGTGGGTCACGCCGCCGAGGTCGGCGCGGACGCCCTTGCCCGTCAGACTCTCGAAGTTCTCGACGGGCCGGTCCCCGCCCGACTCGTCGTGAGGGTCTCCGGCGGCGTGGGCGTGTTCCACGATGGCCTCCGCGATGGGGTGTTCGCTCCGGCGTTCGAGGTCGTGGGCGCACCGCAGGAGGTCGGTCTCGTCGGTACCGTCGAGCGGAACCACGTCAGTGACCGCGAGGTTCCCCTCGGTCAGCGTCCCGGTCTTGTCGAAGGCGACGGCCTCGACCGCCCCCATCGATTCGAGGTGCGGGCCGCCCTTCACGAGGACGCCGTTCCGGGCCGCGCTGGTGACGCCCGAGACGACCGAGACCGGCGTCGAGATGACGAACGCGCACGGGCAGGCGACCACCAGCAGGGTCAGACCGCGGACGAACCACTCGCGGAAGGGACCGCCGAGCAGGAGCGGCGGGCCGAAGGCGGTCAGGAGCGCCCCGACCACGATGAGCGGAGTGTAGTAGGCCGCGAACCGCTCGATGAACTGCTCGCGGTCGGTCCGGTCGCGCTGAGCGTCGCCGACCAACTCGATGACCTGCGAGAGGGTGGTCTCGTCGGCCTCGGCGGTGGCCTCGACTTCGAGGTAGCCCTCCTCGTTGACCGTCCCGGCGTACACCTCCGCGCCGGGCGACTTGTCCACGGGGACGCTCTCGCCCGTGATGGGGGCCTGATTCACCGCGCTCGCGCCCTCGACTACCTCGCCGTCCACAGGAATCTTCTCGCCGGGCCGGACCGCGACTATCTCGCCGACCGCCACTTCCTCGACGGGCACAGTCTCCTCTCGCTCCCCGTTCGCGCCGCGCTTGACCGTCGCGGTGTCGGGCGAGAGGTCCATCAGTTCCCGAACCGAGTTGCGCGCCCGGTCCATCGAGAACCGTTCGAGCAGTTCCGCGACGCTGTACAGCACGGCGAGGGTCGCGGCCTCGAAGTAGAGACCGACTCCGACCGCGGCGAGGACGCCGACCCCCATCAGGAGGTCGATGTCGAGGCTCAGGGTCTTCGCGGAGTAGTAACCGTTCCGGAGAATCTCTTGGCCCGCGACCCCGGCCGCGAGCAGGAGGAGGACCGAGGAGAGGTGGAACTCGCGGCCGACGGCGGAGAACAGCAGACCGTCGAGGCCCGTGAGCAGGAATTCGAGGACGAGACCGGCGACCATGAGGGCGGCCCCGGCCCACGTCTTGAGAGCGCGCGGACTCGTCCACACGTCGCTCGACGCGGCCACGTCGGGGCCGCCGCCGTCGCTCGTCGCGTTCTCGACCTCGTAGCCCGCGCCCGCTATCGCCGAGACGACGCGCTCGCGGTCGGCGTCGCCGGTCACGAGGACCTCGCCGGTCGCCGGTCGCGTCTCGTACGTCTCGACGCCGGCCACGCCGTCGAGCGCGTTCTCGACCTTGCCCGCGCACGACGGACAGTCCATCTCGGGGACCGAGAGGCGGAGTCGGCCGTCCGCCGCTCCGTCGTCGCCTTCGACCGCGTATCCGGCGGACTCGACCCGCTCGCGGATGTCCTCGGGATCGGTCGCGTCCGCGTCGTAGGCAACTCGGAGCGTCCCCGTCGTCGGTGCCGGGTCGGTCTCGCGCACCCCGTCGAGTCGCTCGACGCTCGCGGTCACCTTGCCGGCGCAGGACGGGCAGTCCATCTCGGGGACAGAGAGACGGACCGTCCGTTCGCGCTCGTCGGTAGTCATTGGTCGAGAGTAGTCGCCGAGGAGTTATTAATTGCTCTGTCAAAGAGCCGGCCTCAGATGGGTGTCCTTAACAACTCGACCGGCTTGATTTATTATCTCTCCAGTAGGCTCCGACTCTTCTCACCGTAAGCTCACGTTTCGCCCGGGAGGGAACCGTTCACGAGCGTTCATTGCGTTACGGACCGGTCGTAACCGCGAACAATTCCCAACCGTGTGTCCACCTTATTGTGAATCGTCCACAAATACAGGTCGATGAGCGCCACCGAATCGGGACTAGGCACGAACGCCCTGAAAATCGGGGCCGCGGTCACGGTACTCGCGGCCGAGATCGTCGCAGCGCTCGCGCTACTGGTGGTCGCCTTCGGGTAGGTAGGGAGAACAGCCTCCGGGGACGGCACGCTCCGAGTCGTACGAAAACGGCTGAGGGGAGTAAGCCCCCTTCTGTTCGTCCGAGTATTCGGCTGAGCGTCCGCGCCGTCGTCCGGGCTACCTTGACGATGCACGGCGTCGAAACGCCGCGCATCGCGGCGTGGACTTGCACCGGCGAGGATTCGCCGTTCCATCCGTTCTCTCCCGTCCGCGTGCCGGCAATGCCGGGACGCTGTCCCTCGGTGGGTCAACTCTCCGTTCCTTTCCTCGGCGTGAGCCGTCTCGGGTCGGGATTCGCGCACCTCATCGGTCGGGGAGAGGGGTCTCGTTTCTGTTCCAGAGCCAGCGGTCTCCCGCTCCGGACTTGCGTCCGGTCGCCTGCCCGAACGGTGGGGGGACTTTCCTCACGGGGGCGCGGCGAGGCCGCGCCCTCGCGGGAACTCGGCTCCCTCTGCCGGTCGAGAGTAGCGCCTCGCCGGGTTTAAGCAGTTCGGTGCGAACTCCGGCGAAACACGGCGTTACCGGGCCAGTAGGCCGGTGTTACCCCGTGATAACGGTGCCCACATGAAACGTAGCGGGAGATTTCTGCGTTTAGTATTGAAGGGAAGACTTGAAGGTGCTACCTGCCCTATCGGTTTCTGTATGGCACAGGCTCAGGCAGTAACTCTCTCCTACGAGGACGGCACGCGGGCCGTCGAACTCGCACGGGAATCGGTCGAATCCTACGTCATCAACGGGCAGCGCGAACAGCCCGGTAGCATGCGCGAAGCGTTCTACGCCCGAACCGGCGTGTTCGTCCGGCTCGCCTCCACGCGAGGACGCGGTCGACTCCGGGGATGCGACGGGGCCTACGAAGGCACCGACCAACTCGGCCACCTCATCGTGGACTCGGCCATCAGCGCGGCGAGCGACACCTCGTGCGGCTCTGAAGTCGAGGAAGCGGAGCTTCCGAACCTGAAGATATCGGTCTGCGTCGTCCGCGACACCCAGTTCACGGAGGACGCGGTGGAGGACATCGAACTCGGAACCCACGGCGTCGCCATCGAGGGACGAGGCAAGCAGGCGTGGATGTACCCGACGCTCCCCATCGAGAACGAGTGGAGCGTCTTCGAGTATCTCGACCGGACCTGCCGGAAGGCCGGACTCCCCAAGGGCGCGTGGGAGGACGACGACGTGATGGTGACCCTGTTCGACGGACAGGTGTTCAGCGAGCGCGAACCCGAAGGAACCGTCGAAGAACTCTAACACTCGACCGTTTACTGTACTTGTTCGCGTCTGACTCGGAGATTCAGACGCTCTCTCGCTGGTAACACGTCGACGAAAAGCGCAGCGTCAACTCCTCACTCGCCCTCGCGGAACCCGACCGCTTCGGCGTCGGCCAGTGCGCGCTCGGCCGCGGCGTCCACGTCGAACTCCCGGACGATTTCGCCGTCCCGAATCAGCGGTTCGAGCAGCGCCTCGCCGCCCTCGGGGTCCGCGCGGTCGGCGAGACCGACGTGGTGGCCGCCGTCCGGCGTCCGGAACGCCTCCTTCTTCCCGGAGAGTTTGCCGCGCTTGGCGACCAGTTCGCCGTCGAGTTCCACGATGTCGAGCGCGAAGTCCAGCGGGTCGGCGTTGCTGACGTGACCGCCGACGCCGAACCCGTCTGCGACGTCCCGGAGGTTCCGGAGGTCCGCGGGGCCGAGTCCGCCGCTGACGAAGATTTCCACGTCGTCGTGACCGCGGGCGTCGAGTTCCCACCGGACCTCCCGGACGATGTGCCGGAAGTCGCCGCGTCGGGAACTCGTCGTGTCGAGGCGCACGCCGTCCAAGGCGTCGCCCAGCGCCTCGGCGGCGCGGATACTCTCGTCTTTCTCGTCGCAGTACGTGTCGCAGATGGCGATGCGCGGGACTTCGGCGTCGACCGTCTCGTCGAAGGCCTCCCACGCCGTCTCCTGGTCGCCGAAGGCGATGACCAGCGCGTGGGGCATCGTGCCGCTGGCCTCGCGGCCGAGAACCTCGCCCGCCGCGACGTGCGAGAAACCGTCGAACCCCGCGACGAGCGCGCCCCGCTCTATCATCGGCGCGATGGCGGGGTGGACGTGGCGCGCGCCGAAACTCAGCACCGACGAGTCGGGCGCGGCCCGCCGGGCCTCCAGCGCCGCGGTGGCGACGCCGCTCTGGTGAGAGAGAAAGCCCAACAGCGAGGTCTCGTACCGCGCGAAGTCGAGGTAGTCGCCCTCGATTCGCATCACAGGGCCGCCGTCGAACAGTTGTCCTTCGCGCATCGCGTCCACGTCGACCGGAAGTCCTTCGAGCAGGCGGGCGGCGTCCTTCATGCCCGCCAGCAGGTCGAACTCACCGGTCGGGAACTGGTCCTGCGTGACCTCTGCCACGACGCGGGGGTTGCGGTCGGCCGCCGCCAGCGTCTCCTCGGTCCGGAGGAAGTAGGCGTCGGTCGCCGTCCCGTCGCCGATGGCCGCCTCGGACACCACGTCGAACCCGTCGCTCATCGCCGCCACCTCGGGAGATTCATGCTGGCACGTACCTTCGCCGGAGCGAAAAAGGTCCCGCTTACCCGCCGTCGCTGGAGGCGGAGCGACAGGGAAGACGGAGGGACGACGAGAGGGTCCGGAGACGGTGAGAGGTAGGGGAGGCGGAAGACAGTGAGAGAGGAGCGAAAAGAGGAGGAGAAGAAAGAGACGGAGAGAAAAGAGAGAAACGGAGCGACTCGGTTACGCCGCAGGTGCCGCGCCCTTCCGGACGTTCGAGAGTTCCGAGACGGACGGGGCGTTCACGACGACGACGGTGTCGCCGGTGCGCTTGACGTAGAAGGCGTCGGAGAACCCGTTCCCGTCGGGGATGCGCCACGTGTTCGCGCGGCCGTCGACCTTCTTCGCGCCGTTGTACTTCAGGACCTTCCGGTAGCCCGTGAGGAACTCCGAGGCGTCCTGCTCGGAGTCCCAGACGGACTTCCAGACGTAGCCGGTCTCGTTGGCCTTCGCGCGGTCGTTGGTGAAGACCGCGAGTTTGTCACCGTCCCATCCGGCAGAGTAGGTGCTGTTGTAGTTCAACGGGTCGACGGCGCGCAGTTGGCTCGACCCCTTCTTCCGGTTGAAGAAGTCCCGTGCGGGGATTATCTGGGTCTGCTGGTTGCTGTCGTAGAACGGGTACATGAACATCGAGAAGATGCCCGCTTCGCCGACGCTCCCGTAACTCGGTCGGTTCTCCAACGTCACCCGCTCCCAGCCACCGCTGGTCCGGTTCTCGATGGAGAACTCGGCGGGCGAGTCGGTGCCGTACTTTTCGGGGTGGATTATCTGCTCGGTGCTCTCGGGCGTGTTATTGTAGAGGTCGTTGACCGCCTCCCAGCCGCCCTTCTTCTTGACTCCCCGGACGAACGCCGGACCGTCGCTGTAGGGCTGGAACTTGATGAGGTACGCCCCCATGTTGGCGATGCCGCCGCCCGACCCCGACGAGGAACTCGGGGTGAGACAGGTGCCGTTCCACGTCGACTTACAGCGCTGGGAGTAGCGGTGCTGGACGTAGTTCGCGCTCCCCTCGATGAGGCCGTCTTTGGCGTTGTGGAGTTCGCGGGTAGACTGGTTCAGACCGCCCAGACCGAACTGCTGGTCCTGTAGCGCGTGGGTCAACTCGTGAGCGAGCGTCAGTTCGGGAAGCTTCGGCGCGTCGGTGCTTCCACTGTCGGCGATGACCACGATGGAGTCCTTCGAGGGACTGTAGTAGCCACCGACGGACGACCCGGAGTTGCGGTTCTGGACCGCGATGGAGTCGGCCGACTCGTTTATCATGAACAGCGATTCGTACTTCGCGTTGTCGAACACCCGACGGTCCGCGGGGGTCGCCCCGTTGGATTGATTCGAGCGGAACTCCTCGCGAGTCATGATTTCGACGGGAACCTGTTGGTCGAACTCGAGTTGACGGATGCGTTCGACGCGAGCCATCGAGCGGGCGACCGTCTTATTGAGTTCGGTCTCGTTCAACCCGTCGTCGGGGGTCACGTCGACGGTTTCGTTGTACCAGAGCCCCGCCTCCCACCCGAGAACGTCGGACTCGGGGTCGTCCGGCTTGACGACCGCGTCCTGTCGAACGGTCTGCGTGTCGGAACCGGGCTGGGTCGTCGGTGCCCCCGTCGTATCTGTCGTCGTCCCCGCGCCGGGGGCCTGCGAGCAGCCCGCGACCACGAGCATGAGAACAACCGCGATTGCGATTTTCGTACGCATTTCCTGTACTCCAGTGGTCGGGCTACACAGGCAAAAACCTCCTGACTGGTGGCTGAAAAAATCCGAACGACGTTTCGACTCGGCTCGAACGGTGTCGGGCCGCAGCCTCGGAAAACGTTTTCGGCGGCGAGCGACTACGTTCGACCATGAGCTTCGACCCCGATTCGACCGCGGTCGTCGTCGTGGACATGCAGAACGGATTCTGTCACCCTGACGGAAGCCTCTACGCGCCCGCCAGCGAGGACGCTCTCGCCGACGTGTCGGAGGTCGTCGCGGCCGCCCGAGATGCGGGCGCGTCGGTCGTCTACACCCGCGACGTGCACCCGCCCGAGCAGTTCGAGGGCAACCACTACTACGACGAGTTCGAGCGGTGGGGCGAACACGTCCTCGAAGGGTCGTGGGAGGCCCGACTCCACGACGACCTCGACGTGCGCGAGACCGACCACGTGGTGGACAAGCACACCTACGACGCGTTCTACCGGACCGACTTGGAGGGGTATCTCGACGCCCACAAGATAGACGACCTGCTGCTCTGCGGGACGCTGGCGAACGTCTGCGTCCTCCACACCGCCGGGAGCGCGGGGTTGCGAGACTACCGGCCCGTACTGGTCGAGGACGCCCTCGGTTACATCGAAGAGGACCACAAGGAGTACGCCGTGGACCACTCGGACTTCCTGTTCGGCGAGGTGACGACGAAAGCCGAAATCGAGTTCGAGTCCTGACCGGCGACGCCGAATGTAAGAGCTGTGCGGCGAATAGAACACGAACAGGAGGCGAAACGGGCGTGCGCTACTCGTGGCTCTCGAAGTGGACGTACTGGAGCGCCTGCCGGATGCGGTAGTCCTTCTCTGCGGGGTCGTCGGTCGCGAGCGCGTCCGAGAGGTGGTCGAGCGCGCCGGGACCGGCGGTCGTCGGACCCCGACCGCGGTCTCTCTCCGCCCGGTCGAGCAGTTCCGCGACGAACGGCGGACCGACGTACTCGACGGTCTCGGTTCGCAGGTCGTACTCGACGATGCCCGCCTCGGCCAGTTTCGACACGTCCTTGTGGTGGAGGGCGACCACGACCGACTCGAAGCCGTCCTCGACCCTGTCGCTCACGTAGCGAGCGAGGTCAGTGACCGTCGCGACGTCGTCGGAGGTGTTCAGAAAGTACTGCACGACGACCCTGCGTCGGGGGTCGGACAGCGCGGTGAAGATGCGGTCGAGTCCCGACTCGCTCACCGGGTTCTCCGTCGTCGGTCCTCCGTCCTCCCCCTCACCGCTCAGTACGTGGGCGGAACCTTCTCCTTCCATGCCCGAGTAGACGAACAGTCACCGGATGAGCTTTCGCCCTCGAAACGCAGGTTCTAGCCGGTGATACGTCACCGAAGCGAAACCGGTGTCACCGTCCGCACGGCCCGCGTCCCGGCGGTCGGTCGCGGCCGGGCGCGTCGTTTCCGTCGACGGAAAACCGGTCACGGGTGGAGTCGTCAGCGGGTCGGCCGGACTTCGACCGACTCGCCGACCTCGAAGTCGGCATCTGGGCAGACGAGTTTCGCGCCGAGCGTCTCGCGCGCGAGGACAAACGAGAGGCCCGTGACGGGCGTCCCGTTCGCGACCACTGTCACGTCGTCCCACGCGACGGTCCGAGTATCGGCGGTCCCGACCCGGCGACCCGCGAGCGAGACCGGCCCGGTTGTCTCGTCCGTGCCCAGAATCCCGCCGCCCTCGTAGTGCGGGAGTCCCCCGTCCAACGGCCGAGCGGTCCCGTCGGCGGCGATGCCCGCGAATCGCTCGCCCGGCGCGGGGTGGTCGGGCGCGTCGAGAATCGCGTAGGTGTCGCCCGTCGCAACGACCTCGCCGCGGCCGTCCCACGGCACGGCCGCGAGTTCGACGCCGGGGTCGAGTTCGAGGGGGAGCGACCCCGAGGCCCGGAAGGGGTTCGCGTCGCCGTCGCGGAAGCCGAGGTGGACGTGGTTGTCCACCCACGGCGCGAAGAACCCCGAGCGCACCATCTCGCCGAGCGAATCGCCGCGTGCGACCACGTCGCCGGGTTCGACCGCGGGGTCGACGTGGAGTATCCGAGCGAGGCGGTCGCCGGTGTCCACCACGACGAGGTGGTCGTGGTCCGCGGCGTAGGGTTTCGGCGGCGCGGACACCGTCCGGGCGGCGACTACTTCGCCCGCGACGGGACTCGGCGCGGCGGTCTCGCGTCCCTCGTTCGCCTCCCTCCCTTCGCTCCCCTCGCGCCAGTCTCCCTCGTGGGGGTACAGGTCTATCGCGCACCCCTCGTCGTGGGCGGCGTACGGCGAGTTGTACAGCGAGAATCGCGGAAAGTCCTCCAGTAACTCCGGTCCGACCGTGACCATCGACCCCACCTCGGAGACGCGAGGGTTTAGGTACTCCGAATGCCAAGCCCCCGGCATGCGCGTACTCCGCGGCCGGGCGGCGGGTCGGGACGCCGACCGCGAGGTCGTCTCGGCGATGCTCGAACGGGCGGCCGAGACCGGCGAGGCGTCGGTCCGGGCGTGGCGACCCCACCGCCAACTCGCCTTCGGGCGGCGCGACGCCCGGGCCGACGACTACGAAGTGGCCAAGCGGGTCGCCGACGCCTCCGGGTTCACGCCGGTCGAGCGGTCGGTCGGCGGCCGGGCGGTCGCCTACACCGGCAACACCGTCGCGTTCGCCAAGGTGGTTCCGCTGGAGGACATGCGGGTCGGCATGGACGAGCGATACGAGGCGACGACGCGGGCGGTCCAGCGGGCCCTCTGGCGACTCGGCGTGCCCGCCTCCCGGGGCGAACCCGAGGCGAGTTTCTGCCCCGGCGACTACTCGCTCCGGAGCGGCGGGAAACTCGTCGGAATCGCCCAGCGCGTCCGGAAGAACGCCGCGCTGGTCTCTGGTGTCGTCGTGGTCCGCGACCACGAGGAAATCGCGGCGGTCCTCGACCCCGTCTACGTCGCGCTGGACCTGCCGTTCGACCGGGATTCGGTCGGGAGCATCGCGGCGGCCGGCGGGGCGAGCGACCCCGAGAAAGTCGCCCGGACCGTCGAGGAGTTGCTGGTTGGCGACGAGGAGACCACGGTCGAGACGCTCGACGACGCCGCGGACGCCGGAACCGCCGACTGACGCGGTTCCCCGGCGCAGTTCTCCGCGCGATTCTCCGACCCGCTCCGTGGACTCGCAATCGGGACGCTTAGGACGCCCACCCCCGAACTGCCCGACGACCAATGCTCACTATTCGGAACGCGACGCTCGCGGACGGCCGACAGGTGGACGTGCGCATCGACACGTCCGCGGGCCGCATCGCGGGCGTCGGGTCGACGCTGACCGAGTCCGGCGACTCCATCGACGCCACCGGGAAACTCCTCCTGCCGGGGATGATAGACGCACACGTCCACTTCCGCCAACCCGGGTTCGACCACAAGGAGACGTGGGAGACGGGGAGCAGGTCGGCCGCGGCGGGCGGCGTGACCACCGTAGTGGACCAACCGAACACCGACCCGCCGACCGTGGACGGCGACGCCTTCGACCGGAAGGCCGACCTCGCGGCCGACTCCTACGTCGATTACGGTATCAACGGCGGCGTGACGCCCGACTGGAACCCCGACGAACTGTTCGACCGGCCGGTGCTGGCGCTCGGCGAGGTGTTCCTCGCGGACTCGACCGGCGAGATGGGCATCGAGGAGGACCTGTTCCGGGAGGCCGTCGAGCGCGCGACCGACGAGTACCGGGTCGTCACGGTCCACGCCGAGGACGCCGACCTGTTCTCGGCGGAGGCCCGCGAGCGCGACGGCGACGACTACGACGCGTGGAGCGCCTACCGGACCGCGGAGGCCGAGGCCGCCGCGGTCGAGCGTGCGGTCGAAATCGGCGCGGAGGCCGACGCACAGGTCCACATCGCCCACACCAGCACGCCAGAGGGCGTGGACGCTGCCACAGCGGGCGGCGCGACCTGCGAGGTCACGCCCCACCACCTCTTCCTCTCTCGCGGGGACTACGACGAGTTGGGCACGTTCGGTCGCATGAACCCGCCGCTCCGGAGCGAGGACCGCCGGGAGGCGCTGTTCGAACGCGTCGCCGACGGCACGGTCGACATGGTCGCCACCGACCACGCGCCTCACACCCGCGAGGAGAAGGACGCGAGCATCTGGGACGCCCCGAGCGGCGTGCCGGGAGTCGAAACCGCCCTGCCGCTCCTGCTCGAAGAGGCCCGGAAGGACAACCTGACCTACGAGCGCGTCCGGGACCTGACCGCGGCCAACCCCGCCGACGTGTTCGGTCTGACCCGGCGAGGGACGGTCGAACAGGGTCTGATGGCCGACCTCGTGCTGGTCGACCCCGACGAGTCCCGCGAGATTCGCGGCGATGACCTCCACTCGAAGTGCGACTGGACGCCGTTCGAGGGGATGGCCGGCGTGTTCCCCGAACTGACGATGGTCCGGGGGAACGTGGTGTATCGGAGCGAGTCGGCCGAGTTCGAGAGCATCGACGCCGACGGCGAGTTCGGCGAGGCGGTCGGACGGAACGTTCGGAAGTAACGGTTCGGTCGAGGAGTCGCCGAGGCTCCGCCCGGAGACCGGAACTCGACAAATCTCAATCTGACGCGTACTCCCGTCGGCAGTTTCGATACGTTTGGCTGGAATTTAACGAACTCACAAAACGCACGTCCGCTTCTTACGTGGTGAGTTGAAAGAGTTGCGCAAAAGAGCGCAGTTATGTGTAAATCCACCGTATCAGCCATCGTCGGCGCGCTCCCGCCGACTGATGCACTGTCAACCAACTGCCAACCAGAAGGGTACTCGTCCGCCGACGGAACCTTCGACGGGGTGCCTGCTCGGACCGCCCCGTCGTTTCCTTTTGACTGCCACCGGCTAGCGATACGAGGACCACCCGGCACGAGGTGCGTCGTGAGTGCTATCGACGTTCGCCGAGCGCCGCGGGGAGATTGAACGCAACCGGATTCGACGAGTTCGACCGGTCCGATTCAGCTAGCGATGCCGTCGCGAATCACCGGCGCGAACGCGTAGCCGACGGCGACGACGGCCAGTATCGCGGCGAACAGCCGACCGGGTTCCTGTCTGGCCTGCCAGACGACGAACACGAGTCCGAGTCCGATTGCGGCGGCGAGGCGCGTGGTTTCGTTCATACCCAGAGGTACGAATCCCACGACTTAAAACGTCTCACTCTCCGGGTGTCACGTCACGCCCGCGACGACCCACGTCGCCAGCACCGTGCCGACCATCCCGCCGAGACCGACGCTCCCGAGGACCGCCATCGCCTGCCGGGAGTCGGCCTCCGACCAGTCGGACCGACCGCCGAGGTGTCGCTGGAAGTTCTCGATGCCACGTCCCGCGAACACCGACCCCGACCAGCCCAGAATCGAGAACCCGAACACGAGCGCGCCGACCGCGAAGATTTTCTCGCTGGCGAACCCGACCGACTCGCCCGAGAGGACGAGAACGGGTACCGCGACGGCCGCCAGCGCCGCGCCGAGCGCGAGTGCGCGTCCGAGGCGCCGGACGCGTTCGCGGAGCGTCGGTTCGACGTCCGAACTCATCGGTCAGTCCACGGTCTCGCGCATCCGTGGGTCGAGCGCGTCGCGCATCCCGTCGCCGAGCAGGTTGAACCCGAGGACGGTGATGGCGAGGAACAGACCGGGGAAGAACGACCACCACCAGTCGCCGGTCAGCAGTCCCTGATTCACGCCGTTCGACAGCATCAGTCCCCACGACGGCGTCCCGGCCTCGGCGCCGAACCCGAGGAACGACAGCGCCGCGATGTCGATGATGGCGAGTCCGAAGTTGAGCGTGGACTGGACCGTGATGGGCGCGAGGCAGTTGGGCATGATGTGGCGGACGATGACCCGAGCATCTCTCGCCCCGAGCGCCTCCGTCGCCTCGATGTACTCGTCTTCCAGCACCTTCAGGGCGGCGCCGCGGACGACGCGGGCGAACCGCGGAGTGTACACCAGCGTCAGGGCGATGACCACCTTCCAGAGGCCCGCGCCGAAGATGGCGACCAGCGCCAGCGCGAGCAGGAGACTCGGGAACGCGAGCAGCACGTCCATCGTCCGCATGATGACGTTGTCGGTAATGTCGCCGTAGTAGGCCGCGAGGATGCCGAGACCGACGCCCAGCACCGTCGAGGCCCCGACCGTGATGGTGCCGTACTTCATCGCAAGCCACGCGCCGTACAGCACGCGACGGAAGATGTCGCGCGACTGGATGTCGGTGCCGAACGGGTACGCGAACGCGCCGTACTCGCCGACGATGGCGGTCTTCTTGCTCAGCCAACTCGGCGGCGCGAGGTTGGGGTTGGTCCCGATTTGGCTCTGGGTTACCGACGCGAGGTCGATGAAGAGTCGCGCGTAGAGCGCGATGGCCACCATCGCGAAGATGATGGTGAGACCCGCGACGGCGAGGCGGTTCGACAGCAGTTCGGAGAGGAACGGGGACGCGCGGAGTCGCTCGACGACGCCGCGCTTGCCCACGTCCTCGCGTTGGGTTTCCGTGCTCATTCTTATTGTTCGATCCGCGGGTCGAGGTAGGAGTAGGTCACGTCCACGAGCAGGTTCACCAGCGTGAACAGGAACGCGAACATCAGGACGGTACCCTGCACGACCGGGTAGTCACCGACCTGAATCGCGCTCACCAGCAGGGTGCCGATGCCCGCGATGCCGAAGATGGTCTCGGTCAGGACCGCGCCGCCCAGCAGAGTGCCGAACTGGATGCCGATGACGGTCACCACCGGGATGAGCGCGTTCTGGAAGCCGTGTTTCATAACCGTGATCTTCGAGCCTTGGCCCTTCGCGCGGGCGGTCCGCATGTAGTCCTGCCGGATGACCTCCAGCATCGACGACCGCATCATGCGGGAGATGAGCGCCATCGAGTAGATGCCGATGACGACCGAGGGCAGGAACAGGTGCATCGCGGCCGACTGGAACGCCGCGAAGTTCCCGCGGACGAGCGTGTCGAGCGTGATGATTCCCGTGATGGGGTTGATGTCGAACTCGGAGGCGACGCGACCGCTCGCGGGGAACCAGTTCAGAATCTGGGCGAACAGCAGGATGAGGAGCGGACCGCTCCAGTAAATCGGGACGCTGATTCCGCTCAGCGCGCCGATTCGCGTCACGTGGTCGCTCAGAGCGTCCTGTTTTATCGCCCCGAGCAGACCGATGGGGATACCGAACAAGATGCCGAGAAACTGGCCGAACAGCGCCATCTCCAGCGTGACCGGGAGCTTGTACCGCAGAATCTGCTTGACCGGCGTGCCCTTCTGAATCTGGTAGGAGTTGCCGAAGTCCAACTGGACCGCGTCGACCAGGAACCGGCCGTACTGTACCCAGATGGGGTCGTTGAGTCCGAGTTCCGCACGGACCTGCTGGACGAACTGCTCGGACGCCCGCTGGCCCGCGATGACTCTCGCGGGGTCGCCCGGAGCGAGGTGCAGGATGGCGAACACGAACGTCGCCACCCCGAACAACACCGGGACCAGCAGCAGGAGTCGTTTGATAACGAACCGCTTGGAAATCATTCACTCGCAGAATCGACCGCGGGGGTGAAAAAAGACTCGCTACCGCCGCGCCGTCGGGGAGTGTCGAGGGACGGCGGCGGGGCGGACCGCGACTACTGCTTCAGCGAGACTCGGTTGAGGAACGGGCCGCCGATGGGCGCGATGGTGAAGCCCTCGACTTCCTTGCGGAGGCCGCGCATCGTCTTGGCGTGGTCGAGCGCGACCCACGGCTGTTCCTCGTGGAAGATTTTCCCGGCCTTCTGGTACTTGGACTTGCGCTTGCTCGTCTCGTAGGTCTGCTGGGCTTCTTCGGTCAGCTTCATGAACTCGGTGTTCGCCCACGCGGCGGTGTCGAGCGTGCTGAAGTTGTCGAAGTCGTTCGGGTTGACCCAGTCCTGTCCGTCGGGGACTTCGCTCCGGTCGATCTGGGGGTGAAGGAGCGCGTAGTAGAAGTTGTCCGGGTCGCCGTTGTCGGTCATCCATCCGAGGAAACAGGCGTCGTGCTTGAAGGAGTCGGTGTACGAGAGGAACGACTTCCACGGCTTCGTCGTGATGTTGACCGTGACGCCGATCTCCTCGAGGTTCGACTGGACGAGCGTGGCCGCCTGCCGCGGCGACGGGATGTACGGCCGCGGGTTCTTCATGATGGCGAGTTCGAATTCGAGGCCGGTCTCGCCCGCCTCTTCGAGTAGCTTCTTGGCCTTCTCCGGCTTGTGGCCGTACGGGTCGAGGTTGGGGTTGTACCCCATCACGCTCTCGGGGATGGGTTGGCTGGCCTGCGACGCGATGCCCTTGAAGATGGTGTTGACGAGGTCCTCGGTGTTGATGGCGTAGCTGATGGCCTGCCGGACCTTCTTCTTGCGGAACGCCTCCTTTCGCCACATGTTGAACGCCATGTAGCCGACGTTGATGCCGGGAATGGAGGCGAGGTCGGCCTTGTCCGAGTTGTCGATGAGCTTCGAGGACTGGGCGCCGAGACCGTCGACGATGTCCGCGCCGCCCGAGAGCAGCGTCTGGGCACGAGAGGTGTTCGAAGTGACCGCCGTGAACACGACTTCGTCGACCTGCGCCTTCTGGTCGCCCCAGTAGTCGTCGTTCTTCTTGAGGCGGATGCGCTGGTTGCTCGTGTCCCAGTTGTCGAACTCGAACGGACCGGTCCCGACCGGTTTACTGGCGAGGTCCGTCCCGTGTTCCTTGATGGCCTTCAGCGAGTGGACCTTCGAGCAGAACATCGCGAGATTCTTCAGAATCGGGGCGTACGGCTGTTTGAGGGTGATGTCCACCGCGTGCTTGCCCGTCTTCTCGACGCTGTCGATCCAGCCACCGAGCGCGTAGGGACCGTACGACGAGACGTAGTCCTGTCCGGGGTAGTGTTCGTACTCCTTGTCGACGAAGCGACGATAGGTCGCCACGAAGTCCTCGGCGGTGAACTTGTCGCCGTTGTGGAACGTGACTCCCTTCCGGAGCGTGAGACTGACCGACTTGCCGTCGACGCTCCAGTCGGTCGCCAGTCCGGCCTTGAGCGAGGTCTTACCCGGCTTGAACTCGATGAGACTGTCGTAAATCTGGTTCGTGACCTTGGCGTCCTCGCCGCTCTTGGTGTTCTGGAAGTCGAGCGACTTGGAGTCGGCGCCCCGCGCGTAGGTGAGGGTCGTACCCGAACTACCGGACTCCTCGGTCGTCTCGGTCGTGTCGGTGGTGGTGCCGTTACCGTCACCGGTGTTGCCGGTACACCCGGCGAGGGTCGCCGCCGCCGTCGCACCGCCTGCCGCCTTCAGGAAACTACGCCGCTTGAGACTGTCATCTGTCGCCATGCACCACCATGCTCACACCGCCCACATAAATATGCCGAACCTGTATGAAGTGAAAATAAAACGACTACTCGGGGGTGAGTCCATTTTTCGTCGGCCGAACGAAAAGAAGGTCGGTCAGTTCGACAGGCTGACCTGCTTGAGGAACGGCCCGCCGATGGGCGCGACCACGAAGTTCTGGACGTTCGTGCCGACGCCTCGGAGTTCCTTCGCGTGGTCGATGAACACCCACGGGGCCTCGTCGTGGGCTATCTGGGCCGCCTGCTTGTACAGGTTGGCCCGCTCCTGCTGGTTGTACGTCTTCTGGGCCCGTTCGGTGAGGTCCATGAACTCGGTGTTCGCCCACGCCGCTACGTCGAGCGTGTTGAACCCCTCGGTGTCCCAACTGACCCAGTCCTGTCCGTTCGGCACTTTGTCCTGCGAGACGCCGGGGTGCAACAGCGCGTAGTAGAAGTTGTCCGGGTCGGCGTTGTCGGTCATCCACCCGAGGAAACAGGCGTCGTGCTTCCCGGAACTGGTGTAGTTCAGGAAGGGGTTGAACGGCTGTTGGTTGATGTTGACCGTGATGCCGACTTCGTTGAGGTTCGACTTGACGGTCTGGGCCGCCTGAATCGGCGACGGGTTGTACGCCCGCGGGTTCTGGAACGTCGCCAACTCGAACGTGAAACCGTCGCCGTACCCCGCCTCGTTCAGCAACTGCTGGGCCCGCTGCGGGTCGTGCGGGTAGGGGTCCAACTCCTCGTTGTAGCCGAAGACGTTCGACGGGATAGGCTGACTCGCCGGCACCGCGATGCCCCGGAAGATGGTGTTGACGATGGCCTCGGTGTTGATGGCGTAGCTGATGGCCTGTCGGACCCGCTTGTCCCGGAACGCCTCGACCCGCGCCATGTTGAACGCCAGATAGCCGATGTTGATGCCCTGTTTCTCCAGCAACTCGGCGTTCTGTGATTGGTCGACGATTTGGGCCGACTGCGCGCCGAGACCGTCGATGATGTCCGCGCCGCCCGACACCAGCGTCTGAGCGCGGGTGGTGTTCCTCCCGATGGCGGTGAACACGACTTCGCTCACGTTCGGTCCCTCCCCCCAGTAGTTCTGGTTGGCCGAGAGTCGGATGCGCTGGTTGCCCTGGTCCCAGTTCTCGAACACGAACGGACCGGTTCCCATCGGGTTCGTGCTGAGGTCAGTTCCCCGCTCCTGTATTGCCTGCTCGGACAGCACGCTGGAGGCGAACATCGCGAGGTTCCGGAGAAACGGCGCGTATCGCTGCTCCAACTGGATGGTCATCTCGTAATCGCCGTTCTTCTGGATGCCGCTAATCCAGTTGCCGAGCGTGAACGGCCCGTACGACGAGACGTACTCGTCGCCCGGATAGTACTCGTAGTTAGAGTCGGTGAACCGCCGATAGGTGGCGATGAAGTCGTCGACGGTACACTCGTTGCCGTTGTGGAACGTGACGCCCTCCCGCATGGTGACGGTGGCCTTCTGGCCTTGGAGGTTCCACTCGGTCGCCAGTCCCGCGACCAGCGAGGACTCGCCGGGTTTGAACTCGATGAGTCGGTCGTAAATCTGGTTCGTGACCTTCACGTCCTCGCCGCTGGTCGTGTTCTGCGGGTCGAGCGTCCCCGAGTCGTTCCCGCGCGCGTACGTGAGCGTCCCACCACCCTGTTGCTGTGCGTCCTCGGCGCTCCCGGTGTCGACGTAGCCCGCGACCGAGGCCGACGCCGCCGCCCCACCGGCCGCCTTCAACAAGTTCCGCCTCGAAACGGATGTGTCGTTTGAAGTCATCCAACGCTATCAATCAATCATTTTGGATAAAAGCGTACGGGAGGGGATTGACGGTCGGTTTAGTTAGTTCAAATCTCGTAGTAGTCCGGAAGCATCGATTCGCGCGGCGAAATCGGCGGGCGACGGAGAACCGGAGAGCGGACGGCGAGGTCTACGTCGAGTCGGGTTGGTCGTAGAGGTGGCAGGCCGCCGGGTGGGCCTCGTCCTGTAAGACCGGGTCCTTGCGCTCGCAGACGCTCTCGAAGTGGTCGCGGAGGAGCGACTCGGCGGCCGCCCAGTCGCCCGACGCGAGGTGGTCGAACGACTCCGCGACGATTTCCCGAGGTCGCCCCGAGGGTTCGGCGTCGAAGAGGCGGTCCCAGAGGACCGCCTTGAACGCCGCGTGCGAGGCGTCGGGGCGTCCTCCGTCCGCGGCCGTGGCGGTCTCGGTCTGCGCGGCGTCGCCGCCCGCGGCCTCCTCCCACGTCGCGTCGAGGTCGATGGCGCGACTCTCGACGCGCTCGCGGTAGTTCATTATCTGGCGGTAGGCGTCCTGTTCGACGTCGAGTCCCTCCGGCGGGATGATTTGGGGGCATCGCGTCCGGAAGTGACACCCCGACGGCGGGTCGATGGGCGAGGGCACGTCGCCTTCGAGGATGACGCGGTCGTCGGTGTCGACCCGCGGGTCGGGTTCCGGAATCGCCGACAGCAGCGCCTGCGTGTAGGGGTGTTTCGGGTCGCTGAACAGTTCGTCGGTGTCGGCGACCTCCACGATTTCGCCCAGATACATCACCGCGATGCGGTCGGCGATGTGCCGGACCACGCTCAGGTCGTGGGCGATGAAGAGGTACGTGAGACCGAACTCGTCCTGCAAGTCCTCCAGCAGGTTGAGAATCTGGGCCTGCACCGACACGTCGAGCGCCGACACCGGTTCGTCGGCCACGATGAAGTCGGGGTCGACCGCCAGCGCGCGGGCGATGCCCACCCGCTGGCGCTGGCCGCCCGAAATCTCGTGGGGGTAGCGGTCGTACTGGCCCGGTTCGAGACCGACCGCCTCCATCAGTTCGGCGACCCGGTCACGGCGCTGTTGCTTCTTGGACATGTCACCCTCGGGGTTCTCCTCGGGCAGACTGTGGATTTTGAGGGGTTCGGCGATTATCTGGCCCACCGTCATGCGGGGGTCGAGGCTGGACAGCGGGTCCTGGAATATCATCTGCATGTCCTTGCGCTTGTCGCGCAACTCCTCGCGGTCCAGTTCCGAGAGGTCGGTGCCTTGGAAGACGATGCGGCCGTCTGTCGGGTCTTCGAGGTGGAGTAGGGTCCGGCCCGCGGTCGACTTCCCGCACCCCGACTCGCCGACGAGGCCGACCGTCTCGCCCTCGTAGATGTCGAAGCTCACGCCGTCGACGGCTTTGACGCTCTCTACCTCGTCGGAGAGCCACTCGTCGAGCATGCCGTCGGCCCGCGAGAAGTGCTTCTTCATCCCGTCGACTTCGAGGAGTCGCTCGCCCACGTCGTGGTCGCCGGTCGTGATGCTCTCGAACTCCTCGCCGTACTGGCTCTTGTCGAACTCTTCGAGGACGCACTTCGCGCGGTGGTCAACGTCCTCGGGACCGTGCTGGAGGTTCGGAATCTCGCCCTCGGTGCACTCGGGTTGCTCCCACGGGCACCGGTCGGCGAAGTGGCACCCAGTGGGCATGTCGATGAGGTCGGGGACGTTGCCCTCGATGGGCGTGAGTCGCTGTTTGTCCTCCCGCGGGATGGATTCGAGCAGCGCGTAGGTGTAGGGGTGGCTCGGATTGTGGAAGATTTCGTCCACGGGGCCGACCTCCACGATGTCGCCCGCGTACATCACGGCCACGCGGTCGCAAGTCTCGGCGACGACGCCGAGGTCGTGGGTGATGAACAGGACCGACATGCCGAGTTCGTCCTGCAGGTCGTTGATGAGGTCGAGAATCTGGGCCTGAATCGTCACGTCGAGCGCGGTGGTCGGCTCGTCGGCGACCAGCAGTTTCGGCTGACACGCCAGCGCGATGGCGATGAGGACGCGCTGGCGCATCCCGCCCGAGAACTCGTGGGGGTACTCCTCGACGCGCTCTGTGGGTTCGGGGATGCCGACCTCTTCGAGCATGTGGATGGTGTCCTGTAGAATCTCCTCGTCAATGTCCTTCCCGCCGAGACTCGGCGCGATTTCCCGGACCGCGTTCCACCACGAGTCCTTCCGGCGGCCGCCGTACTGGTGGAGGCGAAGGCTCTCGGCGACCTGCTCGCCCACGGTCAGCGCGGGGTTGAGCGAGGTCATCGGGTCTTGGAAAATCATGCTCATCTCCCCGCCCCGAATCTCGCGCATCGCGTCCTCGGGCGCGGCCAGCAGGTCCACGTACCCCTCGTCGGGGAAGACGAACTCGCCGACGCCCGACGGGTATCGCTCGGCGAAGTCTGCGGTCAGTTCCTCGTGGCGGAACGCCGCCTCGCCGTCCACGATTCGGCCGGGGTCGTCCACGAGTTGCATCAGCGAGAGCGCGCTGACGCTCTTTCCGGACCCCGACTCGCCCACGAGACCGACCGTCTCGCCCTCCCGAATCGTGAGGTCGAAGTCGTCCACCGCCTCGACCACACCTCGTTCGGTGTTGAACTGCGTCCGCAGATTCGAGATTGACAGTAAGTCACTCACAATTACGCGAAAGTGGTGCGTCCGCGGGCAAATACCTTTCCACTTTTCCACCCGAAACTCGGCCCGGAACGCCGTACGGGCCCTAACTCGTGTCTCGCAAAAATGGCCGTAACAGCCATCCTCATCCCTTGCTCCGGGGGCGCGCTGGCGCGACGCCCGCGGTATCGGGAATCGACCCACCGAAGTTTAAGAGGCGTCCGACAGTAGGTCTCGCCATGATAGACACCGTCGTCGTCGCCACGGACGGGTCCGAGAGCGTCACCCGCGCGGTTCGGGTCGCGCTCGACCTCGCCGAGCGGTTCGACGCCTCGGTCCACGCGCTCTACGTCGTGGACACCGGCGAAGTCGAGTCCTCGCCCGAGGAGTTGCGCGACGAACTCCGCGAGGCGCTGGAGTCGCAGGGGTCGGACGCGCTCGAGGCCGTGCGCGAACACGCCGACAGGGAGTTGACGACCGCGGTCCGCGAGGGTCGCCCGGCCGCCGAGATTACCGAGTACGCCCGCGAGCGAGACGCCGACGTGGTGGCGACGGGCACGCGGGGCCGCCACGGCGAGAACCGCTTTCTCATCGGGAGCGTGGCCGAACGCGTCGTCCGGTCGTGTCCCGTCCCCGTGCTGACCGTCCGACAACTGGAGAACGGTGAGTAACCCGGCGACGCTCGCTCTCTCCGCCCTCGCGTGACAACCGAGGATTCTTCCCCGGCGCGCCCCGACGGGAGTGTATGAAAGACTGGGTCATCGACGACGACAATCTCTCCGTAGAGCGAAAATCTATTCTGCCCGGCGAGGGCTTTTTCGTCCCGGATTCGGTCGAGGAGGCCAAGGAGGAGGCCGAGGCCGAGGCGGCCCTGACCGGCGCGGAGGTGGCGGTCGTGGCCGACCCCGACGCCGACGGTCTGGCCTGCACCGCGCTCGTTCGTGAGGTCTACGGCGAGGCCGCGCTCATCGACGCCGGACCCCACGACTTGGAGGAGGCGCTGGAGCGAGTCGCCGACTACAGCGAACCCGGCGCGCAAATCTTCGTCTGTGACCTCTGTCCCGACAGCTACGACGAGGTCGGCGAGTCGCTGGAGGCGCTGGTCGAGCAGGCCGGCGAGGTCCGCTGGTTCGACCACCACCAGTGGACCGACCCCGTGGCCGAGGCGGTCCGCGACGCGGGCGTCGAACTCGTCGTCGGCGACAGCGACGAGGAGTGTACCGCCGACGTGGCTGTCCGGTCGCTCGACTACGACTTCCCGGACTACCTCGTGGAACTCGCGGCGGTCACGCGCGACCACGACCTCTGGATTCGCGACGACGAGCGCAGCGACGACCTCGCGGACTTCTCCTACTGGGCCGACCCCGAGGAGTACATCGAGGCGGTCGCCGAACACGGCGCGGACCTCCCCGAGGACGTGCGGGAGTTCCTCGCCGAGATGCGCGTCGAGAAGGACGCCCTCATCGAGAAGGCGGTCGCCCGCGCCGACATCGAGGAGGTCGGCCCGTGGACCGTCGGCGTGACCTACGGCCGGTGTTCGCAGAACGAGGTCGCCGAGCAGTTGCGCCAGCAGGGCACCGACGCCGCGGTGGTCGTCAAGCCCTCGGGGAGCGCCTCGATTCGCGGCACCGACGACTTCGAGCGCGCCCACGAGGTCGCCCGGCAGGTCAACGGCGGCGGCCACCCGAAGGCCGCGGGATGCAAGCCCCGTATCTACGACGACATGCTCGACTACGCCCACCACTGGACGACCCGCGGCGCGGTCGCCAAGCAGGTGATTCTGGAGGCGTTCTGGCACGTCGCCCGTGACGTGGAGGCGGAGACGGCGGCGGCCGAAGGCGAACCCGAGGAGACCGAACCGGACGAGACCGAACCGTCCGAGAGCGACGAATGACGACCGCGGGACTCCCCGACGCCGAGAAACCGCTCGTCGGCATGGTCCACCTCCCGGCGCTTCCGGGCGCGCCGAAGTTCTCCGGGGACTTCGACCGGGTCCGCGAGACCGCCCTGCGGGACGCCAGACGGCTCGAAGCCGGGGGCGTGGACGCGCTGATGCTCGAAAACTTCGGCGACGCGCCGTTCTACCCCGAGGACGTGCCCAAGCACGTCGTCGCGTCGATGACCCGGGTCGCGGCCGAGATTCGAGACGAGGTCGACCTCCCGATGGGAATCAACGTCCTCCGGAACGACGCCGAGGCCGCGCTCTCGGTCGCGGCCGCGGTCGGAGCGGCGTTCGTCCGCGTGAACGTCCACGTCGGGGCGCGGGTGACCGACCAAGGCGTCATCGAGGGTCGGGCACACGAGACGGTCCGCCTGCGCGAGCGCCTCGATTCGGACGCCGCCGTCCTCGCCGATTTGGACGTGAAACACTCCGCGGCGCTCGCCGAGCGTCCGGTCGACGCCGAGGCGGTCGCCGAACCGGTCGAGCGCGGCCTCGCCGAGGGAATCGTCGTCTCGGGCGCCGGAACCGGCCACGAGGTCGGCGGCGACCACCTCCGGGCGGTCGCGTCGGCCCGCGACGAGGCCGGACTCGACGCGCCCGTCTTCGTCGGGAGCGGCGTGACAGCCGAGAACGCCGCCGAGATACTCGAAGTCGCGGACGGAGCCATCGTCGGCACCGCGCTCAAGGAGGGCGGCGAGACGACGAACCCGGTCTCCGTCGAACGCGTCGAGGCGGTCGTCGAGGCCGTCGAGCGCGTCCGGTAGCCCGGTTCGCTACCGCGAGTCGAGGAAGGCTCGGACCTCCGACTCGGTCGGAAGGCCGCCCCTCGCGGTCTCGGCGGTGCAGTTGAGCGCCGCGGCCGCCGCCGCGAAGCGCCCGGCCTCGCGCGGCGGTCGCTCGCCGAGCAGCCACTCGTGGAGCAAGCCCGCGGTAAAGGCGTCGCCCGCGCCGGTCGTGTCGGCGGTCTCGACGGCGAACGCGGGTATTTCGAGGATTTCGTCGTCCTCGGTCAGCAGGAGCGCGCCCTCGGTCCCGCGGGTGACCGCGGCCCGGCGGACGCTTCGCTCGCGGAGCGTCTCGATTGCGCCGCGGGGGCCTTCGCCGAGGTACGACCGCGCGGAGACCGCGTTGGCGACGAAGCAGTCGCAGACCGGCAGGAGCGCGTCGAGCGTCTCGGGCCGGGTGGCCCGGTCTTCCAGTTCCGAGAGAGGGCCCGAGAGGTCGAAGACCAGCGGCGGGAAACGCTCGCCGCGCTTCTTCGCGTTCACGAGGTCTGAGACCACCGGGTCGGGCGCGTACGCGCTGGTGAACGCGAGACCGGCCCGCCGAACGTAGTCGCGGTCGTCCGCGGAGAGGCGGAGGTTCGGAACGGCCTCGCCCCCGTTGACTATCATGCGCTCGCCGTCGGGGTCGCGTAGAATCATCGAGTAGGTGGTGCGCTCGCCGGGGTCGCCCCGCCGGACGCGCCGGGCGTCGATGCCCCGTTCGCGGAGGTCGGCCAGAATCCGGTCGGCCGCCTCGTCGTCGCCGACGCGCGAGACGACGCCGGTCTCCCGGCCCAGTTCGGCGAGCGCGGCCGCGACGTTCGCCGCGACCCCGCCCGTCGCGGTCGCCTCGTCGCGGACGAACGCACCGCCGTCGGGTTCCGGCAGGTTGGTCAGACCGTAGATTCGGTCTTCGACCGCGCTCCCGACCGCCACCGCGTCGAGGCGCGCCGAGTCCGCTCGGGCGTCGAAGTCACTCATCGCCGTGACCGAGGTACTGCGGGGTGAAACCGCTTGCGACGCGGGTCCCGCGGCGCTGTTACGCCGGCGCTCGGAACTCGTAGGAGCGGTCGCCGTCCTCGACGCGCACGGCCCCGCGGTCGTGGTCGAAGTAGAGCACCTCGACCTCTCCGTCCTCGAAGTCGTGGAGCGGCATCTCCGCCGAGACGCGGCCGTCCCTCGTGACGAGGAAGGTCGCGTTCCCCACCGTGATTTCGATGCCCTCGTCGCTCTCGGACGCCTCGCCGTCCCCCGCGAGTTCGCGGAGGTGTTCGGTGACGTCGGACCAGTCCCCGACGGGGACGCGCTCGTAGTCGTCCATGGCGGGCCTGCGATACTGAGCGGCAAAACGGCTTGGGCCGGCGAACGCCCCCGACTGGTTCCCCTCGGCCTCGAAACCGAACGCCGGCCAGAAGAGCAGTCTGCGTCTACTCGGCCTCGCCGGCGACCCACTTGTCGGAGTACGCCGTCCCGCAGTCGCAGTACGAGTAGGCGTGAATCACGTCGCCCTCGCCGTAGACGCCGCCGACCTCCTCGTTTTGCTCCTCGGCGAAGGCGAAGACGAACTCCGCGTCGCCGTCGCACTCGGGGCACTCGCCGCCCGAGAGGTCCCGCGCGATGCGGCCCTCGGTGCCCATCGCCCGCTTGGCGAACCCCATCGCGTCCATGCCGGTCGCGGTCTTGAACACGCTCCGGCCCTGGTCGCCCTCGACCACCAGTATCACGCCGCTCTCGACCTGTTCGCCGTGCTTAGCCAGTCCGTCGCCCTCGCCCTCCACGAACGAGTCCGAGAGGAACAGCGCCACGTCCTCGGGTCGCTCGCCGGCGAGGAACTGCTCGCGTTTGCTCATACCGCTGGTAGGGAACAGGACGGGAAAAGGCCCGCGTTCTCGGCGGACGGCGAGGCCGCCGCTCCGACCGACTCGCTTCCGACCCGGCCACCGACCTCGACCACCGGCGATGAGAAGCGTTACCCGGCGCGAACGACTACGCCCGGCCATGACCGAGACAACGCCCGAAGACGACTTCGACGCCGAGGAGTGGCGCGAGCAACTCCGGTCTCACCGCGCCGAGAAGGACGAGTTCTTCGCCGACCACCCCCAGTCGCCGATTCCGCCCGAGGAGCGCGACGACTTCGAGAGCCTCGACTACTTCGACCCCGACCCCGACTACCGCGTCACCGCCACCGTCGAGGTCCACGAGCGCCCCGACCCCGTCGAGATGGAGGTCAGCGCGGGCCCGGCCCAGCGATACCTCCGTGTCGCTACGCTCCGCTTCGAACTCGGCGACGGGAGCGACGCCGACTCCTACGAACTCGCGGGCTACCGCCAGCAGGAAGACGACGACGGCCTGTTCGTCCCGTTCCGCGACAAGACGACCGGCCAGCAGACCTACCGAGACGGCCGGTACATGGAGTTCGAGACCGAGGGCGGTCTCGAAGACGGGAGCGAGATAGTGCTGGACTTCAACCTCGCGTACTCGCCGTTCTGCGCCTACAGCGAGACGTTCGCCTGCCCGCTCCCGCCCGAGGAGAACTGGCTCGACGCGGAGATTCGCGCCGGCGAGAAGGCGTAGCGACGGCCCGACGGGCGGCGCGGAGACGACCCGAGAACGAAACGGAGCGCGACGGACGGGCGAGAGCGCGACGAGCGACCGAGAGGCGGGCAGATTCTGTGGAGGGTTCGGCGGGGGTTACGCCGAGTCAGTGGACGTTCCGCTTCTCGGTCGTGACGAAGTCTACGTTCGTGAACTCGAAGCGCGCGCCACCCGCGTCGCTCTCGGTGAGGGTACAGTCCCACCCGTACGTCTCGACCAGTTGCGAGATGAACGTCAATCCGAGACCGATGCCGTCGGCGTCCGTGGTGTGGCCCGCCTCGAACACCGCCTCGCGCTCCTCGGCGGGGATGCCCGGTCCGTCGTCCGCGACGTAGAAGCCGTCGGGAAGCGGGCCGACGGTTATCTCCACCGCCGACCCGGTGTGTTCGACCGCGTTCTCGAACATGTTTTCGAGCAGGTGCCGGAGGTGAATCGGGTCGGCCATCACCGTCCGGTCGGTCTCGACGACGAGTTTTGCGTGCTGGAGGTCGAGACTATCCCACGTCTCCGCGGCGACGTCGGAGAGCGAGACGGGTTCGGCGTGGATTGTCGCGTCCTCCCCGCGTGCGGTGACCAGAACGACCTCTATCATCTCCTCGATGCGGTCGAGCGCGGTCTCGACCTCCTCGACCGCCTGCGCGTCGCCGTCCGTGGCCGGTCCGAGGTAAATCTTCGCGATGGTCAGCGGGTTCTTGAGTTCGTGAGCGACCATTCGGGCGAAGTTCTCCAACTGGCCGTTCTGGCGCTGGAGTTCCCGGTTGTGTCGCTCTGCTTCCCGCCTCTGGGTGACGGCGCGGGCGTCGTTCACGCCGATGCCGAAACCGGCGGCGGTCCCGATGGCCGCCCCGAGCGTGAACGACCAGCGCGGGTAGGCGATAGTGACGCCGGGTTCGAGGTTGAGGAGTTCGATGACCCCGAGCGTGACGACGAATCCGGCGAGACACCACGTCACGACGCGCGGATACGTGTCGGTGTCGAGGTCGGTTCGGGGGAGTCGAACCCCGCCGTACAACAGCACGGCTCCCGGAGCACCGACGAGAACGAAATCGACGACGGCGGCGAGAATCGGTCTTCCCGTGGCGACGACGAACCCCGCGCGAGCGACGGCGACCGCGACGTACAGTCCACCCAGACCGGCGACAATGCGTCCGCCACCGACCGTGGAGACGAAACGCGACCAGTGACCCATTACTGACCGTCTGTCGATATGGCAAGATAGGCATTTCGCCTGCTTAACGGTTGACAGTCGCGATAGCGCCACCGGACTGCGCGGACTCGTCCCGGTCGGCTACGGCGCGACGCC
This sequence comes from Halorussus limi, assembly GCF_023238205.1. Classification (NCBI taxonomy): domain Archaea; kingdom Methanobacteriati; phylum Methanobacteriota; class Halobacteria; order Halobacteriales; family Haladaptataceae; genus Halorussus; species Halorussus limi. The sequence goes on from NZ_CP096659.1 coordinate 1,653,727, forward strand.
GACGGTCAGCAGCGTCCCGAACTCCCGGTAGCGTTCCACCATGTCGGCCCGCGAGTTCCAGTCGTCGGTCGGGAACTCGCTCGCGTCGGGAATCTCGGTCTCGCGGTCGGGCACGTTGTCCTGTTCGGCGACGTGGAGGCCCGCGTCGCGGAACGCCTCGCGGTACTCCCGGGCGGACCACCGGGTCATCTCCACGTCGATGTTCTCCTGCCACGAGTGGGAGTGGACGTTCTCCTCGTAGTAGTTCACGGCACAGAAGAACGTGCCGCCGGGCCGGAGGACGCGGGCTATCTCCCGGAGCGTCTCGTGGGGGTCGTTGGCGTAGTAGAACGCCTCCATCGTGAAGACGTGGTCCACGCTGTCGTCGGCGAACGGGAGGTGGTCGAAGTCGCCGACCAGAAAGCCGACCCGCGGGTCGTCGGTGTACTCGGTGGCGTTGCGCGCCATCTCCGGCGACCCGTCGAGTCCGTAGGCCCGGCCCGCGCCCTTGGTGTCCCGGAGCGCGCGGACCGCGTACCCGCTCCCGGTGCCCAAGTCCAGCACGGTGTCGCCCTCCTCGACCGGCATGCGGGCCAGCGCGTACTTCGCGGTGTTCCAGTGGCGGTCCTCCATCCCCTTGTCGCGGCCGTCGGCCGCCCAGTCGTCGAACTCCTCGCGGACGCTCATGGTGAGAGCGAGCGGTGCCAGCGACAAAACCGATTCGGAACGGTCGAGCGGATTCAGCACGGTGGAGTCGGTCCGGAACAGTCGAACCGGCCTCAGGCCGGTCGCTTTCGCTCCGCGGACGCGGCCGAGGCGTCCGACTCGCGGGCACGGTGCTTTTACCCCCTCGGTGTATCACGTCGCGTATGGTCGGACGAAAGAAGCGGTACGCGCTGGCCGACTCCGCCCAGCAGATAGTCGGCGGGTTCCTGCTGGCCGGACCGTTCGTCGTGACCGAGGAAGTGTGGGTGCTGGCACGTGACATGACGACCCCGGAAGCGCTGCTCACCGTTCTCATCGTCTTCCTGATCGGGTACGGCGCGCTCTACAAGGCCGACGACGACCGCGACCCCGACCGCGAGTCGGAGGTCGCGGGGATTCCGACGCGGTTCGTCTCGCTGATGCTCGTCTCGTTCGGGTCGGTCGCCATCCTCTCGGTGGCGTTCGGCGCCCCCGACACGTTCCTCAGCGACACGTTCACGGACGGTCGTCCGTCGATGGAGACGGTCAAAATCACGCTCCGGGCCGTCAGCGTCGGCGCGGTGTTCAGCGTGGTCGGCGCGGCCACCGCCGACAGCGTGTTCTGACGGCACTCCGGCCGGCGTTTCACCCCGCGGGCCGATTGCCGAATCGACAGTTCACCCGCATTCTTAAGTCGCCTGCACGTATTATCCGTGGATATGGATTATCAACTCGCCATCGAAAACACCCCCGAGACGATACCCGGTGGCACTGGCGTCCTCCTCCTCCATCCGAGCACTGGCGAAACGGACCGCATCGACACCGACTTCCTGAAGACCGACACCGACCACTTCCTCGTCATCTCGACGCGAACCACCGCCCGCGAGGTCAAGCAGAAACTCGACCACTACGACGTAGACGAGAGCAAGGCCGAGATTCTCGACACTCTGAGCATCGAACGCGGCTACTCGCGGCGAAGTACGGAAAACGTCCACTACGTCTCCTCGCCCGACGACCTCGAAGGCGTCCTCGACATCACCCGGCGGTTCCTCGAAGAGACCGACGGCAAGCGCCGCATCAGCCTCGACTCCATCACCGAGATGGCCTACTACGCCGACGAGTCGCGGGTCCGCGACGTGATTCGCCAGATTCTGGGCCTCCTGCGCGAACACGACGCGGTCGGCCTGTTCCACCTCTCGAAGGGCGTCCACGACGAGGAACACGTCGAGAAGTTCATGGGTCTGTTCGACGCCATCATCGACCTCGACCGCGACGGCGAGGTCAACAGCGACTTCGAGAACGTCTGAAGTTTCTGTTCGGTCGGATTTTCGTAGGCGACTGCGAGACGCTCGTCTCGACTTACGTTTCGTACTGGCTCTTTCTGGACTGATGCGTGCTGGCACGACCTCCAGTGGTCGCCCCGTTCCGCGCGGTCGTTTCGAGTAGGGCGGACGACTGCTCGGAGGACGCTGTTCTCCGGTCGACGAGCATCGAAGGGAGGAACGACCGACAAGCGCTGAACAGTGAGCGGCCAGGAGTGCTGTTGTGGTCTAATTAATGACAGAATATATAACTATTTCTCTGACTTCCACTGGACTACGAAGGCAGTGAGTCTCTTATTCCACTTACCGCGAACAAGTATACCTTGAGAGAAGTATCAGCACTACTCCGATTCTGACCGAATAGCGTTCACCCAGTTTTCTAGGGCGTAATCCGCTGCCCAATTGACATTCGGAGACGTTTTCTCGGATTCTTCTACTCGTATTCCCATCGAAGTCTTCGGTGCGTCTGCTATCGGTACGACGAACGACCGCTCGATTTCTGGTGAATAAACCGCGAAGACATCGATTTCTCCTTCATATCCTTCCTTCTCGACTTTTCTGGTCAGTGTTCCTGAGCTTCTGGTTTCGAACTGAACGCGTCCGTTTTCTATTCGTCCTGTTTTAATCTGAACTCGATAAAAATGTCCAGATTCTTCCACTACGACATCGTATCTCTCGTTATCGCCAAAGGGTTCTAAGGCAGTCAGACCATTCCGGATAAATTCGAAAATAATTGCCGCCTCGGTCTGCTGGCCGCGTTCTTTAGGGTGCACTATCTCACTCATACTCGCTATTTAGTCGATATTGACTAAAATGTAGCCCTTCCGTCTTAGGTGGAAGAGCAAGCAGGTCGCTGAGAAGAGACTGATTCATGATTACAATTTTGCTCACCACAGTCAGACCGGGCTAGAAGGGATTGAACCACGCCGAGAGGTTCCTGCTCACTGCGTTGCGCGGGCGTGCGACTCGTCTACCCTCGAATCTTTTCTAACGGCTTCGCTCTTCACTTCGTTCGTCGCAGAAGCGGGCTGGAAGGGATTTGAACCCCTGGCCGTCTGGTGTCTTCCACGACCATCCGGAAGACCCGGGTGCGTCGTGCTAAAAGCCAGACGCTCTGCCTAACTGAGCTACCAGCCCTCACTTGGTCGATTGCACCGGGCGAAGTTAAACGTTTACAATTTCCCGGAAGCTTTACCACCTCGTCGTCGGTCGAAACGCGCATGAACGATTTCGCCCGCGAGTGGGACACGGACCTCCGGGAGTTCGCCGAGGAGTTACTCCGATTCGACACGACCGACGGCCACGAGGCGCCCGCCCAAGCGTTCGTCCGCGAGCGTCTCGACGCCCTCGGATTCGAGACCTACGAGTGGACCGCGGACGCCGAGCAGTTGGCCGGTCACGACTCGTTCCCGGACGACCCCGACGAGATTCCGGTCGAAGGACGGCCGAGCGTCGGCGGCGTCCTCGAGTTCGGCGACCCGGAGGCGGGCCGGACGCTCGTCCTGAACGGGCACGTCGACGTGGTACCGGTCGCCCGCGACTCGTGGTCGAGCGACCCCTTCGACCCGACGTGGCGCCAGGGCGGGGGAGCGTCGGGAAGCGACGAGGGCGACGTCGGAGACGGGACCGAAACCGACGCCCGGACCCTGACCGCCCGCGGCGCGGCCGACATGAAGTGCGGTCTCGCGACCTGCGTCTTCGCGGCGAAGCACCTCCACGAGCGCGCCACGGGCGACTCGGCCACCGCCTCCCTCGACGGTCGAGTCGTGGTCGAGAGCGTCGTCGGCGAGGAGGAGGGCGGCATCGGCGCGGCCGCGGCCGCGCTCTCGAACCCTTACCCCTTCGAGCGCGACGCCGCGATCATCGCCGAACCGACCGACCTCCGCCCCGTCACGGCCTCCGAGGGAAGCCTGATGAAGCGCCTCCGCCTCGAAGGGCGGTCGGCCCACGCCGCGACGCGGTGGCGCGGCGTGGACGTGCTCCCCTACTTCGAGGAGATTCGCCGGGCGTTCCGGGACCTCGAAACCGAGCGCGGCGAGTCGGTGACCCACCCGCTCTACGACCGCTTCCCGGTGCCGTGGCCCGTGGTCGTGGGTCGCGTCGAGGCGGGCGACTGGGCCTCGTCGGTCCCCGCCGAACTGACCGCAGAGCTACGCATCGGCGTCGCGCCGGGCGAGACAGTCGCGGAGGTAGAGGACGTTTTCGACCGCCGCCTCGCCGAGTTGGTCGCCGACGACGAGTGGTTGGCCGAGCATCCGCCCCGATTCGAGCGGTTCTCGGTCCAGTTCGAACCGTCGGAAATCGACGCCGACGAACCGGTCGTCGGCGCGGTCCAGCGCGCGATGGAGGGCCGCGGTCTCGACGACACCGACCCCCGGGGCGCGACCTACGGCGCGGACGCCCGCTGGTACATCGAGGCCGGAGTCCCGACCGTGATGTTCGGACCGGGGAACATCGAGCAGGCCCACTTCCCCGACGAGACGATTCGGTGGGCGGACGTGCTGACCGCTGGCGGGGTGCTGGCGGACGCGGCGGAATCGTTCCTCGATTGAGTCAGGAGAACTTCTCGTCGAGCGCCTCGGCGACGACTTCCTCCGGGGGCTTGCCCTCCATCGCCGCTGTGCGGCGGAGTTCCCGGTAGGTCTCGGTCGGGAGCGAGAGGGTGAGGCGGCCGGGTCGCACGCCGTGGTCCGCGAGGGCGTCTTCGACCGGGGTCCCGGCGTTGACCGCGCTGGCGACCGACCGGACCTCTCGGACCGTCAGATCGCCGTCGAGGACGGCCCACGCGAGTTGGAATCGGTCCTCGCCGCCCACCCGGGCGATGTGCTTGGCCGCGGTCGGCGCGACGTGACCCATCGCGACGTACCGCCGGATGGACTGGGGCAGGTCGTGGACCCGCGCCCACTTCCGGATGAACGCGACCGTCACGCCGTCGCCCGCGCGCTCGGCCGCCGCCTTGTACGACCCCTCGCCGCGAACCAGCGCGGCGCAGGCGGCCGCGCCCCGGAGCATGAACACGTTGTCCTCGGCCCCGGCGGTGTTCTCGGCGAAGCGCGCGACCGTCTCGGCCGCCTCCGCGACGCTCTCGGGGTCCGTCGGGTCGAACGCCTTGGCCTGCGCGGCGCTCTGTCCGGTGACGGCCGCGTCGCCCCGGACGACCGGTTGGCCGACCGGCGACTCGCGGTCGGTCGGCGGCGGTTCGCGGTCGCCCGGCGAGGATTCGCGGTCGCCGGTCGGCGACTCGCGGTCGGGCGTGCGCCCGGCGTCGCTTCCTCCGTCTTCGCTCATCGGACGAACGGTGGGACTCGGCGGGCAAAAGTCCGCGGTTCGGGACAATGGTCGCCTGAGACTCGACCCGCCAGCGGACGGACAGGTCAACGACCGCCGAAAACCGCTTTTCCCGTTGGGCGCGTCAGTTACGGGATGGGAATCTTTCGCCGACTCGCAGAGCGACGTCGGAAGGGCAACGGGGGACGGTACGTCTGCACGCTCTGCGGGGCCACGTTCGAGGAGCGCGCGGTGGTCGTCTGCCCGAAGTGTCGCGGGTTCGTCGTGGAGCGCCGGAAGTAGTCAGTCCTCGCGCCACGCTTCGCCGTCGGTCCGGTCGCGCCACTCTCGCTGGCACTCCCGCTCGGTAACGTGTTTCTCCCCGTCGGCCAATCGCTCGCGGGCCGACGCCTCGAACTCGGCGATGGGCGAGAGGAAGTCCCGCTCGAACGCCTCGACCAGTTCGTAGGTCCAGCGGTCGCCGACCGCACCCGCGGGGAGGTGGCGGTCCCGGAGTTCGTCGGCCAAATCGTCGTGACCGGCCTCCCGGAGTTTCTCCCTCGCGGCGTCGAACCGGTCCATCCCCCGGCCGACCTGATGGTGGCAGTCGAGCAGGCGGCCGTACCCCCGACGGACGTGCTCGATGCCGACCTGCATCTCGTGGAGGGCGTCGCGTTCGGCGTCCGTGAGGTCCGGGTCGGTCGAATCGGTGTCGGTCGAACCGTCGTCCGCCGCGTCGCGTTCGCTCGCCTCGAAGTCGTCGTCCGACATGCGTGATTCGGGGGACTGCATCGTCAAAGGCGTTCTTGCCGCGGTGGCGACGGGCGGCGATTGCCTCGCCGTCCCCCTGACCTGCCCGAGCGGCGATGCCTTTCAGTGACTCCCCACCGTACGCTGGTGCATGGCACAGAACCGCGGCGGATGGTCGACGGCCCGGATGCCCGAGATGGACGAGCGCGTCGTGGTCGTCACGGGCGCGAACAGCGGCCTCGGCTACGAGGCGACCCGCGCGTTCGCCCGGAAGGGCGCGCACGTCGTCATGGCTTGCCGGAGCGAGGAGCGCGGCGAGGCGGCCAAGCGCCGTATCCGCACCGAGGACGCCGAGGGAACCGCACGCGGGTCGCTGGAGGTGGCGTCGCTCGACCTCGCGAACCTCGACTCGGTCCGGTCGTTCGCCGACGGGTTCCGCGAGGCCCACGACGAACTCCACGTCCTCTGCAACAACGCGGGCGTGATGGCGATTCCCCGCGACGAGACCGAGGACGGCTTCGAGATGCAGTTCGGCGTGAACCACCTCGGTCACTTCGCGCTGACCGGCCACCTGCTCGACGCCCTGCTCGACACGCCCGGCGAGACGCGGGTCGTGACCCAGAGCAGCGGCGTCCACGAGCGCGGGGACATCGACTTCGAGGACCTCCACCACGAGGAGTCCTACGACGAGTGGGACGCCTACGCCCAGAGCAAACTCGCGAACGTGCTGTTCGCCTACGAACTCCAGCGCCGACTCGACGACGCGGACGCCGACGTGGCGAGCGTCGCCTGTCACCCCGGATACGCCGCCACGAACCTCCAGCGCCGCGGGCCCGAGATGCGCGGGTCGACCGCCCGACTCTGGGCGATGAAGGCCATGAACGCCGTCCTCGCCCAGTCGGCCGAGCAGGGCGCGCTCCCGATGCTCTACGCCGCGACCGCGCCCGGAATCGAGGGCGGGGAGTACGTCGGTCCCGGCGGCCTGCTCGACATGCGCGGCCCGCCCGAGATTCAGCGGTCGAGCGAGGTCTCCTACGACCGCCACCGCGCCGAGCGACTCTGGGCGGTCTCCGAGGAGTCGACCGGCGTGACCTACGACCTCGAACGCCCGGCGACCGCGGACTGACCGAGTCCCGAACGCGCCGTCGGGCAGTTTTTCCCCGCCCGACCGTAACCCTCGGTCATGGACCGAATCCGGGCCGCCGCCCGCGACCTCCGGGACGCCGACGCCGCGGTCGCGCTGACCGGCGCGGGCGTGAGCGCGCCCTCCGGCGTCCCGCCGTTCCGCGGCGAGGACGGAATCTGGAACGAGTACGACCCCGACGCCCTCGACGTGTGGCGCTTCCGCAGGGAACCGGGCGCGTTCTGGGCCGACTGGTTGGACCTCCGCGCGGACCTGCTCGACGCCGACCCCGAACCGAACCCCGCCCACGAGGCGCTCGCCGACCTCTCGGCCGCGGGCCGCCTCGACGCCCTCGTCACCCAGAACATCGACGGTCTGCACCGGGACGCGGGGTCCGAGGAGGTCGTCGAACTCCACGGCAACGCTCGGCGCGCCGTCTGCCGGAACTGCGGGTGGACCACCTCGGCGGACGACGCCGTCGCGCGGGCGGAGTCGGGCGACCTGCCGCCGCGGTGCGACGCCTGCGACGGCGCGCTCAAACCCGACGCGGTGCTGTTCGGCGAGCAACTGCCCCGAGACGCGCTGGTCCGCGCGCGGGAACTCGCCGCCGACAGCGAGGCGTTTCTCGTCGCCGGGTCGTCGCTCACGGTCGAACCCGCCGCGTCGCTGCCCGCGAGGGCGGCGGAGTCGGGGGCGACCCTGATTGTCGTCAATCTGGACGAGACGCCGCTGGACGCGCGGGCCGACTACGTCTTCCGCGGGGACGTGACCGAGGTGCTACCTGCGCTCCGCGAGGCGGTCGGCGAGTGACCCTCGCGCCGCGCGAATCGGTCGGCGGGTAGAAATTGCCTGCGTCGCGTCGCCTGCGCAGAACTTGCGACCACCCGCCGACATAAGCCGTTGGCCTCCGTCGGTGGGGACGACCATGACAGACGACGACACCCCCGACCGCGGCGTCCACACCGACAGCGTCCACGCGGGCCAGACGCCCGACTCCGCGACCGGGTCGCGCGCACCGCCGATTTACCAGACCACCTCCTACGTCTTCGACGACGCCGAACACGCCGCCTCGCTGTTCGCGCTCGAAGAACCGGGCAACATCTACAGCAGACTGACCAACCCGACGAACGCCACGCTCGAAGAGCGACTCGCCACGCTCGAAGGCGGCGTCGCGGGACTCGCCACCGCCAGCGGGATGGCGGCGCTCGACCTCGCGACCTTCGTGCTGGCCGACGAGGGCGACAACGTCGTCACCGCCTCCTCGCTGTACGGCGGCACCTACACCTACTTCACCCACACCGCGCCGCGGCGCGGCGTCGAAGCGACGTTCGTGGACACGCTCGACTACGAGGCCTACGACGAGGCCATCGACGAGGACACCGCGTACGTCCACCTCGAAACGGTCGGCAACCCCGCGCTGGTCACGCCCGACATCGAGCGCATCGCCGACATCGCCCACGACCACGACGTGCCGCTGTTCGTGGACAACACGTTCGCCACGCCCTACCTCTGCAACCCCATCGACCACGGCGCGGACCTCGTCTGGCACTCCACGACCAAGTGGATTCACGGGAGCGGTTCGACCGTCGGCGGCGTACTCGTCGACGGGGGCACGTTCCCGTGGGAGGAGGGCGACTACCCCGAAATCACCGCGGAGAACCCGGCCTACCACGGCGTCAACTTCCGCGAGCGGTTCGGCGACGCCGCCTTCGCCTACGCCGCCCGCGCCCGGGGCCTCCGGGACCTCGGCAACCAGCAGTCGCCCTTCGACGCGTGGGTCACGCTCCAGAAGTTGGAGTCGATGCCGCTCCGGGTCGAGCGCCACTCCGAGAACGCGCTGGAAGTCGCCGAGTACCTCGACGACCACGACGACGTGGCGTGGGTCAACTACCCCGGACTGGAGAGCCACGAGACCCACGAGAACGCCAGCGAGTACCTCGACGGCGGCTACGGCGGGATGATAACGTTCGGACTGGAAGGCGGTTACGAGGCCGGGCGCGCCGTCACCGAGGAGACCGAACTCGCCAGTCTGCTCGCCAACGTCGGCGACGCCAAGACGCTCATCATCCACCCGGCCAGCACGACCCACCAGCAACTCACCGAAGAAGAGCAGTTGGCCAGCGGGACGACGCCGGACTTGGTTCGGCTCTCGGTGGGCATCGAGGACGTAGACGATATTCTCGCCGACTTGGAGCAGGCCATCGAGACCGTGAGTTAGTCGGCGAACCGTCCCGCTACTCCCCGCGTCGCCCGGCGTGACCGGGGTAGTCGCGCTCGAACCGGTCCTCTATCTCCTCCTCGCCGAACTCGATAATCACCGGGCGACCGTGCGGGCAGGCGTAGGGGTTCTGGCAGTCGTCCAGCGCCGAGAGGAGTTCCACGACCGACCCCTCACGGAGCGACGTGTTGCCCGTAATCGAGGGGTAGCACGCGAGGTCCGCCAGCAGGTCGTCTGCGACCGACTCCACCGTGTCGCCCCGGTCGTCGGGGTCGGTCGAGACGAACTCGCCGAGCGCGTCTCGGAGGAGCGAGGGGTCCAGCGTCTCGTCTAACACGGTCGGCGCTGTCCGGACGACGACGGTGCGCCGGCCTCCGCCGTCGGACTCGTCGCCGCTCTCCGCGCGACTCGCGGTTTCACCGTCTTCTCGCGGGCTCTGCCCGCTCGAATGGTTCGAGGGACTCCGTCCCTCGCTACTCGTTCCGTCCGCGGAGCGTTGCTCCGAGCGCTCTGCCCGGAAGCCGAGTCGCGAAAGCGCCTCGCGGTACTCCTCGAACACTGCGGCCTCGCCCGCGGTGAGTTCTAACTCGACGGGTTGGGCGAGCATCTGGGTGGTCGCGTCGTCGGCGAACTCCGCCTGCAGTCGCTCGTAGTTGACTCGCTCGTCGGCGGCGTGCTGGTCCACCAGCACCAGTCCCTCGGGCGTCTCGGCCACCACGTAGGTGTCGTGGAGTTGGCCCAGAACCCGCATCCGGGGCAGGGTCTCGAACTCGGGGGCGTCGGTCGTCTCGCCCGAGAGCGTCTCGGACTCCGTGGGGGCCGAGAACTTGCGCGTGGCCCCCGAGTCGGCGGACAGCGAACTCTCGGGCGCCGCCTTCGTCTCCCGAGACTCGCGTTCGGGTGCGGACGAACTCGTGTCACGTCCGACTGTCGCCCCGTCGCTCGCGTCGCTCGCCCGTGGTTTCGCCTCCCCGCTCTCGCGCTCGCTCGGGGTCGAACTCGTCCGCTCGCTGGCGGTCGAACTGCGTTCTCCGGTCTCCGGCGACCCCGCGTCGGTTCCGGCGGTCTCCGGGTCCGCCTCGGCGGTTTCGGACGTGGCCCCCGCGGCGTCGGAGGCGTCGAGCGTCGATTGTTCGCGCTCTCCATCGTCGGCCTCCGGGGTCAGTTCGGCCTGCTCGACTCCGGTGTTGTTCTCTCGGTCGCTCCCCGTCTCGGGGCCGGTCCGGCGCTCGGTCGCGCCGCCGTCGTCACGCTCGGGTTCGACGCGGGCCTCGTCGGGCGCGCTCCGGCCTCGGGGGGCAGACGAGCGGACGAGTCCGTGGTCGAGCAGAGCGTCCTCGACCGCGGTCTCGACCGTCTCCTTCACGGCGCTCTCGTCGCCCCACCTGACCTCCATCTTTCTGGGGTGGACGTTGACGTCTACTTCGTCAGGAGCCACGTCGAGGAACAGGACTGCGAAGGGGTAGCGCTCGGCCGAGAGTTGGCCGCCGTAGGCCGAGAGGACCGCCTCGCGGACGACCGGCGAACTCACGTACCGGCCGTTGACGTAGGTGGACACGTACTCGCGGGTGCTTCGGGTGGTCTCGGGGTCGCTGACGTAGCCCGAAATCTCGACGCCGCGGTCGGCGTCGGTCCCGTCGACCGCTATCATCGACGTGGCGACCTCCCGGCCGTAGACCGAGAGGAGCGCCGACTGGAGGTCGCCCCGGCCGGTCGTGGCGAACACCTCGCGGCCGTCGTGGGTCAGCGACACCGCCACGTCGGGGTTGGCCAGCGCGTAGCGCGTGACGACCGTGTTGACGTGCGAGAACTCGGTGGTCGTCGTCTTGAGGTACTTCCGGCGCGCGGGGGTGTTGTAGAACAGGTCCGCGACTTCGACGGTGGTCCCCTCGGGGCACCCCGCGGGACCGACCGACTCGACCTCGCCGTCCTCCAGTCGGAGTTCGGTGCCTCGCTCGCCGCCTCGCGGTTTCGAGGTGATGGTCACCCGCGAGACTGCGCCGATGGTGTGGAGCGCCTCACCCCGGAAGCCGAGCGTCGTCACGCCCGCTTCGAGGTCGTCGGCGTCCTCGATTTTGCTCGTGGTGTGTTCTCGGACCGCGGCCCGGAGGTCGGCCTCGCTCATGCCGATGCCGTCGTCGCTGACCGCGATTCGATCCGTGCCGCCCTCCTCGACAGTCACGTCGATGCGGTCGGCGTCGGCGTCGAGACTGTTCTCGACGAGTTCCTTGACGACCGAGGCGGGTCGCTCGACGACTTCGCCCGCGGCTATCTGGCGGATGGTGGCGTCGTCCAACTGGGTGATTCGGTCGCTCACGCTCTTTCCCCTCCCGGCGGCGACTGCCATTTCGTCTGCATCGTCACTGCTCGTAACTGTCACAGCGGTTCGTAAAAAGCATCCGTAGTTGACGGCTGGGGACCCTCCGCAAACGCCGGCCGTTGCTCGCCCGCCGGTATCGGGGGACCGAGGCAACATTGAAACCGACGGCGCGAGCAGCGAACGGTATGTTCGACGCCGACGACCCCGGAACGATAATCAACGAGTTCCTCGTGAGCATTTTCGTCCCCGGCATCACCCTGCTCGTGGCAGTGTGGGCGTCCTTCCGACTCGTTTTCAACGACCTGCTGCTCTCCGTCGGTCTCGACCCGATTACACCGGCCTACGGCGCGCGTACCTTCGCCGGAGGCTTCGGTCGATTCCTGTTACTGGTCGCGGTCACGGCGGTCCTGCTAGCGCCCTACTTCGCCGTGTACGCTCGGTTCCTCCGCGGACCGCTCCGGAAGCGCGGACTGGTCTGAGGCGGCCCAACCGCTCGCGGAGTTCCTCGGCCGAGACCGAATTGTGTACACTGGTGTCGCTGCTCTGATTTTCGACTTCAAACTCCTTTCTCCGCTATCTTCACCGTATCAATGTCGAAGACCATCTGCTTCGTACTGTCTCGCCTGCCGCAATCGGCGCGACCGAAGAAAAATTGAAACTCCTCGGTCGAGCAACGAACGGTATGTTCGACGCCGACGACCCCGGCGCGATTATGAACGAGTTGCTAGTCGTCCTGTTCGCTCCTGGATTCGTCCTCATCGGCCTCGTCTGGGCGTCCTTCCGATTCGTGTTCGACGAGTCGCTCGCCTCGATAGGTCTCGAACCGATTACCGTGCCGTATCAAGCGGGTGAAATCGGCGAGGGAGGCGGCCAACTGCTGCTAATAATCCTCGTCTCGACGGCGTTACTGGTTCCGTACGTCGCGTTCTACGCCCGGTTCCTCCGCGGACCGCTCCGGAAGCGCGGACTGGTCTGACGCTCCTCTCCCCGGTCGGCCGCACATCGACGGCTGGCGGTAGCGCGAGGTGCAGGGCCTGCGAGGGCGGCGCTCTCCCTGTGACAATATAGACTCGCCTAATAGAAACAAGGATGCACGCGAAAGAACGGAAAATAATTCCCTCTACTCGTCCGGGACTCCGCTCACGCCGTCTCCTTCGCCAGTTCCAGCGAGGCGAAGAAGCCGAAGTAGGCGAGCACGCCGCAGGCCAGCGTCAGGTGGTAGGCCCACCGCGGCCCCTGCAACACGTCGAACAGCATCGACACGGCGGCGACCCAGACGACGGCGAACATCAGGTCGGCGACCATGCCCGAGCGATGCTCGCGGACGTGGTTTCGGACGTTCTCGCGTACCGTCGCCGCGACGGTCCCGACTCGACTCGCCGTCACGACTCGACCTCCCGTTCGTCCACGACCAGCACCGACCGGTGGGTCGAGCGCAGGACGCGCTCGGTGACGCTCCCCAGCAACATCCGCCGGATGCCCGTCCGGCCGTGGCTTCCCATCGCTATCAGGTCGACGTCGTAGTCCTCCGCGAAGTCGGCGATGACCGCGTGCGGGCGGCCGCCTCGGAAGTGTTCCTCGACGGCGACGCCCCGGTCGCGGCCGCGTTCGGTGACGTACCCGGTCGCCTCGCGGGCGCGGGCCTCCAGTTCGTCCATCTCGCCGAAGCGCCCCGACCGGATGCGGTCGACCTGCTCGGTGCCGAGGCTCATCTCGACGGCGTCGGTGTCCACGACGTAGAGGGTGTGGACTTCGGCGTCGAACTTCTCGGCGACGTCCAGCGCCTCTTCGACCGCCAGTTCCGCGGCGTCGCTGCCGTCCGTGGGGACGAGAACGCGCTCGTACATCTCAGTCGTCCCCCGAAACCGGGCCGCCGTCGTTCGAGACGACGTCCTCGGCGCTCTGCTGTTGGCCCATCGGTTCCGGACTGTGACACTGCCGGACGATGCGCTTGATGCGCTCGGGCGGTTCGTCGGTCGCCAGCGAGACCCCGATGGTCACGGCGAAGACGATGGGCGTCCCGGCGAGCGCGGCCCCGACCGCGGGGAAGATGTCGGCGTAAATCGGCACGACCGGCCCGGCGTCGGTGGCGAGGATGAGTTCGTTGAACACCGCGGCGGTCCAGATGAGCAGTCCCGTGGTCATCCCGGCGAGCGCGCCCGGACGGTTGGCGTTCTCCCACCAGAGACCGAGGAAGAACATCGGGAACAGCACGAGGCCCGCCAGCGAGAACGCGAGCGCGACCAGTTCGCCGACCAGCGCGGGCGGGTTGAGCGCGGTGAGCGTCACGATAGCGCCCAGCACGACGATGGTCGCGCGACCGATGAGGAGTTGCTGGCGCTGGGTCGCGTCGGAGTTGATGATGTTCGTGTAGATGTCGTGGGCGGCCGCCGACGACGCGGCGATGAACAGGCCCGCAGTCGTGGCGATGGCCGCGGCGATGCCGCCCGCCGCGACGAGGCCGACGAACCACGTCGGGAGGTTCGCCAGTTGCGAGGCCAGCACGACGATGACGTCGCCTTCCGCGCCGCTCATGCCGCTCGCGCCGTACACGTCGCCGACCTTCTTCGCGTAGAGGTCGGTACCGAACGCCGCGAACGCCGGGGCGCTCAGGTAGAGCAGGCAGATGAAGAACAGGCCCCAGACGGTGGACCAGCGCGCGGTCCGCTCGCTCTCGACCGTGTAGAACCGGACCAGCACGTGGGGAAGCCCGCAGGTGCCGACGATGAGCGAGAACGCCGTGGCGACCCAGAGGTAGAAGCCGCCGTTCGTGAACGGCTGGGTGAACTCGGTGTTGAGTTGGCTCAGGAGCGCGCCGTACTCGACCTGCGGCAGGAACGTCGAGTAGCCCTGCGTCCAACCGACCGCGTACAGTCCCGCGAGGAACGCCACGATGAGGATGACGTACTGGACGGCCATGTTCTTGGTCGCGCCCAGCATCCCCGACAGCGCGAGGTAGCCGACCGTGATGCCCATCATCAGGACGACCATGGTGGTGTAGTCGCCGCCGAAGACGTAGATGCCGACCAGTCCCATCCCGCGGGCCTGTCCGACCGAGTAGACGAACCCGATGAGGATGGTCGTCAGCGCGGCGATGGCTCGCGCGGTGTCGGAGTCGAACCGGTCGCCCACGAAGTCGGGCGCGGTGTACTTCCCGAACCGGCGCATCTGGGCCGCGAGGAAGATGAGCAGGATGAAGTAGCCCGTCGACCAGCCGACGACGAACGCCAGCCCGTAGTAGCCCGACAGCGCGATGAGCGCGGCCATCCCCAGATAGGACGCGGCCGACATCCAGTTGGCCCCGATGGCCATCCCGTTCTCGACGTTCCCGATGGAGCGCCCGGCGACCCAGAGGTCCTCGGTGTCGGCCACGCGGAAGGCGTA
Source organism: Halorussus limi (assembly GCF_023238205.1). Lineage (NCBI taxonomy): Archaea > Methanobacteriati > Methanobacteriota > Halobacteria > Halobacteriales > Haladaptataceae > Halorussus > Halorussus limi. The sequence continues at coordinate 1,668,774 of NZ_CP096659.1, forward strand.
GCCGATGCCGAGGAACAGCAGCAGCATCGCGGAGACCATGATGGCCGGAATCAGCTTGAACGAGGCGTTGAGCGCGTCCGGCAGGAGGTCCAGCGGCGTCAGCATCATCGTTCGGTCCCTCCGTCGGCCGCGGCGGGTTCGGCGTCAGCACTCGTCGCCCCGGACGAGTGGTCGATGCCGTACTTCTCGTCCAGCGCGTCGCGCTTGCGAGCGTAGACGAACGACAGCACGAGCGCGCCCAGCGGCGCCCCCATCGAGGTCAGCAGGTAGTGGAGCGGGAACCCGCCCACCGTGGTGCTCGTCATGAAGTCGGTGGCGAGGTAGGTCGCCGTCACGGGGCCGAAGACGAACACCGCCCACGCGGCGAACATCGTCCAGACGATTCTGAGGTGGTCGCGCATGAACGGTGTCGAGGGTTTGAAGATGTTGACCCGCGCGTCGAGGTAGTCGGTGTCGGCGGTTCGGCCCCCGGTCGCGACGCCGCCGTCGGTCCGCTTCGCTCCCCGACGGGGTTCGCCCGGTTCGGACTCGCCGCCGCCGGTCTCGACCGCGGTGTTCGATTCGTCTCCCCGCGAGGCGTCGTCGGACTCCCGCGAGGGATTCTCTGACTTCCGTGAGTTATTATCTGACATAGTTCGTCGTGTGAGTTTGTCTGGCATACAGTTCGTCGCGCGTTCGTCCGTGTTCGGTTTCGAACGTCGAAGGATGGGGTCGCTCTCAGTCGTCGGCGACCTTCGTCTCTATCTCGCGGACGACTTCGGGGTTGCGGAGCGTCGAAGTGTCGCCGAGGTCCTCACCGTTGGCGACGTCCTCCAGCAGTCGACGCATGATTTTGCCCGAGCGAGTCTTGGGGAGTTCGGGAGTGAACACGACCTGTTCGGGACGCGCGATGGGACCGATGGCGTCCTCGACGCCTTCGACGATTCGGTCGCGCATCTCCTCGTCCTCGCCGTAGCCGTCTTCGGTGATGACGTAGGCGTACACCGCCTCGCCCTTCATCTCGTGGTCGCCGCCGACGACGGCGGCCTCGGCGACGCCTTCGACGCCGACGATTGCGCTCTCGATTTCCATCGTGCCGAGGCGGTGGCCCGAGACGTTCAGCACGTCGTCCACGCGACCCAACACGGTGATGTAGCCGTCCTCGTCTATCTTCGCGCCGTCCTCGGGGAAGTAGACCCAGTCGTCCGGGTCGTCCGAATCGGTGTCGGAGTACTCCGCCCAGTACTCGTCGATGTACCGCTCGTCGTTGTTGTACAGCGTCCGGAGCATCCCCGGCCACGGTTTCTGGACAGTCAGGTAGCCCGCTTCGCCCGGTTCGACCTCGTCGCCCTGCGCGTTCACGATTTGGGCGTCCACGCCCGGGAGGGGCGGGCCCGCGCTCCCCGGTTTCATGTCTTTCACGCCGGGCAGCGTCGTGACCATCATCCCGCCGGTCTCGGTCTGCCACCACGTGTCGATGATGGGGCAGGACTCGTCGCCGATGTGCTTGTAGTACCACTTCCACGCCTTCGGGTTGATTGGTTCGCCGACCGTACCCAGCAGGCGCAGACTCGACAGGTCGTGCTGGTCGGGGTACTCCGAACCCCACTTCATGAACGCCCGGATTGCGGTCGGCGCGGTGTAGAGTTGGGTCGCCTCGTACTCCTCGACTATCTCCCAGAGCCGGTCTTTCTCCGGGTAGTCCGGCGTGCCTTCGTACATCATCGTAGTGGTCCCCAGCGCGAGCGGACCGTAGACGATGTAGGAGTGGCCGGTAATCCAGCCGATGTCCGCGGAACAGAAGTACGTGTCATCGGGCTTGATGTCGAGGACTGCTCGCGAAGTCCACGCGCTCCACGAGAGGTAGCCCCCGGTGGTGTGCTTGACGCCCTTGGGTTCGCCAGTCGTGCCCGAGGTGTACATCAGGAACAGCATGTCCTCGGCGTCCCGCGACACCGGGTCGACCTCCGCGCCTGCCTGCTCTTCCACGAGGTCGGCGTAGGCGGTGTGGTTCTCGCCCATCGGGTGGTCGTAGTCGTCGCCGAGTCGGTCCACCACCACCACGTCGCTGACCTCGTGTTCGACGCCCGCCAGTCCCTCGTCGGCCTTGGCCTTGTGTTCGAGGGGGTCGCCGCGCCGGTAGTAGCCGTCGCACGTCACCAGATACTCCGAGTCGGCCGCGTTCATCCGCGTGGCGAGCGCGTCGGCCGAGAAACCGGCGAACACGACGCTGTGGGGCGCGCCGATGCGGGCGCACGCCAGCATCGCGATGGGTAGCTCCGGTACCATCGGCATGTAGAGCGTCACGATGTCGTCCTCGCCGACGCCCATTTCGCGGAGTGCGGCCGCGAACTCGTTGACCTCGCGGTGCAACTCCTCGTAGGTGTAGGTCCGGTTCTCCTCGTCGGTGGGTTCGCCGACCCACTCGATGGCGGCCTCGTCGCCGCGCTCGTCCAGATGCCGGTCGAGACAGTTCGCCGAGGCGTTCAGCTCTCCGCCCGTGAACCACTCGTAGAACGGCGGGTTCGAGTCGTCCAGCACCTCGTCGTACGATTCGTTCCAATCGAGCAGGTCGGCCGCCTGCTCCCAGCACTCGGGCCACTCCTCCTCGAACGTCTCGTAGACGGACGGGTCGGAGACGTTCGCCTGCGAGACGAACGATTCGGGCGGTGCGAATCGCTCTTGGTCTTCGAGTCGGGCTTCGAGTTCGACGTCTTGTTCTTCCGGCATGGGCCGTGTTCACAACACCATGATAGATACATAAGTACTGGAACTAACTATCTCAACCCGCTAATTTCGCTCCGTATGGCTTTCATAAGTGGGTTTTAGGACATATAATGTCTCGAAGTTCACGTGTTTACTGAACCGCGTTCCCGAGTGAGGTTAAATAGTTAGTGTCGGTCCTCGGTGGTCGCGTCGCTGTCGCCGGTCGCTCGGCCGTCACCGAGTCGACCCATCGCACTCGCGTCGAACTCGTCGGCCGTGTGCGGGTCGGGGTCGTCGAAGACGGCGTCCAGAACCTTCTGCTGGGCCTTCCGGAGGTGGTTGTGGAGGGTCGGCGACGAGACGCCCATCGAGGCCGCGAGTTCCTCGGCGGTGCTGCCGCGGGGCCACTCGAAGTAGCCCGCGAGGTAGGCCGCCCGGAGGACGGTCCGCTGGCGCTCGGTGACGCGGTCGCGGACCGTCTGGCGGACCGTGGCCGCGCTCCGGACCGGTTCCTCGACCTCGCGCTTCGAGCGCAGGTCGGTCTCGGGGAACGCCGCCTCGACGGCCTCCACGACGCGGCGCACGTCCACGTGCCGGGAGAAGACGCCGGACGCGTCGGCGACCCCGCTCTCGACCGAAAGCTCTCGGACGGTGCCGCCGCGCTCGACCAGCATCGGCGCGAGCGACTCGCCGGAGACACCGAACTCGAAGAGCGCGCCGTCGCCGTAATCTCGGATGAGTCGCGCGTCGTCCACGGCGTCCGCGTCCGTGACTCGTTCCAGCACGTCGCCGACCGCGGCACCGCTCGCGGTCACGAAGTACAGCAGCGAGTGGTCCTCGACCGGGACGACGCCTTCGAGTTCGAACCGGCACCCGAGGTCGGCCGAGGCGGCCACGAGGAAGACGCCCCGGTCGGTCGTCCGGAGCGAGAGTTCGACGCCCGTGTCGGCCAACAGCAACTGCTTGCGCGCGATGGCCGTGACGGTCCGACCGACCCGCCGTCCGGCGTCCGCGAGGAACGTCCGGTCGGCCGACGAGAACGAGTCGCTGGCGACGCAGAGCAGGCCGTGGACGGTCTCGCTCGACCGGAGCGGCGCGACGGCGACCGAACACTCCGCCAGCGGACCGCCGCCCGTCGCGGCCTCGACTACGGTCACGTCGGCGATGCCTTCGCCGTCGCGGTCCGCCGCGTCCAGCGCGTCGGCGGGTACGCCGTCGGTACCCTCCGGCGCGGCGCCGGTCCGGACCGCGCCGCCCTCGTCGCAGACCCAGACCGCGCGGTAGGCGTCGGCGAGCCGCTCGCAGGCCACGCGCTCGGCGTCCTCGGTCGTGGACGCGTCCGCGAGCGCCTCGCCGAGCGACCCGGCGCAGGCGAGGAGGTCGTCGCTCCGCGAGTCGGCAGTTCGCGCGTCGGGCCGGCGCGGGAAGCCGTTCCGGGGCGCCGCACTTCGCGAGTCGTCGGCGAAGGCGTCCACGACCTCCGCGGCGGTCGGGTCGTCGAGGTACGGCGCGAGGCTCTGGAGGCTCTGCCACCCGCCGACGGCTTGGACCACGCGCGGCGCGACGCCCTCCTCGGCGAGCAGTCGCCACGCGAAGTGCTGGCGGAGGTCCCGGCAGGTCACGTCCCGAAGGTCGGCGGTCCGGTCGGCCACGTCGCCGACGAGCATCTGGACGCGCCGGGCCGACACGCCAACGAGCGGGTCGTGCCGGGCGACGTCGTTGGCGTTGGCGAACTTCCGGAGGTCGCGGGCGACCGCTCGTGGAACGTACACGTCGCGGGTCTCGCCGTCGCCCTCGGGCACCGCGAGCAGGTGGTGGACCTCGCTTCCGCGCTCGAACTCGCGCAGGTCCGCCGGACGGACTCGGGTCATCTCGGAGGGACGGAGACCGACGCGCCCGGCGAGCGCCACCACGAGGTCCTCGCGGTACGTCTCAGCCCGCCGCCGGAGGCGCTCGAACTCCGCGGTCGTCAGGTACTCGTCGCGCGACTCGGCGGCCATTCTGTTTCGTCTTTTCGAAGGAGTACGAATAAAACTTCGGTAAATTGGTCTCCGAGAGCAACCGTCGGCGTCTCTCGTCCGGTCGCTCCGAATCGGCGTCACCGCACAATCGGCTGGCTAGAAATAATATTGTTTCCCCAAGGTGGGTATAGGAATGTCATGAGTGGCTCTATCGTTCTAATACTCCCACCAGCATCTCGTTTCGTATTTCCACAGAACAGCGAAACACCGCCGGAAGCTACCTGTCCAACAGCGACTCCAGTTCGCCGACGACCTCCGGGTTCCGGAGCGCGCTGGTGTCGCCGAGGTCCTCGCCGTTCGCGATGGCCGCCAGATACCGCCGGACCACCTTCCCCGACCGGGTCTTCGGGAGCGACGGCGCGAACGTCACCGCGTCGGGGACCGCGATGGGGCCGATGGCCTCCTCGACGGCCGCCCCGACGCTCTCGCGAAGCGCGTCGTCGCCCGCGACGTTCGACTCGGGGCTGACGAAGGCGTGAATCTCCGAGCGGTGGGCGGCGTCGTCGTCCGCGCCGACGACCACCGCCGCCTCCGCGACGCCGTCGACGCCGACGATGGCGCGCTCTATCTCGGCGGTGCTGAGTCGCCGGTCGGAGACCTTCAGCACGTCGTCGGCCCGGCCGAGCAGGTGGAGGTAGCCGTCCTCGTCGCGGACCGCGTTGTCGCCGGTGGCGTACTGCCACTCGCCCTCGACCGTTCGGGTCCGGCGCGCGCCCCACCCGCTCCCCTCGCAGAGCGACCGGGCCATCCCCGGCCACGGGCGCGTGACGACGAGTTGGCCCGCCTCTCCGGCGGCGACCCGGCGGCCCGTCTCGTCCACCACCGCGGTCTCGATACCGGGGAGGCTCTTGCCCACCGCGCCGGGGCGCATCCGGTCCACGCCGGGGAGCGTCGAGAGGACGATGCCGCCGGTCTCGGTCTGCCACCACGTGTCCACGACCGGGCACTCGCCGTCGCCGACGTGGTCGCGGTACCAGTGCCACGCCGTCGCGTCGATGGGTTCGCCGACCGTGCCCAGCAGGCGCAGCGACGAGAGGTCGTGACGCTCGGGATGCTCCTCGCCCCACTTCATGAACGCCCGGATGGAGGTGGGCGCGGTGTAGAACACGTCGACGCCGTTGCGCTCGATTATCTCCCAGAGGCGGTCGGTCTCGGGGTGGTCCGGCGTCCCCTCGTACAGCACGGTCGTCGCCCCGAGCGCGAGCGGCCCGTACACCGCGTAGGAGTGGCCGGTAATCCACCCCACGTCGGCCGAACACCAGTGGGTGTCGTCGGGACCCAAGTCGAGGACCGCGTGGCCGGTCCACGCGACGTGAGTGAGGTAGCCGCCGGTGGTGTGGCGGACCAGCGTCGGTTCGCCGGTCGTTCCGGAGGTGTAGATGAGAAAGAGCAGGTCGTCGGCCTCGCGGGCGACCGGTTCGACCGTCGCGCCCTCGTGGTCGGCGACGAGGTCGGCGTAGACGTGGTGGTCGCCGGCCGCGCGCTCGTCGTCGAGGCGGTTGACCACGACCTGTTCGACCGCGTGGTCGACCGAGACGCAGGCGTTGTCGGCCCGCCGCTTCAGGTCGAGCGCGGCCCCGCGCCGGTAGTAGCCGTCGCACGTCACCAGAAACTGCGAGTCGGCCCCGGAGAGCCGAGTCGCCAGCGCGTCGGCCGAGAAGCCCGCGAACACGACCGAGTGGGGTGCGCCGATGCGAGCGCAGGCGAGCATCGCGACGGGCAACTCGGGAATCATCGGCAGGTAGAGCGTCACCACGTCGCCCGCTTCGACGCCCAACTCGCGCAGCGCCGCCGCGAAGGCGTTCACCTCGTCGGCGAGTTCGCCGTAGGTGTACGTCCGACTCTCGCCGAGTTTCCCCTCCCACGCGACCGCCGTCTCGTCGCCGCGCCCGGCCGCGACGTGCCGGTCCACGCAGTTGTGCGCCGCGTTGAGTCGCCCGCCGGGGAACCAGCGGGTCGGCCCCTCCTCGGAGTCGTCCAGCACCGCGTCGAATCCGCGGTCCCAGTCCAGCAGGTCCGCGGGCCGTCGCCAGCACTCGGGCCACCCCGCCTCCCGGAACGCGTCGCGGTCGGCCGCCGTCACGTTCGCGTTCGCGACGAACGACTCGGGCGGGTCCACCCACTCGCGTTCGGGGGTCGTCTCGTCCGGACTGCCGTCTGCCATTCGATTCGAGTTTCGCGGAAACAGGGGAAAAATGGTTCGCCTCGCCAGACGCCGCAGGTCAATCCGGTGACGCTCGCGTCCGCCGCGGCGCTCACTCGCCGTCCAGTCGCTCCTGCCACTCCTGCGCTCGGTTCAGGAGTTCCACCGGCGCGGTGTCGCTGACCGAGAGGTCGGCGATTTCCGCCAACACGTCCTCGGCGTCCTCGCCGAACTTCTCGCGGACGGCGTCGGCGTTGGCCCCCGCCTCGGGACATCCGCCGGTTCCGCGCTGCTCGGACCCGAATCCGTCGCTTCCCCGTTCGCCGGTCTGGCGCTCGCCAGTTCCGCGCTCCTCGGGTCCTCCGGACTTCAACTCGCCGCTTCCAACGTCGAAGACGACCTGTTTCGTCCCGCCGGAACTCCCGCCCTTGGTCTCGATGGCCTCGTCGGCCCGGAGTTTCTCCAACACGCCCTGCGAGCGCTCGACCACCGGGTCGGGCACGCCCGCGAGGTCCGCGACGTGGATGCCGTACGAGCGGTCGGTCGGCCCGTCTTCGACGGTCCGGAGGAAGGTCACGTCGCCGTCCGACTCGTCCGCGGCGACGTGGACGTTCTCCACGCGGTCGAGGTGGTCCGCGAGCGTCGTGAGTTCGTGGTAGTGGGTGGCAAAGAGCGTCTTGGCGCGAATCTCGTTGTGGAGGTACTCCGTCGCGGCCCACGCGATGGAGATGCCGTCGTACGTCGCGGTTCCCCGGCCGACCTCGTCCAGAATCACCAGCGACTCGTCGGTCGCTGAGTGGAGGATGTTGCTCAACTCCTGCATCTCGACCATGAAGGTGGACCGGCCCTGCGCGAGTTCGTCCAGCGCGCCGACCCGGGTGTAGATACCGTCCACGACGCCGATTTCGGCGGCCGCCGCAGGGACGAAGCTTCCGATTTGGGCGAGCAGGGTTATCAGCGCGACCTGTCGCATGTAGGTCGACTTCCCCGACATGTTCGGCCCCGTGACGACCAAGAACTGCCTGTCCTCGCTCATCCGCAAATCGTTGGGGACGAACTCGGTCGTTCGCTCCACGACGGGATGGCGCCCCGCCTCGATGTCGAGGTCCCCCGTCTCGCGCAGGGTCGGACGGACCCAGTCGTTCTCGACGGCGTGGACCGCCAGCGAGGCCAGCGCGTCGAGTTCCGCGAGAGCGCGACCGACCGACTGGAGGAGGTCGGCCGCTTCCGCGACTCGCCCGCGCAACTCGGCAAACAGTTCGTACTCCAACTCTCCCCGCCGCTCTTCGAGACGGAGAATCTGTCGCTCGCGCTCGTTCAATTCGTCGGTGGTGTAGCGCTCGGAGTTCTTCAGGCTCTTGAGTCGGTCGTAGCGGTCGGGCACCTTCCCGGTCTCGGAGTTGCCGACTTGGATGTAGTAGCCGTCGGTCTTGTTGCGGTCAACCTGCAGGTGGGTGATTCCGGTCTCGCGCTTCTCGCGGTCGTCGAGGGTCGCTATCCACTCCTCGGCCTCCTCGTGGCGCTCGATGAGGTCGTCCAACTCCTCGTCGTGGCCGCGCCGGAAGAGACCGCCCTCGGTGACGGTTCCCGGCGGGTCCTCCACGATCGCGTCTAACTCCTCGCAGAGGTCGGCGGCCGCCTCGCGATCGGGGCGAGACGCGACCTCCGCGAGCGGCGAGTCGGCCAGCGTCGGGTCGCTCGCCACGGCGTCGGCGACTTCGGGCAGGAGCGCCAGCGTCTCGCGCACCCGCAGGAGGTCGCGGGCGTCCGCGCTCCCGTGGGCCGCCTTGCTCGCCAGTCGTTCGAGGTCGTAGGCACCCTCCAGCGTCTCGCGCACCGTCTCGCGGGCGAGCGCCGAGTTCGCGAATGCGGCCACGCCGTCGGCGCGTTGACGGAGCGTCGGCACGTCCCGCCGGGGCCGCTGGAGCCACTCCTTCAGGAGTCGCTTGCCCGGACTCGTCGCGGTGTGGTCGATGGTCGCGAACAGCGACCCGTCCCGGTCGCCCTGCATCGTCTCGGTGAGTTCGAGGTTGCGCTGGGTCGTCGCGTCGAGCGAGACGTGGTCGTCGCCCTCGTAGCTCTGGAGTCGGGTCATCGAGGATTTCACGCCCGTGCCGGTCTCGGCGACGTACGAGAGGAGCGCGCCCGCCGCCTGAATCTGGGGTCTGTCGCCGCGACCGCTCGCGCCCGTCCCGCCGTCGGCCAAGCCGATGCTCGCCAGCGTCTCGTCGCCGAACTGCTCTTTCGTCTCGTGGGTCGCCCGTCCGGGGGCGAAGGCGTCGGCGCGGTGGAGCGTGAGCGTCGCGTCGGTGCGCTCGCGCACCCGGTCGAGGAAGGCGTCGTCGTTGCGGACCTCCGGGCCGGGCAGGATTTCGACGGGGTCGAACCGGTAGAGTTCGGTGAACGCGCGGTCGCTCGCCGCGTCGGGGTCCGACTCCTCGACTGCCGTGACCGAGAACCGGCCCGTGGTCACGTCGGCGAACGCCAGTCCGTAGCGCTCGTCGTCCGCCCGGACGACCCCGGCGAGGTACTGGGCGTCGGCGTCGGTCGTCTCCAGCAGGGTGCCGGGGGTCACGACGCGGGTGATTTCGCGAGCGTGACCGTCGGCGGTCTCGTGCTGGTCGGCCACCGCGACCCGGTAGCCCCGCTCGACCAACTGCTTGAGGTGGGGCGTGAGTTTGTCCACCGGGACGCCGGCCATCGGGTAGTTCGACCCGTGAGAGGACTTCTGGGAGACCTTCAGGTCGAGCAGGTCCGAGACCTCCTCGGCGTCGTCGCCGAAGAACTCGTAGAAGTCCCCGACCTGCATCACGAGATAGTCGGCGTCGGTCTCGTCCTTGAGCGAGAAGAACTCGCCGACGATGCCCCCGACCTCGCCGTCAGGTCGGGACACGGCGGCCACCTCCCCGGAGGGTCCGTGCGGGTAGAGTCATAGTCGAGTTGGAGGGGCGTCGGCGACTAAAACGGTGCGGGTTCGGGCGGTCGACGAGCGGACCGCAGCCGTCGCTTCCGAAGCGTCGCGTCGGCGAACAAAAACTAGTCGTCGGTCGCACCTACGGTTGGGTCGCGGAAGGTCGAAATCGGCGCCGAATCTCAGACCTTCGCCGTGTAGCCCGCGTCCTCGACGGCCGCCGCGAGGTCCTCGTCCGACGCCTCGCCCTCGACGGTGACGCTGTCGGACTCGTTGTCCGCCTCGGCGTCTTCGACGCCCGGTACGTCGCGGAGCGCGTTCTCGACGGTCTCCTCGCAGCCGCCACAGCTCATGCCTTCGACGGTTATCTGTTTCGTCATAGTCTCCTCTAGCGGGTCGTCCCTTTTCGGACTTTCCCCTTCGATTGTGGATTCGTTTCGGCATCGAGTTTCGAAACCAAGACCGATGAGTGGGTGAACCTCGGAAATCGATGGCCCACCGACGCCGCGACGGAATTGCGTTTTAGCCACAATCCCGTAAAGCCTGAAGCCCGTCCCTTCGGACATGGGAATCCAACAGGCGCTACAGAACGTGCTGACGAACCCGACGTATCTCACGGCGTGGGGCGCGCTGGTCGCGGTTTCGTTGGGCGTCCTCGTCTGGGACCTCTGGAAGAACAACTCGGAACTCAAGAGCCTCATGAAGTTCGTCTGGGGCTTCACGGTGCTGTACTCCGGACCGCTCGGTCTCGTGGGCTACTGGTACTCGGGCCGGACCCAAATCGACCACGACTCGTTCTGGCGCAAGGGGTTCCGGTCGGTCAGTCACTGCTACTCGGGGTGTGGCACCGGCGAGGTGCTGGGCGTCTCCGTGGCCGTCGGTCTCTTGGCGTTCAAGACGACCGGGACCGTCGTCCTCACCTTCGCGCTGGCGTACCTCTTCGGCTACCTGCTGACGGTCGGGCCGCTGATGCAGGAGGGCATCGGTCTGCGCGAGGCGCTCTGGGACGCTTTCTACTCGGAGACCGCGAGCATCACCGTGATGGAAATCGTCGCCATCAGCACCGACATCTGGCTCGCGGGCGAGGCCGGACTCGGCGACGTGCTGTTCTGGACCAGTCTGGTCTTCTCGCTCACGATGGGGCTGCTCGCGGCCTACCCCGTCAACCTCCTCCTCATCCACTTCGGCGTCAAGGAGGGGATGATGAACCCCGCGGAGATGGGGTCCGAGATGGGAGCGTGAGCGCCGACCCGGTGCGAGACCAGCGAACGCAGCCTCAGATTTTTAGCCACCGAGCGTAAGGCGGTCGCTACCGTGTCGTTTCGATGCGATGGCACTAGCAGAACTCAACCTGAGCGACGCCGAAGAAGAGTGCATGGACAACTGCCTCGAAGCGATGCAGGCCTGCGAGTGGTGCGCCGACGAGTGTCTCGACGAGGACATGGACATGGCCAAGTGCATCCGACTCTGTCGGGACGTGGCCGACCTCGCCAGCGAACACGCGCGGTTCATGGCGCGCAACTCCAACTACAGCGACGAACTCGCGGAGGCCTGCGCCGGGGCCTGCGAGGAGTGCGCCGAGGAGTGTCGCCGCCACGACCACGACCACTGTCAGGTCTGCGCCGACGTGCTGGACGACTGCGCCGAGTCCTGCCGCCAGATGATGCAGCAGGCGGCCTAGAGTCGCGACTCGATTTCTTCGACCAGTTCGCGGGCCGCCGCGACTCGCTCGTCGGCGGCCTCGCTTCCCGTTCGCTCGACGTTCGAGAGGAGCATCCCGACCTGCTCGACGCGCTTCTCGACGACCGCCTCCGGAACGTCCGGTCCCACGGCGTCCTCGCAGACCGCCTCGGCCTCGCCGAGCCACTGGCTCGCTCGCGTCTCGACGGGCAACTCCGCGGTCGCTTCGAGGTGGACGTGCAGGTCGGCGACGAGCGACCGGAGTTCCGAGTCCGCGTCAGCGTCGGTCACGTTCGGAGTTGGGCGTCCGTTCCTAACAGTGATGCGGTCGGTGCGACCCCCGACGCTCAGAGCGCCTCCGACAGCGCCAGCACTCGCTCGGCCAGTTCCTCGCCGTCCCGCGCGACGACCTTGGTCATCGCCTCCTTCCCGACCTCGCCTCGGTCCACGACCGCGACGGGGGTTCCGTCGCCCGACGACTCGCCGTCCGCCGACCTCGCCGCCTCGAACGCCCGCCGCGCGCCCCACTGCATCGTGGACCCCTCCCGCTCTTTCACGCCCTCCGGTTCCGACCCCCGGTCGTACTCCGCGACCGGCCAGTTCAGACGCTCCAGCGCGGCCGCCACGTCTGAATCGAACCGGCAGTTCGCGGCGAATCGCAGGTCGGGGTCGAACTCCCGGCAGGCGAGCAGGAAGCGCGCGACGTGGCTCGACGCGCCGAAGCGCACGTCGCGGTTGGGTTTCACGCCGGAGAACGTTCGGGTGATTCGGCCCTCCACGGCCGCCGTCTCGCCGACCGACTCGGCGTAGGGCGTCGCGCCGACGACGTTCGTTCCGACCTCGGGGACGAGCGCCGACACGTCGGCCTCCACGAACTCCCGGACGACCCCGCGGACCGCCTCGGCGGTCGCCTCCCGCGCGGCGCGGTTTCGCACCTCGACAGCGTGGTGCACCGCGCCCGGCCCCTCGCCCACGTCGAGGTGGTACCGGACTGCGCGCGCCGCGAACGCCGCGCTCGCTTCGACCGCCTCCGGAACCGACTCGCCGCGCGCCAGTCGGGCCGCAATCGCGGCCGAGAGCGCGCACCCCGACCCGTGGGTCGCGTCGGTGTCGATTCGGGGGCGCTCGAAGGTCCGGGTCCCGTCGGGCGTCACCAGCATGTCCCGGACCGTCTCACCTGGCCCTTCGGAGGGGTCGGGGACGTGCCCGCCCGTCACGAGCGCGGCATCCGCACCTGTCGCGAGCAGGCGCTCGCCCACCTCGACGGCGCATTCTCGGCCACCGACTTCCACGCCGGTCAGCACGGCGGCCTCGTCGGCGTTGGGCGTCACGAGCGTGGCCTCGCTCACGAGGTCCGCGTAGGCGTCCTCGGCCGCGGCGTCGAGCAGTCGGTCGCCGGACGTGGCGACCATCACGGGGTCCACGACGACCGGGAAGTCGGCCGCGGCCGCGCGGTCGGCGACGAGTTCCACTATTTCCGCGGTGGCGAGCATCCCGGTCTTTGCGGCCCGCACGTCGAAGTCGTCGGTCACGGCGTCGAGTTGGGCCGCGACTTCCGCGGCGGGCAGGACGTGGGTGGACTCGACGCCGCGCGTGTGCTGGGCCGTGACCGCAGTGACGGCGCTCGTTCCGAAGGCGTCGTGGGCCTCGATGGTCTTCAGGTCGGCCTGTACGCCGGCGCCGCCGCCCGAATCGCTCCCCGCGACGGTCAGCGCGACCGGTTTCTCGACCGGGGCCGGAGTTCGAGTGTCGGTCCGAGTAGAGTCTTCTCCGCCATTCATTATCGAGTTGTAAAACAAGATGGTACTTCAACGTGGGTGGTCGAACGGAGAGTGCTCACCGCATTCCACTGCCGGACAGCGGTGGGAGTACGTCTCGCTCGTTCTGTCGCGCGGCCGGAACGCCGGATTTCGGTAGTTCGCACACGCTCGTATGGACGCCCTTTTAAGCCCACGAGACCCTATCTATCTCTATGATTTTCGAGAGCCTACCGACGACACCCACGTCGGAGGAACTCATCGACAAGGCGTTTTCGCGGGCCGCGCGGGCCGGACGGGCCAAGAGCGGCGCGGAGGCCCAGCAGTCGATGCTCCAGACCGCCTCCAACATCCTGAGCGACAACCTCCAGAACGTCGCCGCGGAGTGGCCCGACTTCGACGAGGTCCACCCGTTCTACTACGAACTCGCCGACGCCATCGTGGACGTGGACGAACTGCGCCAGAGCCTGTCGGAAATCCAGTGGGCCAGTCGCAAGACCCACAACATCGGCCGGGAGTATCAGGGCAAACTCACGGGCGACGCCGACGCCGACCGCAAGATTCGCAAGCAGGGGTTCGCCCGCCTCGCGGACATCGTCGAGGAGGTCGAGGACGACCTCCTCCGGGTCGGACAGGCCCACCAGGACCTCCGGCGACTCCCCGAAATCGACCCCGACGAACCGACCATCGTGGTCGCGGGCTACCCCAACGTCGGCAAGTCGTCGTTCGTCAACTCGGTCACGAACGCCCGGAACGAAATCGCGGAGTACCCCTTCACGACCAAGGGCGTCCGCGTCGGTCACTTCGAGAAGGACCACATCCGGTACCAAATCGTGGACACGCCGGGCCTGCTTGACCGCCCGGAGGACGAGCGCAACGACATCGAGAATCAGGCGGTCTCCGCGCTGACTCACCTCGCGGACGCCATCGTCTTCGTCGTCGACGCGAGCGGTTACTGCGGCTACCCCCTCGACGCGCAACTCGAACTCCGGGACGCCCTCGCCGAGCGATTCGGCGACGTGGACGTGCTGACGGTCTGCAACAAGTCGGACCTCTCGACCGACGTGGAGGCCGACGCGTACATGAGCGTCGAGAGCGGTGAGAACGTCGACGAGGTGTTGGATGCCGCGGTCGACGCGACCGGCTACGAACCGGAACTCCCCTTCGAGGACGGCGAGTAGGACGCACCGAGTCCTCCGATAGAACGTCTGAGCGTCGAGTCTCGGGACGGTAGCGTCTCCGAACGCGGCCCCGAAAGCGACGCCTGCGACGAGTTGGCGACCTCGTAGTCCACGAAGTGGACCCGGACCGAGGGGTTCTGAGCGGTCGCGGCGTCGATGCGCCGCTGAAGCCGGGTCGCCAGTTGCGGGTACTCGCGGTCGGACGTGCGACTGACCGTGACCGTCACGGACTCGGTCTCCAACTGCCCGGCGGTGAACGCGTACTCGGTGTTGGTCGAGACGTAGGTGAGGTTGTTGTACGCCGAGTTGTCGAGGACCGAACTCACCTCCTGATTGATGGTCCGCTGGTAGGTAATCTGCTGGTAGGTGCCGTAACTCGCCCCGACGACGACGAGGAGAATCGCCAGCACCGAGACCGCGAGAATCGCGGCCTCCCTGCGACTCTCGGCCGCCCAGAGCTTCCGGTCGAAGCCGTTCGGCCGGTAGCCCAGATACCAGAGCGTGGCGAACGCGGCGACGTTGATGCCGACCAGCGAGACGAGCAGCAGGACCAGCGACCCGGCCGCGACGACCGGGAACCCCCAGATGACGGCGACGCCGGTCGTCGCGGCCGCGGGAATCAGCGCCGCGGCTATCATCACGCCGATGAGCGAGGTCGGTCCCTTCGTCGTCACGCCGAACGCCGAGGCGCTCCCCGCGGCGAGGCCGACCGCGACCGTGAGCAGACTCGGCGCGACGCGCGAACTGATTTGAGCGAGCGCCGTAATCTGCAACTGCGGCACGAACGAGAAGGACTTGAGGAGGTAGCCGAACGCCAGCGAACTGACGGTGGCGACGACCAACCCGAGCGCCTGCATCTTGATGCTGTCCACGAGCATGCGCCGGTCGCCCGTGACCGCTCCCGTGCTCGCGGTCAGGACCGGTCCGACCATCGGCGCGATGACCATCGACCCCACGACGATGGCCGGGGAGTCGAGCAGTAGCCCCGCGGTGGCGATGATGGCGCTCAGGAATATCATCCAGACGAACGAGTTCCGGTCGTGGGCCATGTCTCGCACCTTCGACCGGAGTTCCTTCCGGGTCAGCGGGTCGAAGTCGTCGGCGTATCGGTTCTGCAACCGCTCCATGTTCGGCGTCGAGGCGGTCTCGGCCGTGGCCATGACGGTGTACTCGTCCTCTTCGAGTCCCGCGTCTTCGAGCGCGTCCATCACGTCGCCGACGCCGTCGCTCGGGAGCGGAAACTCGACCATCACCTCCTCGCTCGTCCGGTCGTCGGTTTCGAGGACGGCGTAGTCTATCTCCTTCGAGTCGAGCGCGCCCAGAATCGGGCCCCGCCGCTCGGCCGGAATCAGAACGTGGATGAGGCGCACAGAGAAGCCACGGTATTCCGGAGGAAAAGGATTCAGGCCGCGACGCGCGACAGAGCGAACCGGGCTACCCGGTCGCGTTGTACGTCACCGACACCTGCGCGGTGACGGTGACGGGACCGGACTCGATCTGCGTTCCGGCGTCCGCCGACTGGGCGGTCAGCGCTTCGGCCCTGACGGGACTGAAGCCGACGTCGCCGGTCGAGACGGTGTGGACGCCCGTGACGGTCAGGTTCGCGCTCTCGGCGAGGACGCCGGCGTCGGCGCGAGCGTTCTCCATCGCGTTCCGGAGCGCGTCGGCCCGGACCTCTCGGCGGCGCTCCTCCGAGAGCGTGAGTTGGACGCTGTCGACTCGGTCGGCCCCGTTCGACACCGCCGCGTCGATGACGGGCCCGGCGCGACTCACGTTCGAGAGGGTAATCTCGAAGGCGTGGACGCCTTGGAATCCGACGGGTCGCCGTTCACCGTCTTCCTCGCGGTACTGCTGGTCGATGCCGTACTGCACCGTCCGAATCTGGTCCTCGGCGACGCCGGCGTTCCGGAGCGCTCGCTGCATCCGCGTCGCGTTCTGGGCGAGTCGCTCCCGGACCGCGTTCGCGTCGTCGCCGCTGGCGAGGACCGCGACCTGTAGCACCGCTTGGTCGGGTTCGGCCTCGGCCTGTCCGGACGCCGAGACGGCGATGGTCTCGCCGCTGCTGTCGGTCTGGTTGGTCTGGTCCGTCTGTGCGTTCGCGCTCGCCGCCGGGTCGAGACTGCCGGCGCATCCGGCCGTCACCAGCAGGAGCGCGACCCCCACCGTTGCGAGTAGTTTCCGCGACATCGACACTCGGTACGCCGCCGGTCGGCAAAAAGCTCTGTATGAGTGAAACGACGGTTTGACCTATCCCTCGGGCGCTCGTTCCCCAGACCGCGTGTCGGGGTCGTCGTCGTCGTACTCGACGTACCGAACTTGCACGTCTATCTCGTGACCGGTGTTGCGGTTGATGCGCTCGCTCAACAGTTCCGCGAGGCCGGGATACCGTTCGCCCGGCGGTTTGCCGACGGTGACGACCACCCGGCGCGACCGGTCGAACGGGAGGCTACTGCCCGCCTTGAACTCCGTGCCGAAGAGTCGGGCGTCCTCGTAGGGCGACCCCGTCTCGCCGATGACGCTCTCTACCTCTTCTTGGGCCTGATTCTGGAAGGTGGCGTTCTGGATGCTGGTGAAGGTGACGCCGCCGAGGAACAGCGACAGCAGGCCGATGAGGAGGACGAGGACGCCGATGCGCTTGAACAGCGCCGTCCGGGTCTCGTTCCGAGTGAACCAGTTTTTCGGCCGGTAGCCCAGATACCAGAGGACGACCAGTCCGGCGAGGTTGATGGAGAGGATGTTGACGAGGACGAGGACCAGCGAACTGACCGCCGCGAGCGGCTGTTGCCACGCGATGGCGATGCCGACCGCGGCGGCGGGCGGGACGAGCGCCGCGGCGATCATCACGCCGACGATGGCGACCGAGACGCCGGAGGCGAGGCTCAGGACGCCCGCCGCGCCCGCGCCGATGGCGACCGCGAGCGAGAGGAAGTCGGGCGTGAGTCGCCCGCTTACCTGCGAGATGTCGAGAACGTCTGTTCCCGGCGGAATCAACAGGCCGTAGCGCACGATAACCGCGAAGACGGCCGCGGCCGCGATGGCCGCGAAACCGCCGATGAACTGGTACTTGACCCCTCGGCGGAACAGTTGGCGGTCGCCGAGGACGGTGCCGACGCTCGCGCCCATCGCCGGGCCGATGAGCGGCGCGATGACCATCGACCCGACGACGACCGCCGGGGAGTCGAGCAGCATCCCCGCGGTGGCGACTACCGAACTGATGACGGTCATCGCCACGAACGTCGGGAACTCCGGGGTCATCTCGCGGGCCTCGGTCCGAATCTCCTCGCGGGCGATGGTCGAGGGGTTGTCGTTCTCCTCGGCGAATCGCTGTTCGAGTTCCTGATACTGGCGGGAGGTGTCGGTCTCGGCGTCGATGATGACCGCGTGAGGGTCCTCGCCGAGTCCGGCGTCCTGCAACTTGTCGAGAATCGGCTGGACGGCGCTGGTCGGCAGCGGGAAGTACGCGATGGCGGTGTACTCCCGGCCGCTGGTCTCGTCGGTCAGCATGTAGTCGACGCCCTCCTCTTCGAGGACGTTCGAGACCAACTCTCGCTTGCCCGCCGGAATCGAAACCTGCACGAGCCGCATGTGTTCGGAGATGGTACGGTGAGTGTAAATAAGCCGCGGCACACGGACGGAGACCGGGTTTCGCGCGTCGGCCGCGGGTCGCCGGACTCGGGGCCGCGGGAACCACGCCCGTTAAACCCCGTGACCGGCAACAAAACCTATGTTCGAGAGTCGCCCGGGCCGCGACGCCGAAGTCGTCTTCGTCGGCCGGTCGAACGTCGGCAAGTCCACGCTGATGCGCGAGATTACCGGCCACACCTTCGACACGGGGAGCAAACCCGGCGTCACGCGGTCGCCCAACCACTACGACTGGACCAGCGAGGACTTCGTGCTGACCGACCTGCCGGGGTTCGGCTTCATGTCCGGCGTGCCCGAGGAACAGCGCGAGCAGATAAAGACGAACATCGTGCGCTACATCGAGGAGAACGCCGACAAGATTCTGGTCGGGGTCCTCGTCGTGGACGGCAAGAGCGCGGTGGACATCATCGACCGTCACTCGGGCGAGGACGAGGTGCCCTACGACGTGGAGATGTTCTACTTCCTCCGGGACGTGGGCATCCCGACCGTCGTCGCGGTCAACAAGATGGACAAGGTCGACGACCAGGACGAGCGCCTGGACGAACTCTGCGACCGGTTGGGACTGCACCCGCCGTGGAAGCAGTGGCAGGACACCATCGCGCCGATTAGCGCGAAGCGCGGGAACGTGGACGCGCTCAACGAGGCGGTCAAGGACCACCTCCACGAGGCCAAGCGCGACGACCTGCTGAAGTTCTTCTCGTAGACCCGAGGCCGTTCCCGCACGCGCCGGTTCGGAGGCGTCGCCGGCGTGTGCTGGGTCGGATGCGTCGCTGGCGCGTGCCGGGCCGGTCGTCGAAGCGAGCGCCCGCCTCGGGAAAGAAATATCTGTCCGAGACACATATATAGGGGCCTTAAAGAAACATTTTCGTGTCCGACGACGACCTGATAGCCGACCCGCAGAGTTCGGCCGCCGAGACTGGCGGACCGCCGCGCGGCGCGGCCCCAAGTCGGAACACGCCCACGCCCGTACTGCGGACAATGACTCAGACTCCGGCCTACGAGGTGGTCGTCGTCGGCGGCGGGCCGGCGGGACTCACCACCGCGCTCTACGCGACCCGACTGGGCCACCGGACCGCGATGGTCGACCGCGAGGGCGGCCGCTACGAGTCGGTCGCGTCGGTCCACAACCTGCTGGGCGTCTCCGAGGACGCGTCGGGCGGCGAGATTACGGAACTCGCCATCGACCAACTCGAGGAGTACGGCGCGGACTACTACCGGGACGACGTGCGCGACGTGGCGCGAGCCGAGGGCGACGACGCCGAAACCGACTTCGAGAACGAGAGCGACGACACCCGGTTCCGCGTGACCGGCGAGAGCGTGGCGCTCCGGGCCGACCGCGTCGTGTTCGCCACCGGGTTCACCGACACGCCCCCCAACGTCCGAGGTCTGCGGGAGTTCACCGGCAGGGGCCTCCACTACTGTCTGCACTGCGACGCCTACACGCTCGGCGACGAACCCGTGTTCGTCCTCGGTCACGACGACCACGCGGCCGGGATGGCGATGATGCTCCTGAACTTCACCGACGACGTGGACCTCCTGCTGAACGACGCCGACCCGACGTGGGGAGACGACGCGGCCGCGCAGGTCGAGGCCCACCCCGTCGAAGTGGTCGAAGACCGCGTGGACCACGCGTTCGCCGAGGAGAACCCCGACCGCGGGAGCGGCGACGAACGACGAGGGAGCGACGACGACCCGTGGCTCGGCGGACTGGAGTTCGCCGACGGCCACACCCGCGAGTACGGCGGCGGGTTCGCGGTCTACGGCAAGGAGTACAACAACGAACTCGCCGCCGACCTCGGGTGTGACCTCCGGGAGGACGGGGCCATCGCGGTGGACGACGACCGCGAGACCAGCGTCGCGGGGGTCTACGCGGTCGGCGACGTGACCCACGGCCAGAACCAGACGCCCGTCTCGCTCGGCGACGGCGCGTACGCCGGTATCGCGCTCCACAAGGACCTCAGGCAGTTCCCGGTCCCGGCCGACGAACTCGACCGCGTCCCCGACCTCGACGTGCCCGCGATGCCCGACGACCTCCGGGCGCGGATGTGGCGCGTCCGGGAAGCCGACGACCACGCCGGGATGGCGCCCGAGAAGGAGAGATAGCGGGGACGGAAGGCATATTACGGCCCGGCCGCACGTGTCGGATATCGTGAGTGATGCGTCTCGTCGTGAACTCCTCCGCGTCGGGGTGGCAGGTCTCGCTACCGCGTTTACCGGCTGTACCACGGGAGTACAGTCCCCGATACCGTCGGAGTCGTCACCGTCGTCTCCGTCCTCCGAGTGTCGCGGAACCGAGAGGACGACTATCGACTTCGAACCCGTAACACTCTCCGAGAACCGAGCCTCGCACCTGTATCCGCTCGTCTACAGCGACCTCGACGCGCCCCACCAGCGAATCGTCGACCGGGTGCGCGACTCCGGCCGGTACGCGGTCTGTGACCCCGTCCCCGAGACGACGGACTCGTTCGTCACGCTCGCGCGAAACCGCGTACGCCGGCAAATGGACGAGTACCACGCCCGACACACGACGCGACCACCGGGCTATCTCGCGACGGCGTATCTCCAGCGAGCGAGGTCGTACTTCGCGTTCGACATCGACGCCGGCGACGTGAGTATCTCGGACAGCGACGTCGAGTAGCCACGTTACTCGGCTCTGATTCGGACGACGCGAGCAGTACTGTCCGCTTCGAACTGAGAGACAGAATCAGACGACTCAGACCGCGTCCAACACGGCGTCGAGGAGTCGCTCCGGACCGCCCTCGTCGTAGACGTTCCCGGCGGGAAGCCCCCACGCGGCCGACTGTTCGTCGGCGTCGCCCCACGTCGAGAGCGCCGCGACCTCGGTCTCGCCGTCCGCCAGCGCTTCGACGGCGGCCGCCTCGCGCTCGACGCCCGCGACCGAGAACCGCTCGAAGTCGGCCCGGCCCTCGCGTTGGGGGTCGTCCACCAGCACGACGGCGTCGGGGTTCGCGCCGTGGAGGAGCGAGAGCGTGACGCCCGAGTAGGCGCGGTGGGTCAGCGCGGCCTGCCCCTCGACGAACACGACGTCGTAGTCCTCGGCGACCGAACAGACCAAATCCTCGACAACGCCCGCTGTGAAGTCGGCGGGCACGCGGTCGACGACGACGCCGCGGTGGGCGCCGACCATGATGCCGGTCTGGCCCGTCGCGACCCATCCCGCGTCGAGTCCGGCCGCTTTGGCCGCCCGGTAGAGTTCGAAGGTGGTCGTGCGCTTGCCGACCGCGCAGTCGGTGCCCACCGTCAGCACGACCGTCGCGTCGAGGTCGTCCACCCGGCCGTCGCCGACTCGCAACTCGTCCTCGGCGGGCGGTTTCCGCACGTCGAACAGGCGGACCCCGAACTCGTCGGCGATGTCGCGCCACTGGCAGTCCTCCGAGAGGAAGGTGTGGAGACCCGAGACCACGTCGCATCCCGCCCGCATCGCTCGTTTGATGTCCGCGACCCACTCGTCGGGGAGTTCGCCGCCCGCGGGCGCGACGCCGATTACCAGCGCCTCGGCGTCGGGGGCCGCGTCGAGGGCTTCCTCGGTCGAGGCGACGACGGGAACGTCCGGGACGCCTTCGCGGCCGAGCACCTCGGCGGCGGTCCGCCCGGCCCGCGTCGAATCCACGACCGCCTTCGCCTCGAACAGTTCGCCGTGCATCACTACGCCGTTCGCGGTCTTGCCCTCGGTGGTTCCGAACTCGCCCTCCGCGAGGACGACCGCGGGAACCGGCGCGTCGAAGGCGTCGTAGAGGTCCATGACGGTTTGGCACGGACGACTCGCCCAAAGGCTCACCCCCGTCTATGAGAGGGGCTGAAAGACAGCTATTTACGCGGGGATTTCGTCCGCTCCACTGAGGGATGGTACAGGATAACACGGGTGGACTGCGACTCACGCTCGACATCTGGCACCCCGACTGCTGGACGCTGGAGGTGACCGACCGGGCCGCGGGCGGTCTACTCGGCCACGGCGTCCACCGCATCGACGGGAAGGCCAACGGGCGATTCACGGCCTACGGCGACTCGACCGACGAGGTGGACGAGTTGCTCGCCGAGATACGGGCCTCTGAGTTGACCGACTCGGTCTGGGAGACCGCCGACCCCCACGCCGACGCCGACACGCAGGTACCCGGCACGGCGAGTCGGGGCATCGTGGTCCGGTACGACATGGACAACAGCATCAACGACGCGCTGGTCTCGCGGGGGTTCATTCCGGACGAACCGGTCCGGATGTACGACGGCCGGGAGTACTGGACCGTCATCGTGGACGGGAGTCGGAACGCGGTCCACGAGCGCATCGACGCGGTCCGCGAGGAGATGGACGCCGACGTGGCGGTCGAACTCATCACCGCTCCCCGCTCCGGGAGCGGGATGTTCCGGACCGACGCGCTCTCGGCCCGCCAGCGCGAAGTCTTCGAACTCGCCCGCCAGCGGGGCTACTACACGTGGCCCCGCGAAGTCTCGGCGACCGAACTCGCCGCCGACCTCGACATCTCGAAGGCGACCCTGCTCGAACACCTCCGGAAGGCCGAAGTGAAACTCCTCGGCGAGGACTGACGGCCCCGTTCTCTCCGATTTCTCCCGACTCGCACTCGGTGACGCGGACCGCGAGCGGGCGAGGTTCTAAACGACCGTACTCCCGTCTCTGACTCCGAAATGTCAGCGCTATCGGCTCTTCTCCGGGACCCTTCCATTCTAGGCACGGGGGCTTTCCCGGCCTATCGGACTATGATAGGGTATGACATCACAATCGAGAGACGACAGGAGCCTCTCGCGCGACATGGGACCGCTGGCCGCGATGAGTACCGTCGTGGCGGGCACCCTCGGCGCGGGACTGTTCGTCACGCTGGGCACCGCGAGCGCGACCACCGGACCGAGCGTCATCCTCGTGGTCGTCCTCTCGGGTCTGCTCGCCATGAGCATCGCCATCAACTACAGTTGGATGGCCACCATCTTCCCGGCGGCCGCGGGGTCGTACGCCTACGTCTCCCGGACGTTCGGAAGTCGGCTTCCGGGCTTCCTCGTGACGTGGTCGAAGTGGCTCGGCTACATGGCCGCCGACGCCGTCCTCGCTATCGGATTCGGGAGCTACCTGCAGGTGTTCTACCCCTCGGTGGACCCCGCGCTCGCCGGGTTCGCCCTGCTGACCGTCCTCTTCCTCGTGAACCTCGTCGGGACGAAGGGGTACAGCGTCTCGCAGAACGTCATCTTCGGCGTGCTGATGCTGTCGATTCTGGTGCTGGTGATTCCGGGGACGGCGAACGTCGATATGGCGAACTACCAGCCGTTCTTCACCGGCGGCTTCGACGGGTTCGTCGCCGCCGCCGTCCCGCTGTTCTACGCCTACATCGGCATCGCCGTCGCCGGGCAGATGGGCGCGGAGGTCAAGAACCCCTCGCGGAACCTCCCGCTGGCGATGGCGGGCGGGACGCTCGTGCTCATCGTGCTGTACGTCTGGACCGCGGCGGTCATCTACGGCGTCGTCGGCGACTACACGACGCTCGCGAACTCTGCGCGTCCGCTGGCTACCGCCGCCGAGGCGTTCCTCGGCGACGCGGGCACCGCCGTCGTCGCCTTCGGCGGCCTGCTCGCCACCGCCTCGTCGGTCCACGCGGTGATGGCCGCGGGCATCAAGATGCCCTACTCGTGGTCGTGGGACGAGGTGTTCCCCGCGAAGTTCTCGGCGGTCAGCGACCGATTCGGCACGCCCCACTGGTCGCTGCTGACGCTGTACGTCGTCGCGGCGAGTCTGACCTTCTGGAGCGCGGGCCTGAATCAGGCGCTCGCCATCGCGACGTTCAGCTACCTCATCGCGTACGCCTCCGTCGCCGTCGCCGCGGGCTATCTCTACGCGACCGACCCCGAGAAGGCCGCGACGGCCGGTTTCAATCCCGGCAAGTGGCTCTACCTCCCGGTCGCCGTCGGGGGACTGGGTTCCGTCGGCCTGCTGACGCAGGCGGCCAACTGGAGCGCGCTCGTCGCGCTCGACTTCGCGGCGCTCTCGACGCTCGCGGTCTACCTGCCGTGGCTGGCGGTCGGAATCGTCATCTTCAGCGTCTACTGGTACCGCGGCGAGCGCAAGGGAACCGACGTGCAGGCCATCCTCGACACCCTGCCGGGCGTCGCCTCGGA
Source organism: Halorussus limi (assembly GCF_023238205.1). Taxonomy (NCBI): domain Archaea; kingdom Methanobacteriati; phylum Methanobacteriota; class Halobacteria; order Halobacteriales; family Haladaptataceae; genus Halorussus; species Halorussus limi. The sequence continues at coordinate 1,692,929 of NZ_CP096659.1, forward strand.
CGAGTACGACCCGAACGTCGGGCGCGCCGCCGACGAGAGCGTCGGCGTGGGCGACGAGAACGTCGGAGGTGCGAGCGATGACTGAGACCGGAACGAGCGCCGACGCCGACGCGAAAGCCGGCCCCGAACTCGCGGTGGACCCCGACGAGACCGTCGACCTGCTCCAGCAGATGGTCCGGATTCCGAGTCCCTACTTCGAGGAACACGACCTCGCGGAGTTCGTCTACGAGTGGCTGGACGACCGGGACCTCGACCCCGAGTACCACCGCGTCAGCGAACCCGAGATTACGGAGTACGAGGGCGACAACGTAATCGCGCGGCTCGAAGGCTCCGACCCCGACGCGCCGACGCTCCTGCTGAACGCCCACATGGACACCGTGAAACTGGTCGAGGACTGGGAGGAGGACCCCTGCTCGGGCCGCATCGAGGACGGCAAACTCTACGGGCAGGGCGCCTGCGACATGAAGGGCGGTCTCGCGGCGGTGATGAAAGCCTTCGAGGCGCTCGCGGAAGTCGAGGCGAACGGCGAGTTGCGCGGCGATGTCCTCCTCACTGCGGTCGTGGACGAGGAAGGGCCCTACGGCCTCGGCACCGACCGACTCATCCGGGACGGCATCACCGACGAATGCGACGCCGCCATCGTGACCGAACCGGGTCCCATCCTCGCCCAAGAGGACCTCGACAACCCCGCGCTCCTGCTCGGGGCGCGCGGGCGCTACCTCTACGACATCACGGTCAAGGGGAAGGCGGCCCACGGTTCGCAACCCCACAAGGGCGTCAGCGCGCTGGTGGACGCCGGCCGACTCGCCGAGCGCCTGACCGAAATCGAGGTCGGGAGCCACGAGAAGTTGGGCGAGGGGTCGGTCTGCCCGCTCATGCTGAACTCCGGGAGCCAGACCCTCTCGGTGCCCGAGCGCGCCCACCTGATGGTGGACCGCCACGTCGTCATCGGCGAGAGCGAGGCGGACGTGCGCGCCGACGCCGAACGGGCGGTCGCGGACTTGGACCTCGAAAGCGAGGTCGAAATCAGTTTCCGCGAGGCCCCGGACCCCGGCATCAAGTACGGTCCTTACGTCACCGACGAGAACCACGAACTCGTCGGGGCCTTACAGGGCGCGACCCGGAGCGTCACCGGCGCGGACCCCGCACTCGGCTACTTCGCCAGCGTCGGCGACTTCAACTATCTGGGCGACCGGGCGGGTCTGCCGACGGTCATCGTCGGCCCGGACGGCGAGAACATCCACGGCGCGGGCGAATTCGTCTACACCGACGAGGTGGTCGAGGTGGCCGACATCGTGACGCAGGCGGCGGTCGAGTTCTGCGGGTGAACTCGGCCGGGACCCCTCGTCTCGACTTCCGTTCGGATTCCGCGTCTCACACCACGCGATTCGTCATCTCCTCGCCCTCCGTCACGCGCTCGACGTTCTCCCGAACTAACCCGGCGATGTGGCGGTAGTAGTCCCGCTCGGCCGCGGCGCGGTGGGGCGTCACGAGTACCTCCTCGAAGTCCCAGAGCGGCGAGTCGTCGGGGAGCGGTTCCTCCTCGAACACGTCGAGACCCGCGCCCGCAATCTCGTCGTCCCGGAGCGCGGCGACCAGTTCGTCCTCCGCGACGACCGGCCCGCGGGCGACGTTGACGAGGTAGGCGTCCTCGCGCATCGCGTCGAACTCCTCGGCACCGACCAGTCCCTCGGTCTCGTCGGTCAGCGGGACCGCGAGCGCGACGAACCGGGCGTCAGAGACGGCCTCGCGGAGGTCGTCCGGCGTGTAGACCGCTTGAGTGTGCGGGGTCGGGTCGCCCGAGCGCCGGACGCCGACGACCTCCATGCCGAGCGCGTCGGCGCGTTCGGCGATTCCCTGCCCGAGCGTGCCCAGACCGACGACGCAAAGGCGCTCGCCGTCGAGCGTGAACGGTTCGTCCCACGCGGGGAGGCTCCACTCCCGGGACTGTTGGTTCCGGACGTAGGTGTGGAGGCGGCGCGCGAACGAGAGCATCAGTCCGACCGCGAACTCGCCGACGCTGGTGTCGTGGATGCCCGTGCTGTTGGTCAGCGCGACGCCCCGCTCCTCGAAGGTGTCGAGCGGGAACCGGTCGTACCCGGCCTGAATCGAGTGAATCCACCGGAGGTCGGCGTCGAGGAACGCGTCGGAGTACGCGAAGGTCACGACCGCGTCGCAGTCGCCGAGTTCGTCGTCGCCGACGACCGGCACTGCGGGGTCCGCGTCCGAGAGCGCGTCGCGGAGTCGTTCGGGCGGAAAGACCGCACTGACGGATTCGTGAATGCCGAGGCGTCGTACCTGCATGGCTCACTGTCGGTCGCCTCAGCCGTTGAATCTTCGGGTCGCAGAAGGCGGCTCGGATGAAAGGCCTCGTCACAAGGGGCTCAGTGGGGGTAACCCTCGTCACTGCCGCCGAGCGAGAGTAGACGGGGCGGCGTAAAAAGGCTCACGCAGTGGGCATCGAACCGTCGTCGCGCCGCGGATTCGGTCGGACGACGACGGACGCCTCACTCGCCGTCGCGCCACGCCGAAAGCTCCCGGAGTTCGGTCGCGACGGCCGAGACTCCCTGCTCGTCCAACGCGCCGCGCTCCGTGATGACCTCCGAAACCGCGCTCGCGGGCGTCACGTCGAAGGTCGGGTTCAGCGCCTCGATTCCGGCGTCGCCGTCGTAGACCGCTTCGGGGTCGCCGTCCTCCAGATGCACCGCGTCGTCGGTCCGGACCTTGTCGCTCGCGGCCACGGCGTAGACCGGAACGCCCTCTCGATTCGCCGCGAGCGCCGCGCCCCGCGTCCCGGTCTTGTTCACCACGCGCCCGTCAGGCAGTACCGCGTCCGCACCGACGACGAGGGCGTCCACGTCCTCGGTCGCCAGCACGTGCGAAATCGCGGCGTCGGTGTGGAGCGTCACGCGGGGACCGGAGCCCTCGGAGTTCCCGCCGTTCGCGGCCAGTTCTTCGGCGACGCCGACGCCCTCACGTGCCGGACGCGACTCGGCGACGAACACCCGCCGGGCAGCGGGCAGGGCGTCCAGCACGGTGCCGGACCGCGAGAGCGTCAGGACGCGGTCGCCTCGAATTTCGTCGGCGGCGTTCTCGGCGGCCCCTTCGTCCGCGCGATAGGCGCGCTCGATTCCCTCGCGGGCCGCCCGTTCGACGGCCGCCGCGCTCCGGTCGCCCTCCGCCTCGGCCATCGCGCGGTTCACCCGGTTGCCGACCGCGGCCATGCTCGGTCGGACGTCGAGCAAGCGCTCGGCGACGGCCGCGAGTCGGGGCCAGTCGTCGCTCGCGCCGCGTCGCGACGCGCGCTCTGCGAACGACCTCGCCCGGTCGCGGAGGACTTCGAGCGCCCGGACCGAGAGATACGCCGACCCGTGGTCCGCGTCGTCGGCGACCTGTTGGACGGTCGGGGCGACCCGCGAGTAGGACGCCCAGAGGTTCGGGACGGTGTCGCGCCGGCGGATTTCGGTCGGGTGGACCCACTCCGACTCGGCGCTCTCCCAGTCGGTCTCGGCGTCTCGGCGGTCGCAGTCGAAGAGGTAGGGGTGGACGACCCACCGCGTCCCGAGGGCTTCGTCCTCGAACTCGAAGGTGACGCCCTCCCGAGCGAGCGCGCAGGCGTCGAGCAGGCCGGTCTCCTCCGCGATTTCCGCGCGCGCCGCGGCGTCCGGGTCGCCCTCGGCGTGGCCCGCGACGCCGGCCCACTTCCCGGGGTAGGAGCCGACTTCCTCGGAGCGACGCAGGAGCAGCACCTCGCCTCGATTCCGGAGGAAGCAGGTCACGACGTGCGTCTCGTCCATACCGGCGCGTCGGTCCCGAGCGCCAAAAAAGAGGGCGGCGGCGAGTCAGGCCTCGGTCGTCGTCGCGTTCGCGTCGCCGGATTCCGTCGTCGCGTTCGTCACCGTGACCGGTCCGACCTCGGGCCGGACCTCCGAGAGTCCCTCGACGGTCGGCGCGTTCACGATTGTCACGTTCCGGCCGTCGGTGTCCACGTAGAACGCGTCGGCGAACTTCCCGTCGGCGATGCGCCACGTGTTCGGGCCGACCTGCCGGGCGCCCCAGTACTTCAGCACCCGTTCGTAGCCTTCCACGAACTGCTGGGCGTTCTGGGGCGAGTCCCACGCGAGTTTCCAGACGTAGCCGAACGACCCGTTCCGGTTCTCGTAGACGTGGAGTCGGTCCCCGTCCCACCCGGTCGAGTAGTTCGACTCGTAGTTCAGCGGGTCGAACGTGCTGACGTTGCCCGACTGGTTGTAGTCGAACCACTCGTTCGCCGGGATGATCTGAGTCTGGCCCTGACTGTGGTAGTAGGGGTAGACGAACGTCATCATCACCGCGGCCTCGCCGAGTCGGGCGTAACCGGGCCGGTCGGGCGCTCGCACGCGCGACCAGTTTCCGGTCGCGGTGTCGTTCAGCGTCACGTTCGTCGGCGGGTCGCTCCGGTACCGGAGCGGGTGGATGACCTGCTCGGTACTCGCCGGCAAGTCCTCGTACAGCGCGTTGACGGCGTCCCAACCGCCGACGTTCCGGACCATGCGGACGAACGCGGGACCGTCGCTGTACGGTTGGAACTTCAGGAGGTAGACTCCGATGTTGGCGAGTTGGCCGCCCGCCCCTCGCTCGGGCGCGTCGAGACACTGCCAGTTCGCGCCGCACTGGCGCTCGTAGAGCGTCTCGGTGTAACTCGCGTCGCCCTCGACCACACCGCTTATCGCGTTGACCTCGTCGCGAAAGTCGCCCTGCAACTCGTCGCCCGAGAGGTTGAACTGCTCGTCCTGCCACGCGTGCATCAATTCGTGTGCGAGAGTCAACTCGTCGATGCGCAGGTCCTCCGCGCTTTCGGCGATGACCACGATTTCGTCGCGCTGCGGACTGTAGTACCCGAGGACGCCGGTCCCGCGGTTCTCGCTCTGGACCGCGAGGGAGTCCTCGTCCTCGCCGACGAGGAACAGCGCCTCGAACTTCCCGTTGTCGAACTTCCGGAGTCCCTCGGAGGCGTTCCGGTTCGCCTCTCGGTTGCGGAACTCCTCTCGACTGATGACCGAGACTGGCACGCTCTGGTTGAACTCGATGCACCGCACCGCCTCGACGCGGGCCATCGTCCGCGAGACGATTCGCTCGCGCTCGCCCTGCTGGACCCCGTCGCCCTGATTCACGTCGATGGACTCGTCGTACCAGATGCCGTTCTCCCAGCCTTTGACGTCGGAGTCGGGGTCCGACCCGTTCTCCGGCGGGGTCGCTCCGCAACTCGTCTCGACCTGCTCGCCGCCGCTTCCGTCCTGTGCGCTCGCGCTCGGCGTCGTCGCCGCCGCGGTCGGCGGTTTCGCGTCGGCGGGCGACCCGCCGAGCGTCGCGCCGGCGACTCCCGACCCGAGCATCGCGATTACCAGTAGTACCGCTGTCAGCTTGCTCCCCTGTGATAACATTACCCACTTTTCCCCCGTGGGCAGTCACGGCCGCGCCGGGGATAAAGGTCGGCGTCGGCGCGAGCGAGTCGGACGCCCCGATGCGCGGTCGAGCGTGCGATGCGGTCCCGAACCGCCTCCACGCTTTTCCCCGCCGGGGTTCAACAGGTCCGCATGGTCGAAATCGCCATCGTCAGTGACACCCACGTCCCGTCGCGCGCGGACCGAATTCCCGAGTGGGTCGCCGACCGGATTCGGGAGGCCGACCACACCATCCACGCGGGCGACTTCGACAGTCCCGAGGCCTACGAGACCGTCGCGGACCTCGCGGGGGAGAACTTCACCGCTGTCGCGGGGAACATGGACCCCCGTTCGCTCGACCTGCCGGCGGTCGCCACGGTCGAGGTTTCGGGCACGACCTTCGTCGTGACCCACGGCACCGCCGCCACGGAGGAGGAGTACGAGGAGACCATCGCCGAGGCGGTCAGCGAGGAACTGACCGGGCCGGGCATCGCGGTGGCGGGCCACACCCACGCGGTCGTGGACGACGACATCGAGGGCATCCGGTTCCTGAACCCGGGGAGCGCGACCGGCGCCGACCCCGCCAACGTGGCGACGATGCTGACCGTCGAGATTCTGGAGGGCGAGGTGAACGTCCGTGCGTACGTGGAGGACGAGCGAGTCGCGGACCCCGACGAGTATCCCGAGCGATAGGTCGGGGTCGATACCCTCGCTCGTTCGTCGTCTCGTTTGCCCGTTTCGGACGGGTTTTTACCGACAACGCGCCAACTCCACCGCATGAACGTGTTCGCGGTGCCGGGACTCCCCGAGGTCCGGCCGGGCGACGACCTCGCGGCCCTCGTAGAGGCGCGGGCCGACCTCCGAGACGACGACGTACTGCTGGTCGCCAGCACCGTCGTCTCGAAGGCCGAGGGCCGCCGCGCCGACCTGGAGGAGTTCCCGGCGGGACCGAGAGCGAAGGAACTCGCCGAGCGCCTCGAAGCGATTTCGGGCGAGCAGAAGGACCCGCGGTTCGCGCAGGCCGTGCTGGAGGAGAGCACCGAGATAATCATGGAGGCACCGTTCCTGCTGACCGCCACGAAGTTCGGCCACGTCGGGGTCAACGCGGGCATCGACCGGTCGAACGTGGGCGATGGCGGCGCGGATTTACTGTTGCTCCCCGAACGTCCGAGCGAGAGCGCCGACCGGATTCGGGAGAACCTCGAATCCGACCCCGCGGTCGTCGTGACCGACACCTCCGGGCGACCCTTCCGCCACGGCCAGCGCGGAGTCGCCATCGGGTGGTCGGGCATCCCGGCGTCGCGCGACTGGCGGGGCGAGACCGACCGCGACGGCCACGAACTCGAAGTCACTGTCGAGGCGGTGGTGGACGAACTCGCCGCGGCCGCGAACCTCGTGACCGGCGAGGGCGACGACGGCCTGCCGGTCGCGGTCGTGCGCGACTGGGAGTTCGGAAACCACGAGGGGAGCGACAACCTCTACCGCGACGTGGACGGCGACTTCGTCCGGCAGGCGCTCAGGGGGTGGGAGTTTGCGCGGGATTGAACTCACGCCCGAACACCCGATTCCGGACCTCGTGGAAACCGGCCAGCGGGCCGAGGAGTCGGGGTTCGACACCCTGTTCGCGAGTTGCCACTACAACAACCGCGACCCCTTCGTCGTCCTCGACAGGGTCGCGGCCGCGACCGACGACCTCCGACTCGGACCGGGCGTCGCCAACCCCTACGAGACGCACCCGGTCTCGCTGGCCTCGCGCGTCGCCACGCTCGACGAAGTCAGCGACGGCCGGGCGGTCTGCGGTCTCGGGGCGGGCGACCGCTCGACGCTCCGGAATCTCGGCTTCGAGCGCGACAGGCCGCTCCGGCGCGTGCTGGAGGCGATGAAGGTCTCTCAGAAGCTCTGGGCGGGCGAGCGCGTGGACCACGACGGCACCTTTCGGGCGACCGACGCGGGTCTCAACTACCCGGAGGCCGTGAGCGACGTTCCGGTCTACGTCGGCGCGCAGGGTCCTCACATGATTCGGATGGCGGCGAAGCACGCCGACGGCGTGCTGGTCAACGCCTCCCACCCCGACGACTTCGCGTGGGCCGACGAGCGGGTCGAGGAAGGAGTGGACGAGCGACCCGCCTCGCGGGGCGGTCGAGACGACTTCGACTTCGCGGCCTACGCCAGCGTCAGCGTGGCCGAGGACGCCGACGCGGCCCGCGAGGCCGCGCGCCCGCCGGTCGCGTTCATCGCGGCCGGGGCGGCCCCGCCGGTCCTCGACAGGCACGGCATCGACCGCGAACGCGCGGAGGAAATCGGCGAGGCCATCGAGTCCGGCGACTTCTCGGCGGCCTTCGAGCGAGTGACGCCCGCGATGGTGGACGCCTTCTGCATCGCCGGGACGCCCGAGTCGGCCGCGGAGAAGATTTCCGGCGTGCTGGAGTACGCCGATAGCTTCGTCGCCGGGTCGCCGCTCGGCCCGGACCCGACGGCGGCGGTCGGTCTCGTCGCGACGGCGCTGGACGAGGCCGAGTAGAACGAGAGCGTTACTGGCGCTGTGCGGGCGGCTTCCCGGCGGAGTCGGGCACGATGAATTCGATGGCCGCGCCTGCTGCGAGGTACGCCAGCACGAGCGACGACCCCGCGACGAAGACGAACCCGACCGCCAGCAGGATGATGGAGGTGGGGAACGCCAGCGCGGCGTCGGTGAAGTAGCCGATCATGTCCACGACGTTTTGGATGATGCTCGCCATGTCTACACGTCTGGAGTCGGGATACTTGTTTGCTCCGTATGCGCGTCGGAAGCGACAGGGGCGACGACGACCCCGCCGACGCTCCGCTACCCTTACGACGGGGGCCTCCGTAGTCGAGGGCGTGCCAGAGGACGCTTCGCTCGACGCCTTCGCTTCGACCGACGAGGACGCCGCGCAACCGGCCGCCGTCGAGTCCGAGGCCGCCGAATCCGAAACTGCCGACTCTGAAAACGCTAACTCCGATTCTGACGGCCTCGAAACCACCGACTCCGATACCGCTGACTCCGGGACCGATGGGTCCGAGACAGGCGATTCGGAAGCCCCGTCCGACGATTCGGCGGTTGCGGAATCGTCGGACGACTCTCCTCCGACCGTCGAGGACGCCGACCCCGCCGTCTCGACCTACCGGTGGTCGCCGGAGGACGGCGAGTGCGCCGACTGCGGTGAGGCGACCGAGCGCCGCTGGCGGGCCGACGGCGAACGCGGCGGCGCGCTGGTCTGTGCCGACTGCAAGGACTGGTGAGTCTCTGCGGGGCGGTCGGCCTACTCGTCGCTACTCCTCTTTTAGCAGGCGCCCCTCGATGTACGTGTCCAGTTCGTCGAGGACGGCGCGCGCGGCGTCCGGGCGGTCGGTCGCCACGTACTCGCCCATCGCGCCGTTGGCGACGGTCAGCAGGAACGAGGCGGTCCGGTCGGGGTCCACCTCTCGGAAGGTGCCTTCCTCGATGCCGTCCCTGACGATGTCGGCGATGTAGTCGCGGAAGAACCGATTGCTCCGAGTGAAGTGGTCCCGGTAGTCGGGGTCGTTGACCGCCTGCGCGCGGAGTTCCACGACGATGCCCGCGAACTCCTCGCTCTCTGGGTCTTCCGGGACGGCGAGCGCGCCGACGAACGACCGGAGTCGCTCGTCGGCGCGGGTTCCCTCGCACAGCGTCATTCCCTCCTCGAGGTGGTCGAGGATGAATTCGAGGAAATCGACCAACAGGTCGTCCTTCCCGTCGTGGTGGTGATAGAGCAGCGACTTGCTCTTGCCGAACTCGTCGGCGATGCGCTGAATCGTCAGGTCGGCGTAACCGTACTCCACCAGCGCCTGATAGGTGGCTTCCATGATTGCCGTGCGAGTGTCGTCGGCCGAGTCGTCGAAGAGACCGTCGGGCGGCATGTGGTTGAGTGAATACGTAGGCGGAGGGAACCTTTAACCCTCGGGCCTCGCTTAGGATAATCTACTACTCGGACGTTAAAAATCAGGACAAATATCGAGCGAAACGCCTCGTCCGAGGCGTTTCGAGTGAGGCGTTCGCTGCCGACCCGGAACGACCGCCCGCATCGAGTGTCCCCGAATTCGTCCCTTAGACTCTCTCAACCGTCCGTCGTCGCGTCGCGCCGTTCACAGTTTCCGAACACGTTCTCGGCGGGACAAAAGTTTCAAAGGTGGACCCGAAACGTACGGGTAGTATCCGCACGCTCTCGCGGCCGACGGTCCGGTCGCGAACCTCCGCCCTCTGCGTGCAGACCCACTCATCCATGACGGAAGCCAATCCCCCTCAGCGCCGAACCGACGCGTCACCCGACCCGCTGCCGGTAGACGAGGCGGCCGACATCGCCGAGCGAGTGGTCGAGAACGTCGAGCGTGTCATCGTGGGCCACCACGACGTGACCGAACACATCGTCACCGCCATCCTCGCGCGGGGCCACCTCCTGCTGGACGACGTGCCCGGCGTCGGCAAGACGATGCTCGCCCGGTCGCTCGCCCGCTCCATCGACTGCGACTTCTCGCGGGTCCAGTTCACGCCCGACCTGATGCCGACCGACGTGACCGGCGTGAACGTCTTCGACGAGCGGACCCGGGAGTTCGAGTTCCGGCCCGGTCCCGTCTTCGGCAACGTGGTCCTCGCCGACGAGATAAATCGCGCCCCGCCCAAGACCCAGTCCGCCCTGCTGGAGGCGATGGAGGAGGCGCAGGTCACCGTGGACGGCCAGACCTACGACCTCGACCAACCGTTCACCGTCATCGCCACCCAGAACGACGTGGAGGCCGACCGCACCTACGAACTCCCCATCGCCGAGGTCGACCGGTTCACCAAGCGCCTGACGCTGGGCTATCCCTCTCCGGAGGACGAGTCCGAGGTCCTCCGGCGCGTGACCGGCGGCCACCCAATCGACGAACTCGAACCCGTGGCGACCGCCGAGGACGTGCTGGCCGCCCGCGAGACGGTCGAGAGCGTCACCGCCGAGGAGGCCGTTCGGGCGTACGTCACCCGACTGGCCAACTACACCCGCGACCACGCCGACCTCGGGGTGAGTCCGCGCGGGTCCATCGCGCTCCTCCGGTCGGCGCAGGCCCGCGCCGTCTTGGAGGGCCGCGACTACGTGATTCCCGACGACGTGCAGTCCGAGGCCGAGAGCGTCCTCGCCCATCGAGTCCGGACCGGCGCGCCGGGCGGCACGTCGGGTCGAGAGCTGATAGCCGACGCCGTCGATTCGGTCCCGGTGGAGTGAGATGCTGACGCGACGCGGATGGGCGCTCGCGGCCGTCGCGGTCGCTGGCTTCGTGCTGGCCGCGTGGTTCAGCGCCCGCTCGTTGAACGCGGTGGTCGGTCCCCTCGCCGTCGCCCTCGCAGCGGGGTACGTGCAGGTCCAGCGCGTCGGCCAACCCGAACTCCGGACCGAGACGCCCGAGTACGGCTTCGCCGGAGAGACTGTCTCGGTCTCGCTCGACTTCGAGACCGCGACGCCGATGGCCGCGACGGTCCGCCTCGACGCCGACGAGGGCCTCGCCGTGGACGACGCCGCGGTGGAGACGACCGTCGCCGACGAGTCGCTGTCGTTCGACGTGACGCTCCGGGACCGCGGGTTCCGGTCGGTCGGTCCGGTCGAGGTCGCGGTAGAGGACGTGCTGGGCGTCTGGTCCCGGACCTACACCTACCCCGTCAGCAGGGAGATAGTCGTGTTCCCCGAGATTCACCGCCTGCGCGACGCCGGGGACCTCGCGGCGCTGCACCGGCAGTTCGGACTCGGCGGCCGCGACCGGTTCGACCAGTTGCGGGAGTACGAGCGCGGCGACCCGCTCCGGGACGTCCACTGGAAGGCCAGCGCCAAGCGCCCGACGGAGGACCTCGTGGTGATGGAGTTCGAGGCCGAGGAGGAGCGCGAACAGGTCGAACTCCTCGCGGAGGCCGAGGGTGGCCGGATGGACGAGGTGGCCGAGGCGGCCGCCAGCGTCCTGACGTACCTGCTCGACGCCGGACTCGCGGTCGGCCTGACGGTCCCCGGCGACCGGGTCGAACCCGGAACCGGCCCCGACCACCGGACCGACCTGCTGACCCTGCTGGCCCGGACGCACCCCGGCACGGTCGGCGACTCCCGGCGCGACCGGGCCGACGTGCTGGTTCGGTCGGAGGCCGAGGCGGACGACGTTCGGGTCACGGTCGGCGACCGGACCGTCGCTTTCAGTCAGTTGTCGGGCGGGCGCGACGGAAGCGGGACCGCCGGCGCGAGCGCCGGATACGCCGGAGAGGACGGGTCCGGCGGTCGGTCGGCGGCGGCGGACGCCGCCGACCGGACCGCGTTCGCCGACGGCGGGTCAGGTTTCTCGGGAGGTGACTCCCGATGAGCGCCGACGGCGCGGTCGGCCGCGCGCTCGAACTGGGCGACGCGAGGGTGTCGTATCACTGGCTCGCGGTCGGGTCGCTCGGCGTCACGATGGCGGCTTACCTGAGCGTCCTCTTTCACATCACCGACATCGTGGGCGGGGCCCCGACGCTGGCCGCGCTGGTCGCCGGAACCCTCCTCGCGGGGGCGGCGACCGCCCGGCGACTCCGACCGCTTCGGGCCGCCGCGCTGGCGGGCGTCCTGCTTGCGCTCGGCCTCGTCGGGTACTACCTCGCGGTGCCGAGCGCGTATCTGGTGGCGCTCTCGCTCGGGAAGGTCGCGGCCGACAACGTCGCGCTGCTGACCGGTCTCTCGGTCCTCCGGATGACCGAGGTCGGCGCGTGGGCGCTCGGCGTCGCCCCGGCGATGGTGTTCGCGCCGTGGTATCTCGTCCTCCGGCGGCGCTACGCGCTGGCGGTCGGCGCGGCCGGGACCGCGCTCGGGTTCTTCGTGCTGACCGGCGACCTCGGCAACTTCGCCACGCTCGTCGGCACGCTCGGCGCGATTGCCACGCTCGGGTTCGGCACCTTGGCGCGCCGGGGCGGCACGGCCGCGCAGGTCGACACGCTGGCGGTCGTGCTTGTGGCAATGGTGGTGCTGGCCTCGACGGTCAGCGTCGTGCCCGGCGGCGCGGCGAGTCCCATCCTGCCGGGCGGCGGAGCGAGCGCCCCGACCGTCGAGCAGGCGTTCGTCACCAACCAGGAGCGAGTGACCATCAAGGGGTCGATTCGGCTCTCGCCGAAGGTCCGGTTCTCGGTCGAATCGAACGAGAAGGCGTACTGGCGGGTCGCGGCCTACGACCGCTACGACGGCAACGGCTGGATTCGGACCGGCGACGGCACGGGGTATCGGTCTCAGCCCGCGCCGCCCGGCCCGACCCGGACCGTCGAACAGACCGTCACGGTCGAGGCCGAGCGCGTGGCCGCGATGCCCGCGGCGTGGAAGCCGACCCGACTGACCTCGGGCGACCGCGACAACACCCGCGTCAGTTCGCTCGGGGCGTTCGACCCCGTGGGGTCGCTCCGGCAGGGCGAGTCCTACACGGTCGTCAGCCGCGTCCCCGACCCGACGACCCGGCAGCTCCGGTCGGCTGGCACCGATTACCCCGAACACATCGAGAGCCGCTACCTCCAACTTCCGGGGAGTTCGGCCGACCGCATCCGCCAGCGGACCGACCGGATAACCGAGGCGGCGAACGCGACGACGCCCTACGAGAAGGCCGAGGCCGTCGAGCGGTGGCTGGAGGCGAACAAGGCCTACTCGAAGGATGTCTCCCGCCCCGACGGTAACGTCGCCGAGAGCTTCATCTTCGACATGGAGCGGGGCTACTGCACCTACTACGCCACCGCGATGACTGCGATGCTTCGGTCGCAGGACATTCCGGCCCGGTTCGTCGTGGGCTACACCTCGGGCCAGCGCGTCGCCGAGGACGAGTGGGTCGTCCGCGGCCTCGACTCCCACGCGTGGGTCGAGGTCTACTTCCCCCGAATCGGATGGGTGAAGTACGACCCCACGCCCGGCGGTCCGCGCCAGCAGGTCGAGGACTCCCGCGTCGAGCGCGCCCGTCAGAGCAACGTCTCGGGCGTGGACACCAACGAGAGCAAGGCGGGAACGTGGACGCCGACCGAGACCACGACCGTCTCCGGCGGGTCCGAGACCACCGTCGCCGTCGGAAACGCGACGAGCAGCCCCGTCACGACGGGGTCCGGCCTGCCCGACCGGCAACCCATCGACCCCGGAAGCGGACTCAACGGCACAGACGGCGAGTTTACGACCACCGGCGCGAGCGGGGTGGACGGCGGAGGCGGCGACGGTGGCGGCGGAATCCCGATTTCGATGCCCTCGCGCGAGCAGGCGGCGCTGGGCGCGCTCGTGGTCGCGGGCCTGCTCGCGGCAGCGCGCCGGACCGGCCTGCTCGGCCGCCTTCGGCGTGCGGTCTGGCTCCGCTGGCAACCCCGCCGGGACCCCGAGACCGACGTGAGCAGGGCGTTCGACCGACTGGAACACCTGCTCGCTCGGGAGTACCGCGCTCGGGAGTCGGGCGAGACGCCCCGCCAGTACCTCGCGGCGCTGGAGGCCCGCTACGACGTGGACGACCGGGCCGAACGCGTCGGGGCCATCTACGAGCGAGTCCGCTACGCCGGGGCGGTCGAGGACGGTCTGGCCGAGGAGGCGGTCTCGCTGGTCGACGAACTGGTCCGCGACCGCCGGAGTCTCCTCGGGCGGTGAGACCGGGCGGGAATCGCCCGGACGCCAGCGGGACCGCCGGAGTGGTCCGGCGGCCCCGCTCAGGCGGAGCGCAGGCGCCCTCGTTCCGTTTTTCTCGGGGCTCTGCTCGGGTAACTAGCGACACAGTTTTGTACCCCTACGACCAATTCCCGAATTGTAATGTCGGAAGTGTGCTCGACGTGCGGGCTGCCTCAAGAGCTCTGCGTCTGCGAGGACGTGGCCAAAGAGTCCCAGCAGATTAACATCCGCATCGACGAGCGACGCTACGGTAAAGAGGTAACGATTATCGAAGGCTTCGACCCCAAGGACGTCGATCTGGACAGTTTGTCCTCTGACCTCAAGTCCAAGTTCGCGTGCGGCGGCACGGTCGAGGAGGGCCAGATAGAGCTTCAGGGCAATCACACCGGGCGCGTCGAGGATTTCCTACGTGACAAAGGGTTCAACGTAGCCTAACCTCGCGTCGGTTTTGCGCTGTGTTACAGGGTCAACGAGTAACTACTGCGTTTCGAGTCGGGCGGTCGCGGCGCTCCGCCTCCGGGCGTCGCCCCCGCTCGGCACTCTCTCCGTTCTTCACGTGCGATAGCGACGTCAGTCCCCGACCTGCGGGTCCGGAGTCGAATCGAGGGGCGAAGGCGAACCGAGGACGAAACCGAGTAGTCCCCGGCCTTCGAACGCCCGGCCATGGAAACGCACGGCTTTCTCTCGCCCGCGACCGAGTCCGAGGCCCGCGACCGCTACGAGGCGGTCGGCCCGGCGGCCCAGACGGTCGTCAAGGAGACCGCGAAGGCGATGGAGTTCGCCCCCGACGAGTACGACGAGCGCGTGACCGGCGAGGTCGTCGAGACCGCCCGCGACGCGCTGTTCGCGTCGCTGTTGGCGGTTCGAACCGGCACGCGCGAGGAGTACGAGGAGTGGTTGGCCGACCGCGACCGCGACGCGGTCGAGCGAGGGTCGGAGAACGTGGACAACGTCGCGTGGCACGACGCCCTCGGCGAGACCGTGGTGGCCGCGACCTACCAGAGCGAGGAGCGGGCGGCGGTGGCGACGCTACGGCGGCAGGCGTTCGGGCGCGTCTATCGAGACCTGCTGTAGTCGCTCGGTTACGGGTCCGACTCGACGCGTTCGGCGGTCGTCCGAACCTCGTCGCTACACTCGCTGTACTCGTCGTGGGGTGCGCGACACGCCCCGTCGCAGGGGTGGTCCACGATGTCCTTGAGGCGGTGGACCGCCTCCTCGGAGAGGACCTGCCCGAGCGCACGGGGGTCGTCCGCGCCGTCGCGGTCGGCGTCGCGGAGCGCCGCCACGTCCACGCCGAGGTCGTCTTCGAGGAAGTTCTCGGCCACGCACCGGCGCCACGCGAACTCGCGGGCGGCCGACTCGCCCGCGTCGGTCAGCGTCACGCCCTCGTACTTCCGGTGGTCGGCGAGTCCCCGGTCGGCCAGCGTCTCGACCATGTTGGTGACGCTCGCGTCGCTCACGTCCAGCACCGCGGCGAGTTCGCCGGTCTTCGCCCGCCGGTCGGTCTCGGCGGTGAGCAGGTGGACGGCCCTGAGGTAGCGCCCGACGCTCTCCGAAACCTCGGTCATGCTACGTAGCGTGGTCTCCCACGAGTATAGTTTTGTTCCCGGACACCTGCGGGGACTCTCGACCCGGCGTCTCGGTCTCGCAGACGCCGGCACGCGCCGACCGCAGCGCGGAGCGTCGTCGGGCGGGACGGGTTTCGAACGCCGAGGGGTCACGCTTTAGCCCTCGGGCACCGACCCGGTTTCCATGAGCGACGACTGGCGCGTCATCGAGTCGGTCGAGGAGTACGAAACCGGGTGGTACACCGGCGGCTACGACCTCGTGGAGCAACCCGACGGGTCGACCAAGAAGTACTACTGGGCCGAACTCCCGCCCGCGGTGGTCGTCTTGGCCGTGACCGACGGGCAGGTCGTCTTCGTCGAACAGTACCGCCCAGTCATCGGCGAGGAGTGTCTCGAATGCCCCGCGGGCATCGTGGAGGACGGCGAGTCCTACACCCGGGCCGGGGCGCGCGAACTCCGCGAGGAGACCGGCTTCGACCCCGCGGGCGTCAGCCTACTGGAGGACTTCTACTGCTCGACCGGCGTCCTGCGCCACGAGCGCGGCATCGTCTTCGCCGAGGGACTCACGCCGGTCGAGCGAGACCTGGACGCAAACGAGTTCCTCTCGGTCCGCACGCTACCCGTCGAGGACGCGCTCGACGCCGCCCGAGAGGACCCGGCCAACGACGCCACCATCGAGGCGCTCCTGCTGGCCGAGCGGGAGGGACTGCTCTGAGTCGCGCCTCGGCGTTCGGTCGGGGGCCGCGTCGCCGAGTCAGGTCTCCGTGACCAGCGTTCGGGCGATGAGTTTCGACTCGGCCCGGCGCATCCGGCCGGACACCGCGGTCGGCGACAGGCCGAGTTCGTCGGCGAGTTCTTCGAGCGTGATGTCCCGCGGTTCCTCGAAGTAGCCGCGTTCGAGCGCGGTCAACAGCGTCTCGCGCTGTTCGGTCGTCAGGTCGTAGCTCCCCTCGGTGTCCACCTCGGTCAGCGAGTGGAGTCGCCGGAGTTCGAGCGAGATGTCGTGGTCGACGCACTCGGACTGAAACGACCGGACGCCGTCTTGGTCCGTGAACCGGAGTTCGAACCGCCACGTGTCGTCCTGTCCGCTGGCCTCCAGCACGGTGGCCTCGGCGTTCCGGAGGATGCTCCCGAGGTCGGTCATCACGTCGGACCACGCCACCCGGTAGAGAATCTGGTCCTCCACGCCGTCTACCCGGTCCAGCGACTCCACCACCGGTTGCTCGCGGACCGTCTCGGCGAACGCCTCCAAGTCCCGTCCCCACGCCCAGAAGAACGGCAGTATCTCCTTGCGGGTCGGCACGACCTTCTCCAGTTCGACGCGCACGTCGGGGTGGGACGCGAGCGCGTCGCCCAGCGCGAACTCCTCGGCTGGCGTCGTGAACTCCGCGATGATGCTCATCCTCTCGTACGTCGGTACGCACCACTAAAATAGAAGTGGCAACGGGTACCACGAAAGCGACTACTCCTCCCGTCGGTCCCGCACGACTGCGGCGATTTCGGCGACGTACTCCTCGCGCGAGCGACCGATGCGGGGCAACCAGACGTTCTGGTACGAGGGGTGCAACAGCGGCAGGACGGTCGTCCCGAACTCGGTCGATTCGACCGGGTCGAGGACGGCGTCGAGGAATCCGTCCGGTAACGTCTCGGACTCGCGGCTTCGCCGCTCGCCTTCCCGAGACTCCGGTCGAGTCTCGCACTCCAGCACCGACAGCGTGGCGTGCTTGCCGGTGGTCGCCACCACCGCGGGGTCCACCGACTCGATTTCGGTCCGGAGGTGCCCCCGGCAGTTCGCGCGCTCGTCGGCGGTGGGTTCGCGGTTCGAGTCCCCGGTCGAGTCCGCCGGGAAGCACTTCACCGCGTTCGTGAAGTAGAGGTCCTCGGGCGCGAGTTCGGCGTCGGCGAACAGGTCTCGAATCGCTCGGCCCGAGTGCCGGGAGGTGTAGGCCATTCCGGTCCGATTGCCGCCCCGCCAGCGGTCGGCGCCCGGGTCGCCGACTCGTGGCTCGTCGCCGCTCCTCGTTTCCGTCGAACGTGGTTCGACGCCGAGCGCGGGCGCTTCCCCGACGACCACCACGTCGGTGTCGAGCGACCCGTTGCCCCACGAGATGCGCTCGCGGGACTCGACCAGCGCGGGACACCGCGCACACCCCGGTTCGAGGACGTTCCGCGAGTCGGGGTCGGGGTACTCGGTCACGAAGTGGAGTTGGCGGCCCGCGGTACTGAATCCCTCGCTCGCGGAAGCTATTTGTCGCCGGTCGCACACCCAACCCACATGGACGCGAACGTTCGCCCGGCGACGGCGAGCGACGTGGCGGACGTGCGCCGCGTCGCCCGCGAGTCGTGGCACGCGACCTACGACGACCTGCTCGGGGCCGAGGCCGTCGAGTCGGTCGTCGACGAGTGGTACGACCTCTACCGCCTGCGCCAGTCCGTCGAGCGCGAGGACGGCGTCTTTCTGGTCGCGGAGCGGGAGGCGGACGCCAAAGACGACGGGAACGCGACGGAGCTAATCGGCTTCGGGCAGGGTCTCGTCGGCGACGGGGAAAGCCGGAACGACGACGCGGCCGAACTGCCCCGCCTCTACGTCCACCCCGACTACTGGGGCGAAGGGGTCGGTTCCGCCCTCGCCGAGCGCATCGAGTCCTGGGCCGCCGACCGCGGGGCCGAGCGACTCCGCCTCGTCGTGCTTGCCGACAACGAAATCGGCAACGCCTTCTACGAGTCGCGGGGCTACCGGACGGTCGGTTCCCGCGAGTCGGAGTTCGAGGGGGAGACCGTCACCGACTACGTCCGAGAGAAGGAGTTGTAGTTACTCTTCGACGACTTCGATGCCGCGGTTGTTGACCGCCGCGGCGTCGAGTCCGACCTCTTCGAGGAACTTCTTGTACTCGCGCTCGCAGGCCTCGGCGTCGGCCTGCTTGTCGCTGGCGCGGTCACAGAGCGCGACGAGGTCCTCGGGCACGTCGTTGGTGTAGACTATCCAGTGGTTGATGAGGTCCGAGAGGCGTCGGATGGGACTCGTGAAGTGGCCGTAAATCTCGAAGTTCAGGGCGTGGTGGCCGCCGAACGGGTCGTTCATGTACCGCGCTCGGGGCATGACCTTCATCACGGCCCACTGAATCTTGTCGAGTTGGCGCTCGGGGGCGTCCTCCAGCGTGGCGTTGACCGCCTGCCGGGGGTCGTCCCACTTCGACCCCGGAATCGAAACGCCGTCCAAGTCCTGAATCTCTTGGAGGGCCTCGCTCCACTCGTCGGGACTCGGTTGGGGATGGACCCGGTACATCGCCTCGACGCCGCGGTCCCACATGAGCGTGTGCGTGACTGCCTTGTTGGCCTTCAGCATGCACTCCTCGATGATGGTGTGGGCGCGGTCCCGGCGCGGGTTGAGGACGAGACTCCCCTCCTCCTTGCGCTGTTGGTGCATCTTGTCGGCCAGTTCCCAGACCAGTTCGGTCTTCTCCGCGAGGTCCACCTCCGGGTCCTCGAGGAGGTCGTCGGCGGTCTCGGGGTCGTCGAGCAGACGCTCGGCCTCGGTGTAGGTCAGGCGGGCGTCGCTGTTGATGACCGACTTGTAGATGTCGATGGTCTCGAAGCCCAGATTCTCCTTGTCGAGGTGCATCTCGACGGTGTGAGCCAGTCGGTCCTCGTTGGGCACCAGCGAGCAAACCGTCTCGGCCAGCACCGGCGGGAGCATGTGCATCGTGTAGGCGGGCAGGTAGACCGTGTTGGCGCGCTCGACGGCCTCCTCCCACATGTTGGTCTCGGGGTTGACGTAGTGGGTCACGTCGGCGATGTGGACCCAGAGGACGTACTCGTCGTCTCGCTCCTCGATGGAGAGGGCGTCGTCGAAGTCCTGAGCGTCCACCGGGTCGGTGGTCCACGTCGTCATGTCCCGGAGGTCCTCGCGCTCGTCGACCTCGTCTTGAATCTCCTGTTGGATGTCCTCGGTGCGCTTCTCCGCCTCGGTCAGCACTTCCGGGGGGAACTCGTCGCGGATTTCGAACTTCTCGAAGAGGTCCTCGCGCTTCTCCTCGAGTTTGTCGGCGAGTTCCGGCGAAATCTCGACCGGGCCTTGTCCCTCCGGGGTTCCGGCCTCGGCCTGCGTGTCACTCGTCATACAGAGGAATAACGGAGTCGAGTAGTTAGTCGTGTCGGAGCGGTACGGACGACCACGCCGGGCGGTCCCGCGGCGCCACCGGCGGACGGCCCGCTACGGGACGAGGACGCCGTCCGGTTAGCGGGCGCTTACCGCTCGTGGTCGAGCGGACCGTACCGCTCCTCGACGGCCTCGCAGTACCGGTCCAGAAACTCCACTTCGGTCAGTCCCCCGGCGTCGATGTCCACCAGCAGGCCTTCGAGTTCGTCCCGTGGCTGGTGACAGAGGTCGGTGTGACACCCTTTGCAGAGGTACTCGAACTGCTTTCCCTTCCGGTCCCAGCGGTCGCCCTCCTTGTCGTACTCGCGGGCGTCCGAGCGGCGGATGGTCTCACCGCAGGCGATGCAATCGACCGAGTCGTTTCCCCGGTTACTCCGGGAACCCCACATACTCGTATCCACGGGTCGGGCTTACTTGCGGTTTTTGGTCAGAGACCCGGTAGATACGCCCGGATTCGGTGCGCAAGTAATCACGGCTTACCGCCCGTTTCGGACCGACCCCGGACGGAATCTATCGAGACGCGGTGCGCCGGTTCGACCCGCGTCGAGGCTACCGACCGGACTACCGCGGGGCTTATTCGCCCGGACCGCCAACGTCGAGTCGATGGACGCCGAAATCGCCCCCGACGAGGTTCGGGAACTCCTCGACGCCGACGACGAGATTCGAATCGTGGACATCCGGTCAGCGGCGGAGTTCGAGCGCGGGCACATACCCGGCAGCGAGAACGTCCCGTTCCACGCGCTCGCCGACGAAATCGAGCGACTCGACGGCGCGGAACGGGTCGTCACCGTCTGCCCGCACGGCAAAGCCAGCGTGCAGGCCGCGCGACTCGTCGCCTCCTACGAGGGCGTGGCCGACGACGCCCGAGTCGAGAGCATGGAGGGCGGTCTCTCGGAGTGGGAGTACGAACTGGAGACCGGCGACGACACCGGCGAGTCTTCGGGCGACGACTCGGAGGCGCGGGCCGACGAGGGGCCGGACGCGCCGTTCTGACCGCCGCGACGCGCCGTTATTCTTCGGAGTCTTCGTCGTTAGCGCGTTCGCCGCCGTCCGGACCGGGTTCGCCGTCGGTACTCTCCTCGCCGTCGTCCTCGTCCAGCATCTGCTCGGTCATCTCTTGGGCCTCCTGTAGAATCGATTGGGCCTCGCCGTCGAGCGACCCCGCGCCCGCGGCACTCGCGCCCGCGCCGGCCCCGCCGCCGGCCATCGACCCGCGGCCCTGCGAGTTGGCGCGCTCTAACTCGTCTTCGAACAGGTCGCCGCCGCGGGGTTCGTCGCCGGAGTGGTCGTGGCCCGTGGTGTCCTCGAACACCTGCGGGAAGCCGACCTCCTTGGCGTACTCCTCGACGCGCGCCGCCAGTTCGTCCTCGCCGTCCTCGTTCCACCCCGGCGCGTGGTCGTCCAGCCACGCCTCGTGGTCGTCGTCGCCGAGCATCGCCGTGAACGCGAGGTGGTTGGCGAGGTGTTCGGCGTCGGACTGGGGCGTCTCGCAGACCGGACAGGCGTATCCCATGTGCCGGGGTAGGTCGCCCGCGCCGAAAAGCGCCACGCTCGACGCCGCGAGGGACGACCACCGACGGAGGGAGTGCGGAGGTCGGGGAGGACGGAAACCGACCCGAACCCCTATTCGTCCAAGTCCACGACCAGAATCAGCGCGTCCTCGCCGTCGTCGTAGTACCGCGGAATGGTCCGGAGGTACTCGAAGTCGAAGTCCCGATACAGCGACACCGCGCGGTCGTTGCTCGCTCGGACCTCCAACTTCACGCTCTGGGCGCCGCGGGTTCCGAGGACGGTGAGCGCGCGGTCGAGCAGTCCCGCGCCGATGCCCTCGCCGCGGTAGTCCGGGTGGACCGCGATGTCCTTGACGTGGCCGAACGCGCGGCCGTGGTTCGGCACGAGGTTGGCGACGACGTATCCGACGACGCTCTCGTCGCCGTCGCCGTCGAAGTAGCCCGCGGACTCCTCGTTCGTCACCGCGACCAGAAAGCCGGGGTCGCCCAGATACCGCTCGAACGCGGAGAAGGGCCACGGCTGGTCGAACGAGGCCCGCTCGATGCGTAGCACGGCCAGCAGATCGGCCTGCACCGCCCGCCGAATCCGCACGTCGTCGCCGTCCTCCGCGGGAGCCGTTGTCACTGACCGCGGTTTCTCGCCCGACGCTTAAGAGTGTCATGCCCGATACTCGGCCCGTAATTCTTTAGTAGTATTACCCATAAGAACGAAACGCACTCTCCGGCCGGAGGTGCAAGCTCCCGAAATCTCCCCCACCCACCCCCACCTTTTGGATATAGTTCCCACGAAATTTGGGTGCGACTACACATATATTGGCTAGGCCTGCGAATCCGGGTAATTTTGTGATTAAATTATATAATATGTGTTCAGAAATTTTTTTTTATTCTAACTATTTCATCCATGTAGTAGGGGAAAATCCCCTGTTGGAAAAAATGAATAGAAGGAATATATTGAAGAAGATGGCTGCTACAGGCGGATTAGCAATCACTGGCCCTTCGATAGTGGCAAGTGGTAATGTGGAGGCAATGGATAGCAACTGTGGTCGGACAACTAACTTTGATTGTCAACACTATACAGGCACTGATTGCCCCCAGACGCAATGGAAGTGTTCTGACAAGTGGAGTCAATTTGACACAAGTGACGGTGCAATTTCTCAGGGGTCTTCCCTTGCATGGTATCATGGCGAATGGTACCCCTCAAGGGGATGGCTACATGACATGGCGCTCTCGACAAACATCGCTGCCCGATGGCGCTATACAGATGGAAGCCTTCAGCCTAGCAACAATATTGGGGGCAGTATTATGACATGACTCTTGGCCGCCCTGATAGTGATTGGACAATCACCACCCATGACAACCGAGATTACTTTGGTGTATATCCCAATAATATTAACAATGATAATACTCCACCGGACAAGGTTGAAATTCCAATTGATGTCGGTTTAGGCGCTCTTCATCCAGGGATTGCCTTCGCATTAGCACTTGACGACTTCGCTGCCGCTTTGGAAGACAATAACGGTGTCAACCAGACCTCGGATGGATGGGAACTGACTCACCATCCTGCTTCATGGGAAGACCGTTGGTCGGACGCCTCTCATTTCCAGCGATTTTTCGTTGCAGGTCCTGAAGGTATGATCGCTGGTGCAGAACATCTAAACATCAAAACAGGCTGTAGCCAAGGTAGTTTGGGGAATACTGCAACTGAAGTTGAGTATTCAGTCAGCTTCTTCGAAGATGATGAACCGTCCGTTCAGTCAACATCTACCCAAAACGGGGAAAAAGTTGATCTTCACCCTGAACGTATGAGTAAATCAGCAAAAGAAAAGTATGGGATAAAAGAGGTAACTGAAAACACTGAAATAAGTACTCACGATGTTTCAGGTGAACAACCAAAATACATAGCAACTAATCTCCCTATTTCCGTTTCCCTGAAGTGAAACTAGCGAAATAAAGGAGAAGAGGCAAAAGAAAAACTTCCCTTTGTTGATTTAGATGCAGCTTGAGCCGATCGTCATTGGTCTAATCATCATTCTTGTAGGGAGTCCCTGGATATTGTTCCCTAATAAAGTATTTCAAATCAGGAATACTCCGGGGATGGCAGACCAGAGGGAGATAACTGAAACGGGCGTCTTGTTCTATCGAATCTTTGGCATCCTTATTATAATTATGGGATATATCGGAATACTCTTCGAATATTACATCTGAGGCTACAAGTAGATTAATCGCTACTAATAAAAAGCAATAGTTCTGCCCTTTAGTCGTCCGCGGGGGTCGCGCCGGAGCTACCGCCTTCGGCCTGCTTCTTCGTGTGCGAGAGCTTGCCACCGTCGGCGAGAATCTGGCGCTCGCGGTCGGAGGCGTCGAGGTGGGCCGTCGCCTCCCAGTTGTCGTTGACCCGAACCGTGAACTCTTCCTTCCCGGAGCGGACCGCTTCGGCCACGTCGTCCACGATTTCGATGTCGTCGCCCTGGTCGATCTTCTCGTAGGTCTCCTCGTCGATGGTCAGCGGGATGAGACCGAAGTTGAAGAGGTTCGCCTTGTGGATGCGGGCGAAGCTCTGGGCGAGGACGCCCTCGACGCCGAGGTACATCGGGCAGAGCGCCGCGTGTTCGCGCGAGCTACCCTGACCGTAGTTCTCACCGGCCACGAGGAAGCCGCCGTCGGACTGCTTGGCGCGGTCGGCGAACTGGTCGTCCACGCGCGAGAGGGTGAACTCCGAGAGCTTCGGGATGTTCGACCGGAACTTCAGGATGTCGCTGGTCGCCGGAATGATGTGGTCGGTCGTGATGTTGTCCTCCATCTTCAGGAGGTTCGGTCCCTGCAGGTCCGAGCCCATCTCGTCTTTCAGCGGCACGTCGCCGATGTTCGGCCCCTTGATGAGTTCGTCGTCTGGCGCCTCGTCGGGCGCGATGAGGTCGGCCTTGCTGCCCGTGTACTTCTCGGGCATCTCGAAGCCGGGGTCCTCGAGGTCGCCGAGTTCGTCGGCGAGGTCGCGCGGGTCGATGATTTCGCCCTTGATGGCCGCCGCGGTGGCGACTTCGGGCGAACAGAGGTAGACGTTGTCGTCCTCGATGCCCGAGCGACCCTCGAAGTTGCGGTTGAACGTCCGGAGCGAGACGGAGTCGCTGGCCGGGACGTGACCGATGCCGATACAGGCACCGCAGGTCGCCTCGGAGAAGTTGACCCCCGCGGCCATCATCTCGGAGACCCAGCCCTCCTTCGCGAGCATCTCGGAGGCCTGCTTGGAACCGGGCGCGACGATCATCTCGGTCGTCTTGTTCGTCTCGCGGCCCTCGAGCATCTTGGCGGCCGGGAGGATGTCCTCGTAGGCGCCGTTGGTGCAGGACCCAATCATGACCTGGTCGACTTCCGTGCCCTCGACTTCGCGGACGGGCACGACGTTGTCGGGCATCGACGGCTTGGCGATGAGCGGTTCGAGGTCGCCGAGGTCGATGGTGATCTGGTCGGCGTAGTCGGCGTCCTCGTCGGGACCGATCTCGACGTACTCGTCGCCGCGGCCGAGGCGTTCGAGGTAGTCCTTCGTGTTCTCGTCGGTCGGGAAGATCGAGGAGGTCGCGCCGAGTTCGGTACCCATGTTGGTGATGGTCGTCCGCTCGGGGACCGAGAGGCTCTCGACGCCCGGACCGGTGTACTCGAAGATTTTGCCGACGCCGCCCTTCACGCTGAGGCGTCGGAGCATCTCGAGGATGACGTCCTTCGCGGTGGCCCACTCGGGGAGTTCGCCTTCGAGTCGCACGTTCACGACTTCCGGCATCTCGATGTAGTACGCGCCGCCGCCCATGGCGACCGTCACGTCGAGACCGCCGGAACCGATGGCGAGTTCGCCCAGTCCGCCGGGGGTCGGCGTGTGGGAGTCCGAACCCAGCATCGTCTTGCCGGGCGCGGCGAAGTTCTCCTTGTGAACGTTGTGACAGATACCGTTCCCGGGTCGGGAGAAGTGCGCGCCGTAGGTGCCCGCGGCCGACCGGAGGAAGCGGTGGTCGTCGGTGTTCTTGAAGTCGAACTGGTAGGTCTGGTGGTCGCAGTACTGCGCGGCCAGTTCCGTCTGCACTTCGTCGAGTCCCAGCGCCTCGAACTGAAGCCAGACGAGCGTCCCTGTCGTGTCCTGTGTCAGGACCTGATCGATCTCGATGCCGATCTCCTCACCGGTTTCGAGGTCGCCCTCGACGAGGTGGTCCTCCAGAATTTTTTCCGTTAACGTCTGTCCCATATCGACCGAATATCGACCCTCCAAGCGTATAAATCCCGCGTGTTTCCGTTCCTGACGGCGGTTGTAAATCCCGACGCCGTGCGGCAAAAATTGTACGAACCGGTCGCTGGTCCCACGACCGATTCGGTTCCGTCAACGCTATGGTTCCCCGGTGGAACCGAACGCACATGTTCGAAAGCGGTCGCTTCGTCGCCGAACACGTTTCCGACGCCGCCGCCGACCAGATTCAGCCCAACGGCGTGGACCTCACGCTGGAGGCGGTGTACGAACAGCGCGAACCCGGACGCATCGGTCGAGACGGGAAGGAAGTCGGGGAGCGCCGAGAACTCGAAACCGAGCAGGTGGCCGACGACGCGCCCGAGGCGTACTATCTCACCTCCGGCGGCTACGTCGTCCAGTACGCCGAGACGGTCGAGATTCCCGAGAACCACGTCGGCTACATCTATCCCCGGTCGTCGCTCCTGCGCAACTCTTGCATGCTGAACACCGCGGTCTGGGACGCCGGTTACGAGGGCAAGGGCGAGGGCCTGCTCGAAGTTCACCACGACATCGAAATCGAGCGCGGCGCGCGCATCGCCCAACTCGTCCTCGCGGAGGCCGACCACGACGGCACCTACGACGGGTCGTATCAGGGCGAGAACGTCGGCCTCGACGAGTTCTGAGCCTCGAACGCGACTCCGGTACTCCTCGAATCGTTTCCTAATTTCAGCCTCCTAATCGTTTCACTTTTTAAGTTTACATCGAATTCGTTTCGGCCCGGTGAAACGGAAATAACGTTTTAATTACCGAGTCAGGGAAGCCAAATTCGCATGTCCGACAGAGCGAAGTTTGACCGTAGAACGTTCGTGAAGACGACCGGTGCCGCGGGGGTCTCCGCCGCGCTCCCGTTCAGCGGTACCGGTAGCGCCGCGAGCACCGACGACGCCATCGACGACTCCTTCGACCTCTCGACGACCGGCCTCAAGGAGGCCCTCGTCGTCTTCGAGTCGAACGAGCAGGTGGACCGCCTGCGCCATCTCGACCTCGAAAGCGGCTATCACCGGTTCGAGGTGCTCCCCATCGGCTACACCGAACTGACGACCGACCAGATTCGGACCGTGGCCGACTGGGCCGAAGTCCGCTACGTTCAGAAGAACGTCGAACTGGAGTACCACAACGACGACGCGCGCTCGACCACGGACGCCGACGCGGTCCACGCCGATCTCGGTTACACCGGGTCGGGCGCCCACTCGGTCGTCATCGACTCGGGCGTCGACGGCGACCACCCCGACCTGAAGGACGACCTCGTGGGCAACTGGCGCTACGTCAACCCCCTCTCCAGCACCGAGGACACGATGTGGGAGGAGGTCGGGTCGCTGGACACCGACGACAACGGCCACGGCACCCACTGCTCCGGTTCGATTACCGGGTCCGGCGAGAAGAGCGACGGGCAGTACAAGGGACTGGCACCCGACGCCGACCTCACCGTCTACTCGGCGGGCCTGACCCTGCTCATCGTCAAACCCGTCGCGGCGTACGACCACCTGCTCTCGCGCGTCCGCGCCGGCGAAATCGACGTACAGGTCGTCTCCAACTCCTACGGCGCGTCGGGCGGCCCCGACTTCAATCCCGACGACGCGATGAACGTGGCGACGTGGCACGCGTTCAACGAGGGCATCCTGCCGCTGTTCTCGGCGGGCAACTCCGGGCCGGGCACGAACACGCTCAACCCCTACGCCACAGCGCCCCACGTCCTCGGCGTGGCCGCCACCGACGACCAGAAGAAGGTCACCGACTTCTCCTCGCGCGGCCGGTCGCCGAGTTACGACGGGCCGACCAACTACAAGCGCAAGAAGGCTCTCGACAATCTCTACGAGTACCACGCCGCGGACAAGACCGAGACGCAGGTCGATTCCGGGAGCTACTCCGGTACCGTGGACGCGACGGCGAGCGCGTACCACGAGTGGGACGCCCCGAGCAAGGCCGGTTACGTCGAGGCCACGCTGTCGTGGACGCCCAGCGCCGAAGACATCGACTTCTACCTCCACGAAGGGAGCAGAGACGGACCGGTCGTCGCCAGCAGCGCGTCGCTGAACAACCCCGAGGAACTCGCCGGACAGATAGAGGGCGGGAAGACCTACTACTTCGAGGTCCGGCCCTTCGCCAGCGTGGCCGCCGACTACGCCGTCGAGTTCACCGCCTACGAGGGCATCACCCGCGACGTGACGCCGCTGGGCGTCTACCGCAACGGCGTCGGCGCGACGGGCAAGCTGGTGATGAGCACGCTCGCGCCCAGCGACCCGCTCCAGAGCTACGCCGCGACCGACGGTGACGCCGACGACGTGGACACCGAGGACTACTACGGCCGCATCAGCGGGACCAGCATGTCGTGTCCCGTCACCGCGGGTGCCGCCACCCTCCTCGTGGACGCCTACTACCAGAACCACGAGGAGTACCCCGACCCCATCGACGTGCTGAACACCGTCGAGGCGACGGCGAAGGACTACCACGACAGCTACACCGTCGAGAGCATGGGCGCTGGCTTCGTGGACGCCTACGACGCGGTCCGGCGGGCCGAGTCCGGCGACTGGGCCTCCTTCGGTGAGGTGAAACTCGTAGACGACTAGCGAGTCGCCAGTAATCACCCGACTTCTCGAATTTTTCCGGAGGGGCTCGTCACGAACCGGAACAGACCCCGGGCTGAATCCGACAACCGTGCGAGAGTCGAGTTCCGGTGATGGCGAACTAATGGCGACGACTCCGCTCTATCCCACTCGACTCCGTTATCCGAGGTCGAACATCTCGGCGGCCTGCTCCATGTCCTTGTCGCCCCGGCCGCTCAGGTTCACCAGAATCACGTCCTCGTCGTCCATGTCGGCGGCGAGTTCCTCGGCGAGCGCGATTGCGTGGCTGGATTCGAGCGCGGGGATGATGCCCTCCAGTTCCGAGAGTTTCCGGAAGGCGTCGAGCGCGTCGTCGTCCTCGACCGCCCGGTAGTCGCACCGGCCGACAGCCTCGAACATGGCGTGTTCGGGCCCGACGGCGGGGTAGTCCAACCCCGCCGAGACCGAGTGGACCTCGGTGTCCTCGTCCAGCGTCCGGGTCTTCATGCCGTGTTTCACGCCCTCCTCGCCCTCCGCGAGCGGTGCGGCGTGCCGCCCCGAGCCTTCGCCCTCTCCGCCGCCCTCCGCGCCGTAGAACTCCACGTCGTCGTTCCGGAAGGCGTGGAACAGACCGATGGCGTTCGACCCGCCGCCGACGCAGGCCACCGCCGCGTCGGGGAGTTGTCCCGCCTTCTGCTGAATCTGGTCGCGGGCCTCGCGGCCGATGACCGACTGGAACTCCCTGACCATCCGCGGGAAGGGGTCGGGACCGACTGCGGAACCCACCAGATAGTGGGTGTCCTCCATGTTCTCCGCGAAGTCTTCGAGCGCCACGTCCACCGCGTCGGCGAGGCCGGCCCCGCCCCGCGTGACCTCGGTGACTTCCGCGCCCATCAGGCGCATCCGGAAGACGTTCATCCGCTGACGTTTGGCGTCCTTCTCGCCCATGTAAATCTCGGTGTCGATGCCCAACAGCGCGCCAACCATCGCGGTGGCGACCCCGTGCTGGCCCGCGCCGGTCTCGGCGATGAGTCGGGTCTTGCCCGCCTCCTCGGCGAGGATGGCCTGCCCGAGGCAGTTGTTTATCTTGTGGGCGCCGCCGTGGAGCAGGTCCTCGCGCTTGAGATAGATTTGCGCGCCGAACTCCTCGGAGAGTCGCTCGGCGTGGAAGACGGGCGTCGGTCGTCCCGCGAAGTCTTCGAGGTAGCCACGGAACCGCTCGCGGAAGCGGTCGGTGTCGTGAATCTCGTCGAAGGCCGCGGCGAGTCGGTCGAGCGGTTCCTCCATCGGTTCCGGGACGTGACGGCCGCCGAATCCCTCGAAGTCGCCGGAGTTCGTGTCTTCCGTTGGCATGCACCATCGTTGCGCGTCGGTGTATATAAATGTGCGATTCCGCACAGGAGGACGAACGGAAAAGACGGATTACGGACGCGAGAGAAACCGACCGCATGGTTCCCGACCGACTCTCGCCGCTGGCCCTCGCGCTCCTGCTCGTCACTGCCGGATGCGCGGAAACGCTCCGGAGTTCGTCTCCCACCGGTCAAGGACAGTTCCACGCGGTCGCAGTCACCGAACCCCCGGCGAACGCGACCGTCGTGGCGTACGCCGACGAGCGCGTGGCGCGAAACCAGTATCTCCGGCGGGCGGTGCGACGCGCCGCCGCGAACGACTCCGAGTCGGTCGTCAGGGTCCCCGAGGCGGACGTTGCGCGAACGAAAGACGACGTGGCCGCGTTGCCGGGATACGGGCTGAACGCGTCCAGTTCGTCCGAACACCGATGGGGAATCTACGTCCGCCGCGGAGACACCGTCGTCAACGTCCAGTTCGTCGTCCTGCAGTGACTCGCGGTCACGCCACGTTCCGCTCTTCGAGCAACGCTCCGCGCTCGAACCGGTCGCTCCCCAGCGCCGAGATATCGACCAGCGAGGCCTCGCCGTCGAAGACGAGTTCCGCCACGAGTTTCCCGGTGGCGGGCGCGTGCTGGAAGCCGTGGCCCGAGAAGCCGACCGCCTGCACGAACCCCGGCACGCTCTCCTCCACGACGGGGTGGTGGTCGGGGGTCACGGCGTAGAGTCCGGCCCACCCCCGGCGAATCTCGGAGTCCGGCCCGAAGTAGGTCGCGCAGTCGCCGGCGCGCTCGACGGCCTCGGCCGCCCAGTCGAGGTCCATCTTCCGGTCGAAGCCGTCGGGGTCGCAGTCGGGGTCCGCGTCGGAGGTGCCGCCGCTCGCGATTTCGTCGCTCGCGCTCTCCGAGGAACGCCGCTCCTCGCCCCGAAAGTGCCCGCCGACGAGCGCCTTCCCCTCGCGCTCTGGCCGGAAGTGTGACCCGGTGTCGAGGTCGACGGTGAGCGGCACGTCCTCGGGGACGGGCGTCTCGGGGTCCGCGACGAGTATCTGTCTGCGCTTGGGCGCGACCGGAATCTCGACGCCCGCCGTCGCGGCGACCCGCCGCGCCCACGGTCCCGCGGCGTTGACCACGAAGTCGGCGTCGCGGCGTTCGGTCGTCTTCCCCGCGGCGGTCAGGCCGGTCACGCCCTCGCCGTCGCGGTGAATCTCGGTGACGGCGGTCCGAGTCCGAATCTCCGCGCCCGACTCGCGGGCCGCCTCGGCGAACCCCTGCAGCGCGAGGTGCGGGTCGGCGAACCCGTCGGTCGGCGAGTAGGTCGCCGCGACGAACTCCTCGGCGCGCAGTCCGGGGCAGTGTTCGGTCGCCTCCTCGGGGTCGAGAAGAACGCTCGGCACGCCGCGGTCGTTCTGCAGGGCGACCTGCTCTTCGAACGCACGAGCGGTCGCCTCCTCGCGGGCCGCGAAGAGGTAGCCCGGCCGCCGGTACGCGATGTCGGTGCCGAACTCGGCCTCGAACTCCTCCCAGACCGCCATGCTCGCCACCGACAGTTCGACGTTGACGGGCGTCGAGAACTGCGCGCGGATGCCGCCGACCGACCGCTCGGTGCTCCCGTTCCCGAGCGACCCCTTCTCGTAGACGGTCACGTCGGCACCCCGCTCGGCGAGGTAGTGGGCGCTGGCGAGGCCCACGATACCGCCCCCCACGATAGCGACGTTCATATCTCCTCGTCGGTGGCGCGGCGGTTAATCGTTGCCCCGCGCGACGGAGGCGACGAGACAGTCGCAGGCGCGGCGGTCTACCCGCCGTGGCTAAATCGTCGGTCCCGACACTCTCTCCCGACTCGGCGCGTGCGAACGCGCCCGCCGGTGGCTTCGGATGCGGTGCTATGCGGTAGACACGACCGACCGCGGCGTCGCTCGAACCCGAAACGAACTCCCAGACCTAACTCTACCGTTCCTTAAACGATATAGAATCACTTCAAGACCTTGTAGGCACGTCTTAAAATGGCCACTGAACCTTTCCCCGCGAGTCCCGAATCAACGACGATGACAGATTCACACCGCGAACTGGGCGTCGAGTTC
Source organism: Halorussus limi (assembly GCF_023238205.1). NCBI lineage: Archaea > Methanobacteriati > Methanobacteriota > Halobacteria > Halobacteriales > Haladaptataceae > Halorussus > Halorussus limi. The sequence goes on from NZ_CP096659.1 coordinate 1,724,468, forward strand.
GGCGACCTCGCCGCGCACCTCGACGGCCACGAGTATCCGGCGACGATGCGGGAACTGACCGACGCGTACGGGGACTACGTCGTCGAGTACTCCGGCGGTTCCGAGAGCCTCCGGACCATGCTCGCGCCGTTCGACGACACCTACGAGTCGGCCAGCGAGGTCCGGCAGGCCGTCCTGAACGCGGTCGGACAGGGCGCGGTCGGCCGGAAGGGGTACACCGACCGCGGCGGGTTCGCTCCGGCGACGGACGACGTGTCGTTCTGAGCGCGAGCATCGCTTTCGGACGACGGTTTCGAACCGGCGATTCGGTGGTGAGGGGGCAGGTCGCGCCCGACGCGAGTCGCGGGGCGACTCGGCGCGGCGACCACTCGCGGACTCCTCGGAGACGCGACGGAACGGACGAAATCCCCCGTCGCTGGCCCGCTCGGCCGCGGTAATCCCGGATTAACCGGTCGTAACCCTGACCTGAACCGCCTTCCCGCTCGTTTCCGACCGCCGAACGCTCGTGAACGAACCTGAACGGACGACTACATTATCCCGACGTATCGGCAATCGTCTCACAGAAGACTCACCGAGGGCGGACGGTCGGGCCGTCGGACGACGGCCGGTCCGCCGGGAGACGGGAGAGATACGCTCAGGATGAACTCGAACACGACAGGGGCGACGGCCGAATCGGCCGCCGAGACAGTCGCCCGACTCTGCGACGACCGCGAGCTCGTCGTGGCATCGAACCGCGAACCGTACAGTCACGCCCGCGAGGACGGGGAACTCACCGTTGACCGACCGGCGGGCGGCCTCACCGCCGCGCTCGACCCCGTGATGCAGGCCGCCGAAGGCACGTGGGTCGCGTGGGGCGACGGCGACGCCGACCGGGAGGTCGTCGGGCCGGACGACGCCGTGGCGGTGCCGCCCGAGGACCCTTCCTACGACCTCAGGCGCGTCTGGTTGACCGACGAGCAGGTCGAGGGCTACTACCGGGGTTACAGCAATCGGGTCCTCTGGCCGGTGTGTCACCTCGATATCGCGAAGATGACTCCGCGCGAGGAGTTCTGGCGGGAGTACCGCGAGACCAACGCCGACTTCGCCGACGCGATTCTGGACTCGACCGACGGCGCGGACGGCGACCCCGTGGTCTGGTTTCAGGACTACCACCTCTCGCTGGCCCCGCGGACGGTCCGCGAGGCGCGTCCGGACGCCTTCCTCGCGCACTTCTGGCACATCCCGTGGCCGTCGTGGGACGTGTTCCGGGCGTGTCCCCAGTACGAGGCCCTGCTCGACGGTCTGCTCGCCAACGACCTCGTGGGCTTTCACACCGAGGAGTACTGCCGGAACTTCCTCGACTGCGCGGACGCCGGGACCGACGCCCGCGTGGACCGGTCGAGCGGGAGCGTCTCTTACCGGGGCCACCGCACCTTCGTCCGGTCGTTCCCGCTGGGCATCGACGCCGCCCGGCAGGCCGACCTCGCCGAGAGCGATGCCGCCGACGAGTGGTGGGCGCAGTTCCGCGAAGCACGCGGCATCGACCCGAGCGAGACCGTCGCTGTCGGCGTCGAGCGTCTCGACTACACCAAGGGCATTCCCGAGCGCCTCGCGGCGCTCGAACGCTTCTGGGAGGAGAACCCCGAGTGGCGCGGCGACCTCACGTACGTCCAGAAGGGGACCGAGAGCAGGTCGGGCATCGCGGCCTACGACGCGCTACAGGACCGGGTGGCCGACGCCGTCGAGCGCATCAACGACCGCTTCGGCACCGACGAGTGGACGCCGGTCGTCTACACGACCGACCACCTGCCCGAGGCGGGTATCGCGGCGCTCTACCGCGAGGCCGACCTCGGCCTCGTGACGCCGGTCCGGGACGGGATGAACCTCGTCGCCAAGGAGTTCGCCGCGGCCCAGACCCGCGACCCCGGCGTCCTCGTGCTGAGCGAACTCGCGGGCGCGACCGAGCAGTTGGGCGAGGAGTCCGTCCTCGTCCACCCCTACGACACCGCCGGTTTCGCCGACGCCATCGGCGAGGCGCTCTCGCTGTCGCGGGCCGAGCGCCGCCAGCGTACCGCCGACCTCCAGCGCGCGGTCCACGCCGAAGACGTGTACGACTGGCTGGAATCGACCTTCGAGACGGCGGCCGCCATCGAGCGCGGCCGTCGCTCGGTCCGGACGACCGGACCGCGACCGACCGACGACTGACGCCAGACCGGACTGGCGACCGACGACCACCGACACATCATGGTTCACCCTACCGAATCGGAACCGGACGACGACGCCGGTGACGACGACTCCGACGCCAGCACCGACGCCGAAACCACCCCGGACGCCACCGACCCGGCCCACGAGATTCCCGCTCTGCTCCGCGAGAACCTCTACGTCGTGGTCGAGGAACTGGTGGACCACGACGGTCTGCTGGTGGCGCTCGACTTCGACGGCACCTTGGCCGCCATCGAACACCGCCCCGAGGAGGCCGCGATTCCCGACCGGACCCGCGAGGCGGTCGCGGCGCTGGCCGACCATCCGAACGTCGAAGTCGCGGTCGTCAGCGGCCGGGAACTCGCCGACGTGCGCGAGCGAGTCGGCCTGCCCGACATCTCCTACGCCGGGAACCACGGCCTCGAAATCCACGCCGGAGAGTACGAGGTCCACCCGACCGCCCGCGACGCCGAGGAGGACATCGCCAGCCTCTGCGAGTTGCTGACCGACGAACTCGCCGAGATAGACGGCGTCATCGTCGAGAACAAGGGCGTGACCGCGACGGTTCACCACCGACTCGTGGACGACGAGGAGGTCCCCGTGGTCGAGAACGCGGTCGAGTCGCTCGTGGCCACCCGCGACGACGTGCGCCTGACCACCGGCAAGGACGTGCTGGAACTCCGGCCCGCGGTCGAGTGGGACAAGGGCGAGGCGGTCCGGGAACTCTACGACCAACTCGTCCCCGACGACGAGGAGTGGCTCCCCGTCTACGTCGGCGACGACACCACCGACGAGGCGGCGTTCAGCCTGCTCGGCGACCGCGGCCTCGGCGTCAAGGTCGGCGACGACCCCGGTACCGAGGCCCCGTACCGCGTGGCCGACCCCGACGCGGTCCGGGCGATACTCGCGTGGTTGAGCGACTACGGCGTCGAGTTCCTCGGGACCGACCACCACGGCGTTCCGGTCGGCACCGCGTGAGGACGCCGCCGTTCCCGATTCGAGCGCGTTCGGGCCCGTAGTCGCCTCGTCTTCTCCGTAACGTGCCGTTGAATCCGACGGTGCGCGCCGCGAACGATGTGAACGGTCGGCCCCGTTTATTCGCCGAATCGGTCAACTCTCGCACGACTCATGGCAACCGACGACGGCGACACCGACGAGGACCACCGCGAGAATCGCGTCGGACCGGACGAGGACCGCACGAGGTCGAACGAGAATCACGCGGGACCGGACGAGAATCGCGCCGGACCGGAGGACCGACCGGGCGCGCCAGACCCGACCGGGACCGACGACACCTACGCCAACGGGGGACGGGAGCCGAGCGCCCGGAACTCCGAGCGAACGGGGACCGACGACGCCCGACCGCCGGAGAACCGTCGGTACGGTTCGCAGGGGAAGGACGCGCCCGGAGACCGTCGATACGGCGCTCGACCGCCGAGCGGACGAGCGCCAGCGCGAGGCGGTGGGCAACCGGGGAAAGACGCTCGACCGCAGGCCGACTCGTCCGCCGAACGACCGAATCGCGGTCAAGCCGGGTCGAACCGGGAGTCCGAGACGCCGACTCGTCCTCCGGGCGAGACGCCGCCGAAGCGAACGCAACCGCTTCGGGAGCCCTCGGAGCGACCGGCGGCGGGCGACGAGCGCACTGCACCCGACCGCGCCGAGGGCGACACCGAAACCGACGAGGGCGGGGTGCCCAAGTACGGCGGTCTCTGGGACCGGAGTTGGGGACGCGAGCGTAGCGGTCGAGAACCGGAACGCGAGCAGACCCGGCGCGAGTACGAGCGGCAGTTCGACCGCCAGCAAGACCGTCAACGCGACTTCCAGCGTGACAAGAGCGGCGGGAAATACCGGCGTCGATAGACGCCGGGGAAACCGCCGTGGAAAGACGAGCAGCGGGAAATACCGGCGAAAATAGCGCGACCATGGTCGGTCGCGGCGGCCGTCGAGTCGGACTCGTCCGAATCAGTCGTCGGCGTCGGTCTCGACGCTGGCGGTCCGGCGGGCCGCGCGCTCGATGAACTCCTCGGGGAGTTCGTCTATCTCTCCGGCCTGCACGCCCCAGAGGTGGGCGTAGAGTCCGTCCTCGTCGAGGAGTTCCGCGTGGCTCCCGCGCTCCACGATTTTGCCGTCTTCGAGGACGACGATTTTGTCGGCGTCCTTGATGGTCGAGAGTCGGTGAGCGATGGCGAACGTGGTCCGGTCCTCGGTGAGGTCGTCCAGACTCCGCTGGATGAGCATCTCGGTCTCGGTGTCCACGTCGCTGGTCGCCTCGTCCAGCACGAGGATTTCGGGGTCTTTCAGGACCGCGCGGGCGATGGAGATGCGCTGGCGCTGGCCGCCCGAGAGTTTCACGCCGCGCTCGCCGACCTCGGTGTCGTAGCCCTCGGGCAGGTTCTGGATGAACTCGTGGGCCTCGGCGGCCTTCGCGGCCTCCACGATGTCCTCGTCGTCCACGTCGAAGGTGCCGTAGGCGATGTTCTCCTTGACCGTGCCGTAGAACATGAACGTGTCCTGGCTGACGTAGCCGATGGCCTGCCGGAGACTCGGTAGACTCACGTCCCGGAGGTCGGTGCCGTCGATGCGGATGGCGCCCTCGTCCACGTCGTACATCCGGAGCAGGAGTTTCAGGACCGTGGACTTGCCCGCGCCGGTCGGCCCGACGAGCGCGAGCGTGTCGCCGCCCGCCACGTCGAAACTCACGTCGTCGACGATGGTCTCGTCGTCGTCGTAGCCGAAGGTCACGTCCTCGTAGACGACTTCGCCGTCCTCGACGACGAGGTCGTCGGCGTCGGGTTCCTCCCGAATCCGACTCGGTTCGTCCATCAGCCCGAAGATTCGGGAACTCGACGCGTACGCGCGTTGGTACATATTAATGATGGAGCCGAACTGCGCCATCGGCCAGATGAACCGCTGGGTGAACAGGATGAACGTGACGAACTCGCCGGGTCTGAGCGTTCCGGTGAAGAACCACGGCCCCTCGCCGTTGAACACCCAGAGACCGCCGACGATGAAGGTGAGTGCGAATCCGAGTCCGGAGAGAATCTGGAGCGAGGGGAAGAACTTGATACGGGTGACGATGGCGCCCCAGTTCGAGTCGAAGTAGTCGTTCGACACGTCCTCTACCCGGTCGGACTCGTAGCTCTCGGTGTTGCTCGTCTTGATGACCTGAATCCCGCCGAGGTTGTTCTCCAGTCGGGAGTTGACGTTGCCGACCGCCGACCGAACGTCGGCGTACTTCGGCTGAATAATCTGGATGAACTTGTAGGTGAAGATAGCAATGAGCGGCACCGGCACCATCGCCACGAGTGCCAGTTGCCAGTTGATAGCGAAGAGGAAGGCCGCGATGGCGAGTACCATCACGCCGAGTCGGAACGCCGAGTTCATTCCGTCGTTGAGGAACCGTTCGAGTCGGTTCACGTCGTTCGACAGGATAGACATCATCTCGCCGGTCTGCTTGTCGGCGAAGAAGTCCATGTTCAGCCGCTGCATCTTGTCGTACGTGTCGGTCCGGATGTTGTGCTGGATGTTCTGGGCGAAGGAGTTCCAGCCCCAGTTTCGCGCCCAGTGGAACGCCGCGCCGACGCCGAACGCGGCCGCGACGACGCCGACCGAGAACCAGAACTGGCCGGTCCGTCCCGGTGGCGTGATAGATGCTATCAACCCGCTCGATACGAACGGCAACTGACCCGCCAGCGCGTCCGCGTACGGTATCTGGTTCGACTGTTCGCCGAACAACGAGTCGATGGCGACGCCGAGGATTACCGGCGGGAGCAGGTTCAGCACCCGCGCGAAGATGCTCGCCACGACGCCCGTGACGAACGCGAACGCGTTGTCGGACCCGTATTCGAGGAACAGCCGTTTCATCGGATTCTCGGCCTGCTCCCGTTGTTCCTCGAACGGGTCGTCTTCTTCGTCTGTGAGACTCATTATCATCGGGAAAAGGTTCGCGCGTTGAAAAACTTTCCTTCGAATCGAAACACCGGCGTCGTTGCGCAGAACTTCTTCATCGGACTTCGAAGTGATGCAGAGGCTGAACTTAGGAATATCGATAGTGTGTGAACGAGTGGCGAAGACGGGGTTTCCGGAGCGGAGGTGGACAGAGCGGAGGGAGACGGAGCGGATGGCTAACGTCCTACAGCGACTGGGACTCGACTTCGGGGTCCACGCCCGCCTCGGCCAAGTCCTGCCGGATGCGCTCTCGCAGGGGGTCGGGGACGGTACTGCGACCGACCGGCACCGCCGTCTCGCCGTCGCCCTTCACCTTCCAGTAGAGGACGCACTCGCTCGGTGCGTAGAACTCGATGCTGTAGTAGTCGCTCCCGCCTTGATAGTGGACACGGGCCGCGAACCCCTCGGCCTGCCAGCCGTCTCGCTCGGCGAGCGCCTCGACTCGTTCGTCCATACTCGGAGGTAGTCGGGCGGCTTGGTAGTGGTTACGAAAGCCGACCGAGAAGGTAACAGTTATTTCCGGCGAGCGAGTTGCTTCCGATACCGGGGTCCGTGGTCTAGTTGGTTATGACGCGGCCTTTACAAGGCTGAGGCCGGTGGTTCGAATCCGCCCGGACCCATCGATTCTAGCTGCGAACGAAGTGAGCAGTCGAATCTATCACAGAAGGGCGATTCGAGCCCTGAAAGTCGAGCGGAGCGAGTCTTTCTCTGGTTCGAATCCGCCCGGACCCACTCGAAACGAACGCGGAATCGGTTTTTCTCGTTCTCCATTTCGCACTCGGTTCCGCCGGACGACTCGACGAGTCGAGAATCGGTCACTCGCTGGACTCCAAGACGGTCAGCGTCGCCCCCGTCTCCCCGCTGCTCCCATACACCGGGAGGTAGAGTGCGTCGCCCACGGCCGCCGCGGGGAGCCCCACGTTACCCGGCAACCGGTGCGTCCAGCGGGGGTCGCCTGTCGCCGAGTCGAGCGCGTAGGTCGTCGCGTCTGTCGACGGTCGCTGCGGGTGTTCGGTCGTCACCACGACCGCACCGTCGACGACGACCGGCGTCGTTCGCAGATACCCGTCTTCGATTTCGAACTGCCACCGTTCGCTCCCGTCCGCCCACGAGAGCGCGCGGAGTTTCCGTCCGTCGGCGACGAACACCGTCTCGTCGCTCACGGCGAGTTCGCCGAGCCCGAAGTCCTCCATCGCGTGTCGCCACTGCTGGGTCCCCGTCGCGGCCTCGACGGCGTAGACAGCGCGCGTATCGCAGGCGAACAGGGTGTCGCCGTCCACCGCGAGACTGTGGAAGTTCTCGCCCTGCCGGTCGGCCCACAGTTCGTCGCCCGTTCCGACGTCGATTGCCGCGAGCAGCGACGACGCGTCGTCCTCGCTTTCGGGTCGGTCCCCCTCGTCGTAGACGGACCCGACGTACGCGGTTCCGTCGGCGACGGCCGGTTCCGCGAGGAAGACGTGGCCGTCCTTCGAGTAGCGCCAGCGCTCCTCGCCCCGCAGGTCGGCGGCGACGACGGCCTCCTGTTGGACGAAACAGACCCGGTCGCCCGCCGCCGCGACTGCCTCGTTCACCGACCCGTCGAGGTCGAGGTGCCACCGCTTCTCCCCGGTCCGAGCGTCGAGCGCGTGGAAGTGGTGTCTCCCGGCGTCTCCGACGTAAATCGAACCGCGGTGTACCGTCGGCGGGCAACCGGCGAACCCGCCGCCGAGCGCGGGCAGTCTCGTCTTCCACCGTCGGTCGCCCGTCTGGCGGTCGAACGCGTACACGCCCCCGGCGGCGTACTCCTCGTTGTGCTCGTCGAAGATACCGCCGCCGACGAACACCGTCTCGCCGACGACGGCGGGAGCCGTCACGCCGGCGGGGAGCGTCGCCTGCCAGCGCACCTGCGGGGCGTCGATGCTGACGCCGGCGTTCCGGCCGGTGTGGGCGGCGGTCCGCCCGAACTGCGCCCACGCTTCGGCGTCTTCGCCGGAGAGGGGTTCGGTCGGAGACGAGTCGGTCTTCGAGGGGCGGAGGGAGGGGAGACTGGAAGCACAGCCGGCGAGGCACGCGCTTCCGAGGGTAGCGAGGACCTGTCTGCGATTCATACGCTCTCGTGTCATCCGACTCGGATAAACGTTCCCCGAGTACGGTTCCCACGTCGAAATTGCCAGCAGTCGGAGTCGCCCGTGGTCAGATTCTCGAACGAATCGGACGGGAGAGTGGCTTTCGTCTGTTATCGCTGCCGAGCGTGTCTCCCGGGTTCGTCGGAACGGGGGAGTGAGAGTAGATTTCGTCTGTTCCGGGTCTCCCCGCGCCGACTCGTTCGGCGGTCGGAGAGTACGTTTCGTCTGTTCTTGGTACTCGTTCACGTGTCAGAGGAGCGTCCGGGGGAGCGATTGGAGAATCTCTGGGAGTGTCGAGGGAAGTGGTCCGAGAGTAGTTGGAGAGTGTCTCGGAGGACGTGATTCGGAGGTAATCGAGCCACAGAGTGAGAGTACGTTTCGTCTGTTCTCGCAAGCGGGGTCGGCCGCGGGGACGCCGGGGCGTGAGTGGATTTCGTCTGCTTTATTGGGGGACCGGCGAATGCTGAACTGTCGATGAACGCCGAGAGGTGTCGGCGGAACACGTGAGCCAAATGCTGAAGGGAGCGATGTCCACGGGGCAGACGGAAGACAGGAACGAGTCCAGAACAGACGGAGAGTACGTTTCGTCTGTTCTCGCGTGCGGAACTATCTGTCCGATTCGGGTACTCCTGAGGACTCGACCAAAACTGATAGTTTATATCTTCGTGTAGCGGCAAACCCGAACTCGGGCGCTCTCCCGTCCTTTCTCTCCCGTATTTCTCACGAAACGTACTCTCCCTCACGGACTTAAAGAGCGAGAAACAAACGAAACAGGAGAACGGTGGCTTTATATATTTTCTCTCGGAGGTTCGACCGAGAACAATGGGCGGGCTGTTCAGCGACGTCACGGACACCATCTTCCTCGACAAGGAAGTCCTCGAAGAGGAGTATCAGCCGGACGAAATCCTCGAACGCGAGGAGGAGATAGACGAGTACAAGGCCGCGTTCAAGGACGTCCTGTTCGGCAGGAACCCGTCGAACGTCATGCTCTACGGGAAGGCCGGCGTGGGGAAGACCGCGGTCACGCGCTACGTGCTGGAGGAACTCCAGACCGAGACCGACCAGCGCGAGGCGGCCGACGACCTCTACGTCCACCGCCACAACTGCAACGGCGACACGATGTTCAGTGCCGTCCGGACGCTCGTGAACGGACTCCTCCCGTCCGGGAGCGCGTCGTTCCCGAAGAAGGGGCTCTCGACGGCGGACGCGCTCGAGGAGTTCTACAGCCAACTCGACCGCCTCGGCGGGACCCACTTGGTGGTCTTGGACGAAATCGACCACCTGCAGGACGCCAACGAACTGCTCTACGAACTCCCTCGGGCCCGCGCGAACGACTACATCGCCGAGGCGAGAATCGGCGTCATCGGCATCAGCAACAACTACACCTTCAGACAGCGCCTCTCGGCGAAGGTCCAAGACGCGCTGAAGGAGGAGGAAATCTCGTTCAGCACGTACGACGCCAACGAACTCCGCGCGATTCTCCACGACCGCGCGGAGAAGGCGCTCTCGGACGACAGCTACTCCGACAGCGCCATCGCCAAGGCCGCCGCGGTCGCGGGACGCGACACGGGGAGCGCCCGGCAGGCCATCGACCTCCTCCGAAAGGGTGCGGAAATCGCCGAGCAGAACGACGAACCGATGGTCGAGGACGACCACATCGGACTCGCCCGCGAGGCCGTCAAGCGCGGCCGCCTACAGGACAAAATCGAGGACCAGTCGCTCCACGCCCGCCTCGTCCTCGAAGCGGTCGCCCGACTCGACCACGTCGGCGAGACGCCCGCCCGCTCGAAGGAGATAATGAAGATGTACCGCCGCGTGGCCGCCAAGCGCGCCGAGGAGCCGCTGACGACCCTGAAGAGCATCCAGAACCACCTCAGCGACCTCTACATGCTCGGGTTCCTGCTCCGCCGCGAGGAGAACGAGGGCCGGAAAGGCGGGTCGTACCACGAGTACGACCTCGACATGGACCCCGACGTCGTCTTCGAGGTCTGCGACGAACTGGACGAAGAAGAGGCGGTGTAGCGACCCCGTTCTTGCGACGGTCAAAGGGGCGCTCGGAACCGGGCGCGCCGGAAAACGGAACACGTTCGGAGGGCCGAAGAGGTCAGGCTGTCGGAGGGCCGAAGACCGTCAGCGAGTGGAAGGGCCGAAGACTGTCAACGCTCCCCGACGAACTACGGAATCAGTCGATGTCGGCGCGGGCGAACGAGAGGTAGCCGAGTGCGGGCGGGACGACCATCCACGCGAGCAGTACGACGACCACGGTGACGCCGCTGACCGACCCGCTCGTCTCGAACGCGCCGCCGGGGATGAGTCGGAGCGACCGAAAGTACGCCTCGGTGGGGCTCAGCGTGGTGAAGACCTGCCAGAGTCCGCCGGAGAACTGGACCCCGAGTAGCAGGTCCGCCGCACCGGCGATGACCTGGGGGACGGTGATGGGCGATATTCGCGACCAGAAGAGCGTGAACACGAAGTACATCACGACCGTGTTCGTCATCGCTCGGCTTCGACTGTCGCTCACGGCGGAGACGGCGACGCCGACGCCCACGTACGACCCCGCGAACAGGAGCGTCAGCCCACCGAACGCCGCAACCACGTCGAGTCGCGGCCGGGTGGTCGGTCACGTCGGAACTCAAGTCTCGAATCCCGCCCGTGTTCTCGATGCCGGCGTCGAGCGACCCGCGAATCGGGCGCAGGAACTCGTCGTCGGGGACGTTCGGGTTTCCCTTGTCCCGGTACTCCTCGCCGATGCGGAACACGTCCTCCATGTCTCCGACGAGAGAAGCGAACGGTATAGCTTCCTCGAGTCGGCCGCGCCTGCGAAGAGTGACGACGACCCCGACGGACTGCGTCTCGCGCTATTGTCGAATCGCCTACGAGCCATCAAACCTATATCACCCTACTCGTAAGCCCACGCCGATGTACTGGCACGCCAGCCTTCGGGTTGGTCCCCGCGACGGGGTGGTCCGGTGAGTCGGCGCGCGCTGGTCGCAGTGGTCGCGCTGGTCGGCGTCCTCGGTGCCGGGGTCCTGTTCGCCGGGGGGACCGACCTCGGCGGCGAGCCCGACACCGGCGCGGGCGACGCGACGGCGACCGACGCGACAGCGAGTACGACGACACCTGTGGCCGACACCGCGGGTGAATCGGGCGACACAAATGGCGAGACAGCGACGACGAGCATGACGAGTTCCGAGTACGCGTTCACCATCGAGAACATCGAGAAGTGTGGAAGCACCTGCCGGGACGTGACGGCGCGACTGACCAACTCCGGCGGCGAGACGCGCGAGAACGTCCGTGTCACGACTGCGATGCTCGCCGACGGCGAGGTGCTGTGGTCGGGCAACGAGTCGGTCGGCATCCTCGAACCCGGCGAGTCGCACGTCTCCACCGAGCGCGTAGACGTGGGCTTCGCCGGCGGGATGCAGATCAGCGCCAACGACGGCTACGTGACCATCGTCACCGTGGTCCGCTCCGAGAGCGGCACGACGCGCTTCGCCGAGCGCCGGAAGGTCGCTTAGCGCTCTTCGAGCGCGGTCCCGCAGTCCGGGCACTCGTCGTCGGCGATAGTGACCTGTGCGTCGCACTCGGGGCAGAAGTCGAGGTAGCAGGCGGGGTCGCCCATGTCGTTCGTGCGATTCGATGCCGAGGGACAAAGAGTTTGTCCCGCTGCCCTCGTGGTGTTTCGAAACGCTTTTCTCTTTCATGTGCCTCGTACCGAGTGCGCCGCCTTAGCTCAGACTGGGAGAGCACTCGACTGAAGATCGAGCTGTCCCCGGTTCAAATCCGGGAGGCGGCATCCGAAATTTACTCGTTCCTCGTTCGCCAGATAGCAACGCTTTCCGGCGATTATCTTTTGAAACCCGCCCTGAGCTGTGCAATTACTCATCCCTTGTACACGGCACCTGCAGACTTTGATACGCCAATATCCGTGGTTCTGAAAGCTCTAAAACTTCCAGACTGTCCCCAGATAAATCCCAAGGCGGCTGACGATCTACAAACTAAATCCCCGAGTAGAAGGAAGAAGGACCGATAGGTCGCGTCGCTCAGGGCTCTTTTAGAGCGAATTCATCGTTACCGGGCCGGTTCCAGACAGGCCTCGTGGACGGTCTCACCGTTCTCGTTCGGCGTCCGACGCTGTCCCGGACGGATGGGTTCGCCACAGACCGCACAGCGGAGCGTCGCGTCCGCCTCGCTCTCGCCGAACGTCCCCGTCAACTCGCCGGACCCCGCGGTGGCGTCGTATCCGAGCGCGAGTGCGCCGATACCGGCGAGCGTTCCGCTCAACCGCTTTCCTTTTCGAAGCGAACTAATCGCGACGACGGTCAGTGCGAGGGCGAGTACCGCACGGCCGAGTCGGCTGCGGTCGCCGACGTTCTTAGGTAACTCCATACGTAGCCATCGGGCTCTGCGCCCTTGTAGTTCATCGCCGACGCTGGCCCCGGACCGGTTCGGAGCTACGTGTGGACGACGACCGTGCTGCCGGCGAGGCCCCGAGGCGCTGGTTGTCGTCGCTCACGACCGACGTGACGATGCCGACGGGGTAGAAGATGGGAGCGCGTCCACGATTCGGAGGAGATTTCGGACGGCGGCCGCACCCCACGTAATCTCGGGCCCGTCCGCTTCGAGCAGTGACAGAGTCTGACGTGGGTCCCGATTACACGGCTCTGCACCGAGCCAAGGTTTATACTTCGGATTTCGCTAGGCAAACGTGATGGAGTCCCCGTTCGACGTGTTACTCGTCGACGACGACGCCGACGACGAGGAGATAGAGCAGGCGTACAGGCGACGGGTGAAGGAGGCCCACCCGGACCAAGGCGGGTCGGTCGAGGAGTTCCAGGCGGTCCGGCGGGCCTACGAGCGGATTCAGGCGGGCTACGAGGCAAACGGAAGCGCGGCCGAGGCGAACGGGACCGCGGCGGGAGCGGACGTCGAGACGTCGGACTTCGGGGCGGCAGACGGCCGGAGCAATCCGGAGCCGGAACCCGAACGCGCGTACTCTGAGGTCGAGTATCTCAACTACGACGTGCTGAGCGACTTCGGGTGGGAACCGGGGGACGACGACCTCTTCGGGAAGGCGGCCGCCGCGGACTTGGACGAGGTGGACTACGGGGCGTTCGAAGTCCACCCCGGCGAGTCGCTGCTCGAAGCCGCCGAGGACCGCGGTTTCGCGTGGCCGTTCGCGTGCCGCGGCGGAGCCTGCGCCAACTGCGCGGTTCTGCTCCTCGACGGCGAACTGTCGATGCCGGCCAGCCACGTCCTCCCCGAGGAGTTGATGGAGCGAGGGTTTCGGCTCTCCTGCAACGGCATGCCCATCACGGACGAGTTGAAGGTCGTCTACAACGTCAAGCACATGCCAGAACTCGACGACCTGCTGTTGCCGCCACAGCCGTTCGAGAACGCGTATCCCGACCGGTGAGGTCTTCGCGGGAAACGGAAGCCGGCCTGCCGAACCATTAACTACCGGCTCTGAGTACCCCTCGCGTATGAGAGCAGGCGTACTCGGCATCGTCCGGGACGACTTCGAGGTCGTAGATTCGTTTTCCGAAACCGTCGAGCGTAACGACAGAGAGTTAGAGCACGTCCTCGACGTGCGCCGGGTGTTCTCGCTCCCCGGCGGAGACGTCGCGTTCGAGGGTCGCGCCGCCGTCGAGCGCGTCGTGAACCGGACGACGACCGAACTCGACTACGGCGAGGTCAGAGTCGAGGAGACGCCTCGGACCGAGACGCGTGTGACGGAAGTAGTCGGCGTGCCCGGCGAGTTCGTCGTCGCCGGGAGCGGCAGGGGAACCTTCGCGTTCGACCTCGTAAGTCGGGATACGGGCGCGGACATCGAGCGCGCCACTCTCGATTTGAGCGCGCTCCTCGATGCTCAGCGCGACGCCGAACCGTGGAAAGCGGGCTTCCGCGAGGTGGACGGCGCGTGTGAGAACGGCGTCCTCCACGGGAGCGACCTACTGAGCGACGAACGACTCGAGGACCTGCTGGACGGCGCCGCGTTCAACCAGTTGGGCCTCGACTGTACGTACGACGACCGGTCGCTCAAGATGACCGCGGCCGAGAGCGGCTACGTCGAGGTGTACCGACCGTCGGAGTTCGAGACGGCCGAGTTCCTGCAGTACCTCCGCGATGCAGTCGTGCCCCACGCCGAGTGAGTTCCGTCGCCGCGTGAACTTCGTGACCGGCGGCCGAGCGCGAGTGCGTCCGCCGAATCAGATTCCCGTGGTCGTGCTATCCTCTCTCTCGGAAGCCTTATCCCTTAGACGGCTCTCTCTACAGTTGCAATGGCGAAAGGAACGGTTGATTTCTTCAACGACACGGGCGGTTACGGCTTTATTGACACTGAGGACGAGGACGAGGACGTTTTCTTCCACATGGAGGACGTTGGCGGCCCGGACCTCGAAGAGGGAACGGAAATCGAGTTCGACATCGAGCAGGCTGACAAGGGTCCGCGAGCGACCAACGTCCAGCGACTGTAATTCGGTCGGACTTTCGAATACGATTACTTCATTTTTCGAGCGCAGTACGATTCGATAGCGATTGCGCCGGATAATCGGTTACGAGCGACACTTACGAGCGATATCTACGGGGTAGCGCGTGGGCGTGTGAAAACGAGCGTTCCCACGTAGTGCGTCCGCCTTCGGACTCGCAGTCTCGTCTTTCGACAGTTGGCGACGACGAAGCGCCTCGCCGACGAGTACGGCGCGGCCTCCGCGGTTCCGGTCTTCGCCAGCGACGAGATTCCTTCGTCGCCCTCGAACTGCTCTTCGCGGTGTTCGGGTCTGGCTGGCGTTCGAGTAGGGCAGTCGCCGGTACCGGTGGCGAAGTCGCTTCGAGATAGACGTTCTCGACTGAGTCGACTCGTTACTCACTCAGCCGGTTCATCTCGTCGTCCGAGAGTTCGACCGCGCTCGCCGCGACGTTCTGCTCCAGATGGTCCACGCTGGAAGTGCCCGGAATCGGGATGGTCACGGGCGAGCGCTGGAGAAGCCACGCCAGCGCCACCTGTCGTGGGGTCGCGTCGTGATTCTCCGCGACGTCCTCCAGCACGGACTTCTTTTCGTCCAACTCGCCGCCGCCGATGGGGAAGTACGAGATGAAGCCGATTCCGGCCTCCTCGCAGGCCTCCAGCACGTCCTCGTGGTCGCGGTTGCCGACGTTGTACTCGTTCTGGACCGTCGCGACATCGACCACGTCGCGGGCCTCGTCCAACTGCTCGACCGAGACGTTGCTCAGGCCGACGTGGTCCACGAGTCCGTCGTCCTTCAACTCGGCGAACGCGTTCACCGCGTCCTCGAACGAGCAGTCCACGTCGGGGGTGTGCAACTGATAGAGGTCGATGCTCTCGACGCCCAGTCTGTCGATGCTGGTGAGGACTTGGTTCCGGAAGTAGTCGGGACCGCCGTGAGGAATCCAGTCGCCCGAGCGGTTGCGCAGCAGTCCGGCCTTGGTCCCGACGACGGCGTCGTCGGGGTCGAGCGCCTCGCCGACGAGTCGCTCGCTGACCCCCGGCCCGTAGGAGTCTGCGGTGTCCACGAAGTCGACGTTCATATCGACCGCGCGCCGGAGGACGTCGTGGGCCTCGTCCTCGTCGTCCGGCCGACCGATGATGTCTTCGCCGGTGAGTCGCATCGCACCGTACCCGAGGCGGTGGACCGTCAGTTCGCCGCCGATGTCGAACGTGTCGCTCTGGTTCTCGCTGACTTCGACCATACCGTTTCTGCGCCGGGTGCGTCAATAGTGGTTCTGGCGGGCCACTTCGTTGCCGGTTCCGCGGGGGACTTCCGTGTCCGTTCCGCGGTCGGGGACTCCCGGTCCCGCACTCTGACCCCGGAGCTTCGAGTTCGGGTCTCCCGTGCCGGAGCCTTTTGTCGGTCGCGCTCGAATAGAGTCCCGAATGAGCGACGCTTCCGCGCGACTCGACCCGTCGGCAGACGCCGAGGCGTTCGGCTACTCCCGGTCGGCGGTCGCGGCCGACCTCGCGGCCATCGCGGCGGTCGCACTCGTCCTCGTGGGCGTCGAGGTCCTGCTTCCCCCGGCGGTCCACGCCCGACTCGCGTTCGACCACGCCGCGCTCGACCCACACACCCTGCTGACCGCGGCGTACGTCCACGCCGACTTCGGGCACCTGCTGAACAACCTCGGCGGGTACGTCTCGCTCTCGCTCGTGACCTATCTCGTCTGTCTGCAGGCCGACCGCCGGGCGTGGTTCCGACGGACGTTCCCCGTCTTCCTCCTGTTACTCCCCGTCGCGGTCAACCTCACCAGCTACGTCATCCTCGAAACTCGGTTCCCCGGCGCGTCACCCGTCTCGCGCGGGTTCTCGGGCGTGGTCGCCGGATTCGGCGGCTTCCTGTTGGCCGCCGTGGCGGTCCACCTCCGGCGGAGCTACTCCCGCGAGACCGTGTTCTTCGTCGGCCAGTTCGCGGTCCTGCTCCTGCTCGGGGAACTGCTCTGGATTTACGCCGGGCGGGTGAGTCTCCTCGAAGGCGGAGCGGTAGCGCTCGGTCTCGCGCTCGCCGTCTCGGGCATCGTCTCGCGGGCGCACGGCCGGACCTACGGCGACGCCTACTTCCGGCAGGTCGGCCTCGACCTGCTGTACGTCGCGCTGGTGTTCGCGCTGCTCGTCTGGCTCGTCTACGGCCTCTTCCCGGCCGACCCGACCGCGGACGGCACGTTCACGAACATCTTCGCCCACGGCGCGGGGTTCGTCGAGGGCGGTCTGCTGGCGGCGCTGACGCTGGTCTCGGTCCGGCCCTGAAGCGACGACGCTCGTCGGACCTGTCTCGTCCGCCGCACTCGCCTTACTCCCCTTATCCACTGCACTTTCTCATCCACTACACTCTCATCCACTGCATTCTCCTCATACGCCGCACCCTCCTCAC
The DNA here is from genome assembly GCF_023238205.1 of Halorussus limi. Taxonomy (NCBI): domain Archaea; kingdom Methanobacteriati; phylum Methanobacteriota; class Halobacteria; order Halobacteriales; family Haladaptataceae; genus Halorussus; species Halorussus limi. The sequence continues at coordinate 1,741,584 of NZ_CP096659.1, forward strand.
CGCCGTACTCTCTTCACCCGCCGCGTCTGAAATTTCGTCCTCGGGCGAGCAACAGGTTTGAGTACGCGCGACGCCTACTCCGGGTACGATGATGGCGACCACGCACGCCCTGTTCGGGATGGCGCTCGGAGCGGTCGCGCTGTTCGTCGCGCCCGAGTACGCCGCGGTCGCAATCGCGGCGGGCGGGGTCGGCGGCCTGTTCCCCGACCTCGACCTCGCGGGTGACCACCGCAAGGACCTCCACTTCCCGGTGTACTACTCGTTCGCGGCGGCTCCGGCGCTCGCGCTGGCGGTTCTCGCACCCTCCGCAACCACCGTCGCGGCGGGGGTCTTCCTCGCGTCCGCGGCGCTCCACGCCGCCGGGGACGCCCTCGGCGGGGGACTCGAACTCCGGCCGTGGGAGGCGACCTCCGAGGAAGCCGTCTACGACCACTTCCACGGCCGGTGGGTCGCGCCCCGGCGCTGGATTCGCTACGACGGCGCGCCCGAGGACCTGCTGGCGGCGGCCGCCTTCGCGCTTCCGGGCGTGCTGTACGCCGAACCGCTCCAGCGGGTCGTTCTGTTGCTTCTGGGCGTCTCGATGGTCTACGCTCTCGTCCGGAAGCGCCTCGTGGACCTCGGCGAACTCCTCGCCGACCGACTCCCGACCGGACTCGCCGCGTACGTGCCAATCGACTGAACTTCCGGCGCGGCCGTGCGAGGCGTTCACGAGGGTTTGGGCCCCGAACGACGCCGAATCGCCCTACCGTGCATCGAAGGGTTTATCCGCCGCGTGACCCTCAGACTCCAGTAATAACCATGTCGGACAAACCCGCCTCGATGTACCGGGAGATCAGCAAGCCGCCGTACACCCGACGCGAGTACATCACCGGCATCCCCGGTTCGAAGATTGCACAGCACCAGATGGGCGACCTCGAAGCCGACCAGGACGACTATCCCATCCAGATCAGCCTCGTCACCGAGGAGGAGTGCCAGATTCGCCACGGCGCGCTCGAAGCGTCGCGCCTGTCGGCCAATCGCCACCTCCTGAAGGAACTCGGCGAGGGCAACTACAAGATGATGCTCCGCAAGTTCCCCCACCACGTCATCCGGGAGAACAAGCAGGCGACCGGCGCGGGTGCGGACCGCGTCTCCGACGGGATGCGACAGGCCTTCGGGAAGGTCGTCGGGACCGCCGCCCGAATCCCACGCAACGACCGCATCTTCACCGCGTGGTGCGAACCCGAGCAGGCGCCCGTCGTGAAGGACGCGCTCCGCCGCGCCTACAACAAGATTTCGCCGCCGTGCCGCGTCAAGGTCGAGAAGGGCGAGAAGCTTCTCGTCGCGTAAGCCGACGCGCGCTCTTTTCCGTCTTCGATACCGACCGCCAGTACCTCGTCCGACCGAGAGTGGGTACGACGCATCGACCAGTGGGACGTTCCCGGAACCGCCCGTCGCGCTGACAACTTCTGGAGACAAACGTCCGTCGCTCGCTGCCACCGAAAGTAACTTATCTATTTGTGGTAGGAACGACGTATGGAACTACGCGAGGTCGCCATCTTCACCGACGACGTGCGGACGACGGCGAAGTTTTACGAACGCGTCGTCGGCGAACCGGTGGTCGCCGAGGAGTCGATGGCGCTGTTCGACGTGGAGGGCGTCGACGTCCTCGTCCACGAGACGTACGAACCGGCGGCGGGCGACCTCCCGTGCGAGGACCACTACACGTTCGCCGTCGGAGACGTAGACGATGCGTTCGCCCGCCTCTCCCAGCAGGACCTCAGCGTCTACCGCGAACCGGCCGACTACGACTGGGGCCGGTCGGCGTACTTCAGAGACGACGACGGGCGACTCGTGGAAATCACCTCGGAGTAGGCGCGTCCGTCCGAAACTGCACCTTTTTACCCGCCGACTCCCACCAAGCGCGTATGCTGGACCTCGCGGTCGCTTACCGAGAGGAGACGTTCGAGCGCATGCGCGACCCGCTGGCCGAGCGCGACGTCGCGGTTCACCACGTCCCGAGCGACGGCCGGACCATCCCGCTGGCCGACCCGCCGTGGAGTCGCGACGAGTTCGACGCGGGGTTCGTCTACCCCTCGCGGGCGATGGAGGGCGGCGTCGTGGACGCCTTGCTCGACGTACCGTGGGTCAACGACCGCGAGGCCGTCCTCACCTCGCGGAACAAGGCGGGCGTCGTCGCGGAACTGGAGCAGGCCGGCGTCCCGGTGCCGGAGACCGTCCTCGTCTCGAACCCCGCCGACGAGTCGGCGCTCCTCTCAGCCTTCGAGCGGTTCGACCCGCCGGTGGTCGTCAAGCCCAACTCCACGACCCGCGGGGTCGGCGTGGCGAAGGTCGGCGACGCCGACTCGTATCTCGGCGTCACCGACTACCTCGACTTGGTCCACGACTACCGCGCGACGGGCGACAAGTCGTTCCTCGTCCAAGAGTACGTCCCCGGCGCGACCGACTACCGCGCGATGGTCGTGGACGGCGAGTGCGTCGGTGGCGTCGAGCGACAGATTCCGGACGACGCCGACGCCGACCGCTGGAAGCACAACGTCCACCGCGGCGCGGTGGCGACCGGCGTGGACCTCCCTGCAGACCTCCGGGACCTCGCCGAGCGGACGGCCGACGCGCTCGGTATCGACTTCCTCGGCGTGGACCTCCTCGTGACCGACGAGCGCGCGGTGGTCAACGAGACCAACGCCCGGCCGACCATCGACGCCGAGACGAAGTACGACGCCGGGTTCTACGACCGACTCGCCGACCTGATTCGGCGGACGGCCGAGAACGGCACCGACTGATTTCCCGCCGTGTTAGCATTATCTATGGTGAGAAAAGAACGATAGATGTTCCTCAAAGGCCACTCTGTATTTCTCTTTGGCGTGTGGGTGGTCGCGGTGCGGGCGGTCGCGTAAAATCTTCGGAGTCGACAGTAGCTAGCTTCCTCTCGTCGAATTTCGTGCCGTGTCTCGCCGACTCGTCTCTCCTTCTGTCGAGTCTCGTCGCCACCGGCCCCCCACCGAATTTTCTCAGTTACTCTCCGAACTCGAAATACAGGTCGTAGTGGTCCTCACACCCCGGATTGAACGCCGCGCCGCAGTCCGGACACCGATGCTCGCCGTCTACGAACTCGCGGGGCGTCAGCCCCGCGCCGCAGACGCCGCACAGCGCCGCCGCCTCGTCACTCTCGACCGACAGGCGCTCGGCCTCGTGGTCCGCCGCGGCGTCGTGACACCGGAAGCAGGGGTAGAACGCCTCACAGCAGGCGAACCGCAGGGCCACCACGTCGCGGTCGGTGTCGTAGTGGGCGCACCGGGTCTCCGGCCCGACTTCGACGCCCCGGACCGCCCGGCCGTGGATTTCCCGTTCCATCGTCGTTTCGCAATCTTCGCGCTTCATCGCGGTTCAGTCCGCGTCTCAGGGCTGTGGCAGGTCGATTTCCTCGCCGTCGACGTACACCGTCGGTTCGCGGAGGATACCGTCGAAGTGAATCGGGGCCTCGGTGTCGCCGCCGATGCCCGCGTCGTCGCCGATGGCGATGTGGACCGTGCCCGCCGCCTTCTCGTCGAGCAGGACCGACCCGACCAGTTCCGTGACCGCGACGTTCGTCCCGATGCCGAGTTCCGCGAGGTTGTAGGCCGCGTCGCCGACCTCCTCGGCCGCGTCCTCGACCTGCCCGCGAATCTCGTCGTCGGAGATGCGCGTGACCTGCCCGCCCTCCACGTCGAATTCGAGGGTCTGGCCCTCGTCCAGCAGGCCGTGGGGCATCATCGTCCCGTCCACGACGTAGGTGCCGTCGGCGTCCTCGGGGCTGACGAACACCTCGCCCGCCGGGAGGTTCGAGAACCCGCCCGCCTCGTGGACGATGCCGGTGTCGTCGTGCCACTCCCGGCTTCCCGGTTCGAAGGTGATGTCGGTGCCCTGCGGGGAGGTGACTCGAATCTCGTCGGCGTCCTCGACCTGCGCCAGCACGTCGTCGCAGTGGGCCGCGATGGTCTCGTAGTCGGCCTCCAGTCCCGTGGTGAAGACCTCCTCGGTGATGCCGGGGAGGGTGGCACCGCGCGCTCCGGCCTCGTTGGCCTCGCCGCGGGCGCGGGTGTGGCTCAGGCTCTTTGTCGTCGGCGCGAGGAACACGTCGCTTCCGGCCATCGCCGCGGAGACCGGTTCCGGCGGTTCCGCCCCGTGGGACGCGCCCGGCGGGAACCGGACGATGGTCGCGTCGTCGGTGACCTCGCTGGCCACGTCGTAGAGCGCCTCGCCGATGGGTTCGCGCTTGTCGTCGGTGACGATGCAACACGACTCGGTCGCTTCGAGGGCGAGACACTGCATGATGGCGGTCTCGGCCGCGTCTCGGAGGCTCATGCTCGGCAGGTCGGTCGGCGAGAGGTTAGGTCTTGTCTCTTCGAGTGAAGCGAACGAAGGCTCGACGGAACTCGTCTCCGACGGTCGAACGCGACTCACCCGCCGGACGCGCCCGTCTCGTCCTCGCCGGCGTCCGTCGCCTCGAACGGTTTCAACTGCTCGGCCTCGGTGAAGGCGTACTGGCCGACGAGCAACGTACTCGTCATGCTCGTCAATCCGCCCGCCGCGAACAGCATCGCCATTATCACGAACTGGTACTCCGCGGCGTAGATGGGGTTCGCGCCCGCGAGAATCATACCGGACATCATTCCCGGGATGTAGACGAGTCCGAGACTCTTCAGCGAGTCCACCATGGGGATGAGCGAGGCCCGGACGCTCGTCGTCGCGTAGTCGGAGACGACCTTTCCCGGCGGGACGCCGAGCGAGAGGACCGCCTCGATCTCCTCGCGGTTCGACTGGATTTCGCCTCTGAACCGGTCGAGAGCCAGCGAGTTGGTCTTCATCGCGTTGGCGATTATCATCCCGCCGACCGGAATGAGGTTCCGTACCGTCGGTTCTATCGCGCCCGCCGCGAGCATCGTCGTGATGACGACGCCCGCGCCGAAGAGGATACTGACGAGGGAGACTCGGAACACTCCCGGCACGCCCTCGCCCCGGTCCTTCGATATCCACGCCGCTATCGCTATCATGGCGAGGACGACGACGCCGCTCCAGACGAACGGCACGGCGAACAGGACGCCGATGAACGCGCCCATCGCGACGACCTGCACGAACCCCCTGACGAACGCCCGGCCGAGTTCGGATTCGAGGTCGAGATTCCGGAGGTACGAGACGCCGAGTACGAGCGCGGCCAGCGCGGACGCGACCCCGACCTGCGCGAGTCCCCGCAGGACGACCGGGTCCCGAAGTTGTTCGATGAGGCTCACGCGACGACCTCCCGGACCGGACCCTCCGCGGTCACGCGCCCGTCCTCGAAGACGGCGACCCGGTCGGCGAGTCGCCTCGCCTGCTCGCGGTCGTGGGTCACCAGCACGTACGTCAACCCGAACTCGTCCCGGAGGTCGCCGAGCAACTCCTCGACTCGCGTCTCGGAGGCCGCGTCCAGACTCGACGTCGGTTCGTCGAGCAACAGCACCTCCGGCCGATTCAGGACGCTTCTGGCGATGGCGACCCGCTGTGCTTCGCCGCCGGAGAGGTCGTCCACCTTCCGCGGTCCGTACCCTGAGAGGTCCACCCGGTCGAGGAGGCTCTCGACCCGCCCGTCGTCCACGGACTCCCCCCGCAATCGCGGACCGACGGTGACGTTCTCGCGGACGGTGCCGTTACGGAGCGCGGGACGTTGGGGGACGTAGCCGACGCGGTGGCGAAGTTCTTGGGGCGGAACGTCCCGATAATCCGTCCCGTCGAGGTAGACCGTGCCCGCGGTCGGTTCGTCCAGTCGGTTGAGCAGACGGAGGAACGACGACTTCCCGGCCCCCGAGGGACCGAGCACTCCGAGGACGTCGCCCTCGTCTACCGACAGCGAGACCGAATCGACGATTCGGTCGCCGCCGACCTCGCGCGTGAGGCGCTCGGTTTCGATTACAGGGGTCATGGGTGTAGATTGTCGCCGAGACCGTTTGTATTCCCCTCCCTCTGATAGCGTAGCGTCCCGATATCAGGGGATTACTCGGAACGGAGTTAATTTCTCCGAAGGCGGCTCGAAACCATTATGCGCGTCGGCGTTGGAACTGCGAGTACATGCTACGGGTCGGAGTCAACGGATACGGGACCATCGGCAAGCGAGTCGCGGACGCGGTCCGCGCCCAACCGGACATGGAAGTCGTCGGCGTCGCCAAGACGCGGCCCAACTTCGAGGCCGAGCAGGCCGTCGAGAAGGGCTTCCCGCTCTACGCCGCGGTCGAGGACCGCGTGGAGTTGTTCGACGAGGCGGGCATCGAACTCGCCGGGATGGTCGAGGAACTGGTCGCCGACAGCGACGTCATCGTCGACGCCTGTCCCTCCGGCATCGGCGAGCAGAACGCCGAGATGTACGCCGAGTACGACACGCCCGCGCTGTATCAGGGCGGCGAGTCGGCCGACTTCGTGGACGCCAGTTTCAACGCCCGGTCGAACTTCTCGGACGCCAGCGGCGCCGACCACGTCCGCGTGGTCTCGTGTAACACCACGGGCCTCTCGCGTCTCGTCGCACCGCTCCGCGAGGAGTACGGCGTCGAGAAAGTCCGGACTACGCTGGTCCGTCGCGGCGGCGACCCCGCCCAGACCGGCCGCGGTCCCATCAACGACATCGTGCCGAACCCGGTCACGCTCCCGTCCCACCACGGACCGGACGTGAACACTATCTTCCCGGACCTCGACATCGACACTCTCGGTCTAAAGGTGCCCGCGACGCTGATGCACATGCACAGCGTCAACGTCACGCTCGAATCCGAACCCGACGCCGACGAGGTTCGCGACCTGCTCGAAGGCGAGTCGCGACTGTTCGTCATCCCCGACCACTTCGACATCGACGGCGCGGGCAAGTTGAAGGAGTACGCCCAAGACGTTGGCCGCCCGCGCGGCGACATCTGGGAGAACTGCGTCTGGGGCGAGTCCGTGACGACCGAGGGCGACGACCTCTACCTCTTCCAGGCCATCCATCAGGAGAGCGACGTGGTGCCCGAGAACGTGGACGCCGTCCGCGCGGTCACGAATTCGGCCGACGCCGAGGAGAGCATCCGGAAGACCAACGAAGCGCTCGGCATGGGCATCTGACGGACGCGCCGGGCGTCGCGACGCCGTCCTGCCGTTTCGAAAACGGAGAGGGTTGGTTAGCGGGGGCGATACGGGGACCGAACTGCGTCACTGCGTGATTGGCATCGTGATGCCTCCGCCAGTAATTTGCACGGCTTCACATATATGTTTTCTCCGAACCGCCACAGTCGAAAGTCAGCGACGAACCCTGGTGCCAAAGGCTTTTGCTTGCATGCGCCTTATTCGCGACCATGCGAAGAGACGACCGCGACGACCCCTTCGACGACCTCTTCCGCGAGATAGAGCGCATGATGAACGAGATGATGGGCGAAGACTTCGACATGCACGTCGAGCGCGGCGGCGGTGCTGGCGGCCAGACCGGGTTCGGGACCGAGACCCACGTCGACATCCACGAGAGCGACGACACGGTGCGCGTCATCGCGGACCTCCCCGGCGTCGAGAAGGAGGACATCGACCTCAAGTGCGACGGCGAGGTGCTGACCATCAGCGCCGGGAGCGACCACCGCCAGTACGACGAGCGCGTCAGTCTGCCCGCGCAGGTCGACGAACACTCCGCGTCGGCGACCTACAACAACGGCGTCCTCGAAGTCCAGTTGGAGAAGGCCGAGGACTCGGCCGACATCGACGTGCAGTAATCGGTCCCCGACGGCTTCGCTCGCGGAAGTTCTGTCTCTTTTTCGAGGTTCGCAGGCCCGGTCTTCTCGAACGACTTCTCCGCCGCGAAACTCCACGTGCTTTTACGCGCGGACGACGTAGCCGACCATAGTATGAGCGAAACTGCGGAACGCGTCGCGGTGACGTGTCCCTCCTGTTCGCCCGACGTGGAGACGGTCCACGAGGTGCTCAAGGACGGGAGCGGGCAGTTCACCGTGCGCTGTACGGAGTGCAGTCACGTCCACAAGACGACGATAGAGACCGAGGAGGAAGTCGAGCGCGACGTGGTGGTCTCCCAAGACGGCGAGTCGTTCACGGCCACCGTGGACGCGCCCCCGAAGGAGACCGTCGCGGTCGGCGAGGAGTTCGTCCTCGAAACGCCCGAGGCCATAATGGTCGTGCGCATCACCGACCTCCAGTTGGGCGACGAGAAGCGAACCGACGAGGCGAACGTCGAGGACGTCGAGACGTTCTGGACCCGCGCCGTGGACAACGTCCGGGTCAACGTCACCGTCAACCCGAACGACGGACGCCGCGACGACTCGCGCGGCCTCAAAATCGACGTGCCGGGCGACCACGAGTTCACGGTCGGCGAAGTCGAGGAGTTCGGCGACGAGGAGTTCGAGGTCAAGTCCATCGCGGTCCGCGACGACGCGACGGGCTACGACTTCAATCCGCTCGGCGAGGAGGGCGACACCGCCGTCGCGAAGGACATCAAGCGCGTCTACGGCGACGACCAGACCTCGTCGGCGTGGTCGGCGTGGTGAAATCGGAACGCATCCACTGACAATGTTCGGGGGAGGGGACGACGACACGACGGGTGACTACGAACGGGCCCGCGAGCGCATGGTCGAGCGACTCGCCGACCGCGAGAGCTTCGCCGACTCGACGCTCGCCGCGATGCGGGCGGTTCCGCGCCACGAGTTCGTGCCACCGGCCCGCCGGGACCGCGCCTACGAGGATCGACCGCTTCCCATCGGGAGCGACCAGACCATCAGCGCGCCCCACATGGTCGTGGCGATGGCGGACCTGCTCGATTTGGACGCCGGCGAGTCGGTCCTCGAAATCGGCACCGGGTGCGGCTATCACGCCGCGGTCACGGCCGAACTCGTCGGCGCGTCGAACGTCCACAGCGTCGAGTACCACGAGTCGCTGGCCGAGGAGACCCGAGAGCGACTCGGCCGACTGGGCTACGGAGATATCTCTGTCCGCGTCGGCGACGGCCGCGAGGGCTGGCCGGTCCACGCGCCCTACGACGCCGCGTATCTGACCTGCGCCGCGCCGGAGTTCCCGAGCGCGGTGGTCGAGCAGGTCCGACCCGGGGGCCGACTGCTCGGCCCGCTCGACGCCTCGACCGGTCGGTCGCCCGGCCAGCACCTCGTCTTCGCGCGCCGTCGCGCCGACGGCGGTCTCGACCGCGAGAGCCACGGTCGGGTTCGGTTCGTGCCGATGCAGGGAGACTAAGCCGACGCCGCTACACGCTCCTGACATGGACTACCGCGAAGCCCTGCTTCTCTGGGCCGCCCGCGAGACGGGGGTCCTCGAAGCCGTCACGACCGACGCCGAGACGCCCGCCGAAGTCGCGGCCGAGACCGGCGTCACCGAGCGCGCCGCCCGCATCGTCGTCGAAGCGATGGCCGAGTTGGGGTATCTGGAAGCGGTCGGCGACGCCGCCAGCGGCGCAGACGGAGAGGCGGACCCGACCGAGACGCGATACGAAATCACGAACCGCGCGCTCGGGTTCGTCGCCAAGACGGACGTGCGCTCCATCGGCCCGGTCCCGCACGCGCTCGACTGCGTGGACCGCTGGATTCGACTGCCCGAGACGATGCGAACCGGCGACCCGCCCGCGCCCGAGACGGCCTCGGAGGACTGGACGTCCAACTTCGCGGGCGCGATGGCGAGTACCGACGACGCCGCTGTCCGGGCGAGCGTCACCGCCGCTGTCCACCGGAATCCCGACGCCGGGCGCGTGCTGGACGCCGGGGGCGGGCCGGGGGTCTTCGCCAAGGAGTTCGTCCGGCGAGGATTCGACGTGACGCTGGTCGACCGCCCCGAGGTAATCGACGTCGACCGGCGGTTCCTCGAACGCGAACCCGTCGAGCTGGTCGCGGGAGACATCACCGAGGACCTTCCGTCGGGCGGGTTCGGCCTCGTGTTCTGCTCGCGGGTGGCTCACGGTCTCTCGCCAGACGAGAACCGCCGATTTCTGGCCAACGCCTTCGACGCGCTCGACCCCGGCGGCGCCGTCGTCCTGACCGACCGAGTTCGGGGGCGGACCGACGACGCTGCGCTGTTCGGCGCGCACATGCTCGCCCAGACCGAGGCGGGCGACACCTACACCGAGTCCCAGTTCCGAACGTGGCTCCGCGACGCCGGATTCGAAGACGTGGAGGTCCGGGACGTACCCGGCCTCGACGGGCAGGTCATCGCCGGACGGCGGCCGGGCGATTGAAGTTCTCTCGTCACCGAGGGAGCGTATGGAACTCGCGGTGCTGCGAGACGACATGGTCGACAGCCTCGAACACGACTCGAAGGGAGTCGTCTCCAGCGAGAGCGTCAGCGCCGCGATGCGCGCAGTCCCGCGCCACGAGTTCGTCGACGACGACCGACTCGCCTACGCCGACCGGTCGTTCGAGCATCGGGGGACACGCGTCCTCGCGCCGAGTACCGCGGCCCGCCTGCTGGAGGCGCTCGCCCCCGAAGAGGGCGATTCTGTCCTCGTCGTCGGCGCCGGCGTGGGCTACACCGCGGCCGTACTCGCGGAAATCGTCGGCGAGCGCAACGTCCACGCGGTCGATATCACCCGGAACGTGGTGTGGGACGCCCGGAGCAACCTCGCGTCGGCGGGCTACGAGGGCGTCTTCGTGGACTGCCGGAACGGCGCGGACGGCCTACCGGAGTACGCGCCCTTCGACTGCATCCTCGTGGAGGCTGCTGCGGCCGACCCGCCGCGCACCCTGGTCCGACAACTCGCCCTCGACGGCCGACTCGTCATCCCGGTCGGCATCGGCGAACAGTCGCTGACCGTGGTCCGGGGCGACGACCCGTCGGACCCCGAGACCCAACCGCTCGGTACGGTGGCGTTCCAGCCGCTGCTCGTGGAGGGCGAACAGGCCGGGTCCATCGAGCGCAACCGGACCGTCCGCGAGGACCGCGAGCGCGCTGAGCGCGCTCGCGAGCGCCGAACCGGATGGGAGCACGAGTGGATAGACTGGGACGGCGACGGCAGTCTCCCCGAGTGAGGTTTTTCGAGGTGTGCGCCGACTAGTCGCCGTTGGCGCTCTTCGGTGTTCTCGTCGCGTTCCTCATCCGTCTGCTAACACCAGTATCGCAGTGTTCTCGCGCTCGTCGGCGTAGTCGCTCCCGGCGGGCGGCTTGATTCGCACGTCGAGTGTGCCCTCCTGCTGATTCGACCCGAGAGTCGGGTCCACCGAGAGGGTAGCCTCGCCGCTTTCTCCGGTGGTCGCGGTCGCAGCGCCGTCGAGCGTGGCCGTGCCGCCCGTGACGACCACCGTCGCGCCGCTGACAGGTTTGCCCTCGGGGTCCACGACCGTCACGTCGACGTTGGTTTCCTCGGGGCCGATTACGTCCGGTGCGGGCTTGGCGTCGAGTTCCGTGACGGTCAGGCCGCCGAGGCCCGAGAGCATGTTCATCATCACGCCGAGGCTGGCGACGCCGACCACGAGCGCGACGACGAGGCGAATCGGCAGGCCCTCGATGGCGCGGTCGTCGCCGCGGAACCGGCGGAAACGGTCGGAGCTAGCGTCCGCGAAGTAGCCGTAGTAGCCGAGTAGCGTTGTCACGGGTGGGGTTCGTCCCGGTCTCGGATTTAAACCCTCGGGCGCTCGTCGGCCCCCGAAGGTTCAAGGCCGAGAGCGCGACCAACCGGTCCCGTGACTCACGTCCTCGGCCGCCGCTCGGGCGACGACGCCGCGACCACCGATTCCGACGGCGGTGACTCCGCGACCAGCGTTGACGGCGACACTTCCCGAAAAACTGCTATCTCCGGCCGCCTCGGGGCCTACCGCGCCCGCGACGGTAGCCGCGGCGCGGCGGTCCGAATCGACCTCGACGGCCCGCACGCCGGACTCGTCGTCGGCAAGCGCGGCTACGGCAAGTCCTACACGCTCGGCGTCCTCGCCGAGGAACTCGCCCGGGCCGAGGGAGTCGCCCCGGTCGTCGCCGACCCGATGGGAATCTTCTCGTCGCTCGCCGACTTCGGCACCGAAGTCGTCGCTGACCCCGCAGTCGCCGCCGACGCGCTCGCACCGCGAGCGTGGTGCGACCTCCTCGGTCTCGAACCGGCGGCCCCCGAGGGTGCGCTGGTCTGGCAGGCCGCGGCGGCCCGGTCGTCGGTCGACGGAATGCGGACGTTCGTCGCCGACGCCGACACCAAGGCCGACCGCGCGACCCGACGGGCGGCCGACAACCACCTCGCGCTCGCCGAGTCGTGGGGCGTCTTCGCCCCCGACGGCCTGACCCCGAGCGACCTGATCGAACCCGCGGCCGGAACCGTACTGGACCTCTCGGGACTCGACTCGGCGCCCGCGAACGCGGTCCTGCGAGCGGTCGCCGGCGGTCTCTACGACCACTGCGTTCGCGGACGGCCGACCCGCCTCCCGTGGCTTCTGGTGGACGAAGCGCACGCCTTCTTCGCGTCCGAGGCCGGAAAAAGCCCGACTGGCTCCGCGACGGCGTCCCGGAACGTTGCGGCATCCGCGCTCCGGACCGTCCTCACCCGCGGTCGGCAACCGGGTCTGAGTTTCGTCGGAGCGACCCAGCGACCGAGCGCGCTCCCGGCCGTCGCCGTCTCGCAGGCCGACCTCCTGCTGGCTCACCGACTCACCTCGCGGGCCGACCTCGACGCGCTGGCCGCGGCCCGCCCGACTTACCTCGGTTCGTTCGAGGAGCGCCTGCCCGCCGACCCGGGCGAGGTTCTGCTCGTGGACGACGCGACCGAGAGCGTCCACGCCGTCCGCATCAGGGAGCGCGAGACGGCACACGGTGGCGGAAGTCCGAGCGCGACAGGCCGATGAGTGCGCTCCGAAAGCAGTTTCCCGGTCGGCGCATTCGTCTCGGACGAGAACCGAATGTCGGAGACAGAGGGTCGCTCGTCGGCCGACGACGAGAGCGGCGACGGCGCGACGGCGACCAGTCGCGTCCGCGCGCTCGGACGGGTGAAACCCCTCCTGCTCGTCGCGGTCGGCGGGTTCGCCGGTGCGACTCTCCGCCACGCGGTCGCGGGAGCGCTCCCCGGCGGCTTTCTGTGGGGCACGCTCGCGGTCAACGTCGCGGGGAGTTTCGCGCTCGGCGTCCTCCTCTTCGAGGCGAAGGTGGCGGGCCGACTCGGTGCGGAGACTCGCCTCGTCCTCGGCACGGGTTTCCTCTCGTCGTTCACGACCTACAGCACCTTCGCGCTCCAGACCGCCGCCCTGTCGCCGGGTTGGGCGGTCGTCAACGTCGGCGCGAACTACGCGCTCGGCTTCCTCGCGGCGGTGGCCGGCCGGATTGCCGTCCGCTCGCTCGCCGCGCCGGGGGTGACCGGATGAACTCCGTCCTGCTGGTCGGGACCGGCGGCGTCCTCGGCGCGCTCTCGCGGTTCGCTGTCGGGTCGCTGGTCGCCGACGGCATCCGGGATACGCTCGCAGTGAACCTCCTCGGGAGCTTCGCATTGGGCGCGCTGACCGCTGTCCTCGCCGCCGACGCCACGCTGTTGACTCTGTTCGGGACCGGATTCTGCGGCGCGTTCACGACGTTTTCGAGTTTCGCGGTCGAGACCGTCGAACTGTTCGAGACCGGCGCGCGACGTGAGGCGGTCGCGAACGCGGCGGCGAATCTGGTCGGGGCGCTCCTCGCGGTCGGACTCGGCGGTTGGCTGGCGACTGCGCTGTGACTCGGGTCTACTCGACGAGGTCCCAGATCCACAGTCCGACGCCGAGACCGACGAGAAGTATACCGAGCGTCGTAGTGATGGGGTCGGGGATGAAGACGAGGAGTACTCCGAGGACGACGAGTACCGGTATCAGCTCTTCGTGCAGGAAACTGTCACTCTCTTCGGTTGACTTGTCGACTTCGGACACCCCTCGACCCACGAGGCGCTCGAAGTTACGATTTCGGGCAGTCCGTCGAAATATCGGTCGCTGGTGAGAACGGAGTCGTACAGACGTCTCTCGAAGTTTCGTTCGTCGGAGAAAGCGCCCGAGGCGGGATTTGAACCCGCGTCACGACCGTGACAGGGTCGTATGATGGGCCACTACACCACCCGGGCTTCCGAGTGCATTCTCTCTTTCCGGCCGGGCTTATTAATGGGTGTCGGTTTCGACGTCCATTGGTAGAATCTGCCGTACGCAGAGGGCGTCACTCGAACCGATTCGACAGCGCGTATTCGCTCGCCCAGTTGATTCTCGACTTAGGGACCTTCGGATGGTGATCCTCGACACGTAACCGCATCTCGCCGCTCCCAGTCGCCTCGATGGGGACCCAGTACACGGAATCCGTATCGGGTGAGTACACTGCATAGGCGTCTATCTCGTCGGGAGTGTAGTCCGCGTCGACTCGGCCTTCCGAGTCCGTGGTCGAACTGTAGAGGTTGAATCTAACCGTACCATCGACCCAACTACCCGTCTTGCACTGGACGCGATAGCGTCTCGTCCTGTCGTCCACGACGAGGTCGTAGCGGTCGCTGTCTCCGAACGGGACCGAAACCGAGACGCCGGCTTGCATCAGTCTGCCAAGAATCGTCGCTTCCGTCTCGTCACCCTTTCGCGATGGGTTCATCGTTCGGCACGAGATGTGCCGTCATCCTACTTGAATCTCGACTGCTATCCGCTGGCACTAACCCCTAGGTGCGAAGAAGTTGCTCACAGTTTTGTTCGTCAGAGAAAGCGCCCGAGGCGGGATTTGAACCCGCGTCACGACCGTGACAGGGTCGTATGATGGGCCACTACACCACCCGGGCTTCCGAGTGCATTCCTCCGTTGTCCCCGGTTAGACTTAAGGCTTCTCAAACGGTTTCGGTGCGGGACTCCCTCCCGGTGTCGCCGGATTCGGTCCGACCCCGCGTCGCCGCAAACAATTTATATCTCCGCGAAGTGGGTGGGAATCGTAGGCACTCCCCTCGATTGGGGTGGGGTCGAACAGCTAGCGGTGCGAGAACTACTTAGCAAGTCTTAAATGAACTCACTGTGTAAAGCCCTGTAGTATCTCGTGATAGCCATTTCTCCCTCTGCGCAGACAACCCATCGCCACACATGGTAGACGTAAGCCAACACGACATGGTTCCGGACCACAGCGTCGTCGACGACGAGGAGTTAGACGGCGTACTGGAGGAGTACGACATCAAAACGACCGACTTACCGAAAATCAAACGCACCGACCCCGCGCTCCCCGACGACGCGGAGGTCGGTGACGTGATCAAGATCGTGCGCGATTCCCGAACGACAGACAGTGCGACAATATACCGACTCGTCGTAGAATAATAATGAACAGAGAAGACCGACGCGAGATTTCCCGAGAGTACTTCTCGAAGGAACGACTCGCAGAACACCACTACCGCTCGTTCAACAGCTTCCTCAATCGCGGCATGCAGCAGGTCGTCGACGAGAAGGGGACCGTCGACACCGACATCGGCGACAAGGAAGACGAGGAACCGGTCCACGTCGAACTGGGTGACGTTCGTATCGTCACGCCACGCGTGCGTGAGGCGGACGGGAGCGAGGAACTCCTCTACCCCCAAGAGGCCCGCCTCCGCAACATCACCTACGCCGCGCCCGTCTTCATGGAGATGTCCATCGTCAAGGGCGAGGGCGAGGACGAGCGCGTCGTGGACGCGACCGAGACCAAGGTGGGCCGGATGCCCATCATGGTCGGCTCCGAGAAGTGTAACATCGCCGGATTCTCCGACGAGGAACTCATCGAAATCGGCGAGGACCCCGCCGACCCCGGCGGCTACTTCATCGTCAACGGCTCCGAGCGCGTCCTGATGACGAGCGAGGACCTCGCGCCCAACAAGATTCTCGCGGAGTACGACACCAAGTACGGCGACGAGATTCAGGTCGCCAAGACGTTCAGCCAGCGCCGGGGCTACCGCGCGCTGGTGCTGGTCGAGCGGACCCGCGACGGTCTGCTCGAAGTGTCGTTCCCCTCGGTCTCGGGGAGCGTCAACTTCGTGACGCTGGTCCGGGCGCTCGGACTGGAGTCCGACGAGGAGATCGTCCACCGGGTCTCCGACGACCCCGAGGTGGTGAAGTTCATGCTGGAGAACCTCGAAGAGGCGGAGGTCCAGACCGAGGAGGAGGCCATCGAGTCTCTCGGGAAGCGAGTCGCCTCCGGACAGGGCAAGAACTACCAGCTCAAGCGCGCCAACTACGTCATCGACCGCTACCTCCTTCCCCACCTCCACGAGGAGGGCGTCGAGGAGGAGGACGTGCGCATCAACAAGGCGTACTACCTCTGTCGGATGGCCGAGGCCTGCTTCGAGTTGGCGCTCGACCGGCGCGAACCCGACGACAAGGACCACTACGCCAACAAGCGCCTGAAGGTCTCGGGCGACCTGATGAAGGACCTGTTCCGGACCGCGCTGAACAAGCTGGCCCGGGACGTGAAGTACCAGTTGGAGCGGGCGAACATGCGGAACCGCCAACTGTCGGTCAACACCGTGGTCCGGTCGGACGTACTGACCGAGCGCCTCGAACACCCCATCGCGACGGGGAACTGGGTCGGCGGCCGCTCGGGCGTCTCCCAACTGGTCGACCGCACGGACTTCATGGGGGTCCTCTCGCACCTCCGACGGCTCCGCTCGCCGCTCTCGCGGAGCCAGCCTCACTTCGAGGCGCGTGACCTCCACGCGACCCAGTGGGGTCGCATCTGTCCCTCCGAGACCCCGGAGGGGCCGAACTGTGGACTGGTGAAGAACTTCGCGCAGGCGATGGAGCTCTCCCAGAACATCGAGAACGAACAGGGACTGAAACGAGAACTGGCGTCGATGGGTGTCGAAGGCATCCCCGGAATCGAAGGCGTCGAACCAACTGCAAGCGCAGACGACTAACATGAGTCAGGGACGAGAAGCGAAAGTATACGTGAACGGTAGTCTGGTCGGAACGCACCCCGACCCCGAACAGCTCGCAGAACAGGTCCGCCACGCGCGTCGCCGCGGCGACGTGAGCGAGATGGTCAACGTCTCGGTCAAAGAGCGGACACGCGAGGTCATCATCAACGCCGACGCCGGGCGCGCCCGGCGACCCCTGCTGGTCATCGAGGACGGCGAACCCCTCGTCACCGAGGAGGAGATTGCGGCGGTCGAGAACGGCGACCTCGACTTCGACGACCTCGTGGAGCGCGGCAAGGTCGAGTTCATCGACGCCGAGGAGGAAGAGGACATCTACGTCGCGGTGGACGAGGACGACCTCACCGAGGACCACACCCACCTCGAAGTCGACCCGCAACTCATCTTCGGTATCGGTGCGGGCATGGTCCCGTACCCCGAACACAACGCCTCGCCCCGGATTACGATGGGGTCGGGGATGATCAAGCAGTCGCTCGGGCTGCCGGCGGCCAACTACCGCATCCGGCCCGACACGCGCCAGCACCTCCTGCACTACCCGCAGCTCTCGATGGTCAAGACCCAGACGACCGAGCAGATCGGGTACGACGACCGCCCGGCGGCCCAGAACTTCACGGTCGCCGTCATGTCCTACGAGGGCTTCAACATCGAGGACGCGCTCGTCCTCAACGGTGGCTCCGTGGACCGCGCGCTGGCCCGCTCGCACTTCTTCCGGACGTACGAGGGCGAGGAACGGCGCTACCCCGGCGGACAGGAGGACCGCTTCGAGATTCCGAGCGACGACGTGCGCGGCGCGCGCGGTGAAGACGCGTACACCCACCTCGACGACGACGGTCTGGTCAACCCCGAGACGCGCGTGGACGAGAACAGCGTCCTGCTCGGCAAGACCAGTCCACCCCGGTTCCTCGAAGAACCCGACGACATGGGCGGTCTCTCCCCGCAGAAGCGCCGGGAGACCTCCGTCACCATGCGCTCGGGCGAGTCCGGCGTCGTGGACACGGTCACGCTGATGGAGGGCGAGGACGGGTCGAAGCTCTCGAAGGTCTCGGTGCGCGACGAGCGGATTCCGGAACTCGGCGACAAGTTCGCGTCCCGGCACGGCCAGAAGGGCGTCGTCGGCCACATCGCGCCCCAGGAGGACATGCCGTTCACCGAGCAGGGCGTCGTGCCCGACCTCATCATCAACCCCCACGCCCTGCCGTCCCGGATGACGGTCGGCCACGTGCTGGAGATGATCGGCGGCAAAGTCGGTGCCCTCGAAGGGCGACGCGTGGACGGGACGCCGTTCACGGGCGAGGACGAGGAGGAACTCCGCGGCGGACTCGAAGAGCAGGGCTTCAAGTCCTCCGGGAAGGAGATCATGTACTCCGGCATCACCGGGGAGAAGATCGAGGCGGAGATCTTCATTGGCACCATTTTCTACCAGAAGCTCTACCACATGGTGTCGAACAAGCTCCACGCCCGCTCGCGCGGCCCGGTGCAGGTGCTCACGCGCCAACCCACCGAGGGTCGGGCCCGCGAGGGTGGTCTCCGCGTCGGGGAGATGGAGCGGGACGTGCTCATCGGGCACGGTGCCGCCCTGACCCTGAAGGAACGTCTGCTCGACGAGTCCGACCGCGAGTGGATATACGTCTGTGCCAACTGTGGCATGAGCGCGGTCGAGAACGTCGAGCAGAACCGCGTCTACTGCCCGAACTGCGACGAGGAGACGGACATCCACGAAATCGAGATGTCGTACGCGTTCAAGCTCCTGCTGGACGAGATGAAGGCGCTCGGCATCGCACCGCGACTAGAACTGGAGGACGCAGTCTAACATGTCAACAGGACAAACACCCAAGGAGATCGGCGAGATCAGCTTCGGGCTGATGGACCCCGAGGAGTACCGAGAGATGTCGGCGACGAAGATAATCACCGCCGACACCTACGACGACGACGGCTTCCCCATCGACATGGGGCTGATGGACCCGCGACTGGGCGTCATCGACCCCGGACTGGAGTGCAAGACCTGCGGCAAGCACTCGGGGTCGTGTAACGGCCACTTCGGTCACATCGAACTCGCCGCGCCCGTCATCCACGTCGGGTTCACGAAGCTCATCCGACGCCTGCTGCGCGGGACGTGTCGGAACTGCTCGCGACTCCTGCTGACCGACGAGGAGAAGGAGAAGTACGAGTCCAAACTGACCCGGACCCGGGAACTCGGCAACGACCTCACCGACGTGACGAAGGCCGCCATCCGAGAGGCCCGCAAGAAGGACCGCTGTCCCTACTGCGGCGAGGTCCAGTACGACATCAACCACGAGAAGCCCACGACCTACTACGAGGTCCAGCAGGTCCTGACCAGCGAGTACTCCGAGCAGATCGCGTCCGCGATGCAGGGCGACGAGGAGGAGGACCGCGAACCGGTCGCTCCCCAAGAACTCGCCGACCTGACCGACATCGACCTCTCGCGCATCAACGACATCATGTCGGGCGAGTTCCGGCCCCGCGAGGACGACCGGAAGGCCATCGAGAAGGCGCTCGACATCGACCTCACCGAGGAGGACATGAACAAACTGATGCCCAGCGACATCCGGGACTGGTTCGAGGACATCCCGGACGAGGACGTCGAGACGCTCGGCATCAACTCCGAGCGCTCGCGCCCCGAGTGGATGATTCTGACGGTCCTGCCGGTCCCGCCGGTGACGGCCCGTCCGTCCATCACGCTCGACAACGGCCAGCGCTCCGAGGACGACCTGACTCACAAGCTGGTCGACATCATCCGCATCAACCAGCGGTTCATGGAGAACCGCGAGGCGGGTGCGCCCCAACTCATCATCGAGGACCTCTGGGAACTGCTCCAGTACCACGTCACGACGTTCATGGACAACGAGATTTCGGGCACGCCGCCCGCCCGACACCGCTCGGGGCGACCGCTCAAGACCCTCAGCCAGCGTCTGAAGGGCAAGGAAGGCCGCTTCCGCGGTAGCCTGTCCGGCAAGCGCGTCAACTTCTCGGCGCGTACCGTCATCTCGCCCGACCCGACCCTCTCGCTGAACGAGGTCGGCGTCCCCGAGCGCGTGGCCCGCGAGATGACCCAGACGATGAACGTCACCGAGCGCAACAAGGAGGAGGCCCGCCGCTACGTCGCCAACGGCCCGGAGGGTCACCCCGGCGCGAACTACGTCAAGCGGCCCGACGGCCGCCGCCTCAAGGTGACCGAGAAGAACTGCGAGGAACTGGCGACCAAGGTCGAGGCCGGATGGGAGGTCAACCGCCACATGGTCGACGGCGACATCGTCATCTTCAACCGCCAGCCGTCGCTCCACCGCATGTCCATCATGGCCCACGAAGTGGTCGTGATGCCGTACAAGACGTTCCGGCTCAACACCGTCGTCTGTCCGCCGTACAACGCCGACTTCGACGGCGACGAGATGAACATGCACGCGCTCCAGAACGAGGAGGCCCGCGCGGAGGCCCGCGTCCTCATGCGCGTGCAGGAACAGATCCTCTCGCCGCGCTTCGGCGAGAACATCATCGGGGCGATTCAGGACCACATCTCCGGGATGTACCTCCTGACCAACGAGAACCCCCACTTCAACGAGACGCAGGCGCTCGACCTCCTGCGGGCGACCCGAATCGACGAACTCCCGGAGGCGTCGGGCACCGACGAGGACGGCGAACCCTACTGGACCGGACGGGACATCTTCTCGGAACTGCTCCCGAGCGACCTCAACATCGAGTTCACGGGCACCGTCGGCGACGACGTCATCATCGAGGACGGCCAACTCGTGGAAGGCACCATCGCCGAGGACGAGGTGGGCGAGTTCGGCGGGAAGATCGTAGACACCATCACGAAGGTCTACGGCAACACCCGCTCGCGCATCTTCATCAACGAGGTCGCGGCGCTGGCGATGCGTTCCATCATGCACTTCGGGTTCTCCATCGGTATCGACGACGAGTCGATTCCGGAGGAGGCCCAGAACCGAATCGACGAGGCCATGGACAACGCCTACGACCGGGTCGAGGAACTCATCGAGACCTACCAGAACGGCGACCTCGAATCGCTCCCCGGCCGGACCGTCGACGAGACGCTGGAGATGAAGGTCATGCAGACGCTCGGCAAGGCGCGTGACTCCGCCGGTGACATCGCCGAGGAACACTTCGCCGACGACAACCCGGCCGTGGTCATGGCCGAGTCCGGCGCGCGTGGGTCGATGCTCAACCTGACTCAGATGGCCGGCTGTGTCGGCCAACAGGCGGTTCGGGGCGAGCGCATCAACCGCGGTTACGAAGACCGCACCCTCAGTCACTACAAGCCAAACGACCTCTCGGCGGAGGCCCACGGCTTCGTGGAGCACTCCTACACGGGCGGACTCGACCCGCGGGAGTTCTTCTTCCACGCGATGGGTGGCCGCGAGGGCCTCGTGGACACCGCAGTCCGTACCTCCAAGTCCGGCTACCTTCAGCGACGGCTCATCAACGCGCTCTCCGAACTCGAAACCCAGTACGACGGCACGGTTCGGGACACCTCCGACACCATCGTCCAGTTCGAGTTCGGCGAGGACGGCACCAGTCCGGTGAAGGTCTCCTCGAACGAGGACACCGACATCGACGTGGACCAGATCGCAGACCGCATCCTCGAAGAGGAGTTCGGCAGCGACGAGCGCAGACAGGAGTTCCTCGGCGAGAAGAACCCGCCGACGAACCTCTCGGAACACGTCGACGCTCGGCAGGCCCAGAGCGACGACTGACGCCACCGCTTTCCGACCAACACGACCAACCAATCCGCGCCCACGCCACACATGACAGAATACGACGTATCCGAGGACATCGAGGCCGTCGTCGAGGACACTGACCTCCCGCGACGGCTCAAAGACGAGGTGTACAGCACCGTGGAAGCCCGCGACGCCACCGCCGAGCAGGCCGACCAGATAGCCCGCGCAGTCGAGAACCGGTATCTCGACACCCGCGTCGACCCGCTCGACCCCGTCGGGACGGTTTCGGCCCAGTCCATCGGTGAGCCGGGAACCCAGATGACGATGAACACGTTCCACTACGCGGGCGTGGCGGAAATCGACGTGACGCAGGGGCTTCCCCGACTCATCGAACTGGTGGACGCCCGGAAGACCCCCGACACGCCGATGATGACGGTACATCTGGAGGACGAGTACGCCACCGACCGCGAGAAGGCCCACGAGGTCGTCTGGCAGATAGAGTCGACCCGGATTCTGGCGCTCGGTGACATCTCGACCAACGTCGCCGACATGGTCGTCTCCATCGACCTCAACGAGGACACCCTCGAAGAGCGCATGATAACCCCCGACGAAATCTCGGGCATCATCCAGGACGAACTCGGCGTCGAGACCACCCAGCAGGGCACCGTCATCGAGTTCGGCCCCGAACAGCCGAGCTACCGCGACCTGCTCCAACTGGTCGAACAGCTCCGCGACATCGTCTTCAAGGGCATCGAGGACATCACCCGCGTCGTCATCCGGAAGGAGCAACTCGACGAGGGCGAGCAGTTCGTCCTCTACACCGAGGGGTCGGCGTTCGGCGACGTCATCGAAATCGAGGGCGTCGACGCCTCCCGGACCACCACGAACAACATCCACGAGATTCACAAGAACCTCGGCATCGAGGCGGCCCGCGAGTCCATCATCGAGGAGACGATGAACACGCTCGAAGAGCAGGGCCTCGACGACGTGAACATCCGCCACCTGATGCTGGTCGCCGACATCATGACCAACCGCGGCGAAATCGAGTCCATCGGTCGCCACGGCATCTCCGGGAGCAAGGAGTCGGTCCTCGCGCGTGCGGCGTTCGAGGTCACGGTCAATCACCTGCTCGACGCCGCCATCCACGGCGAAGTGGACGACCTCAACGGCGTCACCGAGAACGTCATCGTCGGCAAGCCCATCAAGCTCGGGACCGGCGACGTGGACCTCCGCATGGGGTCGTCGAGCGCCGAACCCGAAGCCTCGGACTGAGCATGGTCGTCACGCTCTCGGACACGGCCCGGCAGTTCATCGCCCTCTTCGAGGACGAGACGGGCGCGACCGCCCGCGACTGCGTCGTCTTCGAGGACGGCGACGACGGCGAGGAGCGCGTCGTCTTCCTCGTCAAGCCCGGCGACATGGGCAGAGCAATCGGGTCGGGCGGCGAGACGGTCCGGGCGGTCGAGTCCCAGTTGGACCGCGAAATCGTGCTGGTCGAGGACGCCGACACGCCCGAGGCGTTCGTGGCCAACGCGCTCGCGCCCGCGGCGGTGTACAACGTCACCGTCAGCGAGGGCGACGAGACTATCGCCTACGCCGAAGTGGACTCCGAGGATACCGGCGTCGCCATCGGCGAGGGCGGACGGAACATCCTCGCGGCCGAGAAGTTGGCCAAGCGCCACTACGACATCGACGACATCCAGTTGGCGTAGCCCACTCTCGCCGAGAGCTGATTTTCCTCTTTCGCGGACCTTCGTTCGAACACGACTTCTCGACGCGGAGCGAATCGTATCAGCGCATTGTCTGGACTCGCGCCTGTCGTCTCGCGTCGCTTCGCGTCTGACTCGCCGATACGGCGGCCGCGGGGCGCGATGGCGGCGCGCTCGCGTCCTCTCGTTGAGAGCTACGCGCCGAAATTTTAGGCGTAGCGCCGCCGTTCCCGAGGGGAAACCCTTCATTGTTCGCCGTAGCCCGTCCGTACGCTGAGTATGACAGATAATCGCACACTCGCGGACGACGTACCGGACGTAGACGAGCGCGACCGGCGGAACTTCCTCAAGGTCCTCGGCGTGACGGGGAGCGTCGGGGCGGCCTCGGAACTCTCGCTGTCGGACCTGCGCGGGGCGGTCGGCGAGGGGTCGGCCGAGGAACTGGCGACCTACGGCGAGCGCATCAGGGCCGACCTCGCTGGCGGTCTCGACGGCGGCCTGCTGGCGGGCGCGCTCTCCGGCATCGAAGCGGGAATCGCGCAACTGCCCGAACTCCGGGCCGCCGGCTTCCCCGACCAACCGGGCACCGCGTATCAGGAGGTCGCCGAACCCGCGTGGGACGCCTACGACCACCTCGCAGAGGTCGGACTCTTCGCGGCGGCCGAGCGCCACCTGCCGGAGTTCACGCCCGACCACGTGCGCGCGACCGCCGCGGAACTGGTCCGGGCCGAACCCCTTACCGCGGCGCTGGCCGACGCCGGACTCGACGAGCGCGAGCGCACAGCGGTCGTCGTGGACGCGGTCAACGAGAACGAGCGACTCGCCCACTGGGTCTCGACCGCGAGTCTGCCCGCAGACCCGGAGGGGTACGACCCGGCGAACGTGGCCCCGCTCCACCAGCGCGCGCTCGGTGGAGGCCTGCTCTGGGTGGACGAACTCGACCAGCAGCTCTGGCAGCGCGAGGTCGTGCTGACCGAGGACCTGCTCGACGCGGGAGTGTGGGACGTCAAGCGTATCCTCGCTGGGACCCACCTGTTCGTCTCGGCGGCCCGCGACCTCGCCGGGCCGAGCGAGTTGGACGACAGCCAACTCGCGGCCGCGCTCGCGGGCGGGTCGGCCGTC
The DNA here is from genome assembly GCF_023238205.1 of Halorussus limi. Classification (NCBI taxonomy): domain Archaea; kingdom Methanobacteriati; phylum Methanobacteriota; class Halobacteria; order Halobacteriales; family Haladaptataceae; genus Halorussus; species Halorussus limi. The sequence goes on from NZ_CP096659.1 coordinate 1,765,925, forward strand.
GCGATACGCGGTCAGGAGGCCATCGAACGGGACCTGTTCCGGATAACCGACGCCGAGCGCGCGCCCCGCGGAGGTGACACCGCATGAGTACCGACGAATCGCACGTCAGAGTCCACTCGGCCGACGACGGACTGCGCATCGAGTATCTCGCGGATGGGCCGACCACGGTCCGCCAGAGTTCACAGCAGATTCCGCGACTGAACGTCACCCAGCAGATGCTGCGCGACTCGGGCGACGACCCCGAGAGCTGGCTGATGTACGGCGGCGGGTACAACCAACAGCGGTTCACCACGGCCGACGTCATCACGCCCGAGAACGTCGGCCAACTGAACTTGGAGTACACCATCCTGACCGACGAGACCGGCAAGTTGGAGGGGACGCCGATAGTGGTGCCGTCGGACCCGCCCATCATGTACCAGACGAACGGCCCGGACGTGCTGCGGGCGGTCAACGCCCGCTCGGGCGAGGTCATCTGGACCTACCGGTACGCGCCGGCCGAACAGGGTCCCGACAAAGCGGCCGCGCTCCTCTGTTGCGGGTCGAACAACCGCGGGGTCGCGGTCCGCGGGAAACTGCTCTTCATGACGACGCTCGACGCGAACGTCGTCGCCATCAACCGGTACACGGGCGAACAGCAGTGGCTGTACGACTCCGCGCCGACCGGACAGGGTTACTCCGCGACGTGGGCACCGGTCGTCTACAAGGGAAGCATCCTCAACGGAAGTGCAGGCGGCGAGTACGGCGTGCAGGGCTTCATCGAGTCGATAAACGCCCGCACCGGCGAGCGGGAGTGGCGAACGTCGATGCTCCCCGAGGAGCAGTGGATAGGAGACGCGTGGCAGAACGGAGCGGCGACCAACTGGATGACCATCACCGTCGACCCCGACACCGACACGCTGTACGCCAACGTCGGCAACCCCGGCCCGGACGTGAACGGCATCGTCCGGCCGGGACCGAACCCCTACTCCGACGCGGTCGTCGCGCTCGACACCCAGTCGGGCGACGTCCAGTGGTACTTCCAAGAGGTCCAACACGACTGGTGGGACTGGGACGCCTCCACGCCGCCGGTGCTGTTCGAGACCGAGGTGGACGGCGAGAACCGAAAGGTCGTCAGCCACCCCGGCAAGACCGGGTGGAACTACCTCCTCGGGGCCGAGGACGGCAAGCTCTACGAGCGGAGTCGGGAGTTCTGCCAGCACCTCAACATGTGGCACCTCCCGCAGGACAACCTCGAAGACACGCCGTGGGTCATGCCGTCGGCCGACGGCGGGTCCGAGTGGAACCCGATGTCCTACAGCCGCCAGACCGGGAACGTCCACGTCAAGGCGATGAACTACCCGAGCAAGTTCCAGTGGGACCCGGTCGACGGGTGGGAGTACCCCTCGACGTACCTCGGCGGAACCTTCACCGTCTACCCGGCGATGAGCGACCCCGGTCCGGCACCCGACGAGTGGAACGGCCAGAAGGCCATCTTCTCGGCGGTGGACCCGGTCAGCGGCGACGTGGTCTGGCAGAAGCGGTGGGAGGAGTTCTCGATGGGCGGGTCGATGAGCACGACGACCGGCCTGACCTTCGTTGGTAACGGGTCGGGCGAGTTCATCGCGTACGACTCCGAGGACGGCGAACGCCTCTGGCAGCACCAGCTCAACGCTTCGGTCAACGCCTCGCCGATGAGTTGGTACGACCCCGGCGTCGGCAAGCAGTACGTCGCGGTGCAGGCGGGCGGAGGCGGACTCCGGTCGGCCAACGACGGAAACACCGTCGCCGTGTTCTCGCTAGAGCAGTAGCCTCGCGGGCCTCTCTTTCGGCCTGCGAGTGAATCTCCTGACCGAACCGAACCTAAGCGGCGCGCAAAACGTTTCGCTGAAACGCTCTCAGATTCCGTAATCGACCCCGTTACAGCGATGTGCGACCGTCTCGCCCGTTCCAAAGAGGGAGGCTTAAGTAGCTCGGACAGGTAGCCCACAGCATATGGCGAATGGCAAGTACGCAGCTCGCAAGCTGAGGAAGGACCGCCAGAACCACCGGTGGTCCGACTCCGATTACGCTCGACGCGAGCGCGGCCTCGGGGAGAAGTCCGACCCCCTCGAAGGCGCGCCGCAGGGCCGAGGTATCGTTCTCGAAAAAGTTGGCATCGAGGCCAAGCAGCCCAACTCCGCCATCCGGAAGTGCGTCCGGGTCCAGCTCATCAAGAACGGCAAGCAGGTGACTGCCTTCTGTCCCGGCGACGGTGCCATCTCGTTCATCGACGAACACGACGAGGTCACCATCGCGGGCATCGGCGGCGCGAAGGGTCGCGCGATGGGCGACCTCTCGGGCGTCAACTACAAGGTAGAGAAAGTCAACGGCGTGAGCCTCGAAGAACTGGTTCGCGGAAACGCTGAGAAGCCGGTGCGCTAATCATGGCAGCAGAAGACCAGCCCGAACCCGACAAACCCGCGGGCACGGACGAAGAGGGAACGGCCGTCGCGAAACTGTTCGGCGAGTGGGACATCACCAACATCGAGTACGACGACCCCTCGACCGAGCGCTACATCACGGTGACGCCGGTCGCCCACACGATGGGTCGCCACGCCTCCAAGCAGTTCCAGAAGAGCGAGGTCTCGGTCGTCGAGCGTCTCATCAACCGACTGATGCAGACCGAGGAGAACACCGGCAAGAAGCAGAAGACGATGCAGATCACCCGCGAGGCGTTCCAGAAGATTCACGACCGCACCGAGGAGAACCCGGTGCAAGTTCTCGTCACCGCCGTCGAGAACGCCGCCCCGCGCGAGGAGACCGTCCGCCTGAAGTACGGTGGCATCTCGGTCCCGAAGGCCGTGGACGTGGCGCCCCAGCGCCGCGTCGACCAGGCCCTGAAGTACATCGCCGAAGGCGTCCACGGCTCGTCGTTCAAGACCTCGACCGACGCCGCCGAGGCGCTGGCCGACCAGCTCGTCGGCGCGGCCGACTACGACGTTCAGACCTACGCTATCAACCAGAAAGAAGAGACGGAGCGCGTCGCGGCCGCGGCCCGCTAACTCGGTTCTTCTCTCTCGGTTTCGCTTCTCGGTAGTCGCGACTGTCGGCGGCCACGTCTACGGGGGTTGTCGGCGAACGGAAGCGTCCACCTCGGCCTACGCCTCGCCCGACGCGCCGACGAGCACGAACCTGCTCTCGGTGTCGCCGTTGTGAATCTGGCGAGTCGCCTCGGCCGGAATCCGGAGGGCTTCGCCCGACTCCAGTTCCACGTCCTCGCCCTCGACGGTGACGGTGGCCTCCCCGTCGAGCAGGAGGTAGACTTCCTCTTGGCCGTCCTCGGCGTGGTCGTGTTCCTTGCCGGTCCATCCCGGGTCGGCGTCGAGGACGGACACGCCCAACTTCTCGCAGTCGAGGGGGTCTCGGAGGAAGCGCAGTCCCTCGCCTACCGGTTCGACGTCGTGGGAATCGACTTTGGTGTACGACATCGGCGGACGTACGACCGATAGCGTGTTTAGCTTGGCGACGCCGGCAGTACGCGGCCCCGGTCGAAACCGCGGTGTCGAGTCAGTTCGAGATGTAGCGCCGGTTCGTGACGGCCCTGCTCGTCGTCGCCGGTCTCGTCCTGCTGGTCGCGCCGAGCGTCCTGCTCGCGCTGGCCGAGTTGGCGTAGTCGGTTAGTCCGCCGCTTTCTCGCCGCCGCCGACCGCGTACTCGCGGGTCGCCTCGACCAGCGAGCGGCGGTACTCGCTCTCGTCGGGGTCGGGTCCGAGCGACTTGAACCGGTGTTTGAACGCCGAGAGACTGACCTCGGGCGCGTCGTTCGCGGCCGCGTGTGCGAAGTCGTACAGTCGGTGGTCCGAATCCACGAGGTCGTGGCGCTCGACCAGTGCGAGCGCGAACGCGGCGTTGACCGCGGTTATCTCGGGGTCGGCCGTACTGGTGATGCGGAGTCCGTCCCGGCCGCGAGTCGGGCCGTCCTGCGCTCTCGCGGGTCGGTCTGCGACCGCCGCGGCGAGTTCGGATTCGAGGAACGAGACGAGTTTGTCGGTCGGGCCGACCCGGAGCGTGATGTCGTCGGCGTAGATGTCCTTCATGTGGTTGGCTATCTGGTAGCAGTGGGCCACCCGCCTGCGCTCGACCGACTTCCCCGAGAGCGCGAGGAACAGTACTTCCTCGGTCGATTGGGTGTGAGACGGGTGGGCCTGCTCGTGGCGGGCCATGTGGGCGAACTCGTGAAGCGCGAGTTCCGGGGCCATCGCGCTGGTCGCTGCCTGCCGGGAGATGTTCAGGACGTGGTCGTCGGGGTGGGAAGTCCACGTCCGCTCGTCGGGGTTCTCCCGGACGTGGACGTGGACTGGCGAGTCGAGGTCGTGTTCGGTCTCGAAGATGTCGCGGGCGCGGAGGAAGGGCGCGGCCGGACCCGGACCGTGGACGTGAACCTCCATGCGTATCTGTGGCAAGGCTTCGACCGGTATGACTCTTGCGTTGGTTGCGACGAGTTGCCGGTGCCTGTCGCGCTCGACTCGGAATTCAGGCCGTGCCAACGTCCGACGTCGTTCGGCCTACGCGCCTACGCCACTCCCTCACACGGTCGCTCGTGGCGAAACACTACGCTTTTCAACTTCCTTCGGGTAGAAGACCCATAATGGGAAGACGAAAGAAGATCGTCGAACAGTGCGAGCGACTGATGGACGAACCGGAGAACATCCGGAACATCGCTATCGCCGCACACGTCGACCACGGTAAGACCACGCTGACGGACAACCTTCTCGCTGGCGCCGGCATGATCGCCGACCAGGGCGAAGCGACGCAGCTGATGATGGACACCGAAGAGGACGAGCAGGAACGCGGTATCACCATCGACGCCGCGAACGTGTCCATGACTCACGAGTACGACGACACCGACCACCTCATCAACCTCATCGACACGCCGGGCCACGTCGACTTCGGTGGCGACGTGACCCGAGCGATGCGCGCCGTCGACGGCGCGCTCGTGGTGGTGGACGCGGTCGAGGGCGCGATGCCCCAGACCGAGACCGTCCTCCGACAGGCGCTCCGCGAGGGCGTCAAGCCCACCCTGTTCATCAACAAGGTCGACCGCCTCATCTCGGAACTCCAAGAGGGTCCCGAGGAGATGCAGCGCCGCCTGCTCAGCGTCATCGACGACGTGAACGAGCTTATTCGCGGCATGACCGAGGAGATGGACGACATCGAAGACTGGACGGTCTCCGTCGAGGAGGGCACCGTCGGCTTCGGGTCCGCGCTCTACAAGTGGGGCGTCTCGATGCCCTCGATGCAGCGCACCGGGATGGACTTCGGCGACATCATGGAGTTGGAGCGCGCCGACAAGCGCCAGGAACTCCACGAGCGCACACCGCTGTCGGACGTCGTGCTCGACATGGTCTGTGAGCACTTCCCGAACCCCATCGACGCCCAGCCCCGTCGTATCCCGCGCGTCTGGCGCGGCGACGACTCCTCGGACCTCGCCGAGGGGATGCGCCTCGTCGACGAGGAAGGCGAAGTCGTGCTGATGGTCACCGACATCGGCGTCGACCCCCACGCCGGCGAAATCGCCGCGGGTCGCGTCTTCTCCGGCACGCTGGAGAAGGGCCAAGACCTCTACGTCTCCGGAACGGCCGGAAAGAACCGCGTCCAGAGCGTCGGCATCTACATGGGCGGCGAGCGCGAGGAAGTCGACCGCGTGCCCGCCGGGAACATCGCGGCGGTCACCGGTCTCAAGGACGCCATCGCGGGTTCCACCGTGTCCAGCGTCGAGATGACGCCGTTCGAGTCCATCGAACACATCTCGGAGCCGGTCATCACGAAGTCCGTCGAGGCGAAGAACATGGACGACCTGCCGAAGCTCATCGAGACGCTCCGACAGGTCTCCAAGGAAGACCCGACCATTCAGGTCACGATTAACGAGGACACCGGCGAGCACCTCATCTCCGGACAGGGTGAGCTTCACCTCGAAGTCATCACTCAGCGCATCGAGCGCAACCAGGGCATCCCGGTCAACACCGGCGAACCCATCGTCGTCTTCCGCGAGGCCATCCAGGAGACCACCGACGTCATCGAGGGCATCTCGCCGAACCGCCACAACCGGTTCTACATCCAGGCCCAGCCGCTCACCGAAGAGATTATCGAGAAGATCAAGCGCGGCGACGTGTCGATGGACATGCCCGAGCAGGAGCGCCGTGAGGCGCTTCAGGAAGCGGGCATGGGCAAGGACATGTCCCAGAACGTCGAGCACATCCACGGGACCAACATCCTCATCGACGACACGAAGGGTATCCAGCACCTCAACGAGACGATGGAACTCGTCATCGAGGGTCTCGAAGAGGCGCTCGACGACGGCCCGCTGGCGGCCGAACCCGTTGAGGGGACGCTCCTCCGTCTGGAGGACGCGAAGCTTCACGAGGACACCATCCACCGCGGCCCGGCGCAGGTCATCCCTGCGGTCCGTAACGCCGTCCACAACGCCCTCGTGCAGGGTGAGGTCCGGATGCTAGAGCCGATGCAGGACGTGCGCATCGACGTGCCCAACGAGTACATGGGCGCCGCCTCCGGCGAGATTCAGGGTCGCCGTGGCCGCGTCGACGACATGTACCAGGAAGGCGACCTCATGGTCGTCGAGGGCATCGCGCCGGTCGACGAGATGATCGGCTTCTCCTCGGACATCCGGAGCGCCACCGAGGGCCGCGCGTCGTGGAACACCGAGAACGCCGGCTTCGAGGTCATGGCCGACAACCTCCAGCGCGAGACCATCATGGAGATTCGAGAGCGCAAGGGCATGAAGCTCGAACTCCCCGAGGCCATCGACTACATCTAAGCGTCGCGGTCTCCTCTCTCCGTTTCTTCTCCTCTCGCTTTCGCGGTCTTCTTTCGGTTCGCAACACAGGCCGACCCTGAGAGACTTCTGCTGTCGCCTGAATCCGGCGTAGGCGGTGTATAATAAAGTCATTCGTTACCACACGTCTACTCGTCCAACCATGGTCTCTCTCGTCACCCTGTTCTGGGTCGGGGTCGTCGCGCTCCTGTGGGTCGGTCTCGTCGCGGCCATCTGGGCGCTCGTGTCCGCCGGCAGCGAGTACCCACAGGAGGTCCCACAGACGCCGACCAACGACTGAGTCGTCGGGAGTCGCCCGCAGGTAGCGACGCCGTTCGCTCTTCCTACTCGTCTCTGTTTTCCCACTCGTCTCTATTCTCTCAGTCCGTCCGTAATTGGTAGTTCCGCTGCGACTCGGCCGCGCTTGCACGCGCTCCGGCGGATGCGGTCCGGTCGGCGCGGCTATCGCTGGCCGCGGAGGACGACCTCCGCGTCGCAGACCGGACAGGTGGTTCGCTCGCTCGCGTCGAACGGCGAACTGCAGAACGCGCAGACGTGTCGGTCGGTGTCGGTCGGTTCGTCGTCGGTCGAGCGGATGGCGGTCATCGGTCCGTCACGCACGACGCTTCGACCCGGGATTGTTATACAGTCGCTAGCTAGACGTTAGCACGTTACTTCGGCGCGCTACGTTTCCGTTTCGCCCGCCGGCCGCTCCGCACTATTTGGGAACGACTGAAGCCTTATGCTCGCCCGCGAGTGAGACAACGAGTAACGATGAGTGACGACACGAGCGCTACCGACCCGCGGGCCTACACGGTCCGACTCGAACTAGTCGACGAACCCGGCGAGCTGTTGGGCGCGCTCGAACCCATCGCGGCCAACGGCGGCAACCTGCTCTCGGTGTTCCACGAGCGGGGGTCGCTCACGCCGCGGGGTCACATCCCGGTCGAAGTCGACCTCGAGTGCCCGCCCGACCGCTTCGACGCCGTCGTCTCCGGTCTCCGCGAGGCGGGAGTCAACGTGATTCAGGCGGGCGCGGAGCGCTACGGCGAGGAGGTGACGGTCCTGCTCGTCGGCGACGTCATCGAGAGCGACCTCTCCGACACCCTCTCGTCCATCGAGTCGAAGGCGGACGCCTCCATCTCGGACGTGTCGCTGTCCGCGCCGGGCGGCACGAGCGACGTGTCGAGCGCACGACTCCGCCTCGCGGCCGAGACCGGTTCGACCGGCGCGGTGGTCGGCGCGGTCCGGGAGGTCGCAGAACGGAAGGAGTTGCGCGTGGTCGAACCCCTGGCGGAACTGGAGGGGTCGGCGTGAAACTGGCTATTCTCGGCGCGGGCGCGGTCGGCCGGTCGGTCGCGGAACTCGCGGGCGAGTACGGCCACGAGGTCACGGCGCTGGCCGACTCGACCAGTGCTGCAGTGGACCCGGGGGGAATCGACGTGGCGGACGCGCTCGCGGAGAAGGACGAGACCGGTCGCGTCGGGTCGGCCGCGCCCGCGGACGCGCTCGACGCCGAGTACGACGCGCTGGTCGAGGCGACTCCGACGACGCTCGGCGACGCCGAACCCGGATTCGGACACGTCCGCGCGGCGCTCGAAGCCGACCGCCACGTCGTGCTGGCGAACAAGGGACCGGTCGCCGAGCGCTACACCGACCTCCGGGAACTGGAGCGCGAGAGCGAAGGGTCGGTCAAGTTCGAGGCGACGGTCGGGGGCGCGATTCCGGTCCTCTCGACCGTCGAGAGCTACGGCCCCGACACCATCTCGGCCGCGCGCGGGGTCCTCAACGGGACCGCGAACTTCGTCCTCTCGCGAATGGCGGCCGAGGGACTGGGTTACGAACACGTCCTCGCCGAGGCCCAAGACCTCGGCGTCGCCGAGGCCGACCCCTCGTTCGACGTGAACGGGACCGACGCGGCGCTCAAGTGCGTGATTCTGGCGAACGTCCTCGGCGACCGGGAGTACTCGCTCGACGACGCCGAGGTCGAGGGCATCGCGGAACTGCCGGGCAACGCGCTCGAACTCGCGGCCGAAGACGGCCGAACGGTCCGACTCATCGGCGAGGCGACGCCCGACGGCGTCCGAGTCGGCCCGCGACTCGTCCCCGAGAACGGCACGCTCGCGGTCTCGGGCACGCGCAACATCGTGCAACTGGAGACCGAACACGCGGGCCGACTCAACCTGAGCGGACGCGGCGCGGGCGGTCCGGAAACCGCGACCGCGGTTCTCGCGGACGTGAACCGACTCGAGCACTGAGACGACCGGCCGAGACTACGCGTTCTGTCCCGTTCGTTTCTCCGGCGTCAGCGGAAAATCGTGTGATGGTCTACCAATAACCGCGGGACGGCGGCGGGGTGGACAGCGTACCGTATCGAAATGGTTTTAACTGCTTCTGCCAAAAGATACCGACAGAGCGCGTCTGCGCGTGAGATACAAATGAGCGAAGACAAACCGCACCAGAACTTGGCCATCATCGGCCACGTTGACCACGGGAAGAGTACGTTGGTCGGGCGACTCCTCTACGAGACGGGGAGCGTACCCGAGCACGTCATCGAACAGCACAAAGAAGAGGCCGAGGAGAAGGGCAAGGGCGGCTTCGAGTTCGCCTACGTCATGGACAACCTCGCCGAAGAGCGCGAACGCGGTGTCACCATCGACATCGCCCACCAGGAGTTCGACACCGACGAGTACTACTTCACTATCGTCGACTGTCCGGGCCACCGCGACTTCGTCAAGAACATGATTACGGGCGCGTCCCAGGCGGACAACGCCGTCCTCGTCGTCGCCGCCGACGACGGTGTCGCGCCCCAGACCCAGGAGCACGTGTTCCTGGCCCGCACCCTCGGTATCAACGAACTCATCGTCGGCGTCAACAAGATGGACGTCGTCGACTACCAGGAGTCCACCTACAAGGAGGTCGTCTCCGAGGTCGAGGACCTGCTGAACCAGGTCCAGTTCGGCACCGAGGACGCGAGCTTCATCCCGATTTCGGCCTTCGAGGGCGACAACATCGCCGAGGAGTCCGACAACACCGACTGGTACGACGGCGAGATTCTCCTCGAGGCCCTCAACGGCCTCGAAGAGCCCGAGCCGCCGACGAACGCCGACCTGCGCCTCCCGATTCAGGACGTCTACACGATTTCCGGAATCGGTACCGTCCCGGTCGGACGTATCGAGACGGGTATCCTCAACACCGGAGACAACGTCTCCTTCCAGCCCAGCGACGTGGGCGGCGAGGTCAAGACCATCGAGATGCACCACGAGGAGGTCCCGCAGGCCGAACCCGGTGACAACGTCGGATTCAACGTCCGCGGCATCGGTAAGGACGACATCCGCCGTGGCGACGTCTGTGGTCCCGCCGACGACCCGCCGTCGGTCGCCGAGACGTTCCAGGCCCAGATCGTCGTGATGCAGCACCCGAGCGTCATCACGGACGGTTACACGCCGGTCTTCCACGCCCACACGGCACAGGTCGCGTGTACCATCGAATCCATCGACAAGAAGATGGACCCCTCGTCGGGCGAGGTCGCCGAGGAGAACCCCGACTTCATCCAGTCCGGCGACGCCGCGGTCGTCACGGTCCGACCGCAGAAGCCGCTCAGCATCGAGCCGTCGTCCGAGATTCCGGAACTCGGCAGCTTCGCCATCCGCGACATGGGTCAGACCATCGCGGCTGGCAAGGTCCTCAGCGTCAACGAGCCATAACGCATGCAGCAAGCACGCGTCCGACTGGCGGGAACCAGTCCCGAAGACCTCGACGACATCTGTGACGACGTTCGCGAAATCGCGAACAAGACGGGTGTCTCGCTGTCGGGACCCATCCCGCTTCCGACCAAGACGCTGGAAGTACCCACCCGCAAGTCCCCCGACGGTGAGGGGACCGCGACGTGGGAACACTGGGAGATGCGCGTCCACAAGCGTCTCATCGACATCGACGCCGACGAACGCGCGCTCCGGCAGCTCATGCGGATTCAGGTTCCGAACGACGTGAGCATCGAGATCGTCCTCGAGGACTGAGGGTCGGGCCGTTCCGGTCCTGTCAGTTCGAGGGTTCGCACTCGACCCCGCCGCTCGACCGGCGGAAACTTCTCCATTTCTTCGCTACGCATAGCCGCGCACGCGCGACGCTCCCCGGTCTTTTTGACCGCGTCGGACGTACGGACGTGCGTGCGACGGCGGACGCAAGCGGACTCGAACGGTGTCGCAGTACCGAACAGTGGCCGGTCTCGCCTCCGCGGAGGCGGTCGGTCGTGAGCTACGAGTACGGCGACCCCGCGTCGGCCGAGCGCGAGTCGTCGGGGTGGCTCGTCCGGAGCCCGACGCTCCAGACGCTCGTCGTCTTCCTCCTGGTCTTCGCGGTCCAGTCGGTCGTGGGACTGGTCTCACGGCGCCTCGCTATCGGTCTGTTCGCGCTCGGTCCCTCGGTCTCTGCCAAGCCGTGGACGCTCCTCGTGAGCGTCTACGCCCACGCGGGCGTCGGCCACCTCGTCTCGAACGCGGTCGTCCTCGTTCTGGTCGGACTCGCGGTCGAGCGCGTGACGACCGCGTGGCGGTTCCACCTGTTCTTCGCGTCGGTCGGAATGGCCGCCGGACTGGCGCAGGTCGCCGTCTCGGGTCTCGTCGGCCGCGCGAGCGTGGTCCTCGGCGCGAGCGGCGCCGTGTTCGGACTGCTGGGTTACCTGCTCGCCGGGAACCCGGTCACCGACGCGGTCCTCGGTCGCCTCCCTCTGAGCGGTCGGTCGCGCGCCGCGCTCCTGCTCGCGTTGGCCGGCGTCGTGACCCTGTTCACGGCGTCTCCCGGCGTGGCGCTGGTGGCCCACTTCGCCGGGTTCGCGCTCGGCGCATTGTCCGGGCGCGCACGACTGCTCGGCGCGTGACGCGTCGGCTGTCTCGACCTGCCCGTGAAGGCGTGGCGGGACACCCACCGCCACGCCCGGTCCGAAACATAAGGTTCTAATAAGTGGGCGCGCTACGAATTACTGCGTTCGAGGGCTCGTAGATCAGCGGTAGATCGCTTCCTTCGCAAGGAAGAGGCCCTGGGTTCAAATCCCAGCGAGTCCATCCCGAGGCCGACCTTTTCCGAATGACCAGACGGCGTGGGGTCATTTATACCATCCCTTGGTGCTGAGCACCCGATTTGAAGCCGTGTGTCGGCACCATTCGCCGTCTCGTAGTGAATCCGTCGCATCTGTACCAGCCTCCCCTACAGAGGTTGCGAATAGTGAGGTGTTTCGCCGAAACCAAAAGGTTTCACGTTGCGCATCTTTTTTGCCGATGTCTTTCACTACCAACGGGTTCTTGCAGGAGGAAGTTAGGCCGCCTCACTGTCTAATTCCAGTTATGGTTGACACCGAAGTGGCATGTGGTCATTCCTGAATTCTGTCCCAGTACGCAAGCTCGTAAGCTCGTTTTGGAGCTGTACCAGCCCACGCTGAAAGCCATATCAAGGGAAGGCGGGCGAAGGCTAAAACCGTGAGAGACGCCTCTCAAGTCAGTCGCGACTAAGGTCAACGGCTCTGGTGGCATGGGGGCCCCGTAGTGCCGGAAACGAAACTCTTGCCTCACTTCTGGACTTCCGATGATTTATCTACTAGTAATTGAGTACTTGAAATGAAAGTAACATTTCTCCGCCCGTTGCGGATGGAAGATTGTCAATCACGTCCTTCAGCGTGAGGCTGACATAAGCGATGAGCGCCAAGATGGCCGGAGACGCTACGCCGCAAGTTGCAAACACGCCGCTTAGACAGTTGGAAGTGAGTATCTCCTTTGTCTGAAGTAGTTTAGGATTCGGTTCTCCGATTCGCAGTTATCCCCTCATAAAGAATTGCATTGACGCTGTACCCTTAAGCAAGATCAATAGCACGTCTGAACCGTCTCTTACATCAGCATTGTATGACTACAGACGTTTGTCCGAACGGGACCGATGTCGCCCGGAACATTTCTCAATTATATATAATACCTCTAAATCGGGTTTGACAGGAATACAGACACTCCTCCTCCATATCGACCTACCGCCAGAGATCACGATCAGTTGAAGGAGCAGTCTGTAAGTTAGCTACATCGGAATCTCGACAGACTGCTAATCATACATTATTTATATCAAGAGCGACAGTGACGAATAATGAGTCAAGTAGAGACTGGAGAAGGAGAGGTGGAATCTGACCCAGAGGATCAAGATTCCGATGAGGAAGACGAGAGTTTTCAACCAATCGAAACGACAACTCTTCGGGATATGCTTCGCGAGGAATCTGAGCTTCAGGTTGGGGAAGATGCACGAGATGAGATGATTTTGAAACTCAATCAACTAATCATCCAAATGTGGGCTAGCTCTGTTGATGTTGCGAAAAGAGATAACCGAGAAACTGTCAAAGCAAGAGATGTAGAAGATGCCTACCAGCAACTTCTAAAGCCACATAATCTATTACATCAAGCTATTTCTCAAGTAGACGAAATCCAATGGCGGCTGGAGGAAGTTGCCGGAGACTCCCCGTTTTCCACAGATATTGGTGAAGAATGACAAAAAATAAATTCTTCCTTCGGGAGGAATACACTCAACAAGAGAAAGAGAATCGAATTCGGGCTGAAGAGTTCACCGTTGATAACCCACCAGTACTGAATATTCTCAGCGGGACGAGACTCACTCCTGATGACGTCCACGATATGGGCCGTGAGGAGTTTCTTAATATTATCCGAGAAGATATTTCCAAGGAACGGTACGATGAGTTTATCGATAAGATGTTTGAAGATTATGGAAGAGATGGTGACCGATTTAATCAGCAATTATTCTTTATCCCGCCAAGTGCCGATTTAGATGGTCTCGGGGATAGTTTGAGCAAGTTCACCGATGGGCCACTTGAGAAGCCCTTTGACTTCATTTTGACTCAACCACTCTACTTGAATGAAATTGATATAAAAGAGAACACTATCGATTTGAGATTCAATACTGCAACACACATTGAGGAATATGAGTCTGATGAGGAAATCCCAATTACCGTCATGGACGAAGACGGAAATCTAGTTCAAAAAATCCCGGAAGATCAGAAAGTGAGTATCCCGACCAAACGTCGGGTAGAGGCAAGGATTTACAAAAACGAGAGAATCATTTCCGTCTCTAACTCAGAGGTACCTTCCCGACTTCAAACAGAGATTTTCAATATTATTCTAGCGGTGATTAATGATAGTCCGGAAATTAAAGATTCGGAGGAGGTGGACGATGACTAATATGTCCTTGAATCTAAAAGGGATGGAATTGCTAGCCATACAGTATTTGCTCGATGGCAAGAACTCTGCGTATGGCTATAAATTCGAACTCGTAGGGTTAGATAAAGCAGACTTTTCTGGGTCTCGCGACGAGCAAATGTTGGATACCAGACTAGTGCAAGAGGCCGAAGAAGCAGGTAATCTGCGAAAGGTAAAGTTCTATGTTACGCATGAGGATTCGCCAAAGCGAACCCGTGCAATACAGCTCAACTTCTTTGAAGATGGTCACGTAACGTCTACAAGTGAAGTAAGGCCTAGCGAATTTGACGAAATCGTAAATGCAATTTCAATTGCAAAATCATATTCACCCTACCTAAATTCACTAAATGACCTTCTCAAAGATTACATTCATGAACTCGAGCTAGATGCCCAGAGAAAGAAGCATAAAAAGAGAGTAAATCATGCTTTTGACGAACTGTTGTCGTCTGAACTCGATATCTCTAATGATGCTGTCATAGAAAGCCACATGCATAAAATGATATTCGCGAATATTGGAATCCACCTCTACGAAATTGCAAGAGAACAAGAAGATCTTGTCTTTGATGATGACTCGGTGCCGTACTTTTGGCCTGATAAAGTGAAGGAGTTCTTCACTCTGTATGCACAGTATAATATTCCCGAAGTCGGGGAAAGGGAGTATATGTTTATGGCTTCTAAACTAAAGCAAATAATAGATGAATGGGTCGAGAAGGATGACTCCGAAACACTGAACGGTGCTATGGGACTACTCCAAACCTTCATTGAGAAGTATGATCTCCAGAGTTGAAGCTGATGTACTGGATAACTGCATATCGGAGGTCTCGGTAGAGGTCCAACTAAAGAAGCAGTACTTCACAAAAGAAGAGATTCAAGCTTACGCCCCCGACTCTGAGCGGTTCGACTTTAATTCGTTTAAGACATATCTTCATACGAAAGAGACGTCTTGGTGCTCGGACTGCGGTGAATCATTCGGTATCTGTAACCATGACGATGCAAAGCGAGTCAAGAAGACTGTACATACGTTAAATCCGAAAGCAATTGCTTCAGAGACCATTGATTCAGCGCGTCGTGGGGGGCCTCTTGAAAACGTAGAAGAGAAAGCACCCATAGACGGGGTATACCGGGTTAAGATAGATTTTGGCGAGCGGCGAGTAGTTTTCGAATTTTTCTGTGAGCGCCAGAACTACTTGGATAGTAATCTTGACCCATTTGATTTGGAGTTTCCAGTGCTCATACGAGACTTTGCAGTCGATAAGTACTCGGAACATCAATTCATCTGGCGAGAACTACTCTCAGAGGAGTTCCGCGGGAAGTTACTCGGCCAGGTGTCCGCAATCAAAAATAAGACAACTGCGGTCTTCGCTGAGTATGACGAGGAGTTCGTTAGCAATCATCGAACCGAGATAAAAACGGCTATTCGAGACTACTTTGAAAGGTCAGGCTACGAACCGTATACTGAAGTAGCTGATAAATGTCCTGAGATCGAGCAGTACGGGATTAAAGCAGAGTATGCAGATTATGTCTGTCTCCCGAAAACAGGATTAGACGAAAAAATCCTAATCACGCATGGAGAAGAGCGTGATAGTGGTTGGTACATTCAGAGATTTGTTGACGGCAATTTATCCTCAGTAGAAGAGGAAGAGATATTCGAGGATCTATCCCAACAACTCGATGAGAAAATCAGGTACTATAAACGGATTTCTAAACAATTGAGCACCTCTTCACAATATATGCGAAGTATTGCGGGGTTAGTAGTTGTCATTACAACACTATTAGCAGTCGTTAATTTCGGAGAAATCACCTCTCTTGTTCAAGATTATATCGAGATCGGCCAGTATAGTAGTGTCATTAGTATCCTGCTGCTCGGTACTAATACTATATTGAGCATCGTTCTGGTAGTCATGCTTTTCTCGCCATATATTCGAGAGAAAGCATTTAGCTGGAAGATGTACCCTATCGGCTCCTCGAAGAGCCGATTCAAATTCCTTCGACACCATAGTTTTGGGATAGAATAGACGTTTTGGTTGTTTTCCCGTCTCGCAATACGACTATTGCAGGAGCCGATATTTCTGATTCACTTCCACTCTCCTTGGCTCGCCTTTACAATCGCTTCTACCGTGACCTATCTCCATGCCTCGAGTCGCCGTCATCCTACGACTCCTCGACCAAGAACCAATGTCCGTCTACGAGCTCGGCGACTACACCGGCATCCCGCTCGACAATCTCGACGACACCCTCACGTACATGGAAGGGTTCGGCATGGTCGACCATCGGCAAGGCTACTGGGTGTGCCCCGATCGACTTGACCCCGCCCGTGCCACCAGAAGCGGCTGAATCAGACGTTGCTGGTGGCATATGGCTCGTCTGGGTATGCCCAAAGGCTATGGTTGGGAGCGTGGTACGATTGTGGCGGAGTTGCTGGTAGGCTCAGCAACTTCATTGCTCGACCGTTCTCCACGGTCGAGAACACTCCGTTCCACGCCTTTCAGGGAAAGGGACTTGCATCTATACGTACACGCACGGCCGTACGTACATACACGAGCACGACAATTGATACTAAACGGCGTCGCGTGTCCCAGACAGAACTGAACAGATCAGATTGCCAGAGAGTTCCCGTTCACCCTGAGCCATTCACGGCGATCCTCGTAGTCGGGAATAAGAGCACCAACCGTATTCCAGAACGCACCTGAGTGTTCATCATGCACTGAGTGGGCCAATTCGTGAACGAGAACGTAATCTTGGATCCGAACAGGTGCGAAGATCAACCGCCAATTGAGACGAACGGTTTCGTTGTCGTACTCACCCCACCGACCGTCGATTTCCCCGACCCATACTGGCACATCGTCAAGCCCCAATCGCGATTCAAAACGTGACGCTCGGTCCGGGAGTTCTTCCTCAGCACGCTGGATAAACCAGTCGACGACCGCTTGGTGCTTTCGACGAACGCTCACGTCGTCCACGTCTCCGTCAAAGTGGTGGACGCGAAGGGTGAACGTCTGCTCATCGAACGACAACGTCGGCTCGGGAACATCCGCCTCAACGACTTCCAACGGATACTGTCGTCCCCGGTACTGGAGTTTCTCCCCACTCATGTACTCCTTCGGATACGGCGGCCCTTCTTGCTCTTTTAGCCCGTAGAGTTTCTGAAGCAGCCACTCCTGGCGAGACTCAAGTACCTCCTCCACATCCGCGACCGTCGCAGTCATCGGGGCCGTAACGGTCAGCTCCATGGACTTGTCGATCGATAGTTCCATCGTCTCCCGCTTTTCGGACCAATCAATCGTGTATGGAACGACCGTCTGACCAATATGATACCGACGTTGTAAGCGTTCACTCATTGGTAATGATTTCGCGCAAGTTCGATGACGCGGTTGGTTAGCTCCCGGCGCTCATCACCCGAGATGTCGATCTCAGACCGATACAATTCCCCTGTCACTTCCTTCCGCATCTGATTCTGCAGGTGCGTCCGCTCCTTCCATTCAACCTTCGTCACAAACCCCTCAACGGTTCCAACCAAATCAGCGGTGAGCGAAATGAGATCTTCCTCGCCAGCATCGTGCTCATCCAGTACGTCTTCAATGGCATGATAGAACGAGAGATCGGTTTCGTCACGGAGCCCTTTGTTCCGCGCCTGCTTGTCGCGGGAACGGATCTCGTCCATCAGTGCCCGAAGCTCCTCGATAGTCTCGCGCTCGTTGTATCGCCCTTCTCGGTACTTCTCGATGAGCTCTTCGAGTCGGTCCCTGAGAGAGCCGTACTGCACCGGGTCTTCGTCGAACCGGACGTTAATCTCGTGTTTGATCGCATTCTGCATCTCACTCGCACGAGCTTCGTCGCTTTCTAAGGCTTCAAGTTTCGCGTCAAACTCGACCTCCTCCATAATCGAGACGGGTTCGTCGTTCAGAACCTCGATACCTCGTGACGTAATGTGGTCCTGAATCAACTCGCGGACCTTTGCTCCCGCCCCTTCGAGGTTCATTGTCTCATCGCGGTAGCGTTCCTTCGCTTTCCCGTAGATCGTGCTGAGCCGCTCAAGGTCCTCCCGGTAGGGGTTCGCCATGGGATCCGGAAGAACGACGTCCATCAGTTGGGAGAACCGCTTGAACGCGTTCTTGAACTCAATCCGGCGGTCGTCTGGCTCGAGCGACTGCACGCACTGCTCGACGTCGTCGAGATCGTCGAAGAACGAGACCGCCTTACTGTGGGCCGCCTCAAGATCGGGCTGTTTGTCCTCGACCGGCACCATCGCTCGCTCAACGTCTTTGGAGCTGAACATCGCGAGCGCCTCTTTCAACTCGTCCGAGACGCCGTAGTAGTCGATGATGAGACCATGGGTCTTCTCCTCGAACGGTCGGTTCACTCGAGCGATTGCCTGCAGTAGGCTGTGCTCTCGCAGCGGCTTGTCGAGGTACATCACTTGGGCCACCGGTGCGTCGAACCCGGTCAGGAGCATGTCGCAGACGATGAGCAGGTCGACCTCGCCGTTCGGGTCGACGAATGACTCCTTGTACTGGCTTTTTTCGGAATCGCTTGGCGTCCACTTCTTGATGTGCTCAGGGTCGTTGTGTCCCTCGGAGACGATGACCCGCGACTCTGGGCCGTTCAAGCTGTCGAGGGTCTCTTTGTACCGGATTGCGGCCTCCTTGCTTGTGGTGACGACCATCCCCTTGAACGGCGGCGGCACCTCGTTCTCGAAGTGTTCGATGATATCCAATGCGACTCGGTCTATGCGAGGCTGGGCCTCGGCGAGGTCCTGCGTGCGAGCGTATCGCTTCTGGATCTCCGCCTTTTCTTCGTCCGTCTTGTCCGAGAAGATGCGATCGAACAGGCGATCGAGCGTCTCACCTTCGAGATGGATATCTGCAAGACGACCCTGATACAGGATCTCGACCGTCGCGCCGTCCTCCAGTGATTGATCGATCGTGTACGTGTCGATGTAGTTTCCGAACGTCCGGCGCGTGTTGCGCTCGTCCTTCTCTATGGGGGTACCGGTGAACCCAACGTAGAACGCGTTCGGAAGCGCGGTCCGCATATTGTTCGCGAGCTCCTTGTCCTGCGTCCGGTGAGCCTCGTCGGCCATCACGTAGATATTCTCGTTGTGAGAGAGCACCGGAAAGTCCTCCTCGTCGTCAGTGGTCTGGAACTTGTGGATCAGCGTCGTGATCGTCTCGCCGGCATCGTACGAGAGTCGGTCACGGAGGTCTTCGATGCTCTCAGCTTTCTTCGGATTCGGGAAGCCACAGCGTTCGAACGTCGCGTGAATCTGGTCGTTGAGCGCCCGGCGATCCGTAACCAGCAGAAGTGTCGGATCATCTTCGTTCCGGCGCAGCTTCAGCGCGAGAAAGAGCATCGTGAGTGACTTACCAGAGCCCTGGGTGTGCCAGACAACACCGCCCTGTGCCTCGCGCCGTCCGCGCTTGTCGATCCGTTCAAGCGCCTTTCGGACCGCCCGATACTGCTGGTAGCGGGCGACCATCTTGATTGCGCCGCTCTGTCGGTTCTCGAACACCGTGAAGTGACGTAACTGGTCGAGCAAGCGCGAGGGCTCGAACAGCGCGTACAACATCCGGTACTGGTCCGGGAGGTAGCCGTCGAGGTCGAACAGCTCGATCAGTTCGTCGTCTTCCAGCGGGTAGGCGTCCCGCCAAGGCTTGTACTGGTCCTTCGGGGTTCCGTACGTGCCCATAACCGCGCCCTCCATCCAGATAGCGACTGAGAACTGATTGTACCGGAATAGCTCTTCGGCACCCTCCGCCTCACCGTCGCGTTCGTTCTGGTAGCGGGTGAGCTGGTCGAGTGCCTCCGAGCGTGGCTCCGGGATCTGTGGGCTCTTACACTCGACGACGCCGAGTGGGATGCCGTTGACGAACAGCACGATGTCGGGCTTGACGACCTCCACCGGCCCCTCAACACGGAACTGGTTGAGCGCGAAGAAGTCGTTGTTCTCGGGGTTCTCATAGTCGACGTACTGGACCGTCTGGTGCTGCTTGCCGTGGCCGCGGTCCTGTTCGACGGAGATGTGGCGGACGAGCTTCTCGTGGATCTGCTCGTTCTCGTCCATCGTGCTCGTCCCGGCGACCTGCGTGATCTCGCGGACAGCCTTGTTCAGATTGTTCTCGTTGAGCCAGGGGTTCAGGCGCTTGATCGCATCTCGAAGGCGCGGTTCGAGTACAGCCGAGGACTCCGTCTGGCGGGGATCGCTCCAAGTGGACTGCTGCTGGTCGATGATCTCCCAGCCGAGTTGCTGGAGCGCGTTGAGAGCTGGCCGTTCAGACTCGACGTACTCATTAGGCATGGTTAGTCGATGTTGACGCGGACTTTCCCAGTGAGGAGGTCCTGCATAAGGCCGTGTTTGAGCTCTTGGAGTCCCTCCTTGTGACGTGTTTCCTGTCGTATTTTTTCATCCACATTCGATAAGAGATTCCCTATTTGCGCTTGTGTCTCCATCGAAGGGACAGGAATACGAAGGGTAGTCAAGTCTGACGTGGATAAACCAGGAATCGACGTTCCTTGTGCCAGTATCGACAGTAATTCTTGTTTCGTCTGCATCCAGTAGTAGAGATAGTAGTCCTCAAGAGACCCGTCTGCTCTTAATGCCTTTAATTGACGGCTGATTGAAGCGCGCTTGTTTGCAAATGTCGTTTTCCCACATCCAGATCCTTTCACTGTTACAAGAGTATCACCAGGCTCACAGAACTTGGGTGGGTCGTCTGTGAACTTAGTCACAGAAAATCCAAATTCATCAAAGTCATCAGGTCCAGTAAGATATGGGGTCTTTGTAGAATCATCTGAAACTTTGTCGGACTTTACGTGAACACCCGAAATTACTGAAACGTGATTGCTTAGGGACTTTTCTGGAACTTCTTCAAGAGAGATTCCTGATGTATTACGCGAAGACTCACCAGTCGTCTCCAGATCAAATATGTCCTGAATGAGTCCACGTTTCAACTCCTTTGTCTCCTTAATAATCTTGTCTGTCTGCTGGATTTGCTCGTCTACCGTCGATAGGATGTCGGCGATGCGACGCTGTTCCGGGAGTGGTGGAAAGCAAACCTTGGTTTTTGCTACTTGCGGTCTCGTCAATTGAGGAACACCAGTGCTTTCTGGCGGGAAATACACATTACCATTTATATAATATGCAAAGAATCGACCATCGAGATCTTCGGAAGGTGATAGAACAACCAACCGTACGGCGGCATTAAATTTGTTGTTCCTATAGACGGCATGACCCAAATCTCCACGTCCAGTGATTGTTACAGATCCTTCTGGGTATTGGAAATCGGAGCAATATCCATACAACCCACTATCTTCTGTCGAATTTGCATAAATAGGATATGGATGAGCCTCGTCTTTTGTTTCGGAGTATTGACTATCTTCGATGTCCCCCCCAGCATATAGATCGAATATTTCTTCGAGGGGCTTAACCTCCCAGCTTTCTGGTATACTGGTCGTCTTCGGACCAATTTGAACGTCTTTGTACTCGCCTTTACTCATCGGTACTCCAACTCCTTCATGTACTGCTCCAGTTCCTCGTCGGTTTTCTGACGCTCCTCGGCCAGTCGATCCAACTCCCGTAGCTTCTCACTCACGTCGATTGGCTCCTCGGGTTCGGTCGTATCGACGTATCGCGGCACGTTCAGGTTCCAGTCGTTCTCCTCAATTTCCTCAAGGTCGACAAGCCGACTATGGTGGTCCTCTTCACGTCCCGTCCGGAATGTCTCGGCGAGGTATTCAACGCCCTCGTCGGTCAGTTGATTCTGATTCGAAAGCTCCTTGAACACTTGCACGTCCGATTCCCTGAGTGTCTGGTCCTCGGCGTAGATGAACTGAACCTTGCCCTCGCGCTCCTCGGACTTGTCCTTGTTCAGAATGAGGATACAGCCCGGCGATGAGGTGTTGTAGAACAGGTTCTCCGGTAGCGCGATCACGGCCTCAACGAGGTCGTCTTCCAGCACGGGCTTGCGGATCTTCTTCTCCGAACGCGAGCGGAACAGCACGCCGTTGTCCATCACGACGCCCGCCTTACCGGTCTCGTTCAGTGAGGCGATCATGAGCTGAATCCACGCCCAGTCGCCGCGATTCGACGGAGGGAGCCCGTACGGGAATCGATTGTACGGCTCGTTGTCCTCTACCCAATCTTTGTTCCACTCTTTCTGGTTCCACATCGGGTTCGCGATGACCCGATCGAACACCTCCAGTTCGTCGTGTTTCGTGACGCGCTTGGGCTCCGTGATGGTGTCGCCCTTCTCGATCTTGGCGTCGTAGAGTTCGTGGAGCAGGACGTTCATCTGACCGATGGCCCATGTGTTCAGATTCTTCTCCTGGCCGTACAGCGATATGTCCGTCATATCGCCGCCCGACTTACGGATGTGCTCGGCGGAGTAGATGAGCATCCCGCCGGAGCCACAACAGGGGTCGTAGACTCGGTGGCCCGGCTCCGGATTCACGCACTTAACAATGAGGCGGACGACCTCGCGGGGCGTGTAGAACTCTCCGCCTTTCTTGCCAGCGTCGTCGGCGAACTCGCGAATGAGGTACTCGTAGGCTCGCCCGAAGATGTCGGGGTCTTTGAGGTCCTCGTTCCGATAGCGGTGCTTCGAGAAGTGTGAGACGAGATCGGAGAGCAGTGAGTCGGGCAACCGCTCTTTGTCGTTGAAATCGACCGTGGTGAGCACACGGTCGGCAATGGGGTCGTTTTCATCTTCGACCGCCGCGAGAGCCTTGTTTAGCGCCGCGCCGACGTCGGTCTCTTGGGCCTTGATGTTGCTCCCACCGGGCGCGTTCGGGTATCCAGAACTCCTCGTGGAGGTCTCGGTCGTCTCTGGCGGTCTCGACCGGGATTCCGAACTCCTCGGCGACCTCCTCAGTCTCCTCCTCGAATCGGTCGTTAGCCCGCTTGAGGAATAGCAACCCGAAAATGTAGTTCTTATAGTCGGCCGAATCGATGCTTCCACGGAGTTTGTCCGCGGCCGCCCACA
Source organism: Halorussus limi (assembly GCF_023238205.1). Classification (NCBI taxonomy): domain Archaea; kingdom Methanobacteriati; phylum Methanobacteriota; class Halobacteria; order Halobacteriales; family Haladaptataceae; genus Halorussus; species Halorussus limi. Next base: position 1,788,934 of record NZ_CP096659.1, read on the forward strand.
GATGTTTTTCGAGAATATCGAGCGTGAGTAGATCAGGTTCCGTACCAGGTAACGTCGCCTGGTCGTTTTCAGCCATAGCTCAAGCATTACCTCCGTCCCTAATAATAGCAGCGTCACAATGATAGACATATAGGACCCACTCGACGATATTGTCAAATACCAACCAATACAGGGGATTTCGTTGCTCGCGAACTGTACGGAGATGACGAGACGAACTCGAATCAAGACGAACCCATCTTCGGGAGTCGACCCACACTCGAGCCTTCTGATTGCTGGTATCTGAGCATGACCCAGAAAACAAGAAACATGCAACAACGCTCGAAGCAGACAGCACGTGACTGATTCATTCTGACGACTATTTGTAACTATACTATCGTTGGTATTATACCACTCACTTGCGACGATAAAATATGCCAATTGAGTTCGGTCTTTGGCGGATGGACGAAGGTGACTTCCAACGTCTATCTGCAGGCAAATTGGACGACGAATCCCGCCTCGAAGAACTCCTCACAGAAGATCCGAACATGCTGGGACGCGATATCCTTATCATTGGCCAGCAGGTCCGGACAGCCAGCGGAAATCGACTTGACTTGCTCGGGATAGACGCTGAGGGTGACCTCCATCTCATTGAGCTCAAGCGAGATCGGACTCCCAGAGACGTCGTCGCTCAGGCCCTCGACTATGCGTCGTGGGTCCGGGGACTAACATACGACGACATCACCGAGATTTTTGAGGACTTCGACGATGAGCGTGAATTCGAAAAGGCGTTCAGCGAGAAGTTCAGCTCTACACGACCAGAGGGTGAATCCGGTGTTCCGGAGGACATCAACCAGACTCACAGCCTCACGATTGTTGCTTCAGAGCTTGATGCCGCGACAGAGCGAATTGTGGAATATCTCGCAGAGGAGTACAGCGTCCCAGTCAACGCTGTTCGCTTCAATTACTATGAAGACGATGGACGAGAGTATATCGGACGAACGTGGCTCATTGATCCACAGGAGACGCCAGAACCACCGAGTAAGCGTGAAGCATGGAACGGTCGCGACTATTACGTCTCCTTCGGGCAAGGGAAAAACCGTTCGTGGAAAGATGCACGAAAATACGGATTTGTTTCTGGAGGCCAAGGAGAGTGGTATAGTCGAACTCTAGGTCAACTCTCACTAGGAGACCGAGTTTTCGTCCATATCCCTACAGAAGGATACGTTGGTGTTGGGACGGTAACGCAAGAAAAGACGCCTGTTGCCAAGTTTGAGGTCGAAACTGAGGAAGGGACAAAGAGTATCCTTAATGCCGAGTTAGATGCGCCTGCGATGGACGAGAACGCGGAGGATGAAGCTCTCCGCGAGTATCTGGTCGGCGTTGAGTGGATGGATACCCGACCAATTCACGAAGCGTACTGGGAGACGGGGATGTACGCAAACCAGAACACCGTGACGAAGCTAAGAAATCAATTCACCCTCGAACGACTCAATCAGCACTTCGATGTCGAAGAGTAGCTAGCACTTTGCGAAGGGGATCGCCTTAATTACTGAATTCTCTTATTGGGCCGTTCATCTCTTCTTGGAGAGTAGCAGAACCGCCTCTGTCTTCCTCAATAATCTCTTAGTGGGCGAAGTCCGCTAGGTTTTGCTCTCTTTTTGTTGTATGTAAACGAACATTCTACATCTCTCTTTTTCGCAATTTTGTTATACTCTTTACTCCGTTAGATACACACGAAATGGACGGTAACGAATCAGACTATGAGATTGCCGTCCAGGATAGTGATGCAACAGTCCCCGCTCTCCAAGAATTAACTGAAGAAGCGGAGGAAACACTTACCTACCAAATCGATACAATCACTGATATCGATGATAAGGCTCTACGCATCTATCGGGCAAATATACTACTCTTGAGTGTGGTAATCGGAGCTCTCTCAATTGCAGTTAAAAACAGCATCCCCGATTTGAGTTATTTCGTTAGTCTCAACACTGGAAGCGGTATTCTACTGTTGCTAATTTCGATTGCCTCCGCTGGTGTGACATATACTTCGTCGGACCTCCTAATCGGCATACAAAAAAGCGCTATTGCCGACACATTACGTGAAGACTACAATAAGAAGGACCTTCTACTTAGGTTGTCGAAAGGGTACGGAAAGTGGATTGACTCTAATGATGCTGTTATTGAGAAGAACGGAGAATTGATTACATACACAATTTTACTTTCAGTAGACGCTCTCGCTTTCCTTTCCTCTGGAGTGTTCCTCGCTGCAGTCCATATGCAAGAACTTCATCTACTGTCGATTCGTCTAATATTAGTAGTTATATTACCACTCTCCTTATTAGCAATCAAATTATCCGTATTCCCTTCCACTAGTATAATTTGGTATACAGGAGGGATAGTACTCTTAACGGGTATTGTACTAGGTGGAATACTCTACATTCAGCAACTTCAGTTGCTATTAATCCAATCGCTATCTATTGTATCACGGCACAGCAGATTCATCACTGATACTCTATTATGGATGCTGATCGCCATAGTGCTCGCAATGTCAAATTATTGGATATACAACATGGACTATTGAGGACTAACTCAGCCTAATCCAAAGGTATAACAAGCAAGGTGCCATACGTGTAGGTAAGATGGATAAGAACAAGTCGGCCTTCGAGGGTCAGCGTGTCTCTAAGGGGCCTCGTCGAGGAGAGAATACTCCGTCGTTTTGGAGCCGACTCGTAGGTAGTTACTCATCTGAATCTGAGTAGCTCTATCACCTTTATTGCGGAGTCCGCTTTTTGAGTGCAGAGTGCTGATTAGGATACCATCGACGATTTGAGATAATTCCTGTGAATCCTCCTATCGCAGCCGTAAGAAAGAGAGCCGAAGGCACACTTTGAAATAAAATTGACTGTTAGTCAATGCTGTGATATTCAGTGTCAGCGGAGATGAGGGTACTCTCGAGGATATAGAGGAGAAAGATCTCGCGGATTTAGGTTTCCTTGAGCGCCAGGATCTCCAAAAGTGGGCTATCGAAGAACCACGAATCCTCGGAGAGGATCTCCTCATCATCACTTCCGAGTACGCTAATTTCGAGGATACACGCGACCGATTAGACATCCTCGCCTTAGATTCACAGGGTAAGCTAGTCATTGTAGAACTGAAACGGGACCGTGCGGATCGAACTACGGATCTCCAAGCTATCAAGTATGCTAGCTACTGCGCGACCCTCACGGCCGAGGACATCCAGAAAGACCATCGGGAGTTCTGGAATGACCGGAACGACGACTCCATCGGACCTGAGGAAGTCGGTCAAACGTTCGCAGATTTCTTAGACGACAGCGTCACTGGAGAGGTCCCCCTGACGGACAATGGATGGGCGAATTTCGAGCTCGACGATAAGCCTAGAATCTTGTTGGCTGCGGGGAGCTTCGGAACCGAAATTACCTCGCCTGTGATGTGGCTCATTGAGGAGTACGGGATGGAGATTACCTGTACCCGTATTGAAGCCTACGAACACCAAGACCGAATCCTCCTGAACAGCCAGCAGGTCATCCCCGTATCCGAAGCAGAGGAGTACATGACCAAGCGACGAGAGAAACAAGAGAAACAGGAGTCAACCAGTCGCCGTAAGTGGGCGCTTCCCGTCCTCCTTGATCGCGGCGTTCTAGTTCCTGGTGATATCGTTGTCTTTGACGAAGAACAAGTGCCTGAGGGAGTCAAGCGGGAGTGGAACCCAGAAGATGAGTTTTGGCGGGCGCGAATCACGGGTGAAACGGGCCAGCAGGACAACGTAGAATGGTTACATGACGGTAACACCTACTCCTTCACTGGTCTCACGAAAGAGCTTCTCCACCAACTTGTGAATCGCGACCGAGATAAGACGCTTAACGGGTACACGTACTGGTGCCATCCGGAGTTCGACGACCGGACGCTTAGTAATCTCCGCAATAGCAAAGTCACCGCCCCTGACCGAGAAGAGCCGATGTAGACTCAATCTATCTGGCGAAGCCGTTCCGGGAAAACGTCATGAAACCGTTTGCCGTATTCTAACATCCAGTCGAAATACTCATCCCACTGCTCTCGATTTTCGATGTCAGCTTCACGAGCCACGCGAATATTACTCCGCATATTACCCCCACGTGTCTCCCGGGGTTCAACCCACTCAACATCCGTCCTCAATTCGCTTTCGATTGCCTCTTTCTCGGATTTCAGCCCTTGGAATGCCTCTTCATTGTCCTTGATAATGAGTTCAAGTCTGAGGTCCTGTTCTTTCCAATAGATGCCGAATGAGATGTGGTACCCGCTTTTCCCGATTGGATTGCTATAATAGTGACGTGGTTTTGGCTTTCGTGCTCGAAGAGGAGATGATGAGGCTTGAATACGATTCCGAAACTCGGTCCAGAACTCCTCTTGAAGCTGTTTCGTTTCGCTCAGTTCACCCTCCCTCCGTTTCGCTTTCTCCTTCCATTCACTCGGCTTTTCAACTGGATTCAGACGGACAGCGGGTGGAGAGTCTTCGATGCGCCATACCTCGAGACGAATCGCAAATAGGTCTACACCTTCTCGACTATTCTCGTTAACCCATTGGACGGCATCTCGATGCTCGTCGTTGAATCTGGGGGCGACCCAGACGATGATGTCAGCGTCAACCCCAGCAGCGTACGCTATCGCTTTACCGAGGTGGTCATGGTCAGAGTCATTCAACTGATTCTCGATAACTACGTTCCGCCCATCATCAATAACTCGTGCAAAAATGTCAACGTTGTACTTTCCGACACTCTTCTCGCGCTCAATCACTTCTAAATCTAAGCCAAGTACATTCTCCAGTTCAGAAGAGTCTTCAGCTACTATCTCCTCAGCTAGCCAAGGAGTGAATTCGCGTTCCTCATGTTCCCAGTAATCTCGTACGTCTTGAGAGGTAAGTGACGCGAAACTGGACATACACCAGTAACAGCACGTAGTGACAAAAAGCTAGGTTCGTTTTTGATTGGGAGTATCTTAGCCGTTAGAAGACGAGAGCTGACGGTACTCTTGACTCAAACCATGAGTTTGAGAACAACTCTACTCGCAGATAACCTTGAGACATAGATGGAAATTCAACATTCGCACTGGAAATTCTGGGTGAAAACGCCATCCAATGCTTCTATGGGAATGTCAGCAGTACGAATCAGAATAGAGACCATCTCCACTTCATCGAGCAGCTTGAGCAATAACTGGCCGTTCTCGGTAATTTGGTAAACCTTCTTCCCTCGATCCTCTTCTCGCTCATACTTTACCTCGACCATCTTGATATCCTGAAACTTGTCCAATTTGAACATGCCCTTCTTATTGACCCAGAGAGCATCTGAGGCTTATCCGGTTTGCTATATCAGTGTGTGCGTCAAAGTGGCCTAAGCACTCGCTGGACCGAAAAACCGGCCTTTGAGGAGACGGTTCAATGAGGGGGTTGAAGAGTGCGTCTGTACGTACACGCATGGCCGTACGTACGTACAGGGGTTTAGATGGTTGCCTGTTTTCTGCTCCGTGGCGAGGGATACGCGACGAATAGAAGAGACTACGCAGCGTCGATGAGCTCGCATTCGTCGTCAAATAGTTCGGTGTCGACTGAGTGTTCGACGGACCCTTAGGTCACCCAGTCGCACCGGGAAAAAGCTCTTTAGTGTAAGTATCTATATGATTAGTGTGCCTAATTCAGAGAAAATAATAGCCTGGATCCAAGCGTTCCTTACACAATCGTTCATCCGACTCTTCAAACGGTCAAAACCGGAGGAAAAAGAAGAGCTTTCACTACTGGACGAACCGACCACCGTCTATCCGTTTCGGAGTGACAGGGCTCTTTTTGGCCAAGCAACTCCGTTCGACACGATCATCTGGAACAAAACCCGGACAGAGAAACTGTCGAAGAAGGCCAAACGACTTGTGCTCCATCATGAGTGTAGCCACAGAGACCGAAACCCAATCTACAAGGGAGTGTTCCTTGGGATGGCCGTGTCGTTTGCCGCCGGGTGTCTGCTACTCCTCAAGGCTGTATTAGCCCTCCTTCTCGGGGCATCTTTGCACAACCTGATGCAACCGACAGCCGTTGCCTTCACTATGATGGGGACGTTTCTGGTCCTCTTCCGGATCGAAGAGACCATCGCAGACTACCATGCGCTCTGCGAGCTGGGCGAAGAAGGGTTCATCGACGCATACGAGGAAATCGCACTCATGAGTGATAATTCTCTCCGGAATCAGATTATGGGAAAGCTACTTTACACCCACCCTGAGGATACTGTCCGCATCTACCGATTGCGTCAGCGGTTTGCTCCGTCGTAAGTGATTATCTCACCCCCACCTACCATGTCGGTTGAATCGGAATTATTGTGCACTAATCCAACAACCCCCGATACACACCAATAGCTGTTTTTGATCTGGAGTAAGACGTCCGCTATCGAGCTGATCTTCAATTTCATCCGGAATAGAAACTGGGTTCTGGGCGGTTGGATTTTTAGAGGGTTCTTCGTCCTTTGAAGGGTTTTCAGGTACTACCTCTGAATCTCCAGTCTGACCTTCAGACGACGGTTCTGCTTCTACAGACGACTCATCAGAAGAAGTGCTTGCTTCCTTGGACTCTTCGCCCCCATCAGCTCTTGTCGTGGAGTCAGAACGGAATTGATTGACACACCCGAGTGCACAAACGCCAAATCCGACCGGGTCGTTCGGTACTGGAAGGTCTGGAAAATCAATCGGAATGTCTGTCATTGTCCTTCTCCTTATATTGAAGAACTGCATCACGAACCTCGGAATCTTCTAACGCTTTTTTACCTTCATCCTCAACGTTTTCAACGCGCTTAGCGAGCTCTTCTTCAGTCATGTCCGTTTGTTCAAGAGCTCTCTCGATATCTCCCTCTGATAGAGCCTCGGCAAATGCATCTGTATCCTCAGATTTCTTGAAAAGAGATAATGTTGTGCCGAGGAACCTGAGAAATTGGGTGTGTTCCTTTAGACGTTGACGCCAACTACTCGAATCATCTACCGAATCTGACGAAGCGACTGAAGATCCGCTGGTAACGGTTACACGTTTAAGCCGGATTTCATCGTCTGACACACTGGCAATTCTTGCTTCTGATACAGGGTACCCTGTTTTTCTCCTGGACTCTTCTAAATCCAGTTTTGATTTTATACGGTCTGTAAGAGTGGTGTCTGGGTCGACATACGCTATGTCGTCCTCGACATCCGCGACCGTTCCAACACGATTACCATCTGCATCCAACACGGGTTTGCCGACATCACTTTCTGAAATCTGTACAGCCATGTTATCCGATACCATAGGTGGGGATATTGTATTTGCGGAAAATGACAGGTGTGTTAGGGATAGTTAGAGGTCCGATATTACGATTTCAGCCACGATTAAGATAGAGGAATGAATGGATTCTAGTAATCACATGGTATGAAACCCAGGTCACGTAAGCGGAGAGCTGTCAGAGTTCAAAGTAGCTCAGGACTTAATCGAGAACAATTGTCGTGTCTGTTATACCCCCGGACAGTACCCGTACGATCTCATTGGAGACCACGACGGAGAACTCTTCAAGATACAAGTAAAGACGGCGAAGAAGAAGCCCAATCAGACCCAAGCATACCAGATTCGAACGAAGGGATACGACGGAGATGATGTCGACTTATTCGCGGGCTACATCTCGGAGAAAGACACGGAGTTCTACTTCCCGTACGAAGAGGCTGGTTCGTACTGCTCGGTGACGTTCACACCACGATACTCCCTCTCCGACCACAACGCAGAACTGGCCCATTTGGCCGACGACCACACGTTCGAGAGTGTGGTTGACCGTCTCCTATAACTCAGTATTTCTCCATCGCCCGGAGAGCCTTCTCAGGCAACTCTGCGAGGTGCTCCTTGTTCTGGTAGTGGGGGTCTCGCTCGTCCTCCTTATCTTCTTGGTCGCTCTCGTGGGTGGAGTGGTGTTCGTTAGAGGGTTCGGGGACGGAGAGTTCACCGTGCCGACGGTTGTGAATCCGTTGCATCGGTGTGTTGCCGGAGTCACGTGATGGCCGCTTGTCGCCGACGGTACTGGGTTTCGAATCGCCAATATCGTGGTGCTTGTCGGAACGACGTTTCTTCCCCATGACCTGACGTTTCAAAGAGCCACCATAAAAAGTTAGTCCCGAACCGCGTTCTCCAGAGATGGTGGAGCTCAGTCACCGTTGTTGGTGGCATGTAAGTAGCAGGTGCAAATGTGACTCGGGATATAGAAAACCAGTACTTACTAACCACGAGGGTTCTTTAGAGGTGTACATGAATTCTCGGGATCGGACTCTGGATGAATTAGTGGAGCAGTTTATGGCAAACCCGGGGTCGGCCGAGTCAGAACAATTAGATTTCAAAGCTAAGGAAATAGTTGAGTCCACCGAAGGTAAGCGCGATCTTGCGAAGAAAGCGTCTGCAATCGCCAACACAAACGGAGGGACAATTGTCGTTGGAGTGGGTGAAGGTAGTCGTGAAGATATTATTCAGTCGTTCGATGCTCGATCTGAAATCAAGCGTGATCTTGCGAGCGTATTCCGAGATAACACAAAACCGCCCTTAGACCGACTAACAGAGATAAATATAGAGACGTTGTCGATGGGTGCTCGACTGCTAAGGATTGATATTCAGCCTTCTAATACATATCCGATTGAGTTCTATAATCGAGATTCCGACGAATATGTCCCATATCACCGTGTTGAAGATACGACTCGCGAGATGGCTACTAGTGACATTGTAGAATTCACGAAAAGGCATTCACAGCCGGGAGCAAGTGGGGAGGTTGATCTTGAGGAGTCAATCACCGTCAGGACATCTGATATTCAGCTATTCAATGACTCAGACCCAAGAAAATCGCCTGACCATCGGGCAATCCTAAATATAGATCAACACGGTTTGGTTGTACCAGCAAAGGCATATATTGATAATTCATTCCACAAGTCTTTGACTTTTCATGTGGAAAAGCGCGCTGAGAAAAGAGGTCTTTCGGGTTTGAAGGGATTACTGAGGGAAGCCGAGGAGGAATTGAATGCCGATCTCGGATTTGACTTTGGATACGCGATTAAATACGGAACAAAGGAGCTTATCGGAAGAAATTCCGATAACTATATTCAGGATATCCAAAACCTTGAGAAAACACTTGAGTTGTTAGGCTGGGAGGACAACAGCGACCCTCGACCCATTGCTATCGCGGGAACACGATGTGATTTCGGATTCATTTGGTTTCAGGCTCAATATCATACTGGTAGTCTCTCAAGAATCAAATGCGGACTGATGATGAGTGATATTCCAATAAATAACAGCCCACTTAGTTCCGTATTCGGCAACGAGTGGTATGAGCAACACAATTCCCTGAGAAGCGTTCAGCTACGACTGCGTGGCGATGAGGTATCATTATCAAACCCAAGAGAGGTTCTTTTAGATGAATCCAGTGGTGCAGGCCGGACAGAGATAATCGCAGATAATCCGTACTTCCAAAATAAGGAAGCAATACTGGAATCCATAGATAATGACGCTCTTGAACCCTTTATAAATGCAATCTGTGCTGTCGATAGATTACCCTTCGATGTGCGCGGGGGCTACTCCAGTAAGGACATATATCACTCTGTCGGCGAGATTCAAATGAGCTATATTCACGCTGTTGTACCTGCATACTTTGTCTGGCCAATGTCTGATCCTCACGTAGTACCTCCCTCTGAAGATCCTCCAACCCCGGACTGGCTCGACTCGCTTGGCTCAGACGATGCAGACGAGCGTTCCGATGAATAGCTGAATTCAGTATCGAGAACGGCCTCTGTACTGATACTCTCCGCCGATTTCCCACTTTTCTGAAATTGACACCTCTGGTCGAGTCACAGTCACCGACGCCGCTACCCACCGCTGCTGGTGGCATGTGCGTCCTCTCGGGGTTACGGCACCCCATTTAAAGGAAAGAGTGTAATCACAGGAAGGCGGTGGGTTGTGTCGATGGCGGGGAAAGAGATCGTGTATTAGTATTCTAATATACGGTTTCTTTCGCGGCCTGTTTGGAAAATCGCCAGAGTGCGGTCGATTCTGGCTGTTTTATTTAAGTAAGGGTCTATATCCCGGTCAGGTCGAGGTAGCCATCCTCCGGGATGTCGCCGTCGAGCATGTAGAGGTACTCGTTGCTCTTCTGCGGGCTCGGACCCCGGTTCACCAGCCCGACATCCATCAGGGTGGAGAGGAACTGTCGGACGCCCTGTGGGCTGTCGTGCGTGCCGGATACGCTGACGATCTCGGTCGCGGACGACGCCGGGTTCTCACGGAGGTAGTTAACGACGGCCTTCTGCTTCTCGGTGTACTTCGTCGGGGTGCTGATCGTGGTGTCCACCATCCCGTCAGGAATCATCGACGTGCGGACGAACACGAGTGCCCGAGGAGAGTCGTCTTCACGTGCGTACCGACCGATCGCCTGAGCGGTACTGTTCTTCCGGACTGCGTCAAGGATTTTCTTGGCTTTGTCGGCGTCGGGACCTTCGAACGCACGGCCGACTCGCTCGGGGTTGCCTTCACAGACGGGGCATTCGTCGCCGCCGCAGTCAGGGCCGCACAGCGTCAACGGTGCGGCGTCGAGACCACGGGCCGCCAGCAGGTCGAGGACGTAGTCGTCGCCCGGGTCGATGGAGTGGGTGACGTAGCCGAACTTGTGGTGGGAGAACGCGCCGTTGCTTTTCGTACTCCCACGGGGCATGACCTCTTCGCCGTCGACGAGCTGTTCGACCATCGGCTCCATCGCGTTCGTGGAGATGACGGATTCGAAGTCGTCACCGTACTTGTAACGGAGCATCTCGAGCGTGATTTTCTCGGCCGTCTCGTCGACGTTGTGGGTCACGGCGTAGTCCGAGGAGGCGGGTTTGGCCCCGGTGCCGATCTGGACGACTTCCAGCCCTCGCTCGTTGACCCGCCACTGGGTGAACGCCTCGTCGTCGATGAACGTGTCGAACTTGATGCCGTCGCCGATGTTCATCCGCCACTCGTGGATCGACGGCCAGGCGTCGAGACAGATGATGCTCCGAGCGTTACCCATCTCGGGGATGTCCCAGTACGCTTGCGGCCGGTTCTCGTTGTCGACGACGACCGTGATTCGGTTGCGACTGTAGCGGAAGTCATCGTCGTCGTTCGCGTCGAATCGGGAGAGTTCGTTGACCGCATATCCAGACCGCCGGCCGTGCGACCCGGGCTCGTCGTTGAGTGCCCGGTACATGGCCTTGGTGAGTGCAGGCGCCAGTGTGTGGGCGGAGTCGTTCTCGATGAACCAGTCGGGGTCGATCTGGGGTGGGTCGTCGAGCACCTCGTAGAGCGATTCGAGCCCATCGTCGGCCATCGTGACGAACATTTCCCACGTCTTCACGGGGGCGTCGATCTTCTTGAGCCACGCCGTGACGATGTCCTGGAACTTCGCCCGTGTCATGTCGTCGTTGTTCCGGTCTCCGATACTCCGCTTGAAGCTGGGGAGCTCGTCCCAGATCATGTTCACGTCCTGGACCAGGCTCGGGACGTAGGCGAAGTTGTGCTGGGCGTGGACGACGTCCACGGCCGGGTCTCCGTCGTCGTCGCGAGGAATGTCCGACCACTGTTCGATGGAGGGGCACGGACAGCACGGAAGGTCGCCGTCGTTGTAGTCTTCGAGGTACTGGTGAGTCTTGCTGAGCGTGTTCCCCGACTCCTCCATCTGCTTGTGCATCCACTCGCTTGCCGGCTCACCAGTCGGAGTGTTCACGACGCCGTCGTAGTCGCCACTGTAGGTGTTGCACGCTTCGCCGCGGCCCAGGAGACGGTGGTAGTCGATGTCGTGAGCGTTGCTCTTCCTGACCGCTTTGTCCCGTGCGTCGGTACTGTAGTGGAGGTGGACGACGGGCTCGTCGCCAGTGGCGTGGGGGAGCTCCGTCCAGTTGGTCGTCGCACCGTTGTACGTTTTCCCGGTTGAGGTAGGTGCGACCATCACCGTGAACGCCCCATTCGACATGTATTCACGGATCTTTCTCGTGAGCTTCGACTGGAGCTCTTCGGTGGTTGGCCAACCGGAGTCGTTAGAAAGTACATCTAGCCCGGTCGCCAGCGACATTATTCTCCCCCGAGTTTGCGTTCGAGCTCCATCCGCTCGTCAAGACGGTCTTGGAGGAAATGGCTGAGATTGACCCGCTCTTCGTACAGGAACTCATCGAGATTCTCACCTATGCGAATCGCCTTACGCTCCATAGGGGCCTGGCGTTTTTTGCGGCTTGATGGAAACTCCTCCCCCTCCTCATACCACGTTTTGATTTTATCCCTGGCCCACGAGCTGAAGTTGAGGTGCGTATCTTCGACGAAAGCCGCTTGGTCCTCACGTATCGTAACAGATTTCCGAACCATGTGTCTGTGTTCATACGTAGTTTATTGTATTACTTATAATTATTTTATATATCATATCATGTTTGGTTGGTAGAGTGGTATTCTACTTCAGTAGTTACATGTATTCCCGGATGGATTAAAGGACAGAATCCACCGTTTACCTCCCCAGAGGATTGATTGCTACCCAGCCGGCGGATTCTGGTCCTGGGGACTATTTCCCCATATGGATATTGACACCTAGAAATTATAATTATTCTGGTATACCACCATACTAGGTGATTAGACAATGGATACAGGTGATTTTAACTGTTTGCAGAGATGTTTTGAAGCCGCTCACCCCAGGGGTAGCAGACCGGAAACTGTATTTATTTCCCTGACATTACTCCGGGCGGCGGCCCGACCCACCTCCAGCACGAACGCGCTTCGATTTACCCCGGTACGTTCACGCTTCGAGGGCTCCGGGGTATTCCACCAGAGCAGACATGCCACCAGCAACGGCGGATCGCTCCGTCAGGGTTGGTCTGCATCCTCGATTACCGCGATGAGCTCGTCCGCCGACAGGGACGACGGCGCCGACATGTAGTTGATGTCGTCCTTCAGCTGGACGAGTTCCTCCAAGTCGGACTTTGAGAGGGAGTAGCCCGGTTCAAGGATGTCAAGGGCCTCCGACCAAGTCTCGAACGCCTCGTGTTTCTTGGAGGTGGTGAAGAGGGAACCGCTGGCGACGTGCTCCTCAATCAGCTCACGCAACGTGTGACGTTCGTCTCGGCTCGACAACACCCATCGGTATCCTTTGCTGTCGCTCGTCACCGAACCCAACGCGAACCGAGAACGAAATTGATTGAGGAGGTCTTCTTCATACACACCCATGGTAAGTGAGAAACGCGGGCCGATGTCGAGGTTGTACGCGTACCGGTCGTCGACAGTAGTCGTTAGGTAGAAACTTCCCTCCCCGGCAATGAATCCGAGGGTGAACGCCAATGACTGATTGTCTAACGCCGTCATCACAGGGTCTCCGGACGGAGTGTATGGAACGTCAACCGACGTAAGTTTTAGCCTCGGTGGAATCACTAACCGCTGATAAATTCTGGGGAGATTTACTGCTATAAGAAATCCCACCTAAAACCCTGGTTTTTGGACGAGGTTTTATCTGTCTGTAAAAGCCGTATAAGCACTTCTCATGCCCTGGCACTTTGGCGAATGAGGAAGTTCCAGTCGCCGAACTGTGGTGATGTAATGGCTCAATCAGACTGCAACACAGCCGTCGTGATCGACGTCGACACAGACGAGTCGACCGGACAAGGGGTCGCCGAGTTCAAAGAACGGCTTGCAGATGAACTCGCAGAGGATTATGATTACTACATCGACGACGAATCACCGATTTACCTCGCTGAGGACATCATCTCTCAGACCCTTGTCGACACGATGGAACTGGTTTGTGCAGACATCACCGCACGAACACTACTCGATTGGATAAAGGACCGATCAGAGCAAGAGGGTGAAACGTACATAGTCAACCAGTTTCACCAACTCCGATTTACCGAGATTCGGATTGAGAATCAAGAAGACGACCGGACATAATCGTTCTCGGAGCAAGCCACCACACGCCCACGTGCCACCAGCAACGGCGTCTTGACCAACGTGGGGTTAGAGACCAAGGGAGGGAGTCGTGGCCTCGTATTCTTCACAAAACTCCTCCTCGCCGTACCGAGTGTAGAGCGCGACCATGTCGCCGTTGGTGTTCTCGTGGAGCGCGGTGATGGTGTCGTGTGGACAATGTTCTAGTCGAATCACGACGTGAAGCGGTAACCGACGTCGTGATTACATGACATCGTTCTGCGACCGGAGTTGGTCATATTTCCGTCCGTGTACCACGTAGCATCTTCCAGAGACGTCTACGTGAACACTTAACATAATCGACCGTGAAGAAACACGACAGACCTTCGATGCCTTTGGTCGACAAGACGGAAAGATGGTGAAATACGATGGCTGAAATCGGTGCCCAATGGGACGCCATCGGCCCTTGGTGGGACGATTACGTACAAGAACAAGAGAGAGGTCTGATTGAGCTTCGAGAGTTGCTGGAAGAGCTCAATCAGACGTGGAAACAGAGCGGAAGCAAGTTCGACGAAGATCCACTGATAGGCGATTGGTCAGAGACGAGTCCGCAAGCTGGTCCACTGCGGACAAACCAAGAGGAAAACTGGTCGCAGTGGCTGGCTCATCTTCTTCGGGACTCAACGGGGGAATTCTCCGCCAAGTTACTTGACTCCCACTTCGACACCGCTCCCACTCACGTTCGTTGCGAGCGCGCCTACCACGATGAAGAGCTCCACGATCGACGGGTAGACATACTCGCGGAGTTCGGGAGCCAAGGCGTGACGATTGAGGTCAAAATAGGGGACGAGCACTACGAGAAGACGCCACAGACGGCGTACCTGACGGAGAAGCACCACCAACGAAATCTGGACTGGACACACTATCTGCTTCTCCCAGACTCAAGAGAAGATGCGCTACAAGACGCTTTTAGCGAACGACTGACTGACGACGAAAATCGTGAGCCAACAATTACCGCCACGGTGCCGGAAGAACGGGAAATAACTGTCATCTACTGGTCCGAGGTTGCACAAGCCCTCCGCAGAACGCTTCTCGCCGACATCGAACACAGTACGCACTGGGCCGCGAGCGCCTACCTGTTCACCACGCTAATCGAAGAGCAGATTCTTCAGCTTTACGCGCTTCCCTCGCTGGAAGACTACCGTACCGCGTCGATCAGTATTTCCGACATTGAACGGCTTCAATCGATCAACCCAGACGACCAAATTCAGTATCTTGACGCCCTCTTGGAGGAGATTAACCATGGATGAAGATTTCATCACGAACGGTCTGGAATCGGATCGGTATCTGAAGGCAACGAAACTGGTTCACAGCTTTGAGTCGGAGGTGACAGAGACGATAAATCAGGTGTGTCGGGAGATTATCGATGTTCATTCCGAGCTCTTCGACGAAGACGTGGATCTCGAAGAGAAAGTGCTGGGCGCAGATGCCAGCCAAACGTTGGCGACGAACCGAACCGAGTTCGCGATGAACTTCGAAAATGAAGACGGTGACAACCCAAAGCTGAACATTGCTCTGGAATGGGTCGAACCAGGACAACAAAACGAAGAAGCTGGATTACACGGCGGCTCACTCTGCTACGCAATGTACAAAATACAACACGGATCTGAAGCTCGGTTCGAGACGGTGAGAGAATGCACAGAGTCCCAAGACAGATGGGACCAGCTCCGATTTGGAGAGGACCAGTGGTATCATTACTCGAAACACGCGCCCGGTATCGTGTACCTCCCGGTCGAAAGTGGCCAAGAGTTCGTTGACGCTCTCCAGACGCTTAGGAGGCACTTTTCGAAGGAGTACGCACCCTTGATTAGCGAACAAACCCCGTCATCGTAGTTCCGTAGCTCGGTTTGAGCCTCGGGAGGTTACTGGGGTTGAGCCGGTGCGAGAGCCGACCTCCGACGCGCGCGCATGCCAACAGTAACACTAGAATGCCGAAGGGCGTTGAGCCCAATCAGCGTGTAACGTACTCCAAGACCTCTGGTCGGCATGGGTTCACCCCGACGTCGCGGTCGGTGGCTACCAGTCAGATGCCGTTGAGATATTCTCTCCGTAGCTCCATTTTCTCTCGTTTAGTCCGTTTGTCGTAGTGTTTGTCGAGTACGTTGCCGCTCATATCCAGCCGTTCAGATGCGACCTCTTTCGGAACATCCTGCTTCCGAAGTGCTGTCGCTGCACCTTTACGGAGCGCGTGGGGTGCAACGCTCGACGGACACTTGCTGGCGGTGTTGTAACTCGTCGCTTCACACTCCTGGAGATCCCGATCGTGTGGACACTCGTTCGTGTAGTGGCATGGACGCGTAACTGTGTAGATATTCCGCTGGATTGTCGTGTAGTGGAGGCGACCTTGCGTCCCACCAAGTAACGGCATCCGTCCGTACTCGTCCTCGACGTATGGGTGATGCATATCGAGGAAGGCGTCAAGGACCGAGGCAACGTCGTCGTTGATGTACACGTCGCGCTCGCTCCGCTCTTTATTCTTGAGCGGTGTTTCTTCATCTGGTCTGTGTCGCAGCGAGAGTACGTTCGCCCGATTGTCGTAGTCGCCGATGTCTAGACCCGTTAGGGCACTTGCTCGCATCCCCGTGTGCCAGAGGATGTAGAAAGCGGTGTGACGAAGCGTCGCGTACTCGTAGTCTTCGCAGTATTCGAGAATCATCTCCGCTTCTTTCTGGAGGATGTGCACGTCACTCACGTCTTCACCCAGTTGTATCGTTGGGAGCCGGATTTTTCGGCCGACGCCTTTTGGGGCGACGTTGATGTCTTCGCAGAACTCGACGAACTGACGAACAGTACTCAGGTGGTTCTTGACGGTCACTTTTGCTACGTCGCCCATTAGCCATTGTTTGAACTCTTGGAGTAGGCTTCCGGTGATTTCGTTCATGTCGTCGAGTCCGACCTCGTCGGTCCAGGTGAGGAATTTGTCGAGTCGGTACTTGTGGTTCTGAGCGGTTGCCGCGGCGAGTTCTTGCTGCACTTCAGCTAGGTATTCGTTGACCGCTTCTCGCGGTGACGTTGGTTCGAGCATGGTTGTCTCCGCAACGCTCTGTGGGTGGGGCTGTACGGGATTCCGAGGCCGGAGGCCGAGGTGTGGACGACGCTGAGGGCTTCGCCCGTGGATGCTGAACGCCGGGGTGCTCGCGGTTGCTGAAAGTGAGCGAGGCCGAAGGCCGAGCGAACCTTCCGAGCAAGCGAAGAGGCCCTGGGTTCAAATCCCAGCGAGTCCACTTCTTTCGGCTCACTTCGTTCGCTCCAGTCGACGGACTCGCTGACCTTCGCGAACGGACCGTATTCGCTTGATTCTAGCGAGTCCACGAGATTTTCGCGACGCAACGACGAGTGTTCGCGATTTCTCGCAGTTATCCGCTCACTGTCTTGCGGTTAGAGAGAATTGCGGATTTCCGACTACTGACCGCGCCTCCTCGTTTGGCCGACCGTGTTCTTCCTCGACGAGGACGGCGACTGTTGCCAACCGGGCACTGACTTATCACAAACCTTCTTTTTCCTCGCATCTCCGTACAGCGATATGAGCGACTTCCTTGCCTTCGTCGCACTCCTGTGGTTCATCCTCGCGGTCGCAGTAGCGTTCCACGCAACGGGTCACGACCGGAGCGGACTGCTCTGGTTCGTTATCGTGTTTCTCACAGGCATCTTTGGCGTCGTGTTCTACCTGCTGGCGATTACCAGCGGGTCGCCAAACGAATCCACCGAACACATCCCCGACAGTGGCCCGACAGCTCGCGACTTCGAGCAACGAGTCCGCAATCAGGAAGCCCTGTTTCTCGTCGTCGAGGAACACCTCCGTAACCACGGCGTCGTCACGAAGACAGGATTTCAGAACACGATTTACCCTAAACACCCGGTCGGGTACGAGTCCGAGAGCAACTGGTGGAACGAGTTCCTGCTTCCCGAACTCGAAAGCAGGGAGCAGTTCGAGCGGATGGACGGTATCGAAAACGGCTGGAAACTGGCGAACGACGACTAATTGCGAAATACATCACGCCGTGGGGTGTCCGTCGGCGGGTCGGGCTATCGCGTCACTCCGAGTTCAGGCCGGTTCTAAAGCGCGTGAACACGTTCCCCAGACCCTTCGTTCCGCTTCCGCGGCCGTTGCCCACTCGGGACCGCCCCGGCGTGAGCGGGGAGTCGGTGACGCTCCCGGTCCGCTCGACCGACAGCGTCGCCTTCGGACCGTCCCGCCCGACGGTGAGTTCGTAGTCGCCCGCCTCGACGACTTTCGGTCGGAGCGCCAGCACGTCGTCGGGGACGACTTCGAGCGCCGAGAGGTAGAGGTCGACTTCGACGCGTTTCGTCTCCCCGGCGTCGAGCGACACGCGCTCGAAGCCCAGCAGTCGGCGCTTGGGCTGGAGGACCGACCCGTACGACTGGGTGTTGTACACCTCGACGACGTGGTCTCCCGCGACGTTGCCCGCGTTGGTAACGTCCACGCGAACCGTGGCGCTCGACTGCTTCGACGGGTCCGAGACGCTCCCCGGCGACACCGACGCGTTTCCGTACTCGAAGTCGGCGTACGAGAGGCCGTGGCCGAACTCGTACAGCGCCGTGTTGTCGCTCCCGCCCGTGCTCGTCGGCGGCGCGCGGTCGTACTGGACCGGCACGGTCCCGACGTTCCGAGGCCAACTGAACGCGAGTTTGCCCGACGGGTTGTACGCTCCGACGAGCGTGTCGGCGATGGCGACCCCGCCGTCGCTACCGGGCTGGCCCGCGAACAGGAGCGCGTCGAGAGCGTCGTGGGTCTCGGGCGACCCTAACGGGCTTCCGGCCAGCATGACGCCGACCACGGGCGTGTCGTCTCCGGTCTCCTCGTTCACGACGCTCAGAAGTTCCCGCTGGGCGTCGTCGAGTTCGAGGTCGTCTCGGTCGCCGAACCCCTCGTTGTGGGGCCCCTCGCCGAGGACGACCACGACCGCGTCGGAGTCGGGCGCCGCCGACCGCACGTTCCGCTCCTGCTCGTCGGTGAAGTCGAAGTTCCCGTTCGCGTCGGTCTGGTCGCCCGACCACCAGCGTTCGTTGTCGAACGACGTCGGGACGTGCGTGACGCTCGAGAACCGGTCGCGGAGTTCGTCGGCGACGAGGGTCTGGCGCGGGAACGGCCCGCCGCCGCTCGGCCCCTGCCAGCCGAGCGTCCACCCGCCGTGTTGCATCAGCGGCCGGGTGTTGTTGCCGTTCCCGTCGACCCCGGGTCCGGTCAGCAGGACGTCCTCGCTCCCCGACAGCGGGAGTACGTCGCCCTCGTTCTTGAGCAGGACGAGCGACTCCTTGGCGAGTCGCTCGGAGGTCTCTCGTGCCCCGCCGAGCGTCTCCGACAGCCGCGACTCGTCGACGGTGGGTCGGTCGAACAGTCCGAGGTCGGCCTTGAGCGCGAGAATTCGTCTGACGGCGTCGTCGATGCGCTTGCGCTTGATTTCGCCGCCTCGAACGAGGTCGACGACGGTTTCGATGAACTCGACCGGGCCGGGCGCGTCGCCGCCGTTTCCGATCATGTACATGTCGACGCCGGCGTTGATGACCTCCTTGGTCGCCTCCCGGAAGTCGGGCGCGTAGTCGTGGTTGGTCATCAGGCGGTGGATGTCGTCGTAGTCGGAGATGATGACGCCCTCGAACCCGTAGGCCTCGCGCAGCACCCGCGTCAGCAACCAACTCGACGCGTGGGCCGGTTTCCCGTTGACGGCACCGCTGTTGACCATCACCGTCCCCGGACCGGCGTCGAGCGCGCTGCGGTACGGCGGCAGGACGTTCGTCCGGAGGTCGCGAAGCGACGTGTCGGCGGGCGCCCTGTCGTTGCCGTTGTTGGGAATCGAGTACCCGGCGAAGTGCTTGACCGTGGAGGTCAGGCGGTCGGCGCTCTCCAAGGCCTCCACGCGGGCGCGGGACACCTCGCCCTCGATGAGCGGGTCCTCGCTGATTCCCTCGTAGAACCGGCCCCAGCGGGGGTCGCGCTGGAGGTCGGTCGTCGGTGCGAACGTCCAGTGGGCGCCCATCGCCGCCGTGGACTCGGCGGTGTGTTTCTCGGCTTCCTTCACCAGGTCGACATCCCGGGCCGCGCCCATGTTCAACCGCTGGGGGAGCGACGTCGCCCCTTCGAGCAGTCCGTTGCCGTGGGTGGCGTCGACGCCCCAGAGGAACGGGATATCGTGGGGCGCGTTCTCCAGGTTGTACTCCTGAAGCGCGTTGATGCCCTTCACGACCGCGTCCCCGTCGAACGACGGCGGTTTCGCGCCGCCCGAGAGGATGCTCCCGACGCCGAGTTCGCTGAAGTACGCGCCGACCGTGTCGACGCCGAAACTGTCCGGAACGTTCGGTTCGTCGGGTTCGGGGTCGAACGAACTGACCGCCACCTGCGTCATCTGGGCGACCTTCTGCTCGAGCGTGAGGTCCCGGAGGTACTTCTCGACGTTCACGCCGGTGCGAGCGGCGACCTGCTCCGCGCTCGCACCCATCGCCGCGCTCCCCGCGGCGGCCCCCGCGGCCTTCATGAACGTCCGTCGGGATGCCTTCGTCGGCGGCGCGTCCTCACTCGCCGAGCGTCGAGAGTCGTTCTGTTCACTTTCGGTGTCGTCGGAATACTCGGACATACAGTATTAATCAATAAACACTCGAACACGAATTAATATTTTGTAACTAAATGTGATACGAAACGGTCGCGGAGCGAACCTCGCCCGAACCGCTCCCCCGGTCGCGAGCGCGATGACTGGCGGGTCTGGACGGCGTCAGACGAGCGTCATACGCCGAAACACAGGGTTTACCACGGATGAACGTAAGGAACAGCACAATGAGTATCAGGTGTTCGCTCCTCGGCCACAGCTACGGGGACGCAGAAATCGAACGGGAACGCGAGGAGCAGGGAAGCGAAGTCGTGGTCACGGTCAGGGAGTTCGAGGAGTGCGAACGGTGCGGCGAGCGCAAGATAGTGACCGAGAACAAGGAGGTCACCGCGCTCCAGTCGCCAGCGCCCGACCTCGAATCCGCCGAGTCCGACTCCGGGATGGGGTCCCGGTCCGGCGAGTCGGGGGCGACCGGCGCGACCGGACCGAGCGCGGGCGCGACGACCGACGCGACCGTGGGCGTCGAGACCGGTGGGGCAACCGACGCCGAAGTCACCGCGGCGGGCGAGGACGACGCCGAAATCATGACCGACTCGACCGACTCCGGGGGCGCGTCCGCCTCGTCGTCGGGCGGGTCGGCGTCCGGCGGGGCGTCCGCGGCGGACGCGTCGACCGGGTCCGCGTCGAGCGACACCGCCGAGACCGGGGGCGAGGCGGCCACCGCCGAGGGCGACTTCGAGCAGGCCCCGTCGGCCGCGGACGACGACGGCGTCATCTTGGACGACGACGCCGAGAGCGACGCCGAGAGTCGCACGCCCGGTGAGTGGCCCGAGGCCGAGACGACCCATCCGGCCGAGACCGACGAGGGTCCCGGCGAGTGGCCCGCGGTCGGCCGCGAGGACGAAGACGAGGGGTACGACGCCGACCCCGACGGTTCCGGGAGCGCGGACGTGGAGTTCGGCGGCGGACTGACCCCCGAGTCCGCGCCCGGGGTGGACGACGGCGAGACCGAGGAAGTCGAGTTCGTCAACGCCGAGGGCGACGCGCTCCAGTCGAAAGACGCCGGCGAGAACGGCGGCCAACTCTCGTCGGGCATCTCGGCCGGCGCGGACGCGCCCTCGCTGTCGGGGCCGGCCGACGACCCCGACGTGGACGCCGAGTTCGTCTGCCCCGAGTGCGACTACAGACAGGACGTGGCCGGGTCGTCGCTCCGGGCGGGCGACATCTGCCCCGAGTGCGCGAGGGGCTACCTCGCACAGGAGTAGGGAGACGGATTAAACGGGACGAAGCGTCGGATTCAAGAGGAAGAACGACGCGAAAAGGGTTTACCACACCCTGTCCAAAGGGAGATTACCATGAAGGAATACAAGATGCGACGCGGCGAACATCTGG
This sequence comes from Halorussus limi, assembly GCF_023238205.1. Classification (NCBI taxonomy): domain Archaea; kingdom Methanobacteriati; phylum Methanobacteriota; class Halobacteria; order Halobacteriales; family Haladaptataceae; genus Halorussus; species Halorussus limi. The sequence continues at coordinate 1,810,849 of NZ_CP096659.1, forward strand.
AGGACCGCATCCCGGACATGGAGGCGAAAGTCGAGGAGTACTTCGGCGAAGTCACCGGAACCGAGGAGCACAACGGCCACGACCTCTACGTCGTCGAGGACCCCGACAACCCGGTCTTCGACCGCATCCTCGCGGGCGTCGCCGAGTACAGCGGCAAGAAGGACAAACTCGCCGTCCACTTCGAGGAGCGCGACGCCGAGGAGGTCATCGCCGAGGGCCACGCCGACGCCGCCGCCGACGCCGTGGACAAGAAGAACGACTTCCTGCTCGAAGCCACGGGCCGCGACGCCAAGGCCCGCCGCGAGTCGATGAAGCGGCAGGTCGAGGACGACGCCGAGAAACCCGACGGCGTCTCGTAACCGGCCGGTCGGGGATGTCACTACTTCCTTCTCTTCGATAGCGTTACCTCGCGGCGAACGCTATCTCGACCGATGAACTACGAACTCCGCGAAGCGACGCCCTCGCCCGACGAGTACGTCGCTCTCCGCGAGGCGGCCGGCATGGGACAGCGGTCCGAAGCGGCCGCCCGGCGCGGCTTGCCGAACAGCCTCCACGCCGTCACGGCCGTCGCGTCGGCGACCGACCGAGTCGTCGGCATGGGCCGCCTCGTCGGCGACGGCGGGTGCTTCTATCAGATAGTCGACGTTGCGGTCCATCCGGACCATCAGGGCGTCGGTCTCGAAACGAGAGTGGTGTCGAACCTCCTCGACTACCTCCGGGAGAACGCGCTCGACTCGGCGTACGTGAGCCTGATAGCCGACGTGGACGACTTCTACGACCGATTCGGGTTCGAGGCGACGGCCCCCGAATCGAAGGGCATGGCGCTGTCGGTCGGAGACCTGTAGCGAGAGAGACCGGAACGGACGCGGAGGACGCGCTCAGAAGTGGTCGCTGTTCGGCGACCCCTCGCCGCGGCCGCCGCGGCCGCCCTCGTTGCGGTCGATGCCCATCACGCTCTCGGGTTGGTCGATGTCCCACCCGCTGGTGCCGTCCTCGGCGACCCGGACGGTCACGTCCTCGACCTCCTCGAAGTCCTTGGCGAGGTCGAGTTTGATGTTCTGGGCCGTCCGGGGGCTGATGGCACACCCCGAGCAGGCGCCGCCCAACTCGACGACGACCTCGCCGCTGTCGGGGTCGGCCGTCTGGACGGCGCTCTCGCCGCCGTGCATGCTGATGATGGGCATCTGCCCCGTCAACCACCGCTCGACGCGGTCCTTCAGCGAGTCGTCGTCGGTCATGGTGTAGATGTAGGGTCCGGAGGGGTCGTAGGACTTTGGGTTTATTTCCGGACCCGTCGCCACGCGCCGGCCCCGAGGAGCGCCGCGATTCCGGCGGGGACGCCGAAACCGGGCACTTCGCCGGAGGCCGAGTCGTCGGACTCGGTGGTCGCGTCGTCGAGGGCGGCCTCTCCGGTGGTCGCGCTCGTCGTTTCGGTCGTCGCTTCGCCGGTCGTCGTTTCGGTTGCCGTTCCACCGGTCGTCGTTTCGGTCGCCGTTTCGCCGGTCGTCGTCAGCGACGGCGGGTCCTTCTGTGGGCTGTTGGTGGCGTCCTCTATCGGGAAGGTGTAGAGACCGCCCTTCCCGTTCGAGCGCCGACCCATGCTACTGGCGACGAAGAACCCGTCGGTCGCGCGCTTGGCGGTCCAGAACGAGGTCTCGTCGGGCATGCGCCACCACGCCAACTGCTCGGGGTTGGCGGGGTCGGAGATGTCGTGAATCTTCACGCCGCCCTGATACCACGACGTGAACAGGCGGTCGCCCACGATGTCGAAGTTGTGCGAGGTGGTCCACGTCCCGCCGATGGAGGGGTCGGGCGACGCCGGGGCGTCGATGGTGGCGAGTTTGGTCGGACGCGTCTCGTCCGAGATGTCCCAGAGTTCCAGACCGCCGGGTCCGCCCCGCTCGCTGGCCTGCCACGCCTCCTTGTTGACGCCGAGGAGATTCCCGTCGTCGCTGGCCATCGCGTAGTGGGCGTTGCCCGGCAGGCGGAGGACCTCGGTCCGGACGCTGTCGCTCGGAATCGACTGGAGTTCGTCGAGCGGTCTGCCGCCGATTCGCGCCACGAAACTCGGACTCGCGGGGTCGCTCACGTCCACGAGGTAGGTTCCGGCGTCCCAGTGAGAGAGGTACGCCCGGCCCTTCTGGACCCACACGTCGTGAATCGTCCAGACGCTCGTCGGCACCTCGTTCCACCCCGGCCGCCGGTCGGCGGGCGACCACCGACCGACCTCCTCGGGACTGTCCCCGCTCACGTCCACCATCACGAGCGCGTTCGTCTCGCCCTGATTCCCGGTCAGGTAGACGATTCCGTCCCGAACGAAGCAGTTGTGAATCGGGAACTGCGTCTCGTGGAACGCGACCTGCGTCGGGTTCGCCGGGTCGCTCACGTCGAAGAGCGCGAACCCCTGCAACACGTCGCCCTGCATCGGATTCGCGGGCCCCGCGGCGACCAGACGGTCGCCCTCGACCTTCACGTCCTGAATCATGCGGAGCGGCCCGGTCTCGCGGTCGGCCAACAGGCCAGCGCGTTCGGCGACCACCGTGGGGTCGCTCGGAATCTGCACGTCCACGACCGCGAACCCGTCCATCGTGGCGACGTAGGCGAACTTTCCGCTCCGGTCGGGAACCGCCTCCTTCGCGTTCGCTATCGAGACGCTCCCCAGCGGCCGGTACGGTCCCGGATGCGCCGTCGTCGTCTCCGCCGCCATCCCCGCTCCGACTCCGGCGGAAGCGAGCGCGACCGACCCCGAAACCCCCCGCAGAAACTCGCGCCGATGCATGGACGGACGAAAGGTCTACAGAAGGATAAAAGGGTGGGCGGACTCGGACTACGCGACCGTATTCGTCCTGTCGCCCGTCCCACCTGTCAGGGCGCTCGCGATAGCGCCCTTCAGCACCACGTCGTCGCCGAGGTTCGTCAACTGCACGTCGGGGACGTTGTTGAACACGAGTTCGCCGACTCGCTCCCGGATGGGGTCGACGACCAGCGACTCGTTTTTCAGCGCCACCGCGCCGCCGACGTAGACGACCAGCGGAGCGTACGCCTGCGCGATGTTGGTCACGCCGAGCGCGTTCCAGTGGGCCACTTGGTCGATGACGTGGTCGGCGAAGTCGTCCTCGCCGGCGGCGTCGAACACGTCCACCGCCGAGAAGTCGGGGTCCGCGAGCGGCAGGTCGGTGTCGAGGCTTCCGGCGTCCTCCGCGAGCAGTTTGGCGTACTCGGGGATGTTGTTGCCCGAGCAGTACGCCTCCCAGTGGCCCTCCCGGCCGCACCCGCAGGTGCGTCGGCCCTGCGGGTCCACGACCATGTGGCCCACCTCGCCCGCGTTGCCGTCCCACCCCGAGAGGACTTCGCCGTCCACGCAGACGCCCGCGCCGATGCCCGACGAGATGGTCAGATACACCATGTCGTCGGGGTTGCGGTCGCTGTAGTACCGCTCGCCGATGACGCCCGCGATGGTGTCGTTGTGGAGGTAGACCGCGTCGCTGTCGATGAGTTGTCCGACGGGACCGGTCAGCGGGATGCGGTCGATGGTGTCCGGGAGGTTCGCCGGGTTCTCGACCGCGCCCTCCGCGAGGTCCAGCGGTCCGATGGAACCGATGCCCGCGGCCAGAATCTCCTCCGGTTCGATACCGGCGGCCTCGCTGGCCTCCCGGAGGCACTCCAAGACGGCCTCCGTGACCGCGATGCCCGTGGGACCGTTGGGGGTGTCCGCGCGGTGGACGCTCACCACGTCCCCCTCGTCGTCGGCGACTGCCGCCCTGACGTTCGTCGCGCCGAGGTCAACGCCCGCGTAGTGCGCCATTCACCCCGGTAGGACGGTCCGGTCTCACTTAACTACAAGCATTTACTCGCCGACGAGTATGCCAGACCGTAGCGCGGCGGTCGGGGTCGCGACGGGAAAAAATTCGACTCCGACGAAACTCAGTCCCCGCGGACGAACGTCACCGGGCAGGGCGCGTTGAGCATCACCTCTTGGGCCGTACTCCCGAAGACGGCCTTGCCGGTGGGCGAGCGCTTGCGCCCGCCGACGACCACGCGGTCGGCGTTGACCTCGTTGGCCAAGTCCACGATGGTCTCGCCGTGCGCGCCCACTCGGCCGCGGACGTTGTACTCGACGCCCGCCTCGTCGAAGGCGTCGGTCAGTTGGCGGACGGTGGCGTGGCGCGCGGCCACCTCGTCGGGGTCGATTTCGCCGTTCGGGTCGTAGTCGAGTTGGCTGACCACGCCGTCGAACTCCTCGTCGGTGAACACGTGGGCCAACACGACTCGCGCACCGGTCGGTCCGGCCACGTCGCTGACTGCACTGGCCAACTCCTCGGTGCGGTCGGCGTCGCCCGGGCCGACCGCCAGCAGGATAGTCTGTAGTGCCATACCGACACGTCTACCTTCCTGATATTAATGATATGTGGCCGTGGCCGTATTCGCGCCGTCCCGGTCCCCGGTGCGGTCGCTCGCGACTCCTGGGACCGCGGACCCTCGAAACGCTCGCCGAATCCTCAACACGGAAATACGACGCCCCCGAATCTCGACCCGTGATTCGACCCGACCTGACCGGACGGACCGCGCTCGTGACCGGGAGCGCGACGGGCGTCGGCCGAGAGTTACTGCTCGCGCTGGCCGACTGCGGCGCGTCGGTGGCGGTCCACTACCGCTCGAGCGGGGAGGCCGCCGCGGAAGTCGCCGAGGCCGCGCGAGAGCGCGGCGCCCCGGCGGCGACCACCGTGCAGGGAGACGTGACCGACCCCGACGACGTGGACGCGATGTTCGACGCCGCGGCCGACGACCTCGATACGGTGGACGTGCTGGTGAACAACGTCGGCCCGTTCGCGCCCGACCACTGGGAGGACATCTCCTACGAGCAGTGGAACACCGTCTTACAGGCCAACGTCAACGGCACCTACCTCTGCTGTAAGCGCGCGCTGCCCGCGATGCGCGACCAGTCGTGGGGCCGCATCGTGAACGTCGGCTACGCGAGTTCCGAGAAGGGGATGGTCAACCCGAAGAACGCGCCTTACTTCATCGCCAAGCAGGGCGTGCTGATGTTCACCCGGATGCTCGCCAACGACACCCAGAACAACGGTATCACGGTAAACGCGGTGTCTCCCTACGTTGTCGAGAACTCCGACGAGTTCCCCGAGGACCTGCCGCGCGGACGACCCGCCGACTTCGAGGACGTGGAACAGGCGGTGCTGTTCTTCTTGGAGGAGGACAGCGACTACATCAGCGGCGAGAACGTCGAGGTTGACGGGGGTTGGCTGCCGGAGACCGTGTAGTGGCGGCGTCACGTAGTCGCGCCCTAATCCGGCGTAACGGGCGTTTCGCGCCGAAAATCCTCAATCCGAGTTACTGCCGCCTCTCCAACCGACTAATAACTTTTCGTGCCCGTCCGCTACGGTATCTCGTCGGGACCGACCCGACGGAGAGAGACCAATGCACGAAAACGACGACAGTTCGAACATCGCATCGAAACTGCTGGGCGAGGGGACGTCTCGCCGCGAATTCATGGACACGACCGCCAAACTCGGCGGGAGCGCGCTCGCGCTGTCCGCGCTCGGGGCCGGTACCGTCGCCGCCGGGGACGGCACTCAGACGGAAGGAGCCGCGGTGACGTTCCAGAATCAGGAGACGGACGGTTCGACGGTGATGGTGGCCTCGGCGGCCGTTCCGGAGGGCGGGTTCGTCGCTATCCACGACGCGACGCTCCTCGAGGGCGAGGTCCTCGGGAGCGTCATCGGCGTCTCGGAACTGCTGGACGCCGGCGAACACCAGAACATCGAGGTCACGCTGTTCGAGGGCGTGCCGGGGGCCCAGTTCGACCAGTCGGCGCTGCAGGAGACCCAGCCGCTGATCGCGATGCCCCACCAGAACACGAACGGCAACGAGTCCTACGACTTCGTCTCGTCGCAGGGCGAAGCCGACGGCCCGTACACCAGAGCGGGCGCGCCCGTGGTGGGTCTCGCGTACGCCGTCGTACAGAGCCAAACGACGATGGGCGGCGAAACCACCACCGCCGAAGAGACCACGACCGAGTAGACGCGCTTCGGCGACGGCGAGACCGGCCGCGGTGCGGAACTGCGGCCGTCCGCGGACTCAGCTACGACCCGGAGAGTAATTTTTTCAGGTGTTCCGTCGAGAAGAACGAGGTCGGCTTGTCCATGTGGACGCCGATTTCGCCCGAGAACGCCGACAGCCCCGCGTGCTGGACCGGTTCGGGCAGCGAGTAGCACTTCCGAATCCAGTGGCCCAGTTCTATCTCGGTACTCAGGTCCTCGCGCCACGCCTCCTCGTAGTCCTGCAGCGTCGCCGGCCGCTCGGGGTCGATGACCTTCGCGGCGTGACTCGCGGCGGTCATGCCGTAGAGAATCCCGCCGCCGGTGAACGGCTTGGTCTGGGCGGCCGCGTCGCCGATGAGGAATCCGCGGCGACTCGTCACCGAGTCGGCGGGCCCGACCGGAATCATGCCCGCACAGAAGTGACTCGTCTCCACGTCGTACTCGTCGGTGAACGCCGAGAACAGGTCGTTGGCCGAGGGCTCCGACCCCGGCGGGGCCGCGAGGCCGTACTCGACGCCCGACTCGCCGCGCGGGATGCGCCACGCGAAGAACCGCGGCGCGGTCAGGTGGACGTCCACGTAGTCGCCGGGGTCGTCCTCCTCGGAGAACGTGAGGACGCCCTGTAGCTTCTCGCCGGGTTCCGGCAGGCCGAGTTCCGACCGCACGCGCGAGACCGGCCCGTCGCAACCCGCGACCATGCGGGCCTCGAACGTCTCGGTGCCGTCCGGCGTGCTGGCGGTGACCTCCACGCGGTCGTCGTACTCCTCGACGGACGAGACGCTGTGGTTCTCCCGGAGGTCGGCGCCCGCCTCGCGGGCGGCCTCGGCGAGGCGTTCGTCCAAGCCCACGCGGTCGATGACGTTCGAGACGACCTCGCGCTTGTAGAAGGGGTAGTCGTCGCTTCCCGGACCGCCGACGTGGAAGCGCGCGCCGTACACCTCGTTCTGGAGGAGGTCCTCGCGCGCGCCGTCTGGCGTGAACTCCCAGATGTCGGTACTGACGTGTCCCGAACAGGCCAGCGGTTTGCCGACCGCTCCTCGTTCGAGCGCCAGCACGTCGTACCCCCGTTCGGCCGCCCGTCGGGAGAACCGGGACCCGGCCGGGCCCGCCCCGACGACTACGAAGTCGTACATCGGTCGGGCGTACTACCCTGCGGCCCAAGTATTCACCGCTCTATGCTCCCGTTTCGTTCCGTGGCACTCGGCGCTCAGCCGACCGCTCGTCGGCTATCGCTCCACGTTCGGCGGTGTCTCCTCCTGAGCGAGCCGCTGTCGCCGAACGTAGTGGGTCGCCGCGGAGAGCGCGAACGCCGCGACGATGAGGACGCCCCAAATCTCGTCGGGAATCGCTTCGAACGGCGGGACGCCCAGCAGGTCGCCGAGTACGAGAATCGCGCTCACCGCCGCGAGCGCGAGGTAGTACCGAATCCACGGAAAGTCGTCCTGCGGCCGGAGATACCCCTCCAACTGGGCCGCGTTCCCCGACAGTTCGACGACCCCGCGGTTCTGGTTGTAATCGACGATACCAGCGTCCGCGAGTTTCGGGAGATGCGTCTGGTAGAGAGACGTGTAGACCGACTTGCGTTCGTTGGCCGACAGTCCCTCCACGGTCGTGTCGTTCTCCCACGCCGCGACCTGCTCGGCGAGTTCGCTCAGCTCGACCGGACGCTCCTGCTGCTTGAGGTAATGCAGCGTGTATCGCCGTCGCCGGTTCTTCAACACGTCGAAGATAAGGTCTTCGGACAGTGTCTCCTGTTCCGGTGAGTTGTCAGCCGAGCTCATGCTACCGAAGTCGCTCAATCGCTTGTTGCGCCGGTGCCACCGCCACCCATCCCATCACGGTACGCCAGTTTCACCCGGACCACACTTTGTTATCCAGTACTTAGCGTCGAGACTTTGTAAAAAATCCTACAGGAAGCGGAGGTAATACGGGGATTCCCCGAGTTAACGTGACGATACGTGGCCAGAAACGCGGGAAGGGCGACGAATCGTCAGTCGTCTGTCGCCGGGGCCGCGCGGCGGTCGGTCCGCGGGCCGTCGAGGTCCACCGCGGGGAGCAGGTCGCGGAGGTAGCGTCCGGTGTGGGAATCCTCGGCGCGGGCCACTTCTTCGGGCGTTCCCGCGGCGACGACTTCACCGCCGTTCTCGCCGCCCTCGGGGCCGAGGTCGAGGACGTGGTCGGCGTTCTTCACGAGGTCGAGTTCGTGTTCGATGACGACGACGGTGTTGCCCTTGTCGGTGAGTCGCTGGAGGACCTCGATGAGTTTCCGCTCGTCGGCCTTGTGGAGGCCCGTGGTCGGTTCGTCGAGCAGGTAGAGCGTGTCGCCGGTGTCCTTCTTGCCGAGTTCCTCGGCGAGTTTCACCCGCTGGGCCTCGCCGCCCGACAGCGTCGTGGAGGGTTGGCCGAGGTTCATGTAATCCAGTCCCACGTCCTTCAGTAGGCCGAGTCTGCGCGCGATGCGCTGGTCGTGCTCGAAGAACTCGTACGCCTCCTCGACCGACATGTCCAGCACGTCCGCGATGGTCGCGCCCTTGTAGGTCACGTCGAGCGTCTCGTCGTTGTAGCGCGCGCCGTCGCACTCCTCGCAGGGGACGTACACGTCCGAGAGGAAGTTCATCTCGATTTTGACGGTGCCCTGTCCGCCACACTCCTCACAGCGCCCGCCCTTCACGTTGAACGAGAACCGGCCCTTCTCGTAGCCGCGCTGTTTGGCGAGTTTCGTCTCGGCGAACAGTTCGCGGATGTAGTCGAAGACGCCGGTGTAGGTCGCGGGGTTCGACCGCGGGGTCCGCCCGATGGGCGACTGGTCGATGAGTCGGACCTTCTCGACGTTGTCGACGCCCTCGATGTCGTCGTGTTCGCCGGGGTCCACGCTGGTGTTGTCGTTCATCTCGCGGGCCAGTCCCTTGTAGAGGATGTCGTGCATCAGGGTGGACTTGCCGGAACCGGAGACCCCGGTAATCGCGGTGAACTGGCCGACCGGGAGGTCCACGTCGAGGTCCTTGAGGTTGTGCTGGCGCGCGCCCACGACGGTCAGCGCTTCGTCGCTGTCGCGGCGCTCGTCGGGCACCGGAATCTCCTTGCGCCCGGCGAGGTAGTCGCCCGTGAGCGACTCCTCGCACTGCTCGATTTCCTCGGTGGTGCCCTGCGCGACGACTTCGCCGCCGCGCTTGCCCGGACCGGGACCCATGTCGATGACGTTGTCGGCCTGCCGCATCGTCTCCTCGTCGTGTTCGACGACGAGGAGCGTGTTCCCGAGGTCGCGGAGTTCCTTGAGCGTGTTGAGCAGGCGGTCGTTGTCGCGCTGGTGGAGACCGATGGACGGTTCGTCCAGCACGTAGAGGACGCCCACGAGACCCGACCCGATTTGGGTGGCGAGTCGGATGCGCTGGCTCTCGCCGCCCGAGAGGGTCGCCGCCTCGCGGTCCAGCGTCAGGTACTCCAGTCCGACCTCCTCCATGAAGCCCAGACGGGCGCGAATCTCCTTCAGAATCTCCTCGGCGATTTTGGTCTCGCGCTCGTCGAGTTTCGCTTCGAGGCCCTCGAAGTGCTCCAAGGCGTCCCCGATGGACATCTCGTTGACCTCCGTGATGGAGGTGCCGTCGACGTACACCGACCGGCTCTGGTCGTTGAGACGAGTGCCGTCGCAGACCGGGCACTCCGTGACCGCCATGTACTCCTCGATGTGGTCGCGGGTGCTGTCGGAGTCGGTCTCGACGTACCGGCGTTCGAGGTTCGGGATGACGCCCTCGAATCGCTCGTCCTTCTCGCGGGTGCCGTTCTTGGTCGTCCACTCGAAGTGGACTTTCTCGTCGGTCCCCCAGACGAACGCCTCCTGCACGTCCTCGGGAAGGTCCTCGAACGGCGTGTTCACGCTCACGCCGAAGTGGTCGGCCACGTTGTCTAGCTGTCGCCGGTAGTAGGTCCGGTTGTAGCTCCACGGCTCGAAGACGTTCTTCAGCGGCTTGGAGGTGTCCTGCACCACGAGGTCCTCGTCGACCTCCTTGGTCTCGCCGATGCCCTCACACTCCGGACACGCGCCGTGGGGACTGTTGAACGAGAAGCTCCGTGTCTCTATCTCCCGGAAGTCGATGCCGCAGTGGGTGCAGGCCAAGTCCTCGGAGAACTCCACGACGAGCCGGTCGTCGTCTTCGCCCGCGAGGTCGCCGGTCGAGCGCGCCGTCGCGCCGCCGATGTCGTCGCCGGCCTCCTCGGGCGGGTCGGGCAGGACGACCTTCAGCGCGCCGTCGGCCTCCTCCAGTGCGGTCTCGACGCTGTCGGTGATTCGGCTTCGGGCCTCCGGGGAGACCTTCACCCGGTCCACGATTACGTCCACGTCGTGGTCGTAGTTCTTGTCGAGGTCCGGCCGGTTCGTCGTGAGGTCGAACTCCTCGCCGTCGACCTCGACGCGACTGTAGCCGTCCGAGACGAGGTCGTCGAAGAGGTCCTCGAAGGCTCCCTTCTGGTCGCGGACCACGGGGGCCGCGATTTTCGCGCGGGTTCCCTCCGGGAGTTCGAGGACGCGCCGGACCATGTTCTGGGCGCTCTGCTCGCCAACCTCGCGTCCGCACTCCGGACAGTGGGGAGTCCCGATGCGGGCGTACAGCAGGCGGAAGTAGTCGTGGAGTTCCGTGACGGTCCCGACCGTCGAGCGGGGGTTGTTGGCGGCGTTCTTCTGGTCGATGGAGATGGCGGGCGAGAGGCCCTCGACGTTCTCGACCTGCGGCTTGTCCATCTGCCCGAGGAAGTTGCGGGCGTACGCCGACAGGCTCTCGATGTACCGGCGCTGGCCCTCGGCGTACACCGTCTCGAACGCGAGCGACGACTTCCCCGACCCCGACAGTCCCGTCACCACGTTGAACTTCTCGCGCGGGATGGAGACGTCGAGGTCCTTGAGGTTGTGTTCCTCCGCGCCCTTCACGTCGATGTAGTCCTTGCTCATCGTTTTCGCGTCCCGAGAGAATGTGTCTCCGTTCGCTGTGCCGTCTCGTTCATCAAGAGATAACAGGGATTCAGGCCACTTAACGGGACTGTAATCGGAAAGTCTCAGCCGACGGACTCACCGCGCCCCCAGACAGTCACCGTCGCCGACGCGCCGGTTCGCTCGCACGGTCAGCGTCCGAGATTGGCCGAACCGTGTCGAAAGACCGGGCTTTTACCGAGTCCGGCAGTAGACGGGGGTATGAGCTATCGCATCGACGAGATAGACAAACGCATCCTCTACCATCTCGCGGCCGACGCCCGGAACACGTCGGCCCCGACCATCGCCGAGGAGGTGGACGTGACCCCGGCCACGATTCGCCACCGCATCCGTCAGATGGAGGAAGAGGGCATCGTCGAGGGATACCACGCCGACATCGACTACGAGCGGACCGACGGCCGCATCGTCAACCAGTTCACCTGCACCGCGCCGGTCGCGGACCGCCACCGACTCGCGCAGGCGGCGCTGAAGGTCTCGGGCGTCGTGAACGTCCGGAAACTGATGGCCGGGCGCGAGAACCTCGTCGTGACCGCGGTCGGCACCGGAACCGACGACGTGACCCGCATCGCCCGGGAACTGTCGAACCTCGGTCTCGAACTCGAACGCGAGGACATCGTGCAGGACGAACTGTTCCACCCCTACCACCCCTTCGGCGCGGACGACGACTCGCCCAGTCAGTCGTTCGCCGACGTGCAGAACCTGACCGGCGGTGCCGAAGTCATCGAGTTCACCGTCCCCGAGGACGCCGCCATCACCGGCGAGACCCTCGAAGCGGCCAACGAGTCGGGCATCATCGACGGCGACTCGCTCGTCATCAGCATCGAACGCGGCGACGCGGTGCTGACGCCGCGCGGGGACACCGCCGTCGAGGCGGGCGACGTGGTCACGCTGTTCGCCCCCGAGTCGGTTCCGGACGACACCGTCGAGGCGTTCGAGACCCAATCCGGGGGACGGGCGGCCGACTCCGGCGGTCGAACGGCCGATTCAGACGAGTGAGCAGTCGGTCCGAGGAAACTCCGATTCCGACGTACGAGCGGTCCGACCGCCACGGACCTTTTCCTCTCGGTCGTCGTACACGTCGTCATGGACGAGGAGAAGGCGTTCGCGCTCGCCCTGCTGGCGGTCGCGCTCTACGCGTCGCTGTTGGTCGTCTGGCCCTTCTTCACCTACGTCGCGCTCGCGGTGTTTCTGGCCTACGCGCTCTTTCCCCTCCAGCGCCGCCTCGCGCCCCGAATCGGCCCGCGGAAGGCCGCTGTCGTCCTCATGGTCGCGGCCACGGTCCTGTTCGTCCTCCCGTTCGTCCTGATGTTTCAGGTCGTCCTCCAGCAGGCGCTCTCGGTGGTCGAGCGGGTCCAGTCCGGCGAAATCGACGTGGAACTGCTGGAGGAGTTTCTGGCCAGCGACCTCTGGCGAGACGTCCTCGACGCGGCCCAGTCGGGCGCGGGCCGGGTGCTGGAGGAGTCGGTCAGCGTGGTCGGCGGGGCCTCGACGGTCGCGGTCGGCATGACGATTCTGGGCTTTCTGCTCTACTACCTGCTGGTCGCGGGCGACGACGCGGTGGCGTGGTTCCGGGAGATGACGCCGCTCCCGGCCGACGTGCAGGACCGCCTCCTCGCGGAACTCGACCGCCTGACCTACGCGGTCCTCATCACACAGGGCGTCATCGCGGTCGTGCAGGCGGTCTTGACAGGTCTCGGCCTGTTCGCGCTCGGGTTCTCGAACGTCCTCTTCTGGACGGTGTTCGCGGTCGTTCTGGGTCTGCTCCCGTTCGTCGGGTCGATGTTCATCTGGATTCCGGCCGCGCTCCTGTTGATCGGGACGGGGCGTCCGTTCCGCGGGGCGGCCCTGCTCGTCTACGGGTTCGGCGTCATCAACCTCACCGACAACTACCTCCGACCGGTAATCGGCGGCCGGAGCGCCAACCTGAACCCCGCTATCCTCGTCGTCGGCATCTTCGGCGGTCTGGTGGTCTTCGGGTTCACAGGCATCTTCGTCGGTCCCATCGTCCTCGGGTTCACGAAGACCATCGTCGCGGTGGTCGCCGACGAGTACGCCTGAGTTACCGCCGAGGGCGCGTCGCCGTGCGGGCCTCCTCGCGGTCCGAGTCGCCGGGTGCCCCCTGATGGTCAGATTTCGAGACCTCGTCACCGCGTTTTAGTTGCGCGTTCACGTAGTTATTTAAACGATAGCCGACAACTCCGGGCCATGGTCAACGACATCGCCGCTCTCGACCTGACCGACGACGAGTACACGGTCGTCCAGTCGCTGATTCGTAACAAGTACAAAGCGACCGACGCCGACGGGAACGTCGTCCTCCGGGGCAAGCAGAAGATGCTCAAGATGAAAGAGGAGTTCCCGTTCACCGACGCCGACGGGAACGCCGCGTTCACGGTCAAGGCGGGCGGTATCCTCGACATCGCGGGCGACTACACGCTGATAGACGACGAGACCGACGAGGCGGTCGTCGTCCTCGACCAGAACTACTCGCTGTTCACCGACACGTGGAAGATTCGGGACCCCGACACCGAGGCGCTCATCGCCACCATCGAGTCGAAGAGCACGCTGATTTCGGTCCTCCGGCACTTCATCGGGGTCGCCGGACTCATTCCCCACGCCTACGAAATCAGCGACGCGGACGGCGACCACGTCGGCACCATCGACGGCAAGTTCTCGCTCAAGGACACGTACGACGTGACCATCGACGACGCCAGCGACGTGCCCAAGGAGGCCATCGTCGCGGCCGCGATGGTGGTCGACGCTATCGAGGGGAACTGACGGTCGATGGAGTGACGACGACAGAACGCGAAGAATTCTGAACACTCTTCCGCCGATATTAGCACACGCTCGAATCCCTCGACGGCGAGGCGCGGACTAGTACTGCGGAATTCGGGCCGAGCGGTCGCTCCCCTCCACGAACGGGAGCGTCCCGACTTCGGCGGAGACCTCCTCGCCGCCGACGCGGACGCTCAACTCAGATTCGTCCATCTCGAAGTCCACCACGGCGAAGGCGACGGGGTCGCCCTCGGTGGGACTCTCGACCGCTCGCGTCACCTCGCCGACCGCCTCGTCGCCGCTGAACACCGCCGCGCCGGAGTCGGGCACCGCCTCGGGTCGAAGTCCGACGAGTCGCTGACTCGGCTGACCGCGGTTCTCGACGCGCGAGACGACCTCTTGGCCGACGAAACACCCCTTCTCGAAGTCCACCGCGTTCCGGAGACCGACGACGTTCGGAATCCGACCTCGTAGCTCCGACTCGAACAGCGGCGTCCCGGCTTCGAGCGTCAGCGACTCCCACGTCGTCCTGCCGAACGGCGCGGCGTTCAGCCCCTGATTCAGGAGCGTGTCGAAGACCAACTCGGCGTTCTCGCGCTCGTTTCCGGTCTCGTTGACGGTCGTGCCGGTGGTACAGACCACCTCGAACCCCTCCTCGCCGGTCAGCGCGTCGGTCCGAATCACGGTGACGCCGACCGAGGCGATTCGCCCGCGAACGAACGAGAGGTGTTCGGCGGGCGAGGACGCGCCGTTGAGGACGCTGGCTATCTTCTCGGTCGCCTTCGGGCCGTGGACGCCGAACACCGCGAAGTCGTCGGTCGCGACAGAAATCTCCACGTCCTGAATGAACACCTTCTCACGCCACTCGTCGGCCAGCGCGGCGGCCTCGCCCGGCGGGACGAACAGCAGCAGTTGCTCGCCGGCGTTGTAGACGTACATGTCCAACTCGACGCCGCCCTGCGGGTCGAGCAGGAGCGCGTACGCCCCCTCGCCGTCCGCGGTCGGCACGTCGTTCGACACCACGTTGTCCACGTACTCCACCCGGTCGTCGCCGCCGACCGTGACCACGCCGTAGGGCATCTCGGTGACGCCGACGACGTTCCGGACCGCGACGTGCGCGCGGTCGGGTCGGCCGTAGTCGGCGGGAACCTCTCGGTCGCCGACTACGGTCCACTCCGCTCCGAGGTCGGCCTGCTGGTCCTCGATGACAGTCATCTCTACGTCGGAGTCGGGTTGGAACGCGGTTAAAAGGTCGGAATCCGGCCTCCCGGAGCGCCCGCCGCTCCGGATTATCGACCGTGCGCTGGCGACTCTCGAACCGCTCCGAAAACAGCCCTACAGCGGTAAGCGTTCGATAATCCGGTCCACGAACGACGGTTCCTCGACTTCGTCGTCCTCGGGGTCGGGAATCACGCGGTCGTCGGGCGTGATGAGCGTCCGGTGGTCGCCCTCGTTGGCAGAGATGAGACCGTCCTCCTTGAGGTTGGCGAGCGCGGTTTCGAGGTCGTCGATGTCGGCGTCGACGCGCGACCGGATTTCGAAGACCGTCATCCCGTCGTCGTTCCGGTCGACGAGTGCGTCGAGTACCGCAACCTCGACCTCTTCGCGGTTCCGGTACTCACGCTTTGCCTTCATACGTGACAGTATGACCGGCGGGTTCTTACCTTTATCTGAAGAGCCGCTCGGGGTTCGTTCGAGTCGTCCGCCGTTCGGCGGAAGGCGAGAGTATTAAGCCCCGAAGCGACACAGGTGTGTGTATGGAAGTCAAGTCTCGCCACCACCTCCGGAGCGACGAGGTGCGTGAGATAGAGCAGCGACTCGCCGACCGACTCGGCGTCGAGTTGGACGCCGACAGCTACGAACTCGTGGAACTGGAGGACTCGGAGTTCGACCTCGTTCTCGTCGACGGCGACCCCGCCGTTCTCTACTTCGAGGAGGAACCGTTCCTGACCGTCCGGGGGGCCAACCAGTACGAACCCCAGACTCGGGTCGTCACCGTGGACGCGGGGGCGGTGTCGTTCGTCAGCGACGGCGCGGACGTGATGCGTCCCGGCATCACCGAGGCCGACGACGACATCGCGGCGGGCGACCTCGTGGCCATCGCCGAGGAGTCCCACGGCAAGGTGCTGGCGGTCGGCCGCGCGAAGACCGACGGCGACGACATGGTCGGCGACGAGGGGAAGGTCGTTTCGTCGGTCCACCACGTCGGCGACGAACTCTACGAGTTCACCGTCTGAGACCGGACCCCGAATCGGTCGCCTCTGCTTTCGTTTCGCTCCAGACCCACCCGCCGAGCGTCGCGATTGCGCCGCCCAACCAGACCGCGAGTCCGACCGACACCAGCGTCTCGTCGCCGACCAGCGCCGCGAGACCGAACGACGCCGCGACTCCCGCCGGCGTCCCGGCGAGCAGAGCGCCGCCCGCGCGCGGCGCGGCCCCAGCCCGGAGCAGACCGACGCCGAGGACCGGCGCGCCGACCACCGCGAGCAGGTACGCCCACACCGACACCGTCCACCCGTCGAGTCGACCGAACACGACGTACACTGCCGACCCGACGCACGCGCCGACCAGTCCCGCGAGGACGGCGACGTAGCCGAGCCTTCCCAGCGCGCCCCACTCGCTCGCCGACCGGGCGCGATACCCCGCGACACCTGCAGTCGCCAGCGCGAGCGCGACCGGCGTGAGCGCGTCGAGGAAACCGTAGCCCAGCGGCGAGACTCCCCGACCCGCCGCGAACGCCCCCACCGAGAGTAGCGCCCACCCGAGGCCGCCCGCGACCCCCGCGAGTCCCGCGGCGCGCAGGCCGGCGTGAGACCCGAACCGAGACACGGGCCTACTCCGGGGACTCGACCGTCGGGTCCGCCGACTCCTCCGGGTCGGTCTCGCCGTCTGACGCTTCTGTCTGGTCGTCGGACGCCTCCAGTTCGTCGTCCTCGTACGCCTCCTCGTAGCGTTCGACCGCCGCCTCGAACCCCTCCTTCGCCAGTTCGTAGGTCTCGCGCAGGTCGGCTATCGGGGTCTCGGTCGCGTCGACGCGCAGGTCGTCGTAGTACGGTTCCATCTCGCGGTCCTCGGTGGTCTCCACGAGCAGGGCCGCGCTCTGGACGCGGAGGTCCTCGCGCTTGTCGCCGCCCTCGGCGTGGCCCGCGGAGAGCGCATCGACCAGTCGCTCGGCGAGCGGTGCGTCGCTGTCGTCCCGGTTCTCTTCGTACGCGCTCGCGGTTTCCTCGACGACGGACTCGCCGGTCAGCAGGTTCCCGGCGACGGTGTAGCCGTCGCCCTCGACGTGGCCGTACCAGCCCTTGCACTCCTCGCCGGAGAAGGCGAACGTCCCCTCCGAATCGACGCCGTGGAGTTGGCGCTGGGGCGCGCCCTCGTCGGCGTTGAGCAGGGCCTGCAGGGCGTCTTCGACCGCCAGACCGTCGTCGAGGTACTCGACGCCCTTCCGGCCGAGTTCCACGTTGACGAGGCTCTGGGTCGCGACCGCGCCGTTCTCGCTGGCGAACGGGCAGAGCGTCCCGACCGCGGGCAGTCGGGTCGTCACCGCGACGCCGAATCTGGTCTGGTCGTCGCCGTCGTCGTCCTCGTACTCCTCGCGAACACAGATACTGAAAGTCACGGACCGACCAACGGAGGCGGCGAGCAAAAAGGTCTGTTTTGCGGAAGGCCAGAACGCGCCGGCTTGGAGGCCACGCCGCGAGCCATCGTCGTCGGAATCAGCTATCTCGTACGCGGTACCGAGGGGGTAATTCAGCGATTCATGTAAGCGAAATAACGTTCGTGACCGCCGTTTTCACCGGATTCGGCCGTCGGAGTCGCCCTCCGTCTGACGTAAGAACTATACCGTTTCGCTCGGCCCATGTCCCTATGGGCTTCATGAGCAAAATTCTCGGTGACAGGGACGCGCACACCGCCGAGGACTACGTGGAACTCAACCTCGACGACTTCGACACGGCGTCGGGCGACGCCGCGATGCAGGTCCACATCGCCGAGATACAGGGCCAGCAGGACGTCATCGCCATCAAGGACGCCATCTACGACGGCGACCTCGTGGTCGCGGACATCACCCGTCTCCGGACCGAGGACACCACCGTAGAGCGCATCACCAACGAACTCCAGCAGGTCGCCCGCGAGGTCGACGGCGACATCGTCCAGAAGGGCGACGACCAGATTCTCGTGACCCCGACAGGCGTGAAGGTCAGTCGGGAGAAACTCACGCGCTGACGACTCGACTGCCGGTCTCGTCTTCTACTTCAACGCGCGTTCGACGCTACTCGCGACGCTCCGGGCCTTCTCGGCGAGCGGTTCCGAGACGTTCCCCGACTCCACCGCGGCGTCGAGTTCGTCGTCGTCCACGCGCTCGACTTCGCCGTCCGGGTACTTCACCACGTCCACGTGGAGGTCCACGTACCGGGCGGCGTCGGGGAACAGTTCGACGGGCGTACAGACGTTGACGTAGGTGCCCTTCGACTCGCCGTCGTCGCCCCGGTAGACCGTGGGGTACCACCATCGGCCCTCCCGGAACTTCGTGACGGCAGCGTCGCCCGACTCGCGGGGCGTGCCCAGCGCGTCGTAGGTTCCTCGCCCGGACATCTCCCGGCGGACCGTCACCTTCCCCTCGTCGGGCGCGCACTCCGTGACCTCGCCGCGGCCGAGCGAGAAGCACCGGCCGTCGGGCTTGCCGTGCCTGATTTCGAGGCGGTCGCCCGCCGCGGGGCCGAACTGCCGGAGAGCCGCGCCCGTCGGGAACTCGCCCGCGCCGTCTCCGCCGCCGAGCGCGTCGGTCTCGGTCCAGAGGTCCTCCACGAAGTCCACCGCGGCGCTGGCCGACTCGCGGGCGGCCTTGACGCGGTGGTGGCCCGGCATCGTGGTCGTCACCGCGCGGCGCTCGGCGTCGAGCGCGAACCGGGACTCGCGGCCGAACCAGCACCACTCGGTCGCCTCGGGCGCGGCGAGTCGCCGGGGCATGTCGCCTCGGTCGGCGTCTGCCGGGGAGTCGGGCGCGTCTGCGAGTCCGGCGTCGATTGCCTCGGCCAGTCCCACGGCCCGGCCGAGCGCGTCGTCCATCGCGTCCATCCCCGCGTCCTCGGCGGCGTACTCCCAGCGGACGCCCCAGTCGTCGGGCACCTCGGTCGGGAGCATCTCGGTCGTCCGGGCGAGTTCGGTCCGGGTCGCGTCGTCGCCGGAGGCGACCACCTTGTCGACGCCGGTCGAGAGGCTTGCAATCCCGCCGAACGCCCGCAACTCGGTGCCGAGGACCGGCCGGTGGTCGGCCCACGGCGGTGCGGGGTCGTGGACCTGCACCCGGACGCGGTCGCCCTCGTCGATTCGGCGGTCCACTCTCCCGAACGAGAGGTAGCCCTCCCGGTCGCCGAGGTCCACGACTGCGCCGCCGCCGAGCGTGTCGGTCACGGCGGCGTCGAAGACGGCACCGCGCGGGGCCGGGTCGGTCCACCGGAAGGCGTCCACGCCCAGCGAGGCGAGGTCGTCGGCGACTCGCTCGACGGTCTCGGAGTCGCCGACGACCCCCGCGCCCTGCCGGTCGTCGGTGGTCTCGACGCTGGCGTCGTACTCCTCGACGGGGAACTCCGCGTCGAAGCGCCGTCGGATGGGCGGCGAGGCCTGCACGACCGACAGGTCCTCGCGGAAGCGCTCGGTCAGCGCGGTGGTGTAGATACCGCGAATCCTGACCCGACTCATAACTCCTCGCGGGCGGTGGCGAACCGGACTCGTTCGTGGACCGTCGGACCGAGCGTCAACTCGACGACTTCGTCGCTCAGCACCCGAGCGCCCTCGACGTAGACGCCCCACGAGTCGAACCTGAGCCACCCGCGCACGTCGTCGCTGTGCGTGAAACAGTCGGCGTACTCGACGGCGTGTTCGGGAAACTGGGCAGTGCTGTGAGTCAGGTCCATGTCCGAGTAGACGACCTCGCGGTCCTCGAAGAACGACTCGACCTGTTCGGCCGTGCGCTCGGCGTCGGACGCCGCGGCGTCCGACGCCTCCCGGAGCGTCTCCTCGGAGACGCCCGCTTCGCGGAGCGCCCGGCGGATGCGAGTGTCGAAGCTCATACCGTAAGCCTCGGGCGGCGGTGCCTTCGGTGTAGCGATTCGAGCGAACGCCGGGCCGCGGGTTCGGCGGGCGGCGGTCGAAAAGCAGTCCGACGGTCGAAACGCAGTTCGGCGGCGGCCGGCCGATTCGCGGGGACCGCGCGGCGCGGTCGGTGGGTCGGGCGGCAATCGGTGCCGGACGTGCGATTCGACGACCGCGTTCTCAGTCGTCGGCCGGGACGGTGCCGGTCCAGTTGGCGTCGGTCGTCGCGGACGCGGATTCGAGGTCCTGCATCTCGCGGTCCGCGTCGGCGGTTTCGGTCTCCGGTGTCTCCTCGCTCTGTTCGTCGTCCCCGCTCGGCGGGGCTGTGTACATGATTCCTCGGCTCGCGCTTCGGTACGTCATCTTGTCGAAAGTTGAGGTCGACTCTGATTGATAAGGGTTCCCCTGCGAGTCTTAACGGTGTATAATCACATTTAAGGTATGGAAGGGCCGGCCGGAGCCAGATAATTGGTACTGGGGTCCTTACGCCCCGACGATGGACGCTCCACGCGACCCGATAGAGGAAGGTGCGACCGATTCGGCAGATCTCTACGACATCGCGACGTGGGAGCCGAGGAGTTGGCTGGACAGGCTATCGGGCGGGGTCTACGGCGGGATTCGGCGACTCGGCCGGGTCATCGTCGTGGTCCTCGCGCTGGCCATCCTCGGCGCCCAGTTCGCGCTGACCGGACTGGCGGCGGTCAGCGACCCCGTCATCGGCGCGTTCGTCCTGATGTCTGTCGTCCCGGCGTTCGGACTGGCGGCCTACATCTGGTACGCCGACGTGACGACCTCCGAACCGCTCTCGCTGTTGGTCGGGACCTTCCTTCTCGGCGTGCTGTTCGCCGGTTTCGCCGCCATCATCAACACGCTGGCCGGCGCGATTACGCTGGTCCCGGTCGTCGGCATGGTCCTGTTCTTCTATCTGGTCGTCGCGCCGGTCGAGGAGACGGTGAAGTGGCTCGCCATCCGACTCTACGCCTTCCGGAGCGACCGCTTCGACGCGGTCATCGACGGCGCGGTGTACGGCGCGATGGCGGGACTCGGATTCGCCACCATCGAGAACGCCATCTACATCACGCAGGGCATCAGCGAAGTCTCCACCATCGGTTCCCAGCAAATCACCTCGGCGGGCCAGACCGCCGCGGTCCGCCTGCTGGCGGGGCCGGGCCACGTCATCTACTCGGCGTTCGCGGGCTACTACCTCGGACTGGCGAAGTTCAACCGCGAGAACGCGGGCCCCATCGTGGTCAAGGGCCTGCTCATCGCGGCGTTCATCCACGCGACCTACAACTCTCTGGTGACGTACCTGAGCGACATTCTCGCGTTCGCAGGCCTCGCAGTCGCGCCGGGCGTCGCGTTCCTCGGCTTCGTCTTCGTCTACGACGGCGTGTTCGGCTACCTGCTCTACCGGAAGATTTCGCGCTACCGGAGCGCCTACCGGCAGGTCAACATGGGCACGAGCGTCAGCTTCGAGGACGAGGAGGTGGCCCGCGACCGCGCCGACTTCGAGGAGTCGGCCGACGGCGCGGGCGACTTCGAGACCTCCGAGGAGTTCGCCGAGAACCGGCGCGCCGAGGACCGGCGCACCGAGAGCCAGCGCGCCGACGGCGACGCCGCCGACTCGCGTTCGTCCGACCGCGACTCGCTGTAACCCTCGCCCGAGCGTCGGTCGACTGCTACGCCAGCGGGTCCGCGCCCGAGAGCCAGTCGGCCAGCCACCACCCGGCGACCCCCGAGAGACCGCCGAACAGACCGAACGACACCGGGAGGACGACGCCGCTCCCGGCGACCAGCGCGTCGAACGCGCCGCTCCCGACCTTCTCGGCGTCGTAGGCCGCCAGCGAGACGCAGAGCGCGCCGCCGAGTCCGCAGGCCAGCGCGCCGTGGCGGAGTCCGTCGAGGCGACTGCTCGCGGTCCGGTAGCCCAACGCGACGCCGATGGTCGAGACGGCGAGCGCGGTCAGGACCGCGCCGTCGATTCGGAGCGGGTCGGCGACGACGTGGAGCAGGCCCACGCGGACGAACACCGCGGCCGACCCCAGCGCGACCGCGAGTCGGTCGGCGTTCGAGAGGCCGTCCGCGCGCCCGCGACCGAACGGCGCGGCGATTCGGCGGCGCTCGACCGCGCGGTCGATGCCGAGGACGGCCAGTCCGACGATGCCGCTCCCGAGAAGCCCCGCACCGGCGGTCACGAGCGTCGGGTCCGGGCCGGGCGCGAGCGCCGACGCGCCCGCCGCGGCCGCACCCGCGACGACCAGTCCGAGGAGGAGTCCGACGCTTCGCATTCGGTCCCGATTCTCCGCTCGGAGATGAAAAAGCTACGTCAGACGCGCCTCGGAATGTAGAAACGTAGTCCGAAGCGGCGGGTGGGCTATCGTTCGACATCGAGGCTCGGTCGCCGAACCGCTCCCGACCGGTCTCGACCGCTGGACCGCGATACCGGCCCGGTCGAGGCTCCTACTGCTCTATCGCGTCGAGAACGCTCTTCTCACCGTTTGTCTCGACGCCCGCGTCCTCCAGCAGGCGCTCGGCGTACTTCGCGATAACGTCGACTTCGAGGTGGACCGGGTCGCCGACCGACTTCGTCGAGAGGTTGGTAATCTTTCGCGTCTCCGGGATGACGGCGACCGAGAAGCGGTCTCCGCCGCTCTCGGCGTCGTCGGACCCTGCGGAGTTTCCGCTTGCGGGCTTTCGCTCGGCGACGGTGAGGCTGATGCCGTCCACCGTGACCGACCCCTTGTCCACCACGTACTTACCGAAGCCCTCGGGGACGGCGAACTCGTACGTCCAGTCCTCGCCGACCTCCTCGATGTCGGTGATTTCGGCGGTCGCGTCGACGTGGCCCTGCACGATGTGGCCGTCGAAGCGTCCGTCGGCGGGCATCGCGCGTTCGAGGTTCACCGCGTCGCCCGCCTCGACCTCGCCGAGATAGGTCTTGTCCACGGTCTCGCTGGCGAGGAACACCTCGAACCAGTCGTCTTCGAACTCCTCGACGGTGAGACAGACCCCGCTGACGCTGATGCTCTGGCCGCGGTCGAGGTTTCGAGTCACGTCCTCGCCCGCGATGCGGAGGCGTCGGCCCTCCTCGGTCACGGTCACGTCGCGAACCTCGCCGGCCTCCTCAACGATTCCGGTAAACATACCAGATTTGTGGCGCCGGTCGGGTGAAAAGCGTTCCGGAGTTGGGGTAGTTCGGCCCGCAGACTCGTCGGAGACGCACTCCGCGGGGGTACGTCAGTGGCGTGCGTCCGTCGTCGCTCGCGTTGCGTAATCGCAACCACCAACGTACTACCACCCGGACGTATTTATCTGTTCTAAACAAATATCTATAATTGGTAGAGATACCTCATCCGTCGTGGCCGGTCGTCGGCCCGCGCCCGCGGGATTTTTGACGGCCCGCCCGGAACCACCGGGTGATGAGTAAACGGGGCATCCTCGGTACGCTTCAACTCGCGGCGACGCTCGTGTTCGCGCTCCCCGTCGGTCTTCTCGGCGTCCAGTTCCTCGCGAACGGCGAGGTCCTGCTCGGCGGCGGATTCGTCGCCGTGGCGGTCCTGATGGTCGTGCTGGAGGAGTATCTGACGACGCCGACCGACGTCCCGGGCGCAGTGGCCGAGAAGACGGTCGGGAAAGTCGCCAAGACGCCCGACGACGAGGAGTGACGGAGCGGAGCGTCCTCTCGTGCGGGGTGACGGGGTACGACGTAACGCAGTCGAGACGATGTAGTGCGACGGAAGGCGGCCAACGGTCGGTTCGACGGCGGCGAGAAGCGGTGACGTGACGACTACGTGTCAGTCGGCTCGCTATCACCGCCGTCGGTGACCGTGGGCTTCGACTGGAACTCCGATTCCGCGCCGAACTGCCGGTCGGTCGAGCCCGCGTCGTCGTCCACGTCGAACTCGTCGACCAGTTCCTTGAGGGCGTCCGCGGAGTCCGAGACCGTCTCGACGTTCCGCGAGACGTCGTTGATTGCCGCAGTCTGCTCCTGCGTCGCCGACGAGACGGAACTCGCTTCGGCGGCGGTCTGTTGGCTCACGCTGGACACCTCGTCCACCATCGCCACGACTTCCTCCGTGGAGACCGCCTGGTCTTCGGCGGCCTCGGAAATCTCCTCGACGCCGTGTTCGGCTTCCTGTACCGCCCCGGCGATGTCGTCGAACATCTCGATGGCGTCTCCGATGGTCTCGGAACCGGTCTCGACTCGCTCCTGCATCGAGCGCATGTCGCCGACGGTGTCGTCGGTGTGGGCCTGAATCTCGTCGATGAGGCTCTCGACCTCTTCGGTCGCGTCGCCGGCCTCGCTCGCCAGCGATTTGATCTCGTTGGCCACGACCGCGAACCCCTCGCCGGCCTCGCCCGCCCGTGCGGCCTCGATGGAGGCGTTGAGCGCGAGGAGGTTGGTCTGCTCGGCGATGTCCGTGATCAACTGGACGATGTCGTTTATCTCCTCTATCTGGCTCTCCAGGCTCTCGACCTGCTCGACGGCGGTGTCGGCCTCCGATTCGATGGCCGAAATCTCCGCGGTCGCGTCGGCGGCGTGTTCGCGGCCCCGGTCGGCGAGTTCCGCCGCCTCGTTGGCGGTCTCGACCACGCCGTCGGCCGACGAGGCGACCTCCTCGATGGTGGCCGACAGGTCGTTCATCTCGCTCGCCGCGGCCTGTAGCTGTTCGGTCTGCTGTTCGGCCCCGAACGCGATTTCCTCGACGGACTCGGCGGTCTCCTGACTCGCGGCCTCTATCTGCTGGGCGCTGGTCGCTGTCTCGTCGCTCACGCGTGCGAAGCGGTCGGCGAAGTCCTTGACCTCGGCCAGACTGCTCTCGATTTCGGTGAGTCCGGCGTCCAGATCCGCCATCACCTCGCCGTACTGGCCCGGCAGTTCCGCGTCCACGTCCTGGTCGAGCGTTCCCTCGCGCAACTGCTCGCTGGCGTCCTGAATCCGGTCGAAACTCGCCCCGAGTTGTTCGACGCCGGTTTCGAGGTCCGCGAGGACCGCACCGTACTCGCCGGGGAGGTCGGTATCGA
Organism: Halorussus limi; assembly: GCF_023238205.1. Taxonomy (NCBI): domain Archaea; kingdom Methanobacteriati; phylum Methanobacteriota; class Halobacteria; order Halobacteriales; family Haladaptataceae; genus Halorussus; species Halorussus limi. The sequence goes on from NZ_CP096659.1 coordinate 1,835,776, forward strand.
CGGTCTGGTCGAGGCGACCCTCCCGTATCTGCTGGCTGGTCCGGCGAATCTCGTCGAACCCGACCTGTAGCTTCTCGATGCCCTCGTCGATGTCGGTCATTATCGCGCCGTACTCGCCGGGGAGGTCGGTGTCGACCTCCTGGTCTAGCGTCCCCTCGCCGAGGTTCTCGCTGACGGCCTGCAGTTCCGCGACCTGCGTTCGGAGGTTCCCCTGCATCTCGTCGAACGCCTCGACGAGTTCCCCGATTTCGTCGTCGGACGCGTCGATGTCGGTCTCCTCGTCGAAGCGCCCTTGGGCGAGCGCGGTCGCTCGGTCCCGAATCTGCTCTATCGGCGTCGAGAAGTACTCCGCCGCCTTGTACCCCAGTCCGACGACGGCCACGATGAGACCGGCGACGAGCAGGAGGACGAAGTTCCGGGCGGAGGTCGTCCGGTCGCGAAGGTCCTCTCTCAGCGCGGCGGCCGGCGCTTTCACGTCGCTCTCGGGAACCGTTCCCAGTAGCGCGAACTGTCTGTCCCCGAACTGGAGCGGAGTGTAGGACACGTAGTACCGACTCTCGGTACCGCCCTCGGTTCGCGTGTACGTGTTCAGTCCGGTCTCGCCCGCCAGTATTCGCTCGTCGGCCAGCGTGGCCAGCGACCCCGCGTAGGACTCGTCGTCGATGTTCGCGCCCGAATCGATCACCGACTGGTCGGGGTGGCTCAGCACCCGACCCTCGTCGTTCACGACAGTCAGGTGGCCGGTTTCGCCGACCGTGACGTGGTTCGTCATCGCGGTGAGGATGCTGTAGTTGAACCTGAGTGCGACGGTTCCCGCGAACTCGCCGTCGTGATACACCGGCGTCGTAATGTACGCCACTTGCTTGCCGCCGACCGACCGGACGTCGCCGAAGTGGACTGCCCCTTTCTCCAGGGACTTCGTCCGATTGAACCAGGCGGTGTCGGCGTACGAGGTACCGGCGACCGACTCGGTCGTGACCTCGTCCCCGCTGGTTTGCGCTCGGAGGACGCCCTGCCCCTCCTCGTCGGTCAGGATAATCTCGTCGTAGGCCCGCACCGACTCGCCGCCGACCGAGACGGTTCTGGTGTTGAGATAACTCCGGAACGACTCGTTGATTCCGTCACGCGCGTTCTGCACGGCGGCGGTCTGGAGTTCGTAGTAGTAGACGCTGGGCGCGAGCACCCAGTCGAAGTCCTCGTGGTAGGTGTAGGCGATGAACTTGCGCTCCTTCGGGTTCCCCTTCTGGGTGGTGTCCTCCCAGTCGTACTCGGCGATGCCCCACTTCGTCCCGTTCCGGATAGCGGGGCTCGACTCGACGTTCGACCGGATGTCGTCGAAGACGGTCAACGAGGCGTCGTTCTTGAGGTTGAACCCGTCTTCGAGGCTGTGGTGGGCGACGATGTTCGAATCGAGGTCGGTCACGTACGCGTAGCCGGTGTCGCCGATGTACCCCGGTTGGAACATCTCGGACAGCGTGCCGCTCGGACGAGTTCCGCTCGCGGTCGTTCCCACGAGTATAGTCTCGACCCTGTTCTCTACCTGTTGCTGTTCGGCCGACGAGAGGTCCTCCCAGTTACGGCCGCCGTACTCCTCTTCGAGAACCGTCTGCTTCGTCGTCTCGATGGTGTCGTGCATCTGGAGCGCGGTGTACCCGACCTGCCTCTGACTCTGTCGCTGGATGAGTTCCATCTCACCCGCGCTCGCGGCCTCGTAGTTCTGCACCGAGGTGGACTCCGCCAGCGAGCGCGCGTCCACCCGCCGCACGTTGAGCAGGTTCTCGAACTCCTCGGTTCTGGCTTCGACGGTGCCGTTCAGGTCCTTCGTTATCTGGTCTTCGAGGTGCTTCGAACTCTGGTCCTGCGCGTACGACCCGATGTCCTGCATGTTCTGGAGTCCGGCCATCCCGACCACCGAAACCGGGACGAGCGAGATGACCAGCAACAGCACGATGAGTTTCGTCCGTATCTTCATCGTCTCCCCTCCGTCCGAGACGGGTCAGGTCTCTCGACGCGGTGGTTCTGTCGACCGATGGGCAGACCGCCCCGGCCCCGGATTTTGTCAACGTGTGTCTCACTAAACGTTCCCATAGGAGTACCAGCAAAAACCGTTCATTTAAACGTTGGCCTCAGATTTTTAGGTGCGATAACCTCAGATTTAATTACCCAACTTATTGTATAGCATAATTATAATATATTAGACATCGCCCCCGGCTCACGTCGTCGGGGTCGGCTCGTCGAAATTCGAGAAACAGCGACGACCGGAACCGGCGACCGACTTACTGGGCGGGCGGTTCCGAGACTTCTTCCAGCACGTCCGCGACGCCCTTTCCGTTGCGCTCGTTGTAGAGCAGCACGTCGATGGGCAGGGTCGGCGCGCCGCCGACCAGATTCTCCATGACGACGAGGCGCTCGCGGGCGCGGGACATGCCGACGTAGAACACGCGGCGCTCGTTGTCGGTCAGGACCGGCACGGGGTCGGTCGTGGAGTTGAACTCCTCGCCGTCCACCGGACCGTCCACCGTGGCGGCCATCTGCTCGACCACCTTCTCGGTCAGGTCCGTGGCGACGAAGACGTGGTCGGCCTCGCGACCCTTCGCGGAGTGGATGGTGCCGATGCGGACGCGGTCGGCCTCCATTCCCTCGTAGTCGCCGCCGAAGTAGGCCCGCATCGAGTTCTTCTGGAAACTCGTGACCTTTCGAACCATGTCGGCGGCCGAGGCCGGACCGGGCATGAACGGGGCGAAGTCGGTCACGAAGTCGGGGTCGACCTCGATTTCGGCGAGGTCGTCGGTGTCTGCCTCCTCCTTTCGCTCGTCGATGGCGTCGAAGAGGTCGTCTCGCTCGCTGGTGCCGAACGCCGAGTCCTGAAGCATGTCGGCGAGTCGCCGGGCCTGAAGGCCGGTAATCGGCTCCTCGTCGTCTATCTTCTCGACCGCGTCGACGTACTGCTGGAGGCGGTCGGTCCACATGCGCTGGTCGGTCAGGCACTTGAACGGGATGCCCTCGTCGATGAACTCGTCGATGAACCGGAACATCTGGTAGCGCGCCCGGAACAGCAACATCAGGGTGCCGTCGTGTTCTTCGATGGTGTACCGGACGTTCCGGACGAGTTCGAGCATCGAGGGGCTATCGACCTGTTCGACGGTGCCGCCCTGCTTGCGCGGCGAGAGGTTCTTCTCTTGGCGTTTCTCGATGTGGTGGACCTCCTGCTGGACGACCCGCAGAATCTCGGAGGGGAGTCGGTGGGAGGTGTCCAAAATCACGTCGTCGCCGCCCTCTTCGAGCAGCAGGCCCGGGTCCGCGCCCTGCCACGCGTAGACGACCTGGTCGTCGTCGCCCGCGATGAGGACCTTCTCCATGTGGGGCTTCCACTCCTCGTACACGTCGTACTGGAGGCTGGTGATGTCCTGAAACTCGTCGATGACGAGGTAGTCGACGTTCGGGAGGAGCGACCGCTGGCGCACGCGCTGGAGCATGTCCGCGAAGCCGACGAGGTCGTTCTCGCCCTTGTAGTTTCGCCACCCACGGATGGCCTCGGGCACGTCGAGTCGGTCGTCGTCGCTGGGCCACGTCGGGGTGTACTTGTTCCCCTCTTGGGAGTTCGGGTCGATGTCCGGCGGCAGGCGGACCTCCTCGTCGTTCCACTGGAAGGGCACGTCGTACCAGTCGGCCACGTCGCGGCGGGTCCGCTGGAGCCACTGGCTCGTGGCGATAATCTTGTTGCCGAGCGTGGTCGAACGCGCGGTCCGGCGGCCCGCGCCGCTGTACTCGTCCTCGAACTCGATGCCGAAGTCCTCGCAGAACTCCTTCTTGTCGGACTCGCCGACCACGTCGTTCCGAGAGAGGTCCAGCAGTTCGTAGGCCTTCGCGTGCATCGTGCAGACCGACCCCTGCAGCGACCGGGGGTTCAAGTCGCGGCGCTCGGCGAGGCGCTCCCGAACCTCGTTGGCGGCCGCGCGAGTGTACGAGACCAGCAGAATGTCGTTGACGCCGACGCCCTCTTGGTCGAGCAGACCTTCGACCCTGTCGAGCAGTTCGGTGGTCTTCCCGCTACCGGGGCCACCGAACAGACGGGTCACTCGTTCTTCCGTATCTTGGCTCATTACCACAATCCCAAGAGCCCCGTACTCATAAAACGATGTGAATCGAACCGGCGGTCGAAATCGACTACGGCGCGGCCGCTCGGCGGGGGTCGCGCGGCCGAAAACCCGCTAGGAGGTGTTGCGCGGCGACCGGGCCTCGCGCACTTCGCTACCGTCTCGAATCTTGTCCTCGCATTCGGGGCAGACTCGCGGATTGTCGACCTCTCGCGGCGTGAACACTCGCGCGTACGCTTCGGTCACGAACGAACCGCAGTTCTGGCACTCAGGCATTTCTCTTGTTCCACTACGGAAATCTTACACTATATTTCTATCGACACCGAACGCAACGTCTCGTTACCGCGATTAAGCGCCTCTTGCCCCCTCGCGGCGGTTTCCGCGAGACTGGATGAAAATACTGTAATTACTGTTTCCGGACTAGTCCGGGTTCACCCCAGACGTGGGACCGGTTGATGTAGCACGACTGCCGGCGCTCTGCGTCCTCCGAACGGCCGTCGCGCGGCGACCGGTCGCACGAGGTGGTCGCCCGAGCGTCACCCGAGCAACCGCATCACGATGCCTACCCCGATGGTGAGGACGCCGAGAATCGTGGCGACCGGCGGAATCGGGACGAACAGCAGGACGACTCCCGCGAGGATGACGAGCGTCGAGAATCGGACCATACGCGCCGTACGACTCCGAGTCGGAAATCGGTTGTCACGGTCTGCGCGCGGTCGCGCGCCGAAAAAAGCGTCGGTCGTCTGAAGCGGTACGCTGCACCGAGGAGGGGCCGGCCGAGTCTACGGTCGCCAACCGCATACCGAGCACTCGCTGGCCGACGTATCGTGAAGCCCGCTACACTCCGGACACTGTTTCTTGTTGTGGTCCTCTTGCCAGCCGACTGTCTCCGTCTCGTGGCCACGCTCGGACAGGAATTCGTCGAAAACGTCGTCGTCGCCGGTCGGTGCGGTCGCCATACATGGTATGCTAATACACACCACTATATAACCGTGTTGGTGTAACAGGCGGCGTATCGAGGTAACGAAACCGCTGATTTCTCGCGTGGCTCTGCCTGTCGAACCGGGTAAGATGGGCTTAACGCCGAGAGGGAGAATCGACCGCCAGAAGGAGGTTCGACCGCGCCGCGTCGCCGACCGCTACTCGAAGGTCACGCCCACGTCGTGCATCCCCTCGTTCTCGACGGCGATGTTGATTAGCAGGGGCGTCAGGCTCTCGACTTCGGCCGCGTTGGCGACGCCGCCCGCCTTCAGTGCCCGGAGACCGTCGATTTGGTCGGCCAACTGGACCACCGTTCCGACCGCGTCCTCGTCGTCGCCGACGACTAGCGTGTCGAGGTCGAGTTCCACGTCGAGGTTCGCGAGGCGGTCGGCCGAGAGGTTGTGGAAGGCGCCGACTACCGGCACGCCTTCGGGCGCGGCGTCGGCGACGAGTTTCGTGACGCTCCCGGCCTTCGGGGGCTTGTAGTGGAACCCCTCGTCGTCGCGGTCCATCCCGACCGCGGGGGAGACCAACACGTCGGCGTCCTCGATGCGGTCGGCGATCGATTCCACGAGGTCCCGGACGTGGAACGCGGGCACTGCCAGCACCACCACGTCGGCCCGGTCGGCCGCCATCTCGTTGGCGAACCCCTTGACTTCGCGCTCGACGCCGACGCTGTCGAGTTCGGTCTCGTACTCGTCGGCCTTCCCGCGTGCCCTCTCGGGGTCCCGGGACCCGACGAGAATCTCGTGGTCGGTGTCTCGCGCCCACCGGAGCGCGAGGGCCTGTCCGATGTCGCCGGTTCCGCCGAGGAGTGCGATTCGCATACCCCACAGTGGGGCCGGGCCCGGATTAAAGATTCTCACTCCGGCGGGCGTTCGCCGCCGAGTGCGCCCCGAATCCGGTCGTGACCCCGGTTCGCGACTCGACGGCCCGCCGAGAGACCGACCAGCACCGCGGCGGCCTGCCCGACCGTCTCGGCGGTCGAATCGGGCGCGGCCACGACCTCCGTCGCCTCCATTCCGAAGTACGAGACGACGAACAGCGTGCAGAAGAACATCGTCAGTCGCCCGGCGCTCTCGCTCGGAAAGTCGCCGAGTTGCTGCCCGACGTACCAGTAGGCTATCGGAACCCGAGGACCGACGCGCCGACGACGGCGGGGAGTATCCGGGTGGGGTTCGGCGCGAGGAGCGCGCCGAGCAGGTAACTCAGAAAGCCGCCGATGCCGAGCGTCCACGCCGCGCGCTCGACGGTGCGAAGCCTCACGACTCGCTCACCGCCTCGCGGTCGCGGAGTCGTTCGAGTCCGCCGAAGTACGCCATCCACGCGGCGAAAACGACACCCGCCAGCGTGAACGCGGAGCGGACGCCGGAGGCGGATTCGAGACCGACCGCGAACGCCGTCGCTTGCCACGCGAGTCCGACGACGACGATTACGCCGACGAACAGGAGGTAGCGACGCCACCACGGCGTGACCGACGGGTCACCGTAGAGCCAGAGCGTCGAGAGTGCCACGAGAAACGCCGGGACAGCGTACAGCAACTGCGTGAAGGGGTCCGGCGGAGTGAGAAGAGCGCCGAGCGCGAACGAAATCACGAGGGCGTCGGGCACCGCACTTCCGAGTCGGGACCAGTCCATGTCGGACTCGCCGGACCCGAACCCCAAAAGTCCCCCTACTCCAACAAGTCCGGCAGGTCGTTCACCGAGTCGATGACGGCGTCCGCGCCGGCCTCCTCGTACTTCCGGCGGCCTTCTTCGCCGGTCAGACCGCCGGTCAGCACGCCGACGCCGAAGTACTCGCGGCCGGGGTCCTCGTCGGCGGCGTTGCGCGCGGTCCGCACGTCGTCCAGCGTGTCGCCGACGAAGACGACCGAACGGGCGTCGAATCGCTCCGCGAGCGTGACGAGTGCGTGCGGGTGAGGCTTGCCCTCCTCCCAGTCGTCCATCGTGAACCGCCGGTCCTCGGGCACGTCGAGACCCGCCCGGCGCTGGGCGATGTCGGCCTCGTCTGCCGGGCGGCCGGTGACGATTCCGAGCGAACGGTCGCCCAGCGCGTCGAGGGTCGCGGATTCGAGCAGAATCGGCTCGTCGTGGATGAAGCCGGGTGCGTCGAGGTCCGGGTCCGCGCCCTCGATGTCGGCGTACAGGTCCGCGCCGAGGTAGAGCTGCTGGAACACCTCGCGGAGGCGCTCGGGGTCCCACTCGGCCCGGGCGCTCTCGCGGGCCGCCTCGCCGAGTGCGTCGTCCACCACCGCCTCGGCGGCGTCGAGGCCGTCGGCCGATTCGGCGTCGTCCGACTCCGCTCGGTGCGCCGCGATTCGGTCGGTGAAGGTCTCCACGTCGAGTTCCATCCCCTCTCGGCGCGCGAGGACGAACAGGGCCGCGGCGTAGGTCAGTTCCCAGTCGTTGTTGAACCCGCCGGCGTCCTTGAACGACTGAATGGCGTCCTTCTCGATGGTGTCGCCGTGGACGCGCTCTATCGACTCCACGATGGCGCGTCGGTAGGAGTCGGCCACGTCCACGACTACCCCGTCGATGTCCAGCACGACCGCGTCTGCTTGCATGCGAGGGGGTAGTGAACCGGCGTTCAAGGGGCTTGCGACGCGAGTCCGGTCCGAGACGCCCGTCGGAACCCGGCCAGCGACACGTTCGCCGGGCGACTCACCCCTCGGACTCCTCCGCGCCCTTCACCTGCGCGACGTGGCTCAGCGTGACCAGTCCGAGACCGCCGCCGAGGTTCCCCGCCGTGACGACGGCGGTCGTGACCGCCAACTCGGAGAGACCGATTTTCGCGCCGAGGAGCATGCCGAAGAAGACGTGGAGTATCGTGACGATGACGTGGTCGAAGGGGCCGAGCGTCAGCAGGACGCCGACGACGTACGCCAGCGGGATGCGACTCCCGACGCTGTCGACGGCCTCCAGCAGGAACGAGAGCAGGGCGACGAGCGCCCCGCCCGTGACGGCCTTGACGAGCTCGGCGGCGACCCGCCGGTGGATTATCTCCTCTGCGGTCCGCGTCAGCACGTGGACCGCGCCCGGCGTCAGCGCTCCCTCCACGGACAGCAGGGTGATGAAGAGACCGCCGCCGACGAGGTTGAGGACGAAGGTCACGACCCAGAGGCGGACCAGCGGCCCGACCATCCACGAGTCGTCCGCGTCGACCGCCTTCGCGACCGGGTCGAAGAAGTTCTCGTTGAACAGTTCGGTCCGTCCGACGACGAGGAACACGAGCGCGGGACCGAACGCGATGGCTCCCGCTATCTTGGCGAGTTCGGGGAATCGCGGCTCGAACGCGCCTTCGACGATGCCGAGCGCGATCATCCCGAAGACGACGGTGAACCCCGCGATGAAACTGGTCGAGACCAGTTCGAGCATCGACTGGTCGAGGCGGCGCTCGCCCTCCTCGACCGCTCGGTCGAAAATCTCTGACGGGTCGGGTGCGACGGCCACGCCTCGGTCGTCGTTCGATGCGATGTTAAGCGTCTCGGCAGTAGTCGGTCCCTAACCGCCGCAATCGAACGTTTTCGACCCGCTGCGGCGAACGTCTCCGTCCGACTACGGGGGACTCTTTCGCCCCGCCGCGGTCATTCGCGCGCGACGAAAATCGTCTCGCCCGGCACGGTCTCGCGTTCGACCGGAACCGCGGGCGGGTCGCCGCCCAGCGTCGTGAACAGGAACGCGGCGTCGTGGCGGCGGGCCACCTCGAGCGTCGGCCGGTGGAGTTCCGGCGGGAGGTTCAGCGCGTAGACGGCGTCGGCGTCCCGGTAGCGCGCTGGGTCGGGGTCGAGAACGTCGTCCTCCGCGAACGCGACCCCGGCGGGCACCTCCCGGGGACGCACGTCGGTCGCGGTCACGGCGACTCCGGCGTCGGCCAGCGCGGCGGCCACGTCGGTCCGGTTGCCGATACCGACCTCTACGACCCGCTCGAAGCCGGATAATCGGCCGACGATGGCACGACGGGTTGGGGGACGCACGGCGGGAAGTTTATGGGTCGGTCCCCCATAGTGTTTCCCATGCTCGTTGACGTTGTTCCGGTCGGGGACCTCTCTGCAAAAGTCAAGCGGCAGGCTTCGACCGCCCTGCGTTCCGTCTACGACTGCGACGTTACTATCCACGACTCTCAGCCGGTCCCGAACGGGGCACACGACGACAAGCGCGACCAGTACCGCGCCGAGGAGTTCATCGAACTCGCCGGCCGAGTCGGCTCCGGCGAGAAGAACATCGCCATCACGCCCAAGGACCTCTTCTACCGCCGCCGGAACTACGTCTTCGGTCTCGCCTACCTCGACGGCAACGGGAGCGTCATCTCGACCTACCGACTCCAGACTTCCAGCGACGGGGGCTTCTCGAACCGTAGCGCCGGCGAAATCTTCTCGGACCGAGTCCGCAAGGAGGTCGTCCACGAAATCGGCCACACGCTCGGACTGGAACACTGCGACAACAAGCGCTGCGTCATGAACTTCTCGCCGACCGTCCGCGAGGTGGACGTGAAGGAGGAGAACCTCTGCGGGTCGTGCCAGCGAAACGTACTGTAGTTTCCGACGCCTCTTTCTTCTCCGGGTGGTCCGCGCCGATATTGGGAGTCTGACGGCGTAACCGCGTTCGCTGTCCGGTCGCGATTCGGACTCGACCGCCTATCCTCGAATCCCGCGCCACCGGACGCCCTCTATCGTCGCACCGGCCAGCGAGACGGCGGCGACGACTAGCCAGAGGACCTGTCTGCCGACCCACGTGGGCAGGACGTACTTCGAGATGGCGACGACGTAGCCGAGGTACCGCTCGACCATCGACTCCCGGCCGCCGTCGGCCAAGTTCGCCTCGGGCGCGGTCGGGCGGTCGCTGGACCCCTCGGCGCGCGCGCCGTCGCTCCACTCGGCCGGAAGTCGGTCGGCCTCGTAGGGGAGCGCGCCGGTCTCGACCGCCCAGACGATTTCGCCGTCCTCGCTGACCTCCACGACGCGGTCGTTGTACGAGTCGGCGACCAGCGTGTGACCGTTTGGCTGGCGGTCGGCGTCGCGGGGCCAGTCGAGGGTCGCGCTCCCGCCGAACGACCAGACGATTTCGCCCGACCGGTTCAGTTCGACCACGCGGTCGTGTTCGCTGTCGGCGACCAGCAGGTGGTCGTCTGCGAGGCGGTCGGGGTTGTGTTGCTCGTACAGCACGCCGCCCTTGCCCGCGAACTGGTTCGGCCCGACGACGGGGGAGACGCTGACGTTCCGCTCGCCCGGACCGGTCCCGTTCTCGACGCGGAGTTCGACGACGGTGTCGAAGTTCCGGAGGCTGACCTGAAACACGCCCGGACGCAGGCGGTCCACGTCGTTCATGTGGGTCCAGTCGCTCTCCGGTCCCATGCGGTCGGGCCGGTCGTAGGTGTCGGTGGCGTTCCACTGCCAGACGACCTCCTGCTGGCGGTTCACGGCGAACACGCGGTCGTTGCCCATGTCCACCATGACCCACCGGTCGGCGCGGCCGTCGGCCCCGCTTCCGTTAGCCCGAACGGTGTAGTGGTCGGCGTCGTGGAGTTCGTGTTCGTGGAGTTCCGCGTCGTACCACGCGTACTCCCAGACGACTTCGTTGCTCGACTGCTCGACGATGCGGAGGGCGTTGCGCACGCAGTCCTTGAACCCGTCGTTGCGGTAGCGGTCCGGACACTTCGAGTCCGGAATCTCGTCGGCGGACGACACCTGCACGCGGTCGGGTCCGAGCGCCTCCACGTCGAACACGTCGTCGGGGGCGGCGTACTCCCAGACGACCTCGCCCTCGGGGTCGAGTTCGACCGCCTTCCCCTCGTGTTTGTAGCCCTGTAGCGCGACGAGGGTGTTGTTCTCGGGCGATTCCTCGGCGACGGTCACGCGCGGTTGGTCGGGGGCGGCCAGCACGCCGACCGTCGCGACCGCAAGGCTGAGAACCGCGAGACACGCGAACAGTTTGGCGCGGCGCTCGCAACCGGTTCCGAGCCAGTCGGGGAGACGTGTCACTGAGTGGGGCTATGCGTCGATTGACGAAAACCGTTCGGTTCTCCGTCCGAAAAGAAATCGCGTCCGCGAGCGGTCGGCCCTCAGAGCGAGTAGTAGTACTCGCCTTGCTTCTTCTGTTCCTTGTCGAGTTGGCTCCCCGGCTTGTTGATGCGGGGGCGGCCGACGTTCTCGTCGCGCCGGAAGGTGATGTCGAGGTTGGCGAGGAAGTCGTTCATGCCGTCGCGCATCCCCTTGGGTTCGCTGGCGCGGCCGTGGACCGCGGGTTCGCCGTCGAACACCATCAGGCGGTCGGCCAGCAGGTCTATCATGTAGATGTCGTGGTCGATGACCATCACGGTGGCGTCCTGCTGTTCGGCGAACCGGCGGATGGCGTTGGTCGCGCGGACCCGCTGTTCGACGTCGAGATACGCCGACGGTTCGTCCAGTAGGTAGAGGTCGGCGGTCTCCGAGAGGCAGGCCGCGATGGCGACCCGCTGGCGCTCGCCGCCCGAGAGGTCGGTGAGCTGTTGCTCCATGATGCGGTCCAACTGGAGCGGTTGGGCGATTTCGGTGTTCCAGTACGACGACCCCACGCGGTCGGTGATAGAGCGCAGGAAACTGTCGGTCCGCATCGGCTGGTCGATTTCGATGTACTGGGGCTTGTACGCGATGTCGAGGTCGAAGTCGGCCTCGCCCTCGTCGGGTTCGAGGCGACCCGCCAGCAGTTGCGCGAAGGTGGACTTCCCGATGCCGTTCGGCCCGACGATGCCCAGCACCTCGTTCTCCCGAATCGTCCCGCCCTCCACGTCAAGGGAGAACTCGCCCTCGCCGTAGGATTTGGAGATGTCGGGGTACTCGACCAGCGTGTCGGCTCGCGACACCTGCCGCGGCGCGTGTTCCTCGAACTCGATGGCGTTCGGCCGGATGCGCATGTTCTCGTTGTCGAGATACCCCTTGAGGTACTCGTTGATGCCGTTCCGGACCGACTTCGGCGAGGTAATGACGCCGTACGCGCCGGGTTCACCGTACGCCACGTGGAGGTTGTCGGCCACGAGGTCGAGGATGGCGAGGTCGTGTTCGACCACGAGCATCGACTTGCCGTGTTCCTCGGCCATCTCCTGAATCAGGCGCGCGGCCTTCACGCGCTGGCTGATGTCGAGGTACGGCGTAATCTCGTCGATGAAGTAGAAGTCCACGTCGCGGGCCAGACACGCCACCAGCGCGACCCGCTGGAGTTCGCCGCCCGACAGGCTGTCGATGTCCTGCTCGCGGACGTGTTCGATGTCGAGGCGTTCGAGCAGGTCGTCCAGCACGCCTCGCTCGTCCACGTTCTCCAGCAGTTGCTCGGTCGACCCGTCGAACTGGTCGGGAATCTTGTCCACGTACTGGGGCTTGCGCGCGACGCTGACCTCGCCGTCTCGCACGTCGGCGAGGTAGTCTTGGAGTTCGGTCCCCCGGTAGGCGTCCAGCACCGCGTCCCACCCCGGCGGGTCGGCGTGCCGGCCGAGGTTGGGCGCGAGTTCGCCGGCCAGCGCCTTGACCGCCGTGGTCTTCCCGATACCGTTCGGGCCGAGGATGCCGGTGACCTGCCCTTCCAGCGGGACCGGCAGGCCGTACAGCGAGAAGGCGTTCTCGCCGTACCGGTGGACCGGGTCGTCCTCCAACTCCTGGGGGAGGTTGATTATCTCTATCGCGTCGAACGGACACTTCTCGACGCAGATGCCGCAGGTCTCCCCGAGGCAGATCTCTTCGCTGATGTGTACTTGGTCGGGTTCGCCCTCGTCGGCGTCGTCGCCCCGGAGTGTGATGCACTCCTTGCCGGTGCGGTTCGGCGGACAGTAGTTCTTACACTCGTAGTTGCACCGGTCGGGTTGACACCGTTCGAGGTCCACGACTGCGATACTGTCGTCTGCCATCGTTAGAAGGTGACTCCGTTCGTCAGCAGAATGGTCCACGTCACGAACCACATCGAGAACGTCATGAACAGCACGTAGAGGTGGTCTTTCGTGGAGAAGTCCTCCACGTCGATGCCCATCACTTGCAGGACCGGCAACTGGACGAAGACGAATCCGGCCACGATGGCCAGTCCTAGTTGGTCTTTGGCCGCGGTCCCGAGAAACGCGGCGGAGACGAACGCCGCCGCGATGCCCGCGAGCGTGGCAACTGCCGTCACCGTCACGCCCCGGACGTGGGAGGACCGCCGCTCGGATACCTGTTCGGTCGCCATGCGAGACGTTGGGGGACCCGAGTTGAAGGCCTTTTTGTTACGTGCGGGAGACTCGACGCCTCGCGTTTCCCGACCGGGTCCCCGCCGCGGGACAGTGCCAGACGTTCTCAATACTTTTATACTGGTCGCGTGTTTCGATTCGTAACGATGGCAACTCAGTCCGAGTTAGAGGACATCGACGACCTACCGCCGAGTGCGAAGTTAGTCTTCAAGGTACTCGAATACAAGGGTGCGCTGACCCAAAAAGAGATAGTCGAGGAGTCGATGCTGTCGGCCCGGACCGTCCGGTACGCCCTCGAACGACTCGAGGAGTTGGAGGTAGTCGAGGAGGACGTGTACTTCGCCGACGCGCGCCAGAACCTCTACGAAATCGACGTCTCGTGCGACACGTCGGCCGACTCCGCCGACGCGAAGAACTGCGCCGACTGAGCGTCCGACCGCCGCCGTGGGCGAGAGCGAGACCGTTTTTCCGCGTCCGCGCCGGGAGTACTGGGGCCGACCTTCACGCGCCGCTCTCGAACGTTACCGTCGAAGTAGTCGAAACAGAAACAGTCACGCCGAGCGCGTTCGAGACCGACTGCGAGTCGGGGTGCGTCGAGGCGGATCGGACTCCGACTTACGCCCCGACGACCGTAATCGCCTGCTCGCGGTCGATTGCCCGCTCCAGTTCCTCCGCGATCGCACTGCCTCGCGAGACCTGAATGTCGCCGCCGCGGCCCACCGTCGCGGTGAACAGGTACTCGCCGTCGGCCTCCACCTCGACCGTCTCGCCCGCGTGACCGTCGGTCGGAAGGACGATGTGCCGGGAGGTGATTTCGGGGGTCACGACTTCGCCGCGCGCGCCGCCGGCGTCGGCCGCGCCGCCCGCGCCGCCAGCGCTACTCGCACCTGACACCGACTGCGGTTTCTCGTCGTGGGTCCGCACGTCGATGTCGATGCCGAGGCGGTTCTCGATGTCCTCGATGCGGCCGCCGCCCTTCCCGATGACGTAGGAGATGTCGTCCTCGGTGACGTAGACGGTGGCGCGGTTCTGGCCCTGCACCTCCACGTCCACCGCGCCGCGGGCGACCGACTGAATCTCCCGCTCGATTTCCTGCTTGGCCAGTTTCGAGACGCCGCTCTCCTCGCGTTCGCCCTCGTTCAGCGGCACGGTGACGACCTGCCGGTTGAACGTGTAGATTTCGTACTCGGGGCGGCCGGTCTCGAAGTCCTGAATCATGATGACCGGGCGGGCGAGGTCCTCCTCCATCAGGCCCTCGGGCACCTTGACCTGCGTGGTCACGTCGTAGACCTTCTCGACCTTCCCGGCCTCGATGTAGACGACGGTGTCCACGATTTGGGGAATCATGCCGAGTTCGACCCGGCCGACGAGGCGCTGGAGCGCGTCGATGGCCCGGGTCGCGTGGACGACGCCTATCATCCCGACGCCCGCGAGTCGCATGTCGGCGAACACCTCGAAGTCGTCGGTCTTGCGGACCTCGTCGTAGATGGTGTAGTCGGGCCGGACCATCAGCAGCGAGTCGGCGGTCTTCTCCATCTCGCCGCTCAGTTCGGTGTACTGGGTGATTTCCGGGCCGACCTGCAGGTCGCGGGGCTTCTCCATCGTCTTGACCGCGAAGTCGTTGTCCGCGAGGAACTCGCCGACCGCCTGCGCGAACGTGGACTTCCCCGCGCCGGGCGACCCCGAGATGAGGACGCCGCGCTGGTGTTCGAGCAGGCGGTCTTTGAGTTCGTCGGCGAACTCGTAGTCCTCCATGTCGGTCTTGACGATGGGTCGGACCGCGGTAATCTCCCACGCGTCGGCGAACGGCGGTTCCGCGACCGCGATTCGGTAGTCGCGGAACTGGACGATGGTCATCCCCTCTTCGGAGAGTTCGATGAAGCCCTCGTTGGACCGCTTGGCGCTGTCGATTATCTCGTTGGCGTACTCCTTGAGTTGCTCCTCTGTCGAGACGTCGTCGCGAATCTGCTGGTAGTGCATCTCGCCGATTTCGCCCCGCTTGGCCATCGGCGCGACCCCGGCCCGGAGGTGGAGGCTCATCGTCTGGTCGTCGAAGAACTCCTCGATGGCGAGGCGGTCGATTTCCGTGTCGTCGGTCTTGGGCGCGATGTACTCCACGTCGAGGCCCTTCGCCTTCGCCACCTCGGCCTGCACGCTGTCGCTGGTGACGAACGTGGCGTCGTGGTCGGCGGCCAACTCCCGAATGTGGGCGTCGATTTCGCCCTCGTAGGCGCGACCCGCGGCCTCGGGGTCCGGGCGCTCGCCGACGTACTCGACCTCGATGTCGCCGTCGTCGGCGAGGTCCGCGAGTCGCTGGAGTTCCGAGAGGCCGTCCCATCCGCTCTCTTGGCCGCGGTTGGCCTGCGCTTCGAGTTCGGCGACGACTGCCTCCGGAATCAGCACCGTCGCGTCGGCGAACTCGCCGCTCTCGACGCGCTCGGAGATTCGCCCGTCGATAACGACGCTCGTGTCCGGTAGAACGTTCATGTACCCGTCTTGGGTCGGCGCGCCCATAAGGGGTATGCTTCGACACCCCCGGAACGTCGGGAACTTCGCTTCGACGCCGCGGTCACGGGCGGGCGCAACTTCGGTCGGGCGTGAGTCCGGTGAGAGCGAGTCCGGTCGGAAGCAAGTCTGGTCGGACGCGGGCGGTGCGGGCGCGGCGTGCGAGGGCGGAGCGGTGCAGGCGACGCGAGGGCAACAAGCTTCAATCACGTGGACGACCTGTTTCCGACGGAACCATGCTCGATTCGCTGTCGGGGGAGCGGGCCGACCGCCTCAGTTGGCTCTTCGTGGGACTTCTCGTCGTGGCGATAGTCGAGAGCGTCGCGAGCCACGACCTCGTGTGGGCCGCGTTCCTCGATCTGACGCTCGTGATTCTGGTCCTGCCGCCGCTCCTCACCGAGGACTTGGGAACCGTCCTGCCGCCGTCCGTGACCGCGCTGGCGGCCCTGCCCGCGGCGACGCGGGCGTTCGACCTCCCGTGGCTGACCGACTACGCGGTCTACGTCGGGGTCGCCGCGGTGGCGCTGGCGGTCGTGGTCGAACTGGCGGTGTTCACCGACGCCGAGATGGCCCCGTGGTTCGCCGACGCGACGGTGGTCATGGCGACGATGGCCGCCATCGGCGTCTGGGTGGTCCTCCAGTTCTACTCCGACTTATGGCTCGGAACCGACCTCCTGCCGACGATAGACGCCGTAATGTGGGAGTTCGTCCGTGCGACCGTCGCCGGGGTCGCCGCGGCGCTCGTCTTCGAGGTCCACTTCGCGTATCTCGACCCGACCGACCGGCGGGCGTCGGACCTCTCGGGGGGCGAGCGCGGATGACCGGCCGACCGGCCGACTCTGACCTGCTGAACGAGGAGCGCGAACGCTGGCTGGTCCGCCTGCTACAGGCGGGACTGGCCGGTCTCGTCTTCTACGGCCTCGCCCGCGGCAAAACCGGGGTCGCGGTCAACGCCGGCGTCTCGCTGGGGGTCACGTTCGTCCCGGCGGTCCTGCGCCGGGACGCGGGCATCTCGCTGGACGTGAGCTACGTCCTCTGGATTTCGACCGCGGTGTTCGTCCACGCGGCCGGGTTCCTCGGGCCCTACCGGAACGTGCCGTGGTACGACTCGGTCGCCCACGCCCTCTCCGCGTCCATCGTCGCGGGCGCTGGCTACGCCACCGTCAAGGCCATCGACCGCGAGTCCGACCGGACGACGCTCCCGAGCGAACTCCAGTTCGCGTTCATCCTCGTCTTCGTCATGGCGTTCGGCGTCTTCTGGGAGATTCTGGAGTTCGGAACCGAGAAACTGGCCTCGCTCCTCGGCGGGAAGGCGCCGCTGGTCCAGTACGGCGTCGACGACATCGTCAACGACCTCGTGTTCAATCAGGTCGGCGCGCTCGCCGTCGCCGCGTTCGATATGGCCCGCCCGAACGGCGCGGCAGAGGAGGCCGCCGAGGCGGTTGACGACTGACCGACCCGGCCGTGCCTTCGACTCGCACCGGCGGACGGACCACCCGAACGGACGACTAACTTATCCGCGCGAGTCTCGTAATCGCGGTCCATGCGTCACGAACACCTCGTAGTCACGGTCGAGGCCGAGACGAAGTCGCGCATCGACGACCGACTCGACGGCGGCGAGTCGCTGGAGGCGTGGGTCGCCGACGCCATCGAGCGGAAGTTAGACGACGAGCGCGCCGAGACCCCGGCGTCCGACGCCGAGGCCGCGTTCGGAGACGCGGCCGCGACCGCCGAATCCGGGGCGGGCGAGTCCGGCGGCGACTCCGACAGTGACCGCGACGACTCCGACCGTTCTCACTTCGGCCGCGGCGGTCCCGACCGCTCGGACGCCGGCGACGCCACCTTCGACCGCGCCGAGTCCGACGACGCGGACGACGACTACGACGAGGGATTCGAGTACGTGGACGACTGCGGTATCTGACACGCTCGGCGGTACCGCGGCGACACCGGTCGGCCCGCCGTCGCCGACCGGTCTACGTCGGGCGAAAGCCGGGAGAATCCACGTCGAGCGAAAGCCAGCAGAATCGCCGCCCCTCGAATCGGTTCCCCGCGACTCGCTTCACTCCGACCACGTCACGTTTCGCGTCAGGACGAACACGAGCAGGGCCATCAGCAGTTGGCCGAAGAGCGCCTCCGCGGCGGCGACCGCTCGCGCCCAGATGAACACCGGTTGCATGTCGCCGTAGCCGAGCGTGGCGAACGTGACGACGCTGAAGTAGAGGCTCTGGAAGAACACGACGACGTTGTAGTAGAGGCCGCTGCCGGGGTCGAAGTAGTACTTGACCGGCACGCCGCTCGGCGTCCCGTCGTGTATCTGGCCGACCAGCGGGAACAGAATCGCACAGACGACGATGACGACGGCGGCCGTGGCGATGACTCGCCACGGGTTCGACCCGTAACCGGTCGTCCAGCGCCACGTCTCCTTGCCCAGCGCGCGGGGGTAGGAGCCGTACTCCCACGCCTCGCGCCTGCGAACGTCCTTCTGCTGGATGTAGTAGTTCCGCGAGGCCGCGGTCAGCCCGTTCTCCTCGGTGAGTCGCTGGAGTTCCTTGTACGTCCAGTGGGCCGCCTCGTAGCGGGTCATGCGGCTTCCGTCGCCGTCGTGCTGGCGTCGGATGCGCAGCGACGTGATACCGTCGTCCTCGGCGTCGAGCAGTTCGTCCTCGTAGACGACGTTGTCGCCGAAGTTCGTGGACTCGTCGACGCGGGCGTTGTCGAAGACGGCGTAGTGGAGGCGCGCGCCGCAGAGGTCGGCCCCCCGGAGGTCGGTCCGGTGGAACTCGGTGTGTTCGAGGTTCGCTCCCCGGAGGTTCACCGACTGGGCGTCCACGCCCTCGAAGTGGGAGTACCGGAGGTCGGACCCGCTCACGTCGGTATCTTCGAGGTTGCAGTTGACGAAGCGCGCGTCGGTGATGGTCCGGTCAGCGAGCCAATCGCTCCCCGAAAGCTCCACGTCGCGGAAGATAGCCCCGTCGAGGCGGTCGCCGACGGTCGGCGCGGCGTTCTCCAACTCGCGCGAGGGCTTCTGGGCCACGTCGGCGTGCCAGATACACCGGTCGGTCTCGCCCCAGACCGGCCGCCAGCAACAGACGCCGCCGAGATTGGTGACGGCGCTCGCTTCGTGTGTGTAGCCACACCGCCCCTCCGCAGTCGTCGGTCGCTCGGTCGTGACGCCCTCGGCCTGCTCGTCGGAGATGTTCGCCGGCGGTCCCTCGGCGTCATCTCCGGATTCGTCCGTCGTAGACCGCATCTCCCCAGACATGGACGATGTAACAGAGCCACCCTTTTTCGGCTTGTGCCCGATTTGTCAAGCACTCTCGACCGAGGACGACCGGCAATGCGCCGATTTCGCACCTTCTGGCCGGCGCTACGTTCGGAAGACGGGCAGAGATGCTGTGTCACGCTACTGGCTCCGAGAGAGCCATCACGCCTTTTCTCGCGGGGCACGTCGAGTCGGACATGGCCGAACTCGACGCGATTCACGAGGAAATCCGGCGCATCCGCGAGGACACCGACGCCGACCGCGGCGTGCGCCTGACGCTCGACTCCATCGAGGAGTCGCTGGGAGCGATGGAGTCGGGCGAGGACCCGCCGTATCCCGACCGCATCAAGGAGCTTCGGGCGGAAATCGACCGCCTGAGCGACGACGCCGACCCCGAAGTCGCCGCCGAACTCGACCGCCTGCAGGAGCAAGTCCGGGAGTACGAGCGCGAGCAACTGTAGTCCGCGTCGGTGCGTCGGTCCGGCGTCCGCGCGTCGACGTTCCGCGACCCGCGATTTCAAGCGGCTAGCGGACCACACCACTGCCATGAGCGAACTCACCGAGTTGACCCGCGAACTCGTCTCGATTCCGTCCCACGAGGACGAGACCGAGGCGGGCGACTTCGTCGAGAACTGGCTCCGCGAAGAGACCGACGCCGACGTGACGCGAGACCCGACCGGGAACGTCCTCGCCCGACGCGGTTCCGGCGGCGAATCGCTCGCGCTGGTCGGCCACCACGACGTGGTGCCGCCGGCCGACTCTCAGACCACCGCCGACGGTGCGTACACAGTCGAGGAGCGCGACGGCCGCCTCTACGGCCGCGGGACCGCCGACATGAAGGGTTCGGTGGCGGCCGCCATGCTGGCGTTCCGAGACGCCGCGGTGGGCGACACCGTGAGCGGTCGGACGCAGTCCGACGACGACCCCGCCGACGAATCCGCTCCGGAACTCGTTTTCGCCAGTTTCGTCGGCGAGGAGCAGGGCGGTATCGGCGCGCGGGCGGCCATCGAGGATGGCTTCACGCCCGACTACGCCGTCGTCGGCGAAGGCTCGACCGGGTACTCCGCGCCGGGCGTCACCGACGTGGCGGTCGCGCACAAGGGCCGCCGGGGAAGCACCGTCACCGCCCGCGGCGCGGCGGCCCACGCCAGCGAACCCGAGTCGGGCGAGAACGCGGTCTACCGGGCCTGCGACGCGGTGGACGCGATTCGGGACCTCGAATTTCCCGCGGTCGAAGTCCTCGGCGAGGCGGTCCGCGGAAGCGTCGCCGTCACGGGAATCGACGGCGGGAGCGCGTGGAACGTCGTTCCCGAGGAGTGCGAGGTGACGGTTGACGAGCGCACCGTCCCCGGCGAGCGCGCGCCGCTGGAGCGCGTCGAGGAAATCGAGGGCGTCGAGTGGACCGTCGACCAAGACCTCCCGCCGATGCGGTGCGACGATGCGGACTTCGCCGAGACGGTGCTGACGTCCGCGCGTGAGGCGCAGGAAGGACGGGACCGCGCGCCGGAACTCGTCTCGAAACCCCACGCGACCGACGCGGGATGGCTGGCCGAGACCGGGACGACCTGCGTGGTCTGCGGCGCGGCCGAACCCGGCGAGGCCCACACCGACACCGAGAGCGCGAGCGTCGAAGTGCTGGAGCGCTGTTACGAGATTTACCGCGGGGTCGCGGAGTCGTTCTGAAGCGGCCGGCGTCGGTGCGTCGCGCCGAGACCGTTTCGAGTCGAAACCCGACTTTTGATAACGCGTGCCACCTTACGACCGTCCGATGGCAAGCGAAGCCGCCGCCGACGAGGCGTCCGACACCTACTCGGAGTTCATCGACAAGGTAGAGCGACTGACGAACCTCGGGCACGCCGGGGGCGTCCTCGGTTGGGACCAAGAGGTGATGATGCCCGAAGGCGGGACGCCCGCCCGGTCGAAGCAGCGCTCGGCGCTCTCGACGGTGACCCACGAGATTCTCACGTCCGACGAGATGGCCGAGTTGCTCGACGAACTGGAGGACGAGGACCTGACCGACGAGCAGGAGGCGGTCGTCCGCGAGGTCCGGCGCAAGCACGACCGGGCCGCCCGAGTGCCACAGGACCTCGTGGAGGAGATTTCGCAGGTCTCCTCCGAAGCGATGCCCGTCTGGAAGGAGGCCCGCGAGGAGGACGACTTCTCGACGTTCGCGCCGACGCTCGAACGACTGGTCGAACTCAAGCGCGAGCAGGCCGAACACATCGACCCCGACCGGGACCCCTACGAGGTGCTGTTCGAGGACTACGAACCCTACCTCGGCGTCGAGACCGCCGAGCGCGTCCTCGACCGACTCCGCGAGGAACTCGTCCCGCTCATCGACGCGATTCGGGAGTCCGACGCCGACCTCGCCACCGAGACGTTCTCCGGCGAGTTCGACACCGACACGCAGGAGGAACTGGCCCGCGACGTGCTGGACACGCTCGGCTACGACTGGGACCACGGCCGCCTCGACACCGCCCCGCACCCGTTCTCGTCGGGCAACCAGTTCGACGCCCGCGTCACGACCCGGTTCAGTCCCGACGAACCGCTCGGCGCGCTGATGGCGACGGTCCACGAGTTCGGCCACGCGACCTACACGCTCGGACTCCCCCGAGAGGACTACGGCACGCCGTTGGGCGACTCGCGCGACATGACCGTCCACGAGTCCCAGTCGCGGCTCTGGGAGAACCACGTCGGCCGGTCGCGCGCCTTCTGGGAGCGCTTCCTGCCGAAGGTGAAAGAGCGCTTCCCCGACAAACTCGACGACGCGAGCGTCGACGACGTGTACGAGGCCGCCAACGAGGTCTACGAGGACAACCTCATCCGGGTCGAGGCCGACGAACTCACCTACCACATGCACATCGTGGTCCGGTTCGAAATCGAGCGCGACCTGATTCGGGGCGACCTCGACGTGGAGGACGTGCCCGAGGTCTGGAACGACAAGTACGAGGAGTATCTGGGCATCCGGCCCGACTCCGACGCCGAGGGCTGTCTGCAGGACATCCACTGGAGCCACGGCGACTTCGGCTACTTCCCGACCTACTCGCTCGGGAGCGTCCTCGCGGCCCAACTGTTCGACGCCGCGGAGGACGACATCGAGAATCTGGACGAGAAGGTCGCGGAGGGCGACTTCGAACCGCTCCACGACTGGCTGACCGAGGAGATTCACCGCCACGGGAGTCGCTACACCACCGACGACCTGATTCGGGAGGCGACCGGCGAGGAGTACACCGCCGACTACTTCCTCGACTACGTGAAGTCGAAGTACGGCGAGTTGTACGAACTCGACGACTACCAGTAGCGCGCCTCAGCCCCGTTCGAGCGCCTTCTTCGCTTCTCTGGCCGTCCCGCGTTCGCGCACTCGAAACGGGAACTCGCGGCTCCACTCGCCTGACTCGATACTGTGAGCCAAGCCCGGTTCGAGGTCCGCCTCGCAGCGCATCTCGGTCTCGAAGAACGTTCGGCGACGCCGGAGGTGTGGTGACGAACCCCACGCTTTCGCCGCCACCCTCATCTTGATACGTCGGGCAAGCGACGCGAGGGTATGGCCGACGCGTACGACGACTTACTCGACCGATACGAGCGAATCAACGCGCTTCAGGACGGGAGCGGAGTTCTCTACTGGGACCAGCAAGTGATGATGCCCGAGGGCGGGACGCCCGCCCGCTCGGAGCAACTGTCGGCGCTCTCGGCGGTCACCCACGAGCAACTGACCGCCGACGAGACCGAGCGACTCCTCGACGCCGCCGAGGACGAGGACCTGACCGACGAGCAGGCGGCGGTCGTCCGGGAACTCCGCCGCGAGTACGACCGGGCGACGCAGGTGCCCGAGCGACTGGTCGAAGAGCACAGTCGCCTCCAGTCCGAGGCGCAGGACGACTGGCGCGAGGCGAAGGCCGACGACGACTTCTCGGCGTTCGAGCCGATTCTCTCGGACCTGCTCGACCTCCGGGTCGAGCGTGCCGAGCACATCGACCCCGACCGGGACCCCTACGAGGTGATGTTCGAGGACCGCGAACCCTACCTCGAACTCGACACCGTCGAGCGAATCTTCGAGGAGTTGAAGGACGGTCTCGTCCCGCTTATCGATGATATTCGGGCCAGCGAGGAGATACCCGACGCCTTCGACGGGACCTTCGACGTGGACGCTCAGGAGTCTCTCTCGCGCGACGTGCTGGACCTGCTGGACTACGACTGGGACCGGGGCCGCCTCGACACCTCGGCTCACCCGTTCATGTCGGGCAACCAGTTCGACGCCCGCATCACGACCCGGTTCGACGAGACAGACCTCCTCGGGGCGGTCAGTTCGACCGTCCACGAGTTCGGCCACGCGACCTACGCGCTCGGCCTCCGCGACGACGCCTACGGGTCGCCGCTCGGCCAACCGCGCTCCAGCGGCGTCCACGAGTCCCAGTCGCGCTTCTGGGAGAACCACGTCGGGCGGACCCGGGAGTTCTGGGAACTCGTCCTGCCGACCGTGAAAGACCGGTTCCCGCAGGTCTCGGACGTGACGCCCGAGGAGGCCTACCGGACCGCCAACCGAATCGAGTCGGGCAGCCTGATTCGGACCGAGGCCGACGAACTCACCTACCACATGCACATCATCCTCCGGTCGGAGATAGAGCGCGAGTTCGTCTCGGGCGACCTCGCGGTGAGCGAGATTCCGGCCGCGTGGGACGACAAGATGGAGCGGTATCTGGGCGTTCGGCCCGACTCCGATTCGGAGGGCTGCCTGCAGGACATCCACTGGACCGGCGGGTTCGCCAGTTTCCAGAACTACACGGTCGGGAGCGTCCTCGCGGCCCAACTCTGGGCGACCATCGAGGAGGAACTCGACGACCCCCGCGGTCTGATTGCGGCGGGCGACTTCGGGCCCATCCGCGATTGGCTGACCGAGAACGTCCACCGTCACGGCTCGCGGTACACCACCGACGAACTGATTCGGGAGGCGACCGGCGAGGACCTGACCGCCGACTACTTCCTCGACTACGCCGAGGAGAAGTTCGGCGAAATCTACGGACTGTAGCGTGTCGGCGGCCGACGCGCCACGCAAAGAGAAACAACTTTCTTTCTTTTAGACATAAGTTTCAACCTTTCACTTGTCTATAGGAGTTTCAGGGATAACTATAGCGGTCTTACTGAGACGGCACGAGCGCGCTGGAAGTCCCGCCGCTGGCGCGACCGCCAGCAGAATACGGTAGCCAACAGACTGCGTCAACCAGCGCTACCCGTCGGTGTGCGTCGTTCCGCTCGAAGAAAAAACCGGTTCGGTGGTGACGAGTCGCCTACGCGCCCGCTTCCTGAAGCGCGTCTTCGAGTTCCTCGCGCTGGGTGACGCCGACGAACCGCTCGACGACGCCGTCGTCGTTCTCGACCACGATGGTCGGAATCGAGCGAACCTGATACTCGTTGGCCACGTCCTGATGCTCGTCCACGTCGATTTTCTCGAACTCGACGCTCTCGTCCCAGTCTTCCTCCATCTCTTCGAGGATGGGGTCTTGGGTCTTGCAGGGTCCACACCAGTCCGCGTAAAAGTCCTTCAGCGTGACAGTCATCGGTGTTCTGGCGGAACTATCTTCGCCTCGCGCATAAGGGTTTCCCACCCGCGTCGCTTTGCCGCGTTCGATTCGTCGCCGCCCCGGACGACGCTCCGAAAGGTTTACGCGAGGGGCGACCGGACGACCGTACATGAGCAGTGGCCAGAACTCCGGCGGACTGATGTCCAGCGCCGGACTCGTCCGATACTTCGACGCCGAGGACCGCAACGCCGTCCGCATCGACCCCAAGACCGTCGTCGCTTTCGGCGTCCTCTTCGGCGTCCTCATCGAAGTCGTGAACATCCTCGGACTGTAACGGTACCTCCGGGGCCGCCAGTTCTATCGGTACCGTTCTCGTAGTCGGCGTGAGATGCGTCTCCTTCCAGAAACCGACACCGAGCGCGACCGCCCGTCTGACTCCTCGTCGGCCTCGCCGCGCTTGGAACGAGTCCGCGAGGGAGCGGTCGGCGGGTTCGTCGCGACGCTCGTCATGACCGCGTATCGGCTTCCGATTTCGCGGTCGCTCCCGCCGACCGCGCGCTTCTGGGCGACCTACGTCGGCGGCGGCGACGAGGACGACTACCCGGTGCAGGCGCTCGTCCTCCACCTGCTCTACGGCACTATCGGCGGCGCGGCGTTCGGCGCGATGGGCGCGCTCCTCGACGTGACGCCGTCGGACGACCCCGACACGGAGGCCCGCCGCGAGGAGGTCGGTCTGCTCGCGGGCGTCGGCTACGCCCTCGCGCTCTCGATGTTCGGCGAGCGAGTCGTCCTCCGGCGACTGCTCGGCATGGACCCCGACCCCGACGAGTCGCTGGTGTTCCACGTCGGCCACGTCGTCTACGGTCTGACGCTCGGGACGTGGGTGGGGTCGCGGTCGAGCGATGGGGAGTAGGGTCACGGTCGAGTGACCGTAAGTAAGGTCGCGGTCAAGCGACCGCACGTAGCCGATTGCCGAGACGCGCAACTTTTGAAGACCGACTCCGTACTCGCCGACATGACTCTCAAAGCGGGCGTCGTCGGAGTGCAGGGCGACGTGAGCGAACACGCCGAGGCCGTCCGGCGCGCGGGCGAGGCCCACGGCCGCGAGACCGAAGTCGTGGAGATTCGCGACAGCGGCCTCGCGCCCGAGTGCGACCTGCTCGTTCTGCCCGGCGGGGAATCGACCACCATCTCGCGCCTGCTCCGCGACGAGGGCATCGCCGCGGAGATAGTCGCCCACGTCGAGGCGGGCAAGCCGGTGTTGGCGACCTGCGCCGGCCTCATCGTCGCCGCCACCGACGCGGGCGACGACCGCGTTCGGACCCTCGACCTCGTGGACGCGACCGTCGAGCGCAACGCCTTCGGCCGCCAGAAGGACAGTTTCGAGGCTCCGCTGGCGGTCGAGGGACTGGACGAACCGTTCCCCGCCGTCTTCATCCGCGCACCGCTCATCGACGCGGTGGGCGAGGGCGTCGAGGTACTGGCCGAGTGGGACGGCCGCCCGGTCGCGATTCGGGACGGTCCGGTGGTCGCCACCTCGTTCCACCCCGAACTCACACCCGACTCGCGGATTCACGGACTGGCGTTCTTCGAGAACGACGGCGTGACCCTCCCCGAGCGACCGACCCCCGACCAGTAGGGCAGACTTTTCTTTCTGGCACCCGTCGGTAGGCGCATGGACGTCGACATCGACGCAGTGCGAGTCGCGATGACCGACGAGGGGCCGGTACCGGTCGTCGTCCTCGCGCCGGACGACGACGGCGGCGTACTTCCCATCTTCATCGGGTTCGAGGAGGCCGTCAGCATCGCTCGCGGCGTGGAGGCCGAGGACATCGGCCGACCGCTGACCCACGACCTCACCCTCGACCTCGTGGAGGAACTCGGCGGGCGGGTCACCCGGGTCGTGGTCTCGGCGCTGGAGGACAACACCTACATCGCCGACCTCCACATCGACACGCCGCGCGGCGAGGCCGAAATCGACGCCCGGCCGAGCGACTCGCTGGCGCTCGCGGCCCGGACCAACGCGCCCATCGAGGTCGCCGACGACGTGTTCGAGTCCGGACGGCGCGACCCCGCGGAGTTCGACGAGTTACAGGACATCCAAGACGTGGCGGAGTTGGGACCATGACCGGCGGACCGACCGGCGAGTCGGCCGACGACGCCGAGGACACCGCGGCCGTCCTCGACGAACTGTTCGCGGTCGTGGAGGACCGCAAGGAGACCCTGCCCGACGAGTCGTACACCGCCTCGCTGTTCACCCACGAGAAGGGCGAGAACGCGGTGCTGGAGAAACTGGGCGAGGAGACCACCGAACTCCTGCTGGCCGCGAAGGACGACGACCGCGAGGAGATAGCCCACGAGAGCGCCGACATCGTGTATCACCTGCTCGTCCTGCTGTCGATGAAGGAGATGGACCTCGCCGACCTGCGCGCGGAACTGCGCGAGCGTCGGTAACGCGGTCGGGTTTCGACTCGATTCTCTGGCGTTCGGTTTCTCGCGTTTCGACTTTCCTACCGTTCGCCAGTGGTCGGTGACTCGCTCGTACTCCGCCAGAATTGGCAATCACGCCGAACGAGAACGACTCCGAAATCTACGACTCCACCTTCTCGAACCGGTGCAACACGACGTCGCTGTCGTCGTCCCACTGGAAATCGTCGTGCGCCCGGTTCAGTATCTCGCGGTACTGCTCCAAGTCCCGCATGCCCTCCTTCCGGGCGTCTTCGTCGGTCAGGTCGCCGAGCGTCCGCTCGCGGACTTCCACGACCTCGAAGGCCTCGCCGTCCGCCTCGAACCGGTCGCCCTCCTCGGCGTACTGGCGTCCGCGGTGAATCTGTGTTATCTCGCCGTCTCTCGCGCCGCTTCGCATTCGGTCGTTCGGGAGCAGTGTGTCGGCTTCGATTTCGGCCATGGTCGTGCGTTCGGACCGGACCGGGAAAGTGGTTCGGTCCGTTCGAGTCGCCCGGCCCGCTCGCTCGGACTCGCGCGCTTCGGAACCAGCACCGATTAGTCCGCGCCGACACAACCCCCGCCAATGACCGACCTCGGCAAGGTAGACCGCGCGTTCTTCGACCGGTACATCTACCCCAACCTCGGGGCCGACCGCGACGACGTGGCGCTCGGACCGCAACACGGCGTGGACTTCGGCGTCGTGGAGGTCGGCGGACGGGCGGTCGTCCTCGCGAGCGACCCCCTCTCGCTCGTCCCGGCGCTGGGGTTCGAGAAGGCCGGGTGGTTCGCGGTCCACGTCGCGCTCTCGGACGCCGCGGTCTCCGGAATCCCGCCCTCGCACCTCTCGGTCACGTTCACGCTCCCGCCCGAGATGACCGACGAGGAGTTCGGCGCGGTCTGGGAGGCGTTCGACCGCGAGGCCAGCGAACTCGGGGTCAGCGTCGTGACGGGCCACACCGCCCGCTACGGCGGGTGTCGGTACCCGTGGGTCGGCGGCGCGACCACGCTGGCGGTCGGCGACCCCGAGGAGGTGGTCCGGCCCGACGGCGCGACGCCGGGCGACCGCCTCCTCGTGACGAAGGGTCCCGCGGTCGAAGTCGCTGGTTTTCTGGTCACGCTGTTCGAGGACGCGGTGGACCTCCCCGATTCGACCGTCGAGGCGGCCAAGGAGCGGTTCTGGGACATGAGCCCGGTCCGGGACGCGCTGACCGCCGCGGCCGCCGGTCCCGTCACCGCGATGCACGACGCGACCGAGGGCGGCCTCCGGGGCGCGCTGGTCGAACTCGCCGAGGCGGGCGGCGTCCGCCTCGACGTGAACTCGTCGGCGGTACCCGTCTTGCCGGGCGTCGCGGAGTCGTGCGACTTCTTCGGCATCGACCCGTGGGCCGCGACGAGCGAGGGGACGCTCCTGCTGACGGTCGAGTCCGGCGGCGCGGCGGACGTGCTGGACGCCCTCGAATCCGAGGGTATCCCGGCGGCCGAAATCGGCGAGGTCCGGGAGGGAGAGGGCGTCTTCGTGGACGGCGAGCGCGCCCGGAAACCCGAGTCCGACCCCTCGTGGGCGGTCTTCGAGGAGTACGCAGAGAAAGTCGGCTTGGAGTGAGCGCGGTCGGTGGGCACCGGGATTTATCGGGGACATCGACGTACTCGCGGACGTGAAACGCGTCTGGTTCGCGGTCGTCGGCGTCTTTTTCGCCCTCTTCGGCGTCGGGTTCCTCGCAGCGTTCGGCGTCGAATCGCTGGCGGACCCGACCGCGCTGGCGACGCTCGCGCTCTGGTTCGGCGCGTCGGCGCTGTACGTCCTCGGCGGTCTCGACGCCCCGGTCGGGGACCTCCGGTGGTACCAGTCTGTCGGTCTCGGGAACGTCTGTCTCGGCCTCCAGATGGTCGTGCGGGTGCCCTCCGAACTGGCCGGAGTGTCCGGCGACTTCGAACCTCTACTCGCCGCGCTCGCCGGGGGAGTGGGCGGCCTGACGCTGGCGTACATCGGTCTCGACTGGTTCCGCGGCGGTCGCCACTTCGACCTCTCGGCGTTCGAGGAGTCGCCGACCAACGCTTAACCGCGCGGAGAACGTATGCGGACCGGTATGACGAACTGGTACGCGGTCGGCGTCGGATTCGTCGTCATGAGCGTGGTCGGCATAGTCGGTCTCGCCGTCCCGGGACTCGGCCAACTCACCGCGGGACTGGTCGGCGGGTTCGTCGCCGGGTACGTGGCCGCGGGCGGGGCCGGACGCGGGGCGTGGCACGGCCTGCTCGCGGGGTCGCTCGGGGGAATCTTCGTCGCGGCCGTCCTCGGCGTCGCGGTCACCGCCGCCGGCGTGGCCGGGTTCGGTCCCTTCGGGTCGCTCCTCGGCGGCGGGGCGTTCCTCGTCGTCCTTCTCGTCGCGCTCGTGATGGGACTGGAGAGCGCGCTCGCCGGGGCGCTCGGCGGGTGGATAGCCGAGGAGTGAGTCACCGGAAAGGGGCCGAGGAATCGGGGGACCGGCGACGCCCAGATTTTCCGCGAGCAGTTACCCTCGGTAACTAGATTGGTACGGGTAACTTTTAGACGGCGGGCCGAGTACCTGCGCCCATGAGCGACGCCGACGAGCGACTCTCGGTGTGGTGCGCCGGAAAGGACTGGTGTCCCATCACCTCGACCGCGACGTTGATCGGGAAGAAGTGGCACCCCGTGGTCGTCCACCGACTCCTTCAGGGCGGCCCGATGGGGTTCAACGAACTCAAAGACGACGTGGACGGCATCTCCAGCAAGGTCCTCTCGGACAGCCTCGACGACCTCGAAGAGAAGCGACTGGTAAACCGCGAAATCGTGAGCGAGAAACCGGTTCGAGTGCAATACTCGCTGACCGAGCGCGGCGAGTCGCTCGAATCGCTCATCGAGGAGATGCACGACTGGGGTGCCGAACACCTCACTCCGGCCGACGAGAAGGACGGCGCCATCTCGTGACTTCGACGCGATAGCGGTCGAACTCCTTCGCCGAACCGACACTCGGGGAAACTGCCGATTTACGGTCCGAGAGCGGTTGCTAGTTTTCTGTCCGAAACAGAGGTGAGGAGTCTGATGGTTCGACGAGCGACGAATCCGGCCAACGCGACGAGCAACCGCCTCTGAGTCGCCCCTTCTCGCCGGAAATACCTGATTTCATATCGCAACAAATGATTTATCGCGGGTTCGCGCGCCGGGTCGAGGGGGAGACGGTGCCGGGCGCGAAGTCGAGAGGACGCCGACTCCGCGGTCCCCGACCTCGCGTACGTTTAAACCGGAGAAAGTGACGAACCTCGCTCGATGGGACACCGCGCACTCCTCGCCTATCGACGCGACGACGCGACCGACCGCTCGACTGACGACGCAGGCGATTCCGCGGCCGAACGCGGCGACTCCGCCGACCCTCCCGACGCCGCCTACGACCTCCACCGCTCGCACTGGGGCGGCGCTGAGTTCGCACTCCTCGACCGCATCTCGGCCGACGCGCCTTACGCCGCCGACACGCGATTCGCGGTGGACCCCGAGCCGATAGCGACCGCTCGCTCGCTGGCCGACGCTGCGGCGAACCACCTCGATTTCCTCCACCACGAGGCGTTCTACCGCGTCTCCGCGGACTACCGGCCCACCGCGTTCCACCCGGTCTGGTTCGGTCTGGAAGTCGACAGCGATACCGTCGAGCGGAGTGAGACGGTCGGACACGGCGCGCTGGTCGAAGCGGTCCCCGAAGACGCGAACTACTTCCGCGGGTGGGTCCGGGGGACGAAGGCGGTCGTCGGGGAGATGGTGGACCGCGGGGCGCTCGGCCGCGGCGCGGCCGCCGATTACCTCGCCGACCGCGTTCGCTCGTGGACCGACGACCGGGAGGTGATTCTCCCCGGCTAATCCGCGCTCGGACGGTCCTGCCACCCGACCGACACGCGCCGCTTTAGTGCGCTCGCCGCCTACCTACTGCCAGTGACACTCGCAGACGGCGACCCCGCGGCGGCCGACGCGCTCCACCGGCCCGACCCCGAGACGGCCCGCCAGCGCATCGCGACCGCCATCGACCGCGCCGACATGATAACCGTCTTCGGACGCTGTACGGTCGAGTACGAGGGCCGGGCCGCCAGCCACCTCGGGCCGGGCGACAGACTGGTCGTCCTCAAACCCGACGGCACCGCGCTGGTCCACACCGACGAGGGCCAAAAGCCGGTCAACTGGCAACCGCCGGGGTGCGCCCACGAGGTCCGCCTCGCCGACGGCGAGGTCCGAATCGAGAGCCGCCGGACCGGCCCGGAGGAGGAACTGACGGTCGCCTTCGAGCGGGTCGAGCAGGTCTCGACGTTCGACGTGACCGACGAGCGCGACCTCTCGCTGTCGGGCACCGAGGAGGACCTCCGCCAGCGGATTCTGGACGACCCGGGCCTCGTCGAGGAGGGATTCGAACCCCTCGCCACCGAGCGCGAGACGCCCGCCGGAGCGGTCGACATCTACGGCAAGGACCGCGAGGGCGCGACGGTCGTCGTGGAACTCAAGCGCAAGCGCGTCGGCCCGGACGCGGTGGGCCAACTCGACCGGTACGTCGAGGCGCTGGAGCGGGACCTGCACGCCGACGCCGAGATTCGCGGGATTCTCGTCTCGCCCTCGGTGACGGAACGCGCGAGGACGCTACTCGGCGAGAAGGGGTTGGAGTTCGTGTCGTTGGGGCCGCCGGAGTGAGCCTCCGACCCGACGCTCAGAAGTTGGTCACCTTCGACTGAATCCGCCCGTCGTCGACCTCCGGCGTGGAGTCGTCGGCGTCTCGGAAGTACCGGGCCAACTCGTCCATCCGCACTTCGTCGCTCTCGTGGAGGAACGCTATTTCGGTGAGTGACAGGCTCTCTCCCCGCTCTAGCTTGTGTCGCAACTGTTCGGCGGTGAGCGACTGGAACGTCAGGTCGAGTCGCACCGTCGCGGCCCGGTCGTCACTCGCCTCCGCGAGGTTGACCGCCTCGCTAAGGACCGTCTCGAACTCGAGGTCGGTGTCCTTGGTTACTCGGTAGAGGAAGGCGACGGCGGACACCAGCGCGTCGAACGCTTCGGTACCGTCCGCGCTCTCGAACTGATTCTCTACGACGAGTCGCCGGTCTCGCTCCGAGAGACACTCTACGAGCACCTCGAAGTCGAGAATCGCGTCGTGAATACGTTCGCGAATTCTCGCCCGTGCATTCCGCTCGGATTGGACGCTTGCGAACTCCGTCTCGCCGCGTAGGTACGCTCGGTCGGCCTTACTCAAGATACCGCGGTCTCGCTCATCTCCACTCATACTCCGTATTGGGTTATAGCCTCGATTATAGGGATAAAAATATAACTGGTTTCTGATTATGTATCTGTTTATACACCTAATGCTTATATGTCTGCTCTCTGACTCTACCGACGCCCAATCATGAGCGAATCAGCTCCGGACACGAATTCCAGCGACGCGGCCGACGCACCGACGCGACCGTTCCGTGCTATCGTGGACGCCGACGCGATACAGATGGCCGTCGAGTTGGTCGACGCGCTGTTCGACGAGTGTCACCTCCGTTTGGAAGCGGAGGGCCTCAGAATGGCTGGCGTCGACCCGGCGACGGTCGCTTCGGTCGAACTCACCCTCGGACGCGCCGCGTTCGAGTCGTACGAGACTACCGGCGTCCACACCGGTGTGGACCTCTCTCGCCTCGGGGACGTGGTTCAGATGGCCGACAGCGGTCAACTCGTGGAGTTCGACCTCGCGTCAGAGACGCGCACGCTCGAAATCCACATCGACGGCCTAGAGTACACGCTCGCGCTGCTCGACCCGGAGACGATTCGACGGCCGCCCGATAGTCCGAGCGGCGGATTCGACTTCGCCGGAGAGGTGGTCGCGGACGCCGACGACTTCGACCGGGCCGTCCGGGCCGCGGACATGGTCTCGAACCACCTCGCGCTCGGCATCGACGACGACGAGGACGCCTTTTACGTCGAGGCGACGGGCGACACCGACGACGTGTCGCTGGCGCTCCCCGCCGAAGACCTCGCGGACCTGACCACGGGCGAGGCCCACTCGCTGTTCTCGCTCGACTATCTGACTGCCATCGACCGCGCGATGCCCACGGACGCAGAAATTCGGCTCCGCCTCGGAATCGAGCAACCGGCCACTATCGCGTACGAGTTCGCCGACGGCGCGGGGTCGGTCGAGTACGTCGTCGCGCCGCGAATCTCCTCGCACTGACTCTCCGACGGACCGTCCGCTTTCCGGTGGC
This sequence comes from Halorussus limi, assembly GCF_023238205.1. Taxonomy (NCBI): domain Archaea; kingdom Methanobacteriati; phylum Methanobacteriota; class Halobacteria; order Halobacteriales; family Haladaptataceae; genus Halorussus; species Halorussus limi. The sequence continues at coordinate 1,869,003 of NZ_CP096659.1, forward strand.
GGTTACTCCACTTCGCGTTTCAGTTCCGCCAGTTCGTTCATCGCCTCCAGCGGCGTCATCGTCGCCACGTCCACGTCTCGGAGTCGCTCGGCGAGTTCGTCGGTCGCGCCGTCGGCGATGGCCTTCGGTGCTGGTTCGGGGGCTTCTCCTTCGGACTCCTCGGTCCCGTCCTCGACGTCCACGTCTGCCGCCTCCGCCTCCGCGAGCAGTTCCCGCGCCCGCCCGACCACCTCGTCGGGCACCCCGGCCTCGCGGGCGACCTGCACGCCGTACGAGGCGGTGGCCGCGCCCCGGCGCACGTCGTGGTCGAAGACCACCTCCTCGTCGGTCCCCTCGGCCGCGAAGTGGAGGTTGAACGCCCGCGGCAGGTCGGCCGCGGTCTCGGTGAGTTCGTGGTGGTGGGTCGCGAAGAGGGTCAGCGCGCCCACCTCGTCGTGGACGTGTTCGGTCACGGCGCGGGCGATGGCCAAACCGTCGGTCGTGCTGGTGCCTCTACCCACCTCGTCCAGCAGGACCAGCGACTCGTCGGTCGCGCCCTCCAGAATCGCGGCGAGTTCGGTCATCTCGACCATGAACGTCGAGCGACCCCCGGCGATGTCGTCGCTCGCGCCGACGCGGGTGAACACGCGGTCCACCGGCGCGATGCGGGCGCTCGCCGCCGGGACGAAACTCCCGGTCTGGGCGAGGACCGTGACGAGCGCGACCTGCCGCATGTACGTCGATTTGCCCGACATGTTCGGGCCGGTGATGACCGCGAACGACTCGTCGGAATCGAGGTGGGCGTCGTTGGGCACGAACGACTGCTGGGTACGCTCGACGACGGGGTGGCGACCGCCCTCGATGTGAATCCCGTCGCCGCCGATTTCGGGTCGGGCGTAGTCGCGGGTGGCGGCCACCTCCGCCAGCGCGGCCAACACGTCGAGGCGGGCGAGCGCGTCGGCGACGGCCTGCACTCGCTCGGACTCGGCGGCGACCGTCGCCCGGACCTCCCGGAACAACTCGTGTTCGAGGTCGTCGGCCCGGTTCTCGGCCCGCAGAATCTCGTCCTCGCGCTCCTTGAGTTCCGGCGTGTAGAACCGCTCGGAGTTCTTCAGGGTCTGTCTGCGGTTGTAGTCGTCGGGCACCGCGTCGAGGTTCGGGTTCGTCACCTCGATGTAGTAGCCGTGGACCGAGTTGTGCCCGACTTTCAGCGAGTCGATGCCGGTCCGCTCGCGCTCTCTGGCTTCGAGGTCGTCTATCCACGCCTTGCCCTCGCGCTCGGTGTCGCGCAGTTCGTCGAGTTCGTCGTCGTACCCCCGGCGAATCACCTCGCCCTCCGTGATTTCTCTCGGCGGGTCCTCGCGAATCGCGCGGTCTATCAGGTCCCGCACGTCCGCGAGTTCGTCCAAGTCCTCGCGGAGTTCGACCAGTCGCTCGGACTCGAAGTCGGCCATCGCGGCCTTCAGGTCGGGAACCACGTCCAAGGTGGCTTTCAGCGACCGCAGGTCCCGGGCGTTGGCCCGGCCCCGCGAGATGCGAGCGATGAGGCGCTCGATGTCGTACACGTCCCGCAACTGCTCGCGGGCCTCCTCGCGGGCCTGCACGTCGTGAGTCCACTCCTCGACCGCGTCGAGTCTCGCCTCGATGCGGTCGGCGTCCAACAGGGGCCGCCGGAGCCAGTCTTTGAGTTTCCGACTCCCGAGCGCGCAGGCGGTCTCGTCCAACACGCCGAGCAGGGTCACGTCGGCGTCGCCGTGGACCGTCCGGCGCTCGAACAGTTCGAGACTGGAGAGCGCCACCCGGTCTAGAAGCATGTACTCGCGCGGTTCGTAGCGAGTCAGGTGGTTGAGGTAGTCGAGGCGGCCCCGCTCGGCCGGGCCGGTCTCGCTTCCCTCGTCGCAGTCTTCTTTTCCTTTGCCGCCCTCGCTTCCGTCACTGTCCTCATTTCCGACCCTGTCCTCGCTACCTTCCACGCCCCCGCGGGTGTACTCGGCGTAGGCCAACAGGGCACCGCAGGCCCGCACTTCTGCGTCGTGCGCGAGCAGCGTGTCGGGGGACCCGAAGTACTCCGAGACGCGCTCGCGGGCCGCCTCAGAGTCGAAGGCGGCCGAATCGTAGGGCGAGACCATGCAGTCGGCGTCGAAGAGGTCCGCGGTGGCCTCGGCGGTCGGTTCCACGATGGCCTCCGCCGGCGCGAACCGACTCACCTCGTCGGCGATGGCCTCCTCCCGGCGGGCGCTGGTCGCGTAGAAGTCGCCGGTCGAGACGTCGAGCAGGGCGAGCCCGTAGCGCTCGTAGTCCTCGGTCAGGCAGGCCACGAAGTTGTTGTCGTCGGTGTCGAGCAGTTCGTCCTCGGTCAGCGTGCCCGGCGTCACGATGCGAGTCACCGCGCGGTCCACGACGCTCGTGGTCTCCTCGGGGTCCTGCACTTGGTCGGCGACCGCGACCCGGTAGCCCGCGTCGAGCAGGGTCTCGATGTACGACTCGGCGCTGTCGATTGGGATGCCCGCCATCGGGTAGGTGCCGGTCGAGTCCTCGCGCTGGGTCAGCGCGATTTCGAGCAGTCGGGCGGTCCGCTCGGCGGCCTCACAAAATGTTTCGTAGAAATCTCCGACCTGAAACAGCACGAGCGAGTCGTCGTACTGCCGACAGAGCTCGAAGTACTGACTCATCATCGGCGTCAGCTCGTCCTCGTTTTCGGCCATCTTCTCGGGTGGCCCCAACGCCGCGTCCATGGGTAGAGTACACGGACTGCGGACCGAAATACCCCTCGGAACCGAGCGACGGCACGGGCCCGCAACGTGTCTCGTCGGTCCGCTCGCGACCGACCGGATACCCCGCGAACGCGCCGGTGGCGGAAGGGCTAACCTTCGCAAGCGAGTAGGACTCGGCGTGACCGACACCGACGCAATCACCCGCGAGAAGCCGGTTCACCTCGCCGACGAAGCGGAGTTGGACGCCTTCGTCGCCGAACACGACCTCGCGCTGGTCGACTTCTACACGAAGGGCTGTTCGCTCTGTCAGGCCATCGAACCCGTGGTGGGCAACGTCGCCCGCGCGACCGACGCCGCGGTGGGGATGCTCAACCCCCGCGACGACCTCTCGCTCGTCGAGGCCCACGACGTGCGGAGCGTGCCGACGCTCCTGCTGTTCGAGGACGGCGAACTAGTGGGCAGGATGGCCGAGGGGTTTCAGGGGACCGAGTCGGTCGTGGAGTTCGTGGAGTCGCGCGGGCGGACGACCGAGCAGTCGGACGAGTAGTCTTGCAGTTCGGCTTCGGTGTCTCCCCGGTCTCTTCGACCGCTTAGCGGACCGCGAGCGCGGCGACGCCAGCGAGCACGAGCAGCGCGAACGTCCACCTCCGTCCGGAACGTTGGGCCATAGCTACTCGTCGGACGCCGGTGTTGAAACTTCGCTGGCCGGTGCCGCAGATGGGCTTTTGACGCCGTGGCGTGAACCTTCAGGGGTGCCGTCTCTGGAGACCGACCCGCGATGAATGACGCACTGCTCGCGCTCGCCTCGAACGAAGGTATCTTCGGCGTGCCCCACGGCATCCTGTCGTCGCGCGACGAGTGGATTGCGCTGGGAATCGGGCTGATAGCCGTCGCCTTCGCGGTCCTCTACGACGGCGACGTGGACCTGCGTCCGTTTCGGACCGCGGCCGTGGTGGGCATCGTCGTCTCGCTCGGTCTCTCGGTGCTCGCGCCGCCGATAGTCACCGACGAGTGGCACGTCCCGCTGGTCGTCCTCGTCCTCGCGCTTGGGGCGGCGTACGCCTACCGCCGCCGGGACCGATAGCGGAAATCCCGGCCGTCGGTGGGTGACTTTTGAGGCTTCGACGCCAACACGCGGTATGAGCCAGCAATCAGCCGACGAGTTGGTCGTCTACTCCGATTACGTCTGCCCGTTCTGCTACGGAAGTAGGAATCTTCTAGAAGAGTAGCTCCCCTTGCTTGGCAGCGAAGTAGGGTCTCCCTTTGTTTACCAGTAGTTGGTAGCACGGTTTCTTTATTCAGAACCGTCTGTGTAATCGCCACGCGATTTAGAGCGTGGGTTGAGCGATATAAAGGGTGATGAACTCGCACGTATCCCCCACAATAGAGTTATCTGTTAGTCGCCTCCATCATCAATGTGAGGGAGTGAGACCAGCCAGCAGTAATGACTGGTCTCGTTGGGACTCCCTCAACACTCCTGCATTGCCACGTCATTTCGTGAAGACGGGTTACTCGGTGAGCGTGACCAAGAGGTCGTCAACGAGTTCGCCGCCGCGATACCGAACGGTGCCGGTTCGTGCGTCAAAGTCGATGATACTCTCGTCTGCTAATCGCGGCAGTATCTTGTGGTGAAGGTCGACCAGTACGGAGTCACGGTCGCCAGCCTCGGGGTCGTGCGTGAGTACATTGTCGGCAATCTTATCGACCGAGAACACTGTTTCAGGTTCCGTGTGAAGCGTTTTGAGAACGTAGCGCCGCCGTTGATTCCTGAGTAGGTCGAACGCTTGATTCAACGTGGAGTCGTTCATCGTACCGAGGTTTGGCCCACCGTTCCATTCATACATCTCGGCGTCAGAATCAGTATTAGACATACTCTACACTTGGCTCTTTAGATAGAAATAGTCACAAGGTTTTCACTCTTCTTTCCTTTTTGATTAAGTGGGTGAACCAACACCGTTGACCGGCCAATACACACCACCAATTGAGCGGAACCGGCAAGCCAGTTACGGACTATCTACTGAATAAAGAAACCGTATTACCAACTACTGTTATGGGTAGTTATCGATAGTCGCCGCGATGTCGAGGGCGTCATCAAGGAGGTCCGGTGCATAGGTACAACAGACGGTCTCACTTCGTCGGTCATAGTCAATGAGGCCGTAGTCATCGAGTTTCGGGAGATGAATCTGGACGAGGGTTGTCTTGACCTGTTTAATGGCCTCCGGCGTCATCTCGTTTCGTGGGATGTCCTGCTCGAACACGGTGAGGTGACTGGCGAGGTCATCGATAGAGGCCTGTTCGTGGTCACGTAAATAGTAGAGGACGCACCGCCGTCGTTGGTGGGCAAGCGCTCCAAAGATTCGAGTCGGGAGCGATGTGCCACCGTCGCTGACGACCGGGGTTTCTTGTTGTCTCCCTTGGTTGAACTCATCGTCAGACATCCTTCTAGGAAGTTAGAGGACTATGACCTAAAATGTGTGGGGTGGTGCCATACCTCACTTTTAATGCTGGCTACAACACGGGCGGTCGTAGCCGCAATCCGAAACTCATACCACGAACTTCTCATCGGAACTCCGGTCATGTCTCAGTACCCTGAGTGAACGGAAGGGAAGCCTCGACAGGAACCCACCTTGTCTAGACGGTTGGTTGTAAGCGACTGACGATTCATGTGACGAACGGTTCCGTTCGAAAGATCGACGGAACTGGCCGTCTAGTGGCAGACATCATTGCGAGCGTTGCCGCCGAGGAGCGGCGTCAGCTTATTCGTCGGACAGAATCGGGACAGAGACGCGCCCGAGAAGAAGGGAAGTGGCTGGGGCAGGTCCCGATAGGATTCGTTCGGACTCTGGGTATCTGAAGCCGAATCTAACCCCGAACTACGATAATGGAGAGACCGGGTTTTTCGACGTGGTAGATGCATTAGAGCGTGTTGAAGCTGGGGAGTCGTACAACAAGACGGCCTCAACCCCACCAACATTACCCGGCAGACGCTTGCGAAAATCTATCAAGACGACAATCGGCGGGAATGGTACATTGAGGGTAAGACAGAGGACGAACGTGTGCAGGACGCTCTAATGGACGTGGAAGCCTAAATACGAACAGATTGCAACAAGATTGAAACATTGCCTCAGACGGCTCTGTTGAAACCTTCCGCTACTGAGAGTGAGTAGGTGATGAGCAATTCAGAGCGTGAATTGACCGATAGACCGATTTCCGTTGCGCTGATAATGCGGGTATGGTTGAGAGGCAACTCGTATTCACCTTCCTACAGTTAGTGGCGCTCTCGCTTCCTGCATTCGCCATTCTCCTGCAGATAATGGTCGAATCCGAGATGCCGTATACGTACTGGGCAGTACCGATAACGACCGCCGGGATGGGACTGTTTCTCATTGGCGGTGCTATCGTTGTCGTAGAACTCATGTTTGCCACCGCAACGACTACCGCGACGGTGGCATTGGGGTTCGCCCTCCTTGGGATATTCAGTATGCTCATCGGAGTCAGTCTTATCGGTTTGCAAACGGGAGCGGAACAACGCCGTCTTCGAGACAGTGGGGACTGACCGGAGGGGTTCACTGAATAGTACGCACCACACATTGATGATTTCAGTTACTATCAAGTCCAGAAAGTTTCAAAAGGGCCGTAATCACATTCCCGGGCTTCCACTAGTCCTGACGTACTAGAGGATTCCTACTTCCCTGCTACCTCGGGAAGGCCGCGATGGAAGAGTACATCGAACAGAACGACGACGCTCCGGCGGTAGAGTGGCGATTCTACGACCTCCGGGGGTACAAGCGCGCGCCCGACGGGAGCATCAACCACGACGTCGACGACGGCAAGGACGACGACTACTTCGCGCAGGTCCGGGAGAACGTCGAGCGCCTGAAAGACCGGTACGACGTGGAGATGGACCTCGACTTCTCGAAGGACGTGGACTCGTGGAACGCCCAGCAGGCCGCGCTCTACGTCCGACAGACCGAGGGCGAGGAGACCTTCCTGACGTTCCACGAGGCGGTCTTCGAGGCGCTCTGGCAGGACGGTCGGGACATCGGCGACCCGGAGGTGCTGGCCGAAATCGCCGAGGACGTGGGTCTCGCCGGGGGCGAAATTCGGGACGCGACAGAGGACGAGACGCTCGAAGCCGAACTCCGCGAGCGGTTCAAACAGGCCCAGCAGGCCGGCGTGTCGGGCATCCCGACCTTCGTCTACGAGGGCCACGCCGCCAGAGGCGCGATTCCGCCCGAACAGTTCGAGCGACTGGTCAAAGGCGGAGCGTAGTCGCGCTGATTCCGGTTCTCGTTCTCCTCGCCGTCCGCTACGAGTGCAGACTCCGCCGTCCCGCCCGCGCTAGATTTCCGGCCAGCAGAGCCACGCTGGTCACGAAGAACAGCGCGCCGACCGGCGACGCGAGGTCCACGAACAGCCAGTAGAGCGGCGCGGCCGCGGCCGGACCGACCGAGACGACCGCCAGTTCCGCGACGACCGGACCACAGCAACAGCAGGCGTTCGGCGCGGCCACCGCCGCGGTACCCGTGGTGACTTCCGCGCTCCCGGTCGCGTCGTTCGCGCGCCACTGGTACGCCAACAGCGCGGCGTTCAGGCCGACCAGCACCGCGACGGTGCCGACCATCCCGACCATCCCGACCGAGAGGACGCCGCTCAGCGGCGTCGTCCCGAGGAAGTCGTGGAAGTGGAACTCGACGCCGGGCCAGTAGACCAGCGGGTTGGCGACCCGCGCGGTCGTGACGAAGTCCTCGCTCAGGTCAACGCCACCGCCGGGTTCGGGCACGAAGGTCAACATCCCCATCGAGAACGCGAAGAACAGGCCCGCAATGGTGCCCGTACCGGCGCCGAACCACCTGCTCGGGCGGTCGGCCAGCGCGCGACCGAGCAGGCCGCTCGCGTCGCGCCAGACGACGTAGCCGACGGTCGCAAGCACCGCCGCGGCCAGCAGGTAGCCGACCGGGTTCGTCAGCGACCCCGGCACGATGACGGGGTACGCGACCCACAGGCCCAGCAGCATCCCGAGCGCGGCGTACCGCGGTCTGTCGGGCCACCGCATCCGACCGACGACGAGGCTCCCGACCACGATTGCGAGGCCGATGCCGAGCGTCAGCGGTCCGAACCACGCCCGCGAGATGGCGGGTTGGCTCGCCGCCAGCGTCTCGACCGGCGAGAGTTGGACCAATCCGACCGCGCCGGTCGCGGCCACCGCCAGTCCGGCGAACGCGCCGCCGAGCGCGACGGTCGCCGAGGTCCGGCGCCGGGCGTAGGCGCTCCCGACCGCCGCCGCGACGCCGACGAGGAGGACCGCCAGCGCGAGCCACTGGGGCATCGGCGGGGCCGCCTCGCCGCCGTGAGCAGACGCGACCGGGACCGCCGCGAGCGCGGCGACCACCGTCGCGCCGCGCGCTGTCGAACGAGTGTGCATACTCCATCGTCGGTTTCGGGACGGTATGTATGCGTTGCATCCGCCCGGACCGCCCCGTCTCGCTCGCGGTCCCGGACGGGAGCCGTCTGCTCCGAACCGTGCCGATTCGGCCGTTACTCGTCGTCGGCCACGCTCGGGTGCATCTCCGGTTCGTCGTCGCGCGGTTCGTCGAAGTACTCGCCCATCGCGTCCAACGACTCGGCCTCGCGGCGCTCGCGCTCGTCGTCGCCTATCTCCTCGCACCCCGGCGGCACGTCCCGGCCGCGGCCGGTGAAGTACCGCTCGGGAGCGACCCAATCGTGGTAGAACGGCCGGTCGTCGTCTTCGAGGAGCGTCACCCCGACTTCGGCCCCGTGGCCGGCGGCCACGATTGCCTGATGGGGCTTGCCCGCGAGTCGCCCGGCGGCGTACAGCCCTTCGACGCTGCTCCGGCCGCGCTCGTCGGTCGAGACGAACGTCTTGCCCCGCTCGACCAGTTCCAGCGCGTCGAGCGAGTCGAGGTAGTCGGTCGCGTTCTTCGTCGCCGCGACGACGTACCGCGACCGATACTCGTCGCCGTCTCCGGTCTCGATTCGGAAGCGATCGTCGCTCGCGGCCGTTCCACCGTCGTCGGCCCTGCTCACGCGCGTCACCTCGGCTTCCCGGAACTCGCACCCGGCGCGCTCGGCCTGGTCGGCCATCGCGTCGAGCAGGAGGCGGGCGTCCACTCCCGCCGGGAACCCCGGGTAGTTCTCCAGTCGAGCGTTCCGCCGGAGGATGGAGCCGCCAGCGTCGAGAATTAGCGTTTCGAGGCCGTTCCGCGCCGTGTAGATGCCCGCCGACCGGCCGGCGACACCGCCGCCCACGACGACCACGTCGTACGTGTTGTCTGGCATGGTTCTCGGAGTCGCCTCGGCGCGGGAGGCCAATAGCGTATTCGATAGAGGGTCGCTCTCCGGAGGACGCCGGTGGCGTTCGACCACGACGTCCGACTACGGTGCGAGCGCAACGTAGCCCTCCGGCGGGATTGAGACTTCGGCGTAGCCGTTCCCGTCGGCGCGACTGTTCTGGTCACCGGTGTAGTCGTTGAGGTCCCTGTTCCGCCAACTGGTGTAGGCCGAGCGCGTCTGCCAACTCGTCGAGTTGTTGATGCCGACGAGGACGTTGTTGTACCGCTCGAAGACGTACACGTTCGAGTCGGTGACGCGGTCGTAGGCCGCGCCGCCGGCGAGGTTGTTCCGAATCCAGAGCAGGTTCCCGATGGCGTCGTCGCCGACGCCGTAGTCCTCGCTGTAGACGCGGGGATACCCCTCGTAGGTGAGAATGAACGCGTGCGCCAGCAGCGACTGGGCCGGGTCGGGACTGTCGTGGTTGCCCGCGAAGGTCAGCGCGCTGTACGGGTCGCGGTTGACGAACCCGGCCCCGGCCAACTTGCTCATGTCGCCGCCGGGTCCGTAGAACACCTCGTTTTTCATCACGTGGTAGAGTTTGTAGTCGGTGACGGACATTCCGGTGTCGGCGTACCCCTGCAGGTAGTCCAGTTTCGACTTGCCGTCGTACGATTCGGGGATGACCTCGCCGACGGTGTAGACGTCGCTCGCCCAGTGGTTGGCGTAGTCGGCGAAGAACGACTCGGGGACGTGTTTGGCGGCGTCCCAACGGATACCGTCCACGCCGACGTCGCGGTACTTGTCCACGTACTTCTTCAACTCGCCCCGGACGTACGACGACTCGTGTTTCAGGTCGCGCAGGCCGACGAGCCAGCACCCCTCGACCGAGTAGTCGCTGGAGTAGTCGATGTCGCACTTCGGGTGGAAGTCGTCGCTGCCGAACTGCGGGATATCGTCGAGCGTCACCTTCCGCTCGAAGGTGTCGCCGCCCGCGGCCATGTGGTTGACGACGGCGTCGGCGATGACGTCCAGTCCCTGATTGTGGGCCTCGTCGACCATCGACCGGTACTCCGACTCGGTGCCGAACTCGCTGTCGAAGTTCAGGAGGTCGATTGGCTGGTAGCCCAGCGGCGGGTCGTACTTCTCGCCCGTGTACTCCCGTTCGTGCTTGTAGACCCGACTGAACTGGGCGGGCGGGACCTGTATCGCGTCGTAGCCCTGACCGGCAATCGTCGAGAGGTCGCTCTCGATGGTCGCCCAGTCGGTGTGGTAGTACTGGTACGCCGCGCCCGACCCGACCGCGGCCGCGTCGCCCGTGGCGAACTTCGCGCCCGCGGCGGCCGCACCGAGCGCACCGATTCCTTTCAGCACGTTCCTCCGGGGGATACTGTCACCGTCTCCCTTGGTTATTCTTGGCATCCGTCTGTGAACGTGTGACGAAATAGTATAACATTTTCTCAGGCTCGCTTAAATTTCCACTCTGGGATATATTTATATTACCTACCGCCTCCCGGCGGAGTGCCCGGCGAGAACTACTTTCGGGCGTGGAGACGGTCGCTCTCCGAGCGAATCGGTTCTCGTTCGGGCGGGACGACTACCGGCGGCGGTTTGCCCGTGTCGAAAGCTACGTCAGAGTGGACCACGACCGTCCGCTATGGACCTGAACGCCCTCTCGGAGTTCGCTCGCCGCGACTGGGAGACCGAAACCGACCACGACCCCGTCCGGTTCGCCATGATAGGACTGGGATGGTGGACCCGCGAGGAGGCCATCCCCGCGACCGAGGAGAGCGACCGATGCGAGACTACCGTGGTCGTCAGCGGCGACCGCGACAAGGCCGAGGACGTTGCCGAGGCGTCCGCGAACGCGGATGTCGCGCTGACCTACGACGAGTTCCACGACGGCGAGGCGACCGACGAGTACGACGCCGTCTACGTCGCCACGCCGAACGCCAAGCACCTCGAATTCGCGGAGTCGGCCGCCGAGTTCGGCAAGGCCGTCCTCTGCGAGAAACCGATGGAGGCGACCCCCGAACGCGCCCGCCAGATGGTCGAGCGCTGCGAGGGCGAGGTGCCGCTGATGGTCGCCTACCGCATGCACACCGAACCCGTCGTCCGCCGGGCGCGCGAACTCGTCGCCGACGGGGCCATCGGCGACCCCGTACTCGTCCACGGAAGCATGTCCCAAGACCTGCTGGAGATATTCTCGAACCCGGACCAGTGGCGACTCGACCCCGACCTCTCGGGCCCCGGCGCGTCGGTGATGGACTTGGGCATCTACCCGCTGAACACCGCGCGGTTCGTCCTCGGCGCCGACCCCGTCGAGGTCTCGGCGTTCGCTCGCTCGGAGGGCGAGGCGTTCTCCGACGTGCCCGACGAGGCCGCCACCTTCGAGGTCCGGTTCGACGACGGCACGCTCGCGGCCTGCTCGGCCAGTCAACACGCCGTCCGGTCGAGTCACCTCAGGGTCGTCGGCACCGAGGGTGAGGTCAGCATCGAACCCGCGTTCTTCGACCGCCAAGACCGGCAGTTCGCGCTCGAAGTCGACGGCACCCGCGCGAACGTCGATTACGAACAGGTCGACCAGATGCTCGAAGAGTTCGACTACTTCGCCCATCAGGTCCGGACCGGCGGCGACTTCCACGCCGACGGCCGCCACGGTCTCGTGGACATCGAGGCCCTGCACGCCATCTACGAGAGCGCCGAGAGCGGGTCGGCGGTGACCGTCCTCGCCGAGGACTGACTTCCTCCGGGGATTGACTTCTCCATAGGAGTCCGACTCGTCGCCCAACGCGACCGAAATGCGGTCCGCTGGCTTCGGAGACACGACCGAAACGCGGACCGCCGGCGCCTGAGGGCCGACACAGCCAATATTTATTACAAAACGAAGAGGATGTTGTGTAAGGATGGGAAGCCAGTTGTTCGAATCGTACCCGGAGGTGTACGACGCGCTGTACGGCACGAAGGATTACCGCGGCGAGAGCCAGTTCTTCGCCGAGACGTTCGCCGAGCGAGGGTCAGCGACGGGCGAGAACTGCCTGATTCTGGGATGCGGCACGGGCCGTCACGCGAAGCACCTCTCGGAGCGCGGGTTCGACGTGACCGGAATCGACAGGAGCGAACCGATGGTCGAGACCGCGCGGACCCGGTCCGACGCGGAGTTTCGCGTCGGCGAACTCCCCGACGTCGAACTCGCCTCCGACGCCTACGACCTCGTCCTCCTGCCGTTCAACATCGTCAACTACCTGGAGTACGGCGACCTCGAACCGACGATAGCGACGGTCGAGGACGCGATAGCGCACGGCGGCGTCCTCGTCTTCGACACCGCGACGGTCCCCGACGAGGGGACGATGTATCTCCAGTCGGAGACCGCCGGCGAGGGCGACCACGCGCGTCTCGTCCAGATGCGACCCGCGGGCGAAAACCGGGCCCGATGGAACTCGATAGTCTTCTCGGAGGCCGCGCCCTCGGGTTTCTTCGTGGACAACGTGACCCTCGCGCTGTACGACGACGAGTACGTCGGCGACGTCCTCGACAGTCACGGGTTCGAGTTCACGTATCGGACGGACTACGGCGAGGCGACCGAGACGCAGGAACAGATTTCGATATTCGTCGCCGAGTACGTCGGGTGAGCGCGGCGCTCGTCTCTCTCGCCGGTCGGACGGGGCGTCGGTCGCGCCGGGCCGACGATAAAAGAGCGTTCAGCCGAGGACGTAGCCGAGTTTGGGGTAGCGCTCGACCAGCGCCTCGCCGTCGATTTCGTACTGTTCGATGACTGCGTCGAGTCCGAGGATGCGGCCCGCGCCGAACGCCGCCACCGCGAGGAACACGAGCATGTACGCGAAGTCACCGTTGATGAACCCGTGGGCGACCTCCCAGTTGCCGAAGTAGAACATCAGCATCATGAACGCGCCGAAGAACGCCGCGAGGCGGGTCAGCGCGCCCACCAGCAGGCCGAGACCGATGAGGAATTCGCCCCACGGGACCGCGAGGTTGACGAACTCCACGAACCACGGGGTCTGGCCCATCCAGTGGAACAGGCCCGAGAGCGGGCTAGCCGCCGTGACGTGGGTGAGGTAGCCCGCGGCGCTGAACGGTTCGGCCGCCGTGAGCTTGTCCCACCCCGAGTAGAGGAAGGCGTAGCCCATCATCAGGCGAAGCGCGACGACGAACCACGCGCTCAGGCTGTGTGCCCGTCCGTGGACCGTGACGCCGCCGATCGTGCTCTCGAACTCGTTCGCTCGGGTGTTGATGTCGTTAGTGGTCATCGTCGTTCACCTTACACTCGAATAGACGGCCGGAGAAGGCATATAAGCGGGTAGTGGTTCTCACGTTCCGGGAATAAGAGTCCGACGACGAACGCGTTCTGTCCGGACGGCGCTCTCGTCGCTGCGCGCCGTCAGTCGGCGTTCACGGGGCACGACTCGTCGGCGTACTCGACCCGCGACAGCGAGTCGATGGGGTCGTCGCCACAGACCGGACACTCGGGGTTCTCTCGGAACTCGACCTCCTCGAAGGTCATGTCCATCGCGTCGTAGAACACCATCCGACCGTCGAGGACCTCGCCCGCGCCGAGGAGGTACTTCACCGTCTCGGTCGCCTGAATACAGCCGAGCGTGCCGGGAAGCACGCCGAGGACGCCGGTGCTCGCGCAGTCGGCGACCATCCCCTCCGGCGGAGCTTCGGGGAACAGACACCGGTAGCACGGCCCCTCCGTGGTGAACGTCGTGACCTGCCCCTCGAACTTGTAGATGGCACCGTGGGAGAACGGCGTCCCCGAGAGCGTGCAGGCGTCGTTGACGAGGTAGCGCGTCCGGAAGTTGTCGGTCGCGTCCACCACGAAGTCGTAGTCCGCGACGAGGTCCTCGGCGTTCTCGGGTTCGACCCGGACCTCGTGGGTTCGAACGTCCACGTCGGGGTTCAGGTCGGCCACGAAGTCGGCCGCCGACTCGACTTTCGGCCGGCCGACGTCGTCGTTACCGTGGATTATCTGGCGCTGGAGGTTGCTCAACTCCACCTCGTCGTCGTCGGCGACGCCGAGGGTGCCCACGCCCGCGGCGGCGAGGTACTGGATGGCCGGTGCGCCGAGTCCGCCCGCGCCGATTACCAGCACGGCGGCGTCGAGCAGGGCCTGCTGTCCGTCGGGACCCACCTCGTCCATGATGATGTGCCGCGAGTAGCGGTCGAGTTGGGTCGAGTCGAGCGAGAGGCTCATGGCCGGGAGTTGGGCGGTCGCGTGCTTAAATCCGCGGTCGAACGACTCCGCTGTGCGGTCGGTTCCTCGGATAAAAAGTGACGTTTTCGCGGGTGCGAAGCGTGCGACGTATCCGCGCTACTTCGCGGAAAATCCGCGCTACTTCGCGCGACCCTGACCGCCGTTGTTGCTCGGGCGGTTGTGCTCGGTGCCCTTACCGCGCTGCTGGAGACCGCGGTTGCTCTGGCCCGCGCTGGTGAGGCCGCGGAAGGCCCGACCCTTGTGGGAGTCGTCGCAGATCCAGTTGAGGTCGTCGTCGTTCTCGATGGCCGGATGCTCGGGGTCCAGCAGAATCACTTCGAACCACTTCTGGCTGCCGTCTTCGCCGACCCAGTAGGAGTTGAGCACGCGCAGGTTCTTGAACTTCCGACTGGCGCGCTCCTCGCCGATGCGCTGGAGGTTCTTGCGTCGGTAGATGCGGTTGACACCCTGCCGCTTCGAGCGTCGGCCGGCCTTGAACCGCTCCTTGCGGGCCGACCCCTTGCGCACGCTGACGCGAGCGACGACGACGCCCTGCTTCGCCTTGTAGCCCAGTTCGCGGGCCTTGTCGAGGCGGGTCGGGCGCTCGATGCGCTCGATAGCGCCTTGGTCGCGCCATTCCTGCTTTCGCTGCCACTGGAGCTCGGCGAGATCGCCGTCGCCGGGGTCCTTCCACGCGTCCTTGATGTGTGAGTAGAAGCTCTTTGCCATGGTTATCACCACGGGCGTTGCGTGGTTCAGCCAACGAATCCCGACGATTCGCAGGCCACATTCCGTCCCGCGGCCGGGCGATGCGCGGCGCGAAGCCACGGACATCGCCGCCGGCCCACAGGTGCCCGCTGGTGCCCGTCTCCCAGCGAGTTACGCGGGAATTCTCGTCGTCGGGGTTTAAGAACTTCGGATTGGCCCGAGCGCGGACGACGACGATTCGTTGGCCGCGGGCCCGTACACGCCCGAAAGCTGTTCGACCGTCGGCGCGTTCGCGATTACGACCTTGTCCCCGCGGCGTTCGACGTAGAAGGCGTCGGAGAACTCGCGGCCCTCGGGGATGACCCACGCGTTGTTCCGGCCTTCGACCCGGTCAGCGCCGTGAATCCGGAGCAGGTCCCGGTAGGCTCGAACGAACTCTTTAGCGTCCGCCGACGAGTCCCACGCCGACTTCCAGACGTACCCCGTCTCGCCGTCGGGCGTCGCCTCGTTGGTGTAGACGACGAGTTTGTCGCCGTCCCACCCCGCGGTGTACGGGTGACTGTAGTTGTAGCCGTCGAGGGTCGTCGCGTTCGACTCGGCGGCGCTCCCGAAGAACGATTCGGGCGGAATCACCGACTGGTTACCTTGTGAGGCGATTCCGGGGTAGACGAGCGTCGTGAACAACCCCGCCTCGCCGAGTTCGGCGTAGTCGACGCTCCCCTTCACGGTGAGTTTCTCCCACTCGTCGTTGCTCCGGTCGCGGACGGTGACCCGGGACGGTCGGTCCTCCCCGTACAGTTCGGGGTGGATTATCTGCTCGGTGCTCTCGGGCGGGTCCTCGTACAGCGCGTTCACGCCCTCCCATCCCGACGCGTTCCGCACCGAGGCGACGAACGGCGGGCCGTCGCTGTACGGTTGGTACTTCAGCAGGTACGCGCCCACGTTGGCGAGGCTTCCGCTCCCGCCGCCGGGGCGACCCTGCTCGGTCCCGTAACAGGTCCAGTTATCGCCGCACCGTTGCTGGTAGCGGTACTGGACGTAGTTCGCGTCGCCCTCGACCAGTCCGTCGATGGCGTTGTGCTGTTCTCGCGTCGGGCGCTCGAACTCCGAGAGGTCGAAGTGCTGGTCCTGTAGCGCGTGAACGAGTTCGTGGGCCAGCGTGAGTTCGTCTATCCGCGGCGCCCCCGCCGCGTCCGAGATGACCACGATTCGGTCCTCGGTCGGCGTGTAGAAGCCGCCGATCGAACTGCCGGAGTTGCGCTCCTGCACGGCGATCGAGTCGGCGGACTCGTTGATGAGGAACATCGCCTCGTACTTCGCGTTGTCGAACGTCCTGCTCGCGGCCGAGACGGTTCCGCCACCGCTCGACTGCCTGAACCGCTCTCTCGATATCACGCTGACCGGCACGCGCTTCCGGAACTCCAACTGCCGGATGCGCTCGACGCGAGCCATCGCCAGCGACACCGTCTTCCGTCGCTCGGACTTGTTCAGACCATTTTGCTGAGACACGGAGAGCGATTCGTTGTACCAGTAGCCGTTCTCCCACCCCAGTACGTCGGTCTCGGGGTCCGGTGGCGCACCGTCTTGCGCGGACGACACACCGCCTCGGTCTCTCGGCGCGTCGGCGCGCGCGGCACCGTCGGCGTCCGCGACGCCGTCAGCACCTGCGGCAGCCGCCGGAACCGCGGCGAAGGTCGTGACCCCCGCCGCCACCACGAGGAGTGCGAGCGTTAGCTCCTTTCGCATGACTACGCATCCGTACCTTCGTGAGGCGGAAGTGACTTCGGGCCGTTCGCGGGCCAGAAACCGCTTCGGGCCGCTGAGACGGGGAAACCTCGGATTATCGCTACCGTTGCAGACCGTTTCACGTCGCCCGTTCGACCCGCGATTCGCCCGGAGAAATTAGCCACCTGATAACTAAGCGCCCGGAGGCCCGATGAACGACCATGTTCGGAGCAATCCAAGAGGCGAGCGCGACCGATTCACAGACCGTCGTCCCGGGTGGTCGATAACATGGCGATTCTCGAACTCGCCATCGCTTTCGCGGTTCTCGCGATAATCGCGGGGGCGCTCGGTGCGGGCGGCGTCGCGGGACTCTCGATGGACATCGCCAAGTGGCTGGTCATCGCCTTCCTCGTGCTGGCCGTCGTCTCGTTGGTCATCTGACCCCGGTCGGCAATCGGGGTCACTCGTCGGGCGCGTAGTCGCGCACCGACTCGAAGTCGCCGTCGGCGATAGCGTCCGCCAGCGCGTCGGTGTCGACGTCGTCGGGGACGAGTTGGGGGTACTTCCGTCGGAAGTAGCCGACCACGTTGTCCACGTCGCGTCGGAGGAACTCCTCGGCGTTCTCGTGGTCTGTCGGCGTCGCTTGGGGCCAGTCGAAGATGGTGATGCCCTCGGTGTTGACGAAGACGTTGTACTCGCTCATGTCGGCGTGGACGTAGCCCTCGGCGTAGGCGTCGGCCATCTCCGAGAGGACGAGGTCGAGAATCGGGACCACCTGCTCGTCTTCGAGTTTCGTCCGGGAGAGTTCCACGCCGTCTATCTTCTCCATCACGATGGCGTGACGGTTGTGGTCCACCGGTCGGGGAACCGTCACGTCGGGGTAGAGCGCTTCGAGGGCCTCGTACTCGCGCTCGGCGGCTTTCCGGGCGGTGTAGAGCCACGAGACGTGTTCGCGGTCGGACGTGTAATCGCGCTCTTTCATCACCTCTCGGAAGTTGGTGTACCCCTCGCGGTGGTACTTCAGCGCGAGCGGTTTGTACGACTGGACCTCGTAGACGTCGCTCTCCTTGCCGACGCCGAGGGGCGACCCGAACCCCTCCACGCTGTCGCGCTCCGCGAAGGTGTGGAGCGCCAGCGCGTCGTACCCCTCGAACTTGAGCCGGTAGCCCTCGTACTGTATCGTCTGGCGCTCGACGAGTTCGCGGTCGAGACACCGGTCGAGTCGGTAGTCGACCTCCTCGGCGGTCAGCCGCGAGAACTCGGGAATCTTCTCGCGGGCGACCCACTCCGAGAACCGCATCCCCTGCTCGATGCCCGACAGCAGGTGGAAGTCCTCGGGTTCCAACTCCGTCAGCATGCCCGCGACGTTCTGAACCATCACGGTCACGTAGTCGCCCGGCGGATAAAAGCCCCGCGCAAGCGAGAGATGATTCTCGAAGTGGGAACCGAAATCGGACCTCACCCCTACGCCATCTCCGGGTATCAGACGAGAACTGGGCCGGCGCGTCCCAGATGACGTAGCGACTCGCTAGCTCCCCGTCTCGAAGATAATAAACTAAGTACTGATATACTAAATCGCGGTGGCGACGAAACTGCCATTTTCGCCGAACCGGACTCGAAATACGTTCCTAGCGGCGGTTTTACTAACGCTGTCGTATACACTCACAGACACGTACATAAATAGAGCCGAACGTATTGAACTAGAGTGCTATGTCTGAACAAGACACGACTCGTCGCTCCTTCTTGAGAGCGACCGGAGGTGCGGCGTCGGCAGTCGCACTCGGGAGCGGATTCGTGGGGGCCAGCGCTGCACAAGAGACGACGACCGAAGGGGGTGAACAGGGGACGCAGACCGGGCAAGGGCAGGGCCAGCGGAGCGGCGGAACGCTCAATCTCATCAACTCGACGATGAGTACGCTGGACCCCATCAAGGCGACCGACACCGCCTCCGGTGAGGTCATCCAGCAGGTCTTCGACGCTCTGATGAATTACCCGAACGGGAACATCGAGGTCCAACCCCTCCTGGCGAAGAGCTACGAGGTCTCCGACGACTTCACGACGTACACCTTCACGATTCGGGAGGGCGCAACGTTCCACGACGGGTCCCAGGTCACGGCGCAGGACTTCGTCTACTCGTTCGAGCGACTCGCGCAGTCGGACAACTCCCGACGGTCGTACTTCATCCTCCAGTCCATCGGCGTCAAGCACTCGACCGACGCGGACGGGAACTACCAACCGGACACGCTGGGGGTCACGGCCCAGAACGACCGCACGCTCCGGATACAACTGGAGGAACCGTTCCACGCCACGCTCGAAATGCTGGCGTACACCTCGTTCGCCGCCGTGCCCGAAGGCATCGTCGGCGACATCAACGGGTACGACGGCGAACTCAGCTATCAGGAGTTCTCCACGAGCGCGCCCGTCGGGTGCGGTCCCTTCGAGTTCGAGACGTGGGAGTCGAACACCGAGGCGGCGGTAACGCGGTTCGACAACTACTACGGGAAGAAGGCCGAGGTGGACCGGGTTCACTGGCGGATAATGTCCGACGCGAACGCTCGGTTCACCTACGCGATGAACAAGAACGCCGACGCGTTCTCCATCCCGACCCAGTTCTACAACCCCAACGACGTCACCGTGACGACGACCGACAACCGGGGACGGAAGGTGGGGACCTACGGGCCGGTTCGGAACGGCGAGACGCTGAACTTCCTCGCGGTTCCGACCATCAACACGTTCTACATCGGGTTCAACACGAATCAGGTCGAGACGGCCGCCAGGAAGGCCGCGGCGTACGTGATGAACAAGGAACAACTGGTCGAACAGGTGTTCAAGGGCCGCGGCAGACCGGCCTACCACTTCACGCCGCCGGCCATCTACCCCGGCGGTAACGACGCCTATCAGAAGCACGCCCAGGAGGAGTACCCCTACAGCTACCGCCAGACCGACATCGCGCAGGCCCGGCAGGTGATGGAGGAGGCAGGATACGGCCCGAACAACCGGTACAGCTTCACGTTCACGGTCTACCAGCGGTCGAACACGTGGCCGCAGGTGGGCCAACTCCTGCGGGACAAACTCTCCAGCGCGCACATCGACATGACCATCGAGACAGCGCCGTTCTCGACCCTGCTCCAGCGGGGCCGCGAGGGGAACCTGCAGGCGTACTCGCTCGGGTGGGTCATGGACTGGCCCGCGCCCGACAACTTCCTGCAACTGCTCAACCCGCCGCTGACCGACACCTCCCAGAGCGCGCCCATCTCGTACGTCAACTGGTCGGGAACCGAGGCGTCCCAGCGGGCGAGGCAGGCGTGGACCACTATCCAGAACAACCCCGCGCCGACCGACAAGGCCGAGCGACTCCGGAATCAGGCGTACATCGAGATGGAGGAGGCCAACTGGCAGGACAACGTCTTCCTCAACGTCTACCACGAGACCGACCAGCGGTTCTGGTACGACTACGCCCAGATTCCGAAGTTCGGCGCGGCCGGAACCAGCCGTCAGATGTTCAACGGAGTGACGCTGAACGAACCGAACGGCGGCGGTGGCGGCGGGTCGAACTGAGGTTCGGTCGACGTTCGACTCGGTCGGGTCCGCTCGACCCGGACGAGTCGGTTCGACTCTCGGACCAGAAGCAGTGACGACCCCGCGAGGAGTCGCCTCGCTACCGCGCGTCGTCGCGTTCGTCGCCGGACGGGCCGCCGAACAGTCCGGCGCACACCGCCGCCCACGCTTCGGTCCGCTTCGACCGCTTGTTGCCGAGTCGGGTCAGGTCCATATCTAGTTTAGGCCACCCTAAACCACTTAACCCTTCTGCTCGGTTCCCCGGTTCCGCTTGGGACCCGAACGCCGGTTCGCAATCCACTTGGTGCCCTCGCGCGAACGCTCGGGCATGGCGCTGTCCGACCGGGAGTGGCGAGTGATTCGCGAGGAGTCCCGACGCGGCCCCCTCAACATGGCCTTGGACGAGATAGCCGCGGCGACCGCGGCCGAGGAGGGAGTTCGGACCGTCCGGGTCTACCAGTGGGACCCCAGCACGCTCTCGCTGGGCTACCGGCAGGACTCCGACACCGTGGCGTGGGACTACTGCGACCGCGAGGGCATCACCGTCACCCGCAGACCCACCGGCGGCGGCGGTATCTACCACGACCGCCACGGCGACATCTCCTACTCCATCGTCGCGCCCGCCGACGAACTGCCGGGCGACCTGATGGAGACCTACGAACTGCTCTGCGAACCCGTCTTCGACGCCTTCGAGCGACTCGGCGTCGACGCGCGGTTCACCGACGAGAAACTCCCCGAAATCCACCAACCGGCCTGCTATCTCCGAGAACTCCACCCGGCCCACGACGTGGTCGCGGGCGACGGTCGGAAAATCAGCGGCAACGCCCAGTACCGCCGGAAGGACGCGGTCATCCAGCACGGGTCGCTGAAGTTCGACGTCGACGCCGACCGCCACCTCTCGACGTTCGCCGACCCCGACACCACGCCCGAGGAGTTCCGCGAGCGCGTGACGACGATGGCGGAGCAGACGGGGCAGGCGAGACTGACCCGCGAGGAGGCGGTCGAAGCAGTCGAGGAGGCCCTCCGCGAGTGGGCCGACGCCGACGAAGGGAGTTGGACCGACGACGAACTGGCGCGCGCCGAGGAGCGCGCGGAAGCGAAGTTCGAGAGCGAGGCGTGGGTTCGGGACCGCGAAGACCCGACGGAGTGAGTCGCAACCGCTCGGACTCCCACACCGCCGGGCGTCACCGGAACGGGATTTCTCGACGCTACGTCGCTCTCGTCCGGTAGTAACTCCGCTCGCCGTCCCCGGTGTCGATGATCCTGCGCTCCAGCGCACCGTGGTCCACGAGTCGGTCCAGAATCGAACTCACGGTCGCCACGTCGATGATACAGCCGATGAGGTCGCCGTCCTCGGCGTGGGCCACGTTGGCCTCCGACCACCCCGTCTCCATCACTGCCTCGGTTACCTCCCGAACGTTGTACGCCTGCTTGTCGTGTTCGTGCAGGAACTGGACGATTCGCTCCTCGATGGAGTAGCGCTCGCTCCCTTCCTCGAAGGCGTCGATGCTGATAGGCACACCCGGCGTAGGCCCCGGATTCCAATAAGGGTGTGGCCCGAGAGAACGCCGCGCGGTCGGGCCCCGAATCGCCGACTCCCCGGAACTCCGCCGTCGGTTCCGAAGCGCCTTTCACCCCTCCATCCCTGCCCGGATACATGAGAGTTGGCGCGCACGAATCCATCGCTGGCGGCGTCTACAACGCCGTAGACGAACAGATAGAGGACGGCGGTAACTGCGGACAGATATTCACTCACTCCCCGCAGGTGTGGCAGGACCCGAACATCGGCGACGACGAGGCCGAGCAGTTCCGCACGCTGTCGGCCGAGAACGACGTGGGACCGTGGGTCATTCACTCGTCGTACCTCGTGAACCTCTGCACGCCGAAGGCGGACCTCCGCGCGAAGTCCGTC
Organism: Halorussus limi; assembly: GCF_023238205.1. Taxonomy (NCBI): domain Archaea; kingdom Methanobacteriati; phylum Methanobacteriota; class Halobacteria; order Halobacteriales; family Haladaptataceae; genus Halorussus; species Halorussus limi. Next base: position 1,891,105 of record NZ_CP096659.1, read on the forward strand.
GACTCGATGCAGAAGGAGGTCGACGCGGCGGCCAAACTCGACATTCCGTACGTCAACGTCCACCTCGGCGCGCACACCGGGGCCGGCGTCGACGGCGGCCTCGACAACGCCGCGTCCGCGCTGGACGAGTTGGACATTCCGGAGGGCGTCACCGTCCTCATCGAGAGCGACGCCGGGTCGGGCACGAAGTTGGGCGGCGACTTCGAGCATCTCGCCGAGGTGCTGGACCGCTCCGAGCAGGACCTCGACGTGTGCGTCGACACCGCCCACGCCTTCGCCGCGGGCTACGACCTTTCGACCGAGGAGGGTGTCCACGACACCATCGCCGAGTTCGACGACGTGGTCGGACTGGAGCATCTAAAGTGCGTCCACCTCAACGACTCGAAACACGAGTGCGGCACGAACAAGGACGAACACGCCCACATCGGCGAGGGACTCATCGGCGAGGAGGGCATGCGCGCGTTCATCAACCACCCGGACCTCGAAGACGTGCCTCTCGTCCTCGAAACGCCCCACGAGGACGGCAAGGGCTTCGCGTGGAACATCGAGCGCGTGAAGGAACTGCGCGAGGACTGAACGGTCGCTCGGCCTCGTACGCCGGTCGGTCGGAACGCGGTTTCTTCGAGGAACTGCGATGTCAGTATGTACGGATACGAGGCCACTACGCCCTGTTTTCGAGCGTTACAGCTCACGAGACCAGCCGCTGAATGACAACTACTAAGTAATTTATCATACCTGTCATAGGTATGGAACTGTCGGATCACGAGCAAAGCGACGCAGTCGCAGCGGACCCCAAGTCTCCGAGCGGAGCGCGATGGAAACGTGGACTAGTTGCCGTGGGCCTGACGGTAGTCGCCGTCGTGGTGAACGGCATCTTCACGCTGCCCGCACTCTTCTGGTTGACCGGTATCGAGCGGACCCTCGGAGTGACGGTTCTCGGCGAGGTGGCGTTCGCCGTCGTCGGTGCGGGATTTCTGACGTTGACCGGGCGGGGACTGGACTTCCTCGACCTCTCCGTTCCCGATTCCCGAACGCTCGCGAAGTACGTCCTCGGCGCGACCGCGGCGTTGTTCGCGCTACGGTCGGCTGTCGTCGGGGTGGCGTCACTGGCGGGCGTCCCCCTCGCTCCCCCGAGCATCCTGCAATCGTCGGTCGATACGCAGTCGCTCCTGTTGGCGATGATTCCGCTCTCCGTCCTCGTAATCGGTCCCTCCGAGGAGTTGTTGTTCCGAGGCGTCGTCCAGCGATACCTCGCCGGGGCGTTCTCTGTCCGCGGTGCGGTCTTCGGCGCGGGCGTCCTCTTCGCCGCGATTCATCTGCCGACGCTGGTGGTCGTGCCGTCCGCACTCGGTATCGCGGTTACCCTCTTCGTCATCCTCCTCGTCGGTCTCGCCTTCGGATGGCTGTACGCGTCCACCGATTCGCTCCCCGTCGCGATGGCCGTTCACGGCCTCTACAACGCCTCTATTTTCGCATCGGCGTACCTCCTGATCGAGTTCGACGTCATCGCCGCGGGCGTCTCGTGGTGAGGGCGTCCTCCTCGAACGAGGAGCGTAGCCTTCGGGAAGGGGTTAACGCGTGCGGTGAACCGGCGAGGGCGCTCGTCGCTCCGCTACCTGAAGAAGAACGTCAGGAGCCACAGGCTCGCCATCCCGGCGACGAGCGTCGCCAGAACGTCCTCGGTCCGCCACGCCACCAGCGCCGCGAGCGCGCCCGCCAGCAGTCGCGGGTTCGCGGACGAGAGCGCGACCGACCCGTCTACGACGACAAGTTGGGGCGCGACCAGCGCCGCCAGCACCGCCGCGGGGACGAATCGGAGCGCGCGCTCGACCACCGCCGGCACGTCGTCGAGGAGGCCGAACAGACCGATGAACGAGAACCGGATGAGGAAGGTCCCGACGCCCGCCGCGAGGATGACCAGCCACAGCGTCACCGACCCGTAGTCGGTCGCCATCTACGCCACCTCCTCGGCCAGTAGTCCGGCCGCGATGCCGACGACGGCGGCGGTTATCAGTCCCAGATTGAACGGGAGTCCGTTGGCGGCGACCCCGACCGACCCCCCGACGAGCGCGGCGATACCGGTCGCGCGGTCGGTGACCGCCGGGACCAGCACCGCGAGGAACACCAGCGGGACCGCGAACTCCAGTCGCCAACTGTCGGGGACGCTCGCGCCGAGGACGATGCCGACGACCGTGGCGAGTTGCCACGTCACCCAGAGCGCGCTCGCGACGCCGAGGTAGTACCACCGCCGGGAGACGTCCTCGTCGTTCTCGAACCGCAACAGCGACACCGCGTAGGCTTGGTCGGTGAGCAGGTACGCCAGCGCGCCCTTCCACCGGGCCGACTCGCGCTGGAAGTACGGCGCGATGGAGGCGCTGTACATCATCATCCGGAGGTTGATGACGAGGACGGTGAACACGACCACGACGGCCGGCGCGTTCCGGCCGACGAGTTCGGCCGCCGCGAGTTGCGAGGCCCCGGCGAAGATGACGACCGACATCGCGACAGCCTCGACCGCTGGGATGCCCGCGTTGACCGCGGCCACGCCCGCCACCATTCCGAACGGAACGATACCGAGGAGAATCGGGAGGGCGACGCGAACGCCCGAACGGAAATCTGCACGTGGAGATGTCACTGTCCGTTCGTAGGCGCACCGAGGGGTATCATCCTTGTTTTTCCGGCGAGGCGTTCGGACCGAACCTCCCCGGCGAAGCGCAGACCGAACGCCCGGCGAAGCGTAGACCGAACGCCCGGCGAAGCGCAGACCGAATGCCCCCGGCGGACTCGCCCGGCGACTCGCTCGCCGGGACCGCCCCGCTTTTCACCGACCGCCTCCAAACCCGACCAGAATCAGCCGTGCGACAGTTCTCCGCCGACTACCTCCGAGATACGCGCCGCGGGATGTGGGACGACCGCGAGGCGCTGGCCGACCTGCGACTCGACTCCAGAGAGCGCGTCCTCGACGCGGGATGCGGCACGGGCGAACTCTCCCGCGTCCTCGCCGAGGAGACGCCGGGCGAGGTAATCGGGGCGGACGCCGACCCCGACCTCCTCGCGGTGGCGCGCGAGCAGGCCGGCGTCGAGACGGTCGCCGGCGACGCCCTCCGCCTGCCCTTCCCCGACGACTGCTTCGACCTCGTGGTCTGTCAGGCCCTGCTCATCAACCTCCCCGACCCTGCCGCCGCGGTCCGGGAGTTCCGACGGGTCTCCTCGGACCTCGTGGCCGCGGTCGAACCCGACAACGCCGCGGTGGCGGTCGAGTCCACCGTCGAGACCGAGAGCGACCTCGCGGCCCGCGCGCGCCGGGCCTACCTCGACGGCGTCGAGACCGACGTGACGCTGGGCGGGTCGGGCACCCGCGAGGCGTTCGCCGCGGCCGGACTCTCGGACGCCGCGACTCGCCGCCACGTCCACGCCCGGACGGTCGAACCGCCCTACGCCGAACGCGACCTGCGCGCGGCCCGCCGGAAGGCCAGCGGCGAGGGACTGGCCGACGACCGGGCGACCCTGCTGGCGGGCGACCTCTCGGCCGCCGAGTACGACGACCTCCGGACCGACTGGCGCGAGATGGGCCGGGCCGTCGTCGAGCAGATGAGCGCGGGCGAGTACCGCCGGGCCGAGGTCGTCCCCTTCTACGTGACCGTCGGGTCGGTCTGAAGGTCGGTCCGCCGTGCCAACCTCTTTGGTCTCTCTCGCCGACGTTCGAACGCCATGTTCGAGGACATTCTGGTTCCTGTCGACGGGAGCGACGGGGCCGACGCCGCGGTCGGACACGCCGCCGACGTCGCCGAACGGTTCGAGGCGACCGTTCACGTCCTGTTCGTCGCCAGCACGAACCGCGACAGCGTGACCGTGGTCGGGAGTGACGTAGTGGACGCCTTGGAGCGCGAAGGCGGCGACATCGTAGACGCCGCGGCCGAGGACCTCCGAGAGCGCGGCGTCGCGTGCGAGTCGGAGGTCGTGCAGGGCGACCCCGCCACGGCCATCGCCGACTACGCCGACTCGCGGGAGATGGACCTCGTGGCGATGGCGACCCACGGCCGGACGGGTCTCTCGCGGTACCTGCTGGGGAGCGTGACCGAGAAGGTCGTCCGCCTCTCGGACGTGCCGGTCGTCACGATTCGGACCCACGAGGAGGCCCGCACGTCGTTCCCCTACGAGAACGTCTTGGCGGCGACCGACGGGAGCGAGGCCGCGAACGCGGCCGCCGACCGCGCGGCGTCCCTCGCGGCGGCCCTAGACGCCACCCTCCACGCCGTCTCGGTCGTGGACGACGCGTCGCTCGGATTCGACGTGCGCTCGGCGGCCGCCACCGACGAACTCCGGGCGACCGCCGAGGACGCGATAGCCGACGTGGCCGCCACCGCCGACGAGGCGGGCGTCGAGCGCGTCCGGGAGGAACTCCTCCGGGGGCGCGTCCATCGAGCGATTCTCGACTACGCCGACGACGAGGACGTGGACCTAATCGTCGCGGGAACCCGCGGCAGGGGCGGCACCGACCGAATCCTCCTCGGGAGCGTCACCGAGCGACTCGTCCGCACGTCGCCGGTGCCCGTGCTGACGGTGCGTCGGTAAGTCCGTCCTGCTATTTCGTCGGTAGACTGTCTTGCCGTTTCGTCGGTAGCGAGACCGCGAGGCGGCGGGTGAGCGACTCGAAAAGACATATCGGTCCGGTCGGCGTCGGTGTTCGTATGGACCCGCGAATCCGAAATCACGCCGACATTCTCGTCGACCACTGCACCGACCTCGACCCGAGCGACGACGTGGTCGTTCAGGCCCCGCCCGTCGCCGAGGACCTCGCGGTCGCCGTCGCCGAGCGAGTCGGCGAGGTGGGCGCAAATCCCTCGATTTCGCTACAGAGCGAGCGCGCGACGCAGGCGTACCTCCGGGCCAGCGACCCCGACGACTTCGAGACGCCCGAGCATCGACTGGCGATGATGGAGGCGGCCGACGCGTTCGTCCTCATCAAAGGCGACCGGAACACCGCCGAGATGAGCGACGTCCCCTCCGAGACGCTCGCGGCCTTCCGCCGGGCGCTCCAACCGCTGCAGGAGGCCCGCATGGGCAAACGCTGGGTCGGCACGCAGTTCCCCGCGCCGGGCAACGCCCAGAAGGCAGAGATGAGTACCGCGGCGTACGAGGAGTTCGTCTACGACGCGGTCGACAAGGACTGGGACGCCCAGCGCGAACACCAGCGCCAGATGGTCGAGATTCTCGACCCCGCCGACGAGGTCCGCATCGTCTCGGGCGACACGACCGACCTCCGCATGAGCGTCGAGGGCATGAAGACGGTCAACGACTACGGCGAGAAGAACCTCCCCGGCGGCGAGGTGTTCACCGCGCCGGTCCCCGACTCGGTGGAGGGCGAGGTCCTGTTCGACAAACCGCTCTTGCGCCACGGTCGGGAGATACACGACGCGTACCTCCGATTCGAGGACGGCGAAGTCGTGGACCACGACGCCTCGAAGAACGCCGGCCTGCTCGCCAGCATCCTCGACACCGACGAGGGCGCGCGCCGCCTCGGCGAACTCGGCATCGGGATGAACCGCGACATCGACCGGTTCACCTACAACATGCTCTTCGACGAGAAGATGGGCGACACGGTTCACATGGCCGTCGGAAAGGCCATCGCGGAGACGGTGCCCGAGGGCCAACCGCGCAACGAGAGCGCGGTCCACACCGACATGATAGTGGACATGAGCGAGGACTCCTACATCGAAGTGGACGGCGAAATCGTCCAGCGCGACGGCACGTTTAGATTTGAAGACGGCTTCGAGGAGAGCGAGGCCTGAGCGGAGCGAAGGCCTCGAACCGAAGCGGGGAGCGTGACGACCCGTAGAGGACGGCTTCGAGGAGTGAGGCGACTGGTCCGGACTCGACCGTAGAGAACGAAATATAATTCTAAGAGACGACTTCTTCGTTCTTAGGAACTCAAGAATATTCTTCGGGCGTCACGCTACGCTTCGCGGCGCGACCCGCGGGTCGCGTCGCGAGATTTTAACTGTGAGGCCCGGACCAACCCCATCCGTGACCTGAGAACTGCCGCGCGGGCGGTCGAGGCGGTTGCGCTGTGGACTCCCGCGCGAACACTAACACAGCCTATTCGCAAGCCGCGCTACGGCGTCCGCTCAACCGAGAGCGAACTCACACCACGTCGCCGCGGACCGTCGCGCCCTCTTGGCGCTTCCGGTAGGACTCGACCGCTTCTGCGGCCTCGTCGGTCTTCTCCTCGTCCATGCCGAGCATCTCCAGCGCGTCGGGAAGCGTCGGGAAGGCGAGTTCGCTCTCCCGGAGTTTGCGCAGGGCGTCGTCGCTCCGCTGGCCCTCCGCCCAGAGGCAGACGCCTCGCGGGTCCAGAATCTGCTCGTAGGACTCGCGCTGGATGGCCCCCTGCAGACGCTGGGTCACGTTGTCCTCGAAACTGGAGTTGCAGACTTCGAGGTGGACCGGTTCGTCGTCGGGCAGGAGGTGGGCGGCCAGACACTTCTCCGGCGCGACGTGACCGCTGTCGTTGGCGCGGATGTGCTCGGGGAACTGCTCGGCCCACTCGGCCCGGACGGTCTTGCCGACGCCCTCGACGCCGTGGGACTTCCGGAACTCCTCGGCGGCGTCGCCGTCGTCGCCCCGCAGGAGGATGTCCTTGGTGACGTACACGTCCAGTCGCTCGACCGGGTCGAGTCCGAGCGCCGCGTCGCCGTAGACCCACAACTCGCGGACCGGCACGGGCATCGTCTCGTTCTCGACGGTGTCGAGGATGGCTTCGACCCGCTCGATGGCCTCGTCTCGGTTCATTGCTCGCGTGTTGGTGGCCGGGCGGGTTAACGGTGGCGTGTCGGGATTCGAAATAGGGTCAGCGCGTCCACCGAGCGTCGGGCCACTACGCACGGACCGATGGCGACGCCTCGAAGTCGTCGAATAGAAACCGAAACTCGGTCGCGTCTCGGGTCAGTTCTCGGCCGCGACCGGCTGTTGGTCGTACTTGTCGCGGAACTCTTGGAGCAACTGGCCCATCTTGGCGTACCAGTCGTTGAGCATCCGCTGCATGTCGTCGGCCACCTCGTCGGGGTCGGTCGGCCGGTAGACGTGGTAGTAGCCGCCCTGCTCGTAGTTGACCTGCTCCTTCTGGACGAACCCGGACTGGAGGAGGCGCTGGATGGCCCGGTAGGCGGTCGAGCGCTCGCGGTCGACTCGTTCGGCCACTTCGTCGATGGTCAACGGCTCTTCGGTCTCCACCAGCACCTGAAAGCAGTCCCGGTCGAGTTCCTTCAGGCCGTGGATGCACTCGAGTAGTCCCTCACATTCCATGTCCTTCTGCAGGTATTCGGCCATCGAGTCTGCCATTTTCTTAGTGGTCGGTAAGAACTACGCCCGTAAAAGGATTTGCATGATTTGCACACGACTACGGGTTACGGCTCTTGACTCGGCGGCGGCGGGCGTCAGTCGCCCGCCGCGGCGATGGCCCTCTCGCGGCGGAGTTCCGAAACCGTCGTGTAGACGACGGCCCCCGCTACCAGCAGCGCCGACCCGAAGACGAGCACGATACTCACCGTGTTCAGCGCCTCGATACCGTAGGCGCTTCCCACTTCCTTCGCGGCGACTGCGACGCTCCCGCCGAGGAGCATCGCGGCGAAGTAGCCCTTGATGTCGCCCTCCTCGACGACGTTGGTCGCGGCCGACCCGACGCGAGCGCCGAGCGTGCTCCCCGCGAGGAGCGAGGCCACGACCGGGAGCGCGACGTTACCGGCTTGGGCGTACCGGAAGGCACCGAACCCGCCCGAGACGGTGATCTGAAACACGTCGGTTCCGACCGCCACCGCCGCGGGCACGCCGAGGCCGTACATCATCGCGGGCATCAGCAGGAACCCTCCGCCGACTCCGAGGAAGCCCGACAGCACGCCGACGAACAGCGCGATGGCCATCGTCAGCCACAGCGACACGTCGCCGCCGTCCGTCAGCGAGATGCGGGGCGGCGCGTCGAAGTTCCGAACCCTCCGGGCGACCGGGTGGCGTTCGTCGATGTCCTCGGTGCGCGCGTCGCGGAGGACGAAGATTCCGACCGTACCGAGCATGAGGACGTAGGCGGCGCTGACGACCGTGTCGGCGAAGCCGAGTTCGCTCAGGGCGTCCACGAAGGTCTTACCGACCTCGATGCCGGCGGTCATTCCCAGTATCATGATACCGCCGAGCTTGTAATCGACCTGCCCGTGGTCGCGGTGCTTGAGCGCCGCGATGAACGAGGTCCCGAAGACGAACGCGAGGCCGGACCCGACCGCCGTCTGGGAACTGTAGCCCATCACCAGCAGCGCGGGCGTCACGAGGAACGACCCGCCCATCCCGAAGAATCCGAATAGGACTCCGATGAGCAGGCCGAACCCGACGAAGACGGTGATTCCGAACGGGTCCATGCTCAGGCCCCCGTCACCGCCTCGGTCAACGCCGGGCCGGCGATTCGTTCGAGCGCCGTGTACACCGCGTTTAGTGTGAGCGCCTCGCCGATGACGGCCCCCACGATGGCCGCGGCCTGCGCGTTTCCGGAGAGGGTTTCGATCCCGAACACGGTTACGTCCCTTCGGGTCCGCGAGTTCGTTCGGTCGACTGTGCGTGCGTCATGGTTATTCTCTTAATTGGGTATATCATACAATACTATTTCCAGCAGCTTCAGTTCGTGACGTGTGAAGTACATCGAGGAGGTTAGTCGGCGTTTACCGCCGCCGTGGCGTCGTTTTCGCTTCGATACGTCCGCCAGATGCCTTGGGCGTACGCGCCGAGGAACATCCCTGCGATGGCGAGCAGAATCGGGTAGTTCCCGATACCGAGGCTGGCGTAGGCCGCGCCCGGACAGATGCCCGAGATACCCCAGCCGACGCCGAAGACGACCCCGCCCGCGAGGACGTTCCGGTCGAACGATTTGAGGCGTCTGGCGTAGCTCCGGCCGGTCAGGGGCGCGCTGTCGAGGAAGTTGACCCCGATCGCGAACGCGACCCCCGCGACGAGCGAGCCGGTGCCCAGCACGAACAGCAGGCCGAAGTCCTCGAACTGGAGGAAGTCCAGCACGACCTCCGGCCGGGCCATGCGGCTAAGGCCGAGGCCGAAGCCGAACAGCAGCCCGCCCGCCACGACGAGGGGCACGAACAGGGGATGGCGGTCCCGCTCGGGCTCCGCGTTCCGGCTCACGGCGACACCCCCAGCGATTGCAGTATCTGGGCGGTCACGATAGCGACGCCGAGGAAGGTGGCGACGTTGACCAGCGAGGTCGGTGCCACCGATCCGACGCCGCAGATGCCGTGACCGGAGGTGCATCCCTTCCCGATTCGGGTGCCGACGCCGACGAGGAAGCCCCCGCCGAGGAGCCGCCACCAAGAGACCCGAGTGGTCCAGCCGAAGTCGCCGAAGCCGACGGCGTAGACGGCCGCCCCGGCGACGATGCTCAGCGTGAACGCGACCCGCCAGTCGCGGGACGCGACGTACTTCGCGCGGTTGAACCGCGGCAGGTCCGACACGTACGACAGCGTGGACTCGAAGAACGTGCTCGCCCCCGCCGGGACGGCGGTGCCGAGGTAGATGGCGGCGGTGCCCAGTCCGATGAGCGCCCCGCCGACCGCGTACCGCCAGATTCCGTAGGGGAACAGTTCCCCGAACGTTACGAGTGGTTCCATGTGTCTCGCTTATCTTTGGTCGCTGGTCATCGCGTCCGAACTGGCCGCGCAGTTGTTCGGCCCGAGTTCCAGCTCGAACGCCTCTTCGTCGGTCCGTTCCTCCCGCCCGAGGTTGGTCGCGATGACCTCCTCGTAGTTGGCGGGGCGCGGAGGCATGTCCGACAGGACGAGTTCGACGAACTCGTCTTCGTCCATCGTGAGCGCGTCCATCTTCTCCGTCAGATTACCGATAGTGTCGGTGTAGGTGCCGTCCTCGCGGGTGTCGGCCGCGTCGCTGAAGTGCGCGCCGCCCACGACCACGTCGTCGTTGAGCGCGAGGACGCGCTCCTGCAGGGACTCGTAGAGTTGGCGGGCCGCGTCGGGAGCGCCCTCGTCGCCGTCCTCCAAGTCCGGCCGGGCGACGCTCTCGGCGAACAGGCCGTCGCCCGTCAGGAGGACGGCGTCGTCCACGAGGTAGGAGGTCATGCCCGAGGTGTGACCGGGCGTGAACACCGCCTCGATTTCCGCGTCGCCGACTCGGAACGCGTCGCCGTCCTCGGCCCGCGTGACCTCGTCGCCGTAGGTGACGCCGCGGTCGATGGCGGCCGCCGGGAGGACGCCCTCGGCACCGGCCTCGTCGGCGAGCGCCCGGACGCCCGAGACGTGGTCGGCGTGGACGTGCGTGTCGATTGCGTACTTCAGGTCGGCACCGAGCGAGCGGGCGTCACGCCGGTAGGTGTCGGTGAACGCCCGCAGGGGGTCGACGACCGCGGCCTCGTCGCCGGAGACGACGAGGTAGCTCATACAGCCGCTGGAGGGACGCTGGTACTGCGCCACGGTGGCGTCGGTGGCCGCGTCGATTTCCGTGTACTCGAAGATGCGCGCCCAGCCCTGCATCCCGTCCGCGAGGGTGCGAGCGTCGTAGCCTCGTTCGATTAGCTCGCCGGCGACGTACTCGCTGGCGTGGCCCTTCGCGCAGACGACGGTAATCTCGCGGCCGTCGGGCAACCGCTCGAAGACCGCTTCGTCGGGGTCGCCGGCGAGGAATTCGAAGTACGGGACGTTGAGGCTCTCGACGTTCTCGCCGTCGATGGCCCACTCCTCTGCGTCGTCGGGGGCGCGCGTGTCGAGGACGAACACCTCCTCGCCGCCCTCGATGCGGTCTCTCAGCGCTTCGGGGTCGATGCGTTCGACGTCGGCGTCCGGCGTCGGAAACTCTGGTTCGCTCATTACGAGTTATCCTAATCGGGCGCTCCTTCATAAGGGTTTGCAAAGAATTGCGCAATACCAACAATACCTTATCGGCGGTTCCCCGGCTCTCAGACCGCAATGGGGTGGAAACTGTGCCGTCAGACCTTGAATTGTGAATCTGTATCACGCAGACCGCTCTATGCCAGCGAACGAAGCGGGCAGAAATTCCTACTCTTCCCAAGAACCAACAAACCTTTACCCTCGAACGGAATATTGCTCGGTACACACAAGATAAACCACTGGTGTAATCATGAGTGAAGCATACGACGTTACCGAGACGCTAGACGTGAAGGGACAGTCCTGCCCGATGCCCGTCGTCAAGTCCAAGCAGGCGACCGACGGACTCGACGCCGGCGAGGTGCTGGAAGTGACCGCGACCGACTTCGGGAGCGTGAGCGACATCGAGGGGTGGGCGAACACGACCGACGGCGTCGAACTCCTCGACCAGCGGGAGACCGAGGAGGGCGGCGAATCGGTCTACAAGCACTACGTGCGCAAGACCGAGTGAGATGAGCGCGAACACTCAACAGGCCACGGACGCCGCGGCGAGTGCGGAGGACGTGGCGGACCTGCGCGCCCGCGTCGAGGAGTTGGAGGAGGAGCTATCGGCGGTCGAGTCGGCGGGCGGCGACGCTCCGAAGAAGATGACCATCGTCGCCACGAAGGGTACTTTCGACATGGCGTACCCGCCGCTCATCCTCGCCAGCACTGCGGCCGCTTTCGGCTGGGACGTGGTGGTCTTCCACACGTTCTGGGGGCTGGACATCCTCCACGAGGAGAAGTCCGAGAACCTCAAACTTAGCGCGGTCGGCAACCCGAACGTGTCGATGCCCAACGCCGTCGCCGCCCTGCCGTTCATGGATTCGGTGGCGACCAAGCTGATGGAGCGGAGAATCGACGAGCAGGGCACCGCGACCATCGGCGAACTGGTCGAGTTGTCGCTCGACACCGGCGTGGAGTTGCAGGCCTGCCAGATGACGATGGAACTGATGGACTACGACGAGGACGCGTTTTACGACGACGTGACGACCGGCGTGGGCGCGGCCACTGCGCTCGAACACATGGCCGACGCCGACATCCAGTTGCTCGTCTAACTTCCCGACTCGATTTTCCGTTCGCGTCGCCGCCGACCCGAACTAGTCTTGCACTGTATTTACACTGGCAACCAGGATTAAGCCGCCTGCGACCGGATTTCCGGTGGGACCATGCCAGCGAAAGTGACTCCGCGGCGGTTGGCGGACATGCTCGACTCGGGCGAGGACTTCGCCCTCCTCGACACGCGCGGCGACGAGAGCTACGAGTCGTGGCACGTCCGGGGCGCGACGCAGTTCCCCTTCACGCCGACGAGGACCTGACCGACGACCGGAAGTCGGAACTCGACGGCCTCCTCGACGGAGCGGAGCGAATCGTCGCCGTCAATCGCGGTACCGAGTCCGTCGAGGCGGAGGGGGCGACCGAACTGGAGACGGGACCGAACCGCTGTTCGGCCTGAGGCCGCGGTAGAAGGCCGCCCGCTCCGTTCTCCGCTCTGGCGTAGTCACACTACTCTCCCTCTCGCGACGGCCATAAATCAGATAAAGCGATACAGAATACTGCTCCGCCCGCGATTCGTCGGCTCGCGCGGCGACCTCGAAGCGGTCCCGAATCGTCCGAAAACCGGCCGTAGACGGGCCTCACCGAACCAAGAGGTCGAGTTGGTGTGCGCAGTAGACGAGTTGCGCGTCCGCTATCTGGTCGCGGCGGCGCGCGGCCCACGCCGCGATTCGCCGCTCCTCGATTCCGCCCTCCTTTCGCACCGCCCCGGCGACCATCTCTACGATGCAGTCGAGGAAGTACGCCTCGTCGGCGGGGTAGCCGCCGTCCCGCGGATGGACGACCCAGTCCGACCCGGCCGCCGCGAGGACCTCGCCGGTCGCGCTGGCCTCCGCGAGCAGGTGTCGCCCGGCCCTGCTGTCGCCCGACTCGTCCAGATGGCGGTGGAAGGCGTCGACGAGTCGCTGCTCGAAGTCGGGGTCGGTCGTGGGTTCGAAGCCCGTCCCGCCGTCGAACGTGATTGGGCAGTACGCGAGACCGTCGGGCGCGAGGTTGCGTCGGAAAGCGGCGAGCGCGTCGGCGGGGTCCGCGAGGTCCACGAAGGCGTGGGCGACCACGAGGTCGAACTCGCGGTCGGCGTCGGCGAGAACGTCGAAGGCGTCGGCGGCCCGGAACCGGACTTCGGCGCGGGTCCGGCCTCGTGTGAGGACGAACCGGTCGCCCGCGCGCCGGACCGCGAACCCTCGCGGGGCGGCCCACGCGGGCAGGCGCTCGCGCGCGGCCGCGACGTTCTCGGGTTCGATGTCGAGCGCGGTGTAGTCCACCCGGTCGGGAAACCACGGTCGGCCGAGCAGTCGCGCGACGGTCGAACCGATTCCCGCGCCGACCTCCAGTACGCGCAGGGGGTCGCCGGCGGTGTCGAACCGCTCCTCGATTTCCTCGGCGAGTCTGCCCTCGACTCGCCGGTCGAGCGCGCGGTCGTCCACGCTCCGCTTGGCCGAGAGGTAGCGCTGGAAGTTCACGTGACCGCCTCCCGTCGCGGGGCGGTCGGCGCTTCGGCGACGGCTTCGAGGAAGCGTCGGGCAGTTGCCATCGACTCGTCCCATCCGGGGTGGCGCTCGAAGCGTCGGCGGGCGGCGAGACTCATCTCCCGCAGGCGCTCGCGGTCCGAGAGCAGGGTCTCCACGGCCTCGGCGACCGCGGCGTCGTCGCCGGACGGGACGAGGAACCCGTCTTCGCCGTGGGTCACGAGTTCGGTCGCGCCCCCCGCGCTGGTCGCGACCGCGGGCAGGCCGAACCCCATCCCCTCCAAGTAGACGATGCCGTAGCCCTCGAACAGCGAGGGGACCGCGAGCAGGTGACTCCCGGCGAGGCGGTCGGCGAGCGCGGCGTCCGACAGCCGACCCTCGAACTGGACTCTGTCGGCTATTTCGAGGTCCACGGCCCGCCTCCGGACGCTCCGGGCGTACTCCTCGTCGGTCGCGCTCCCGACGACCGAGAGTCGCCAGTCGCCCGCGACCCGGGCCAGTCCGTCGAGCAGGACGTGCAGACCCTTCCGCGGGACGAGGTTCCCGACGAAGACGACTTCGAGCGGGTCGCGTTCGGCGCGCGCCGCGATTTCGGTCGGGCCGAGTTCGGGGTCGAACCGGTCGCCCGCGGGTCGAGCGACGACCGAGCGCCGGGGCCCGGCGAGTCGCTCGGCCGCCCGGCGAGTCGCCTCGCTGGCGTAGATGGCGGCGTCGACGGACCGGAGGTAGCGGCGTTCTACGGCGCGGTAGACGGGCTCCTGCCACGCGGGCCACCGCTCGCTGACTCGGAGGTGGTGGACGACGGCCACGACGGGGACCTCGACGGCGCGGTTGTGTCCGACCAGCGAGGGGTGGCAGAGTTCGTCCTCGACCAGCAGGTCGAATCCCCGGAGTCGGCGTCGGACTCGGGGGTCGAGCGAGTCGGCGAGCGCCCGCGGGTAGTCGCGCCACGGGAGCGAGACGACGCCGACCCGGTGGCCCGCCTCGCGGAGCGCGCCCGCGAGTCTCCGGTCGTAGAGGAACCCGCCGGTCGTGGTTTCGAGGTCGCCGTACGCCACGAGTCCGACGCGCATCTCAGACCTCGCGGCGGTGGGAGGCCCACGCCACGTCGTCCTCCCGCAGCGTCACGGTCACGGCGTCGACTTCGGGGGCGTCGAGGTCCCGACAGAATCGCTCGCCGAAGATGCGCGCGAAGTGTTCGAGACTCGGATTGAGTCCCTCGAACGCGGGCAGGTCGTTCAGCGTCGCGTCCCGGTAGCGGGCCACCGCGGCGTCGATTCGCTCGTTCAGCGCGTCGATGTCCGCGAGGTAGCCGTACCGGTTCAACTCCTCGCCCGCGAGTTCGACCGTCGCGGTGTAGTGGTGGGAGTGGCGCTCGCCCTCGGGTCCGGGGTCGGGGACCGTCAGGAAGTGCTGCGCCACGAAGTCGCGCCGGACCGTGACCGTGTACATGCCACCAGTGACACGACGCCGACCGGTATGAAAGTCGGGGCTGACGGCGAAGGAAACGGCCCCTCGGAGACCGACGTGGATTCACGAACCGGAGCGTATCCTCGGCCGCCAACAGTCGGTCGCTTCCTCTCGACGTTCTCGGCGGTGAAGGTCTCTCGTCCGTCGCGTAATCGAGCGACCCGAGAGCCGTCAAGAGACACGCTTCGCGGTGAGATACCCCGCGACGACCGCCGCGATTGCGCCGAACACCAGACCGAGTTCCGAGCGAAAGACGACGAGTATCGGCATCGAGACGCCGACGAACGTCATCACCGCCGCGACGATGACGGCCCGGAACTTCAGGTCGAGAACCGCGATTTCCTCGAACGTTCCCATGCGCAAGTCCACCGACGGCTGGTCGATAAAGCTACGGGCGAAACGAACTCAGTACTCGAAGACGACCCCGAGCGCCTCGCCCGGATTCTCGTCCAGCAGTTCGTACGCCTCGGCGGCGTCCGAAACGTCGAACTCGTGGGTCACGAACCGCTCGGGACTCACCTCGCGGAGGCGGTCCCACGCCACGTCCAACCGGCGGTCCTTCGACCACCGGCCCCGGAGTTCGGGGGCGATGGTGCTGACCTGACTGCTCTCGACGCTGACGCGACTCCGGTGGAACCGCCCGCTGAGGTCCAACTCCGCGGGTTTCGTCCCGT
Source organism: Halorussus limi (assembly GCF_023238205.1). Classification (NCBI taxonomy): domain Archaea; kingdom Methanobacteriati; phylum Methanobacteriota; class Halobacteria; order Halobacteriales; family Haladaptataceae; genus Halorussus; species Halorussus limi. Next base: position 1,906,696 of record NZ_CP096659.1, read on the forward strand.
ACCACGACCCGACCACGACCCGGCCGTCGTACCCCGTCGCCGAGATGGCCGAGTCGAGCGCGTCCGGACACCCCGAGAGTTCGTAGGTCAGGTCCGCGCCCGCGGTGTCGACGGCGTCGCCGTCGCCGTCTTCCCCGTCACCCTCGCCATCTTCTAATTGGTCCCGGACGCGCTCACCGACGTCGCCGTCGGGCGCGAGCGCCGCGTCGGCCCCCAGTTCGAGCGACCGCTCGCGCCGCGCGGGGTAGCGGTCGAGCGTCACGAGGTCCGCGAGCGGGAATCGCCCGAGGAGCGCCGCCGTGAGCAGGCCGACCACGCCCTGTCCGAAGACGACCGCGCGCTCGCCGAGTCGGGGCGCGCCGTCCTGCACGAGGTTGACTGCGGTCTCGACGTTCGGCAAGAACGTGGCCTCGGTCGCCGAACAGCCGTCGGGGACCGCCAGCACGTCCCCGACGGGCGCACAGAAGTGGCTCTCGTGGGGGTTGAACCCGAACACGCGGCGGTCGAGCCACGACGAATCGACGCCCGGCCCGACCGCCTCGACCCGGCCGACGGCGGCGTAGCCGTACCGGAGCGGGAACTCGAAGGTGCCCGCGAGCGCGTCGATGGTCGCGTCGGCGGCCATCCCGGTCGGCACCTCGCCGCGGTAGACCAGTAGCTCCGTGCCGGGACTGACCGCCGACCGCTCGGTCCGGACCCGGACTTCCCCCTCGTCCGGGTCAGGGACCTCTCGCTCGCGCACCTCCACCGCTCCGTCCCCCGTGAAGTAGAGTGACCGTGCTGGCATGCTCCCCCGACGGCGCTCGGCCGTCCGACGGGCTTACGACAGGCCGACTTATGCCTCTTTGGCCCCGAACCGACGCGAGAACGTTCCAGCACCCGGAAACTGTTCGGGGAACTATCTCCCGAAGTAGCCGTCGAGCGCATCCTCGACCGCCCCGCAGATGCGCTGTCGCAGGGGTCGAACTACGCGGTTCGCGCCGACGCCGACGTAGGCGCGCTGGGGGGAGAACTCCCCCGAGCGCATCCGGAGCGCCAGCGCCACCGCGCGGTGGTTGCCGTCGGCCACGTATCGCGGAACGCACCCCTCCCGCGTCGAGAGGACCAGCGGTCCCGCCGGCATCTCGTCCACGAAGTCGAGGACGGTCCCCACGTCCACGCCCGTCTCGTCGGTCAGTTCTTCGGGGTCGCCGCTGGCGATTCTGTCGGCCGCGCCGCGAATCGTCCCGTCGGGCGAGAGTTTGCGCCACCGGAGATTCCGCGGTCCCTCCACCACCCGGAGGTCCGCGAAGTCCTCGCGGACGAGGGTCGTCTCGTACCACCGTACGGGGGCGTCCCGCCAGACGAACGCGGCCGCGCCGGGTTTGCGGTCGAGCAGTTCGTCCAGCGCCGCTCGCTCGTCCAGCGATTCCACGGGGAACCAGTCCACCTCGGGGTGGCTTCGCTCCACCCTGAGCCACTCCCGGAGGACTTCGATTTGGGCTACGCGGCGCATTCGTCGGTCCTACGCGCCGAAGTCACTCAATTCCGTTCCCCGACTCGTGCGGCCCGGGGTGTCGTTCCCCCGACCGGCTCGCGGCAGGGACGAACCGAGACGCGTCTGCCGGCACCGAACCGGTTTTCAAGGCCGACTTCAAACTCCCGCGAACGCGCACGAATCGAGGGACAGCACTCGTGTCCACGCTCACCTACGTCGAGTTCCTGCTCGCCTTCCTCGGAGTGCCGGTCGCGGCGCTGGCAGTCGCGGTCGCTCGGAAGACCGACGACCACCGGCGCGTCCTCGCGGGCGTGGCCGCGCTGGTCTGCATCGCGGTGACCTACACCGCGCCGTGGGACAGCTATCTCGTCGGTCGCGGCGTCTGGACCTACGGCGAGGGCGTGGTCGCGGCCCGATTCGCTCGCGTCCCCCTCGGCGAGTGGCTGTTCTTCGTCCTCCAGACCGTCACGACCGGACTCTGGTATCACCTGCTCGCGCCCCGGGTGGACCCCGGAGTTCCCGGCCGGGACGCCCCCGGCAGAAGCGACGCCCGGACCGTCGGCGCCGTCGCGTGGCTGGCGCTCGCGGCGGTCGGGGCGGTTCTCACCGCGACCGCGACCCGGACCTACTACCTCGGGATGATACTCGTCTGGGCCGGGCCGGTCGTCGCGTTCCTCTGGGCGGTCGGCGGCCCGGTCGTCTGGCGCTACCGCCGACTCGTCGCGGCCGCGGTCGCGGTCCCGTCGGCGTACCTCTGGGCCGCCGACCGGTTCGCCATCGGGACGGGCCTCTGGACGATATCGCCCGACTACTCGACCGGCCTCCACGTCGCGGGACTGCCGGTCGAGGAGGCGATTTTCTTCGCCCTGACGAACCTCCTCGTCGTGCAGGGGCTCTTGCTGTTCGACTGGGTGACCGCCCGGGCCGCCGAGCGCGGTACGGCCCACGCGGTCGCGGGTCTGGTGCCGCCGTCGGTCGCGTCGCTGGCCGGGTCGCTCTCGGCCCGCGTTCCGGGCGTCGCGGAGGTGCGCCGCCGATGGCAGTGAGCGGCGAGCGCGATTCGGACGGGGCCGGTGGCGGCGGTGGCCCGCCCGCCGGCTTCGGCGGGGAACTGTTCCGAATCGCGGTCGTCCCGGCGTGGCTCGCCCTCACGGCGGTCGCGGTCACGGCGGCGCTCGGCGTCGGTGCCGACCTGCCGACTGTCGTGCGCTACCTCCCGTTTCTCGCCAGCCTCGTCGTCTTCGGACTCCCCCACGGCGCGGCCGACCACCTCGCAGTCGAGCGACTCGGCGGGCGTCGCCCGCTGGTCGCAGTCGGCGCGGCCTACCTCGTCGGGGGCGCGCTGTTCCTCGCCGCGTGGCTGGCCGCGCCCGCGCTCGGCTTCGTCTCGTTCGTCCTGCTCACGTGGTACCACTGGGGACAGGGCGACCTCTACGTCCTGCTCGCGGTCGGCGACCACCTCCGGACGCGGGGGCAGCGCCTGCTCGCGCTCGCGGTCCGGGGCGGGATTCCCATGGTCGTCCCGCTGGTCGCGTTTCCGGAGGTCTACCGGTCGGTCGCCGCCGCGACGGTTCGACTGTTCGACTCCGGCGGCGTCACCGTCACCGCTCTCGACGTCGCGTTCGGGCCCGCGGTCCGCGTCGCGGTCGGGGGCGGACTAGCCGCGCTATCGCTGGCGGCGCTGGTGCTCGGGGGCGTCCGCGGCGGTTTGGCCAGTCGCGGCTGGCGAGTCGACGCGCTCGAAACCGGCCTGCTGTGGGCGTACTTCCTTCTAGTCCCGCCGATACTGGCGGTCGGTCTCTACTTCTGTCTCTGGCACTCGGTGCGCCACGTCGTCAGACTCCTCGCGGTCGAGGACGGCGGTAGGTCGCTTGCGCCGGGTCGTCTCGGGGTCGGACTGGCCGGGTTCGCGCGGGACGCGCTTCCCAATACGGTCGGCGCGCTCGTCGTACTCGGCGGACTCGCGGTCCTCGCACCTCCCGAGGGCGGGTTCCTGTCGCTGCTCGCGCTGTATCTGGTGCTGTTGGCGGTGCTGACGCTCCCCCACGCCGCGGTCGTCACGTGGATGGACTGGCGCGAGGGCGTCTGGTCGGTCGAATCGGAGTCGGCGAGTTAGCTCGCGGCGTCCTCGTCGCTCGCTCCCTCCTCGTCTTTCCGGAGCAGTTCGTGGATGTCCTCCTCGCTCAAGAGGTCCACCAGACTCCCGCCGTCCTCCCACTCGGCTATCTCCTCGTCGGTCAGCCAGTTCGACGGGTCGCGGTGTTTGGCTTCCATCCGGCGTTCGAGCGCGTCGTCGAGGTCCTCGGGGTCGTACCCACCCACAGGCATGGGTCCGTAGACGGGACGAACTCCCTTGGCTGTTCGGGGACAGTCACCGGATACGCCGTCGAGAGTCGCGCTCGGCCGTTCATTCGGCCGTTTTAGGCTCTCAGGATGGCTTTCTTACTACGACACGTGCTTTCTCGTACCGAGAAAAGCAGTCCCCGATTTCCGCCGTAACCCGAATTTGATATACCGAGAATAAGTTTATCAGTCCGAGGCGAAACCGACAAACGCCCGGAACCCCACCTCACGAGCGATGGACTGCGACAAATGCGGCCGCGAGTCGGTCATGCACGCCGCGTACTCGGGGTTGCACCTCTGCGAAGACCACTTCGTCGCCTCCGTGGACAAGCGAGTCCGGCGTCGCATCCGGGAGGACGACCTCGTGCCGAGCGACGCCACCCCGGAGAACCCCCAGACGTGGGTCGTCGGTCTCTCGGGCGGGAAGGACAGCGTCGTGCTGACCGACATCCTCCACCGGACCTTCGAGAAGGACCCTCGCATCGAACTCGTCGCGCTTACGATTCACGAGGGCATCGAGGGCTACCGCGACGAGAGCGTGGACGCCTGCGAGGAGTTGACCGACGAGTTGGGAATCCGCCACGAACTCGTGACCTACGAGGACGAGTTCGACGTGCGCATGGACGACGTGGTCGAGAAGGACCCCGAGGGGATGGCCGCCTGCGCCTACTGCGGGGTGTTCCGCCGGGACCTGCTCTCGAAGTACGCCGAGCGGTTCGACGCCGACAAACTCCTCACCGGACACAATCTGGACGACGAGGCCGAGACCGCGCTGATGAACTTTCTGGAGGGCGACGTGGCCCAAATCGCCAAGCACTTCGACGCCAGCCTCGGCAACTTCGAGGAGCGCGGCGAGCAGGACGACTTCGTGCCGCGGGCGAAACCGCTCCGCGACGTGCCCGAGAAGGAAGTCGCGCTCTATGCCCACGTTAAGGACCTCCCGGCACACATCACGGAGTGCCCCCACGCCGAGGAAGCGTATCGCGGCGAGATTCAGAAACTGCTCTACCAACTCGAAGAGAACCACCCCGGAACGCGCCACTCTATCATGTCGGGGTACGAGGAACTGGCCGCGTTGGCCGCCGAGGAGTTCGGCGCGCGCGACGGCGGCGACACCGAACTCGGCGAGTGCGAGCAGTGCGGCGCGTCGACGACGCGTGACATCTGCCGGAAGTGTTCGCTGTTAGAATCCATCCACGCTGTCTGACCCGGCGACTTCTCTCGGCTCTGACTGAGGCCGCCGACCGGGGTCGGGCGGTAGGTCTCGAAGGCGACGCTCGACTCGGTCTCCGACTCGGAGAGCGACAGTAGAGACTGCCGGAAATCACAACAGTCGTACCGAAAACGATCGGAAACCGCGAAAACCCGACGGCGACGAACGGGAAAATCGAGGCGTCGTCAGCGAATGACGTCGAGACCGTTGCTCTTCTCGACCGGGTCCTGTCCGCCGTCGCTCTGGGCGCTCCACGAGTCGGACGATTTGCCGGTCGTCTCCCGGGTACCGCCGGAATCGCCGAGGCCGTCGATGCCTTCGACGTTCTGGCTGGCGTCGAACGACTGGGCGTCCACGTCGCGCATCTCCTGGCGGGACTTGTCGGCCTGCTTCTGGGTGCTCGGGCCGAGGACCTGCGCGCTCTGGACGCCGGTCATAATGGCCATGACCCGGACCTTCCCCTTGTAGTTGTCCTGAATCCGCGCGCCCCAGATGACGTTCGCGCTGGCTTCGAGGCGCTCGGTGATGTTGCTCGCGATGGATTCGGCCTCCTTGAGCGTGAGGTCCGGGCCGCCCGTGATGTGGACCAGTCCGCCCGACGCGCCGCGGTAGTCCACGTCGAGCAGCGGGTGATTCATCGCGTCGCGGACGACCTCCTCGGTCTTGTTCTTGTCCTGCGTCTCGCCGACCAGCATGACCGCGACCCCGCCCTGATTCATGATGGAAGTCATGTCGGCGTAGTCGAGGTTGATGAGCGAGGGCTGGGTGATGGTCTCGGAGATGCCCTTCACGGTCTCGGCGATAATCTGGTCCATCACCGAGAACGCCTTACCGATGGGCAGGTTCGGGACGTAGTCGAGCAGTCGGTTGTTGTCGAGCACGATGATGGAGTCGGCCTCGTTGCGGAGTTTTTCGAGACCTTCCTCTGCCTTCACCGTGCGGGCGCGCTCGACGTTGAACGGTGTCGAGACCATCCCGACGACGATAGCGCCCTGCTCTTTGGCGATTTTCGAGACGACCGGGGCCGCGCCGGTGCCCGTGCCGCCGCCCATGCCCGCTGTGACGAACACGAGGTCTGCGTCTCCCAGTACCTCCTTGATGGTGCCCTGAGCCATCTCGGTGGCGCGCTCGCCCATCGAGGGGTCGCCGCCCGCGCCGAGTCCGTTGGTCAGGGACTTGCCGACCAGAATCTTCGTGTCGGCCTCGATCATCTTGAGGTGCTGCTTGTCGGTGTTGATTGCGACGGTGTCCGCGCCTTCGACGCCGATGTTGTAGAGTCGGTTGACGGTGTTGTTTCCGGCGCCGCCACAGCCGACGATGACGATTCGGGGGTCGCCGAACTCGTCACCGTTCGTGGTGGCGTCCATCTCGCGGCTCTCTTCTTCGGCGTTCTCCAGCGCGTCCTGAACGATATCCTGCATTGTCTACACCTTGGCCCACGACCGCTTGTTCGTGGTCTGTTCGGTCGTTTCGTCTTCGTGTTCGTTCAACATGTCTCGAACCGCGGCCCGAATCGCTTCGCTGCGGTTCGGAAACTCGCCGGTCTCGACCATCTGTTCGACTTCCTCGATCTGCTGCTTCGGAATGCGAAGTGTCACACGCTCCATGTTTTGTATTCCCCTGTGGTAGAGTAAGACGGCGCGCAGTTTCTTGCACGTCCTGTCTTACACCGTGTAACCGGTTAACGCGGGCGAGAAGCCCGTTCACCGGCCCGGTGTAAGACGACCGTCTTACGCGGCCATACCCACAAAGTCAAAACTTAAATAGTTAACGGCGATTGTAAAACAACGTCTTACGACCGGTCGAGAACGTCTGCAGCGGGCGTTCGGCGGCCACAGCCGGGGCAGAACCCCCAGTCTGAACGCACTTCGTCGCCGCACTCGCAAAAGACCCGTCGAGACGCCTTCTCTCCGCAGTTAGGACAGTACACGTGGTCGTCCGACAGCGTCTCGCCACACTGCCCACAGGCGGTTTCGCGGTCGTCGGCACGCTCGTCCGCCCGCCGGTCTGAGTCGGTGGCGGTTTCGTCTGACGCGCTGTCGGACGTGCGCGCGGGACGACCGGCATCTGCGTCGTCCTGCACGCGCGCGTCGCGTTCGAGCGTCACGTTGACGTTCACGTCCTGCGGACGCTCGGTGGCACGGTTGCGCGCCTCCCACGCGGCGAGTCGCTCGGTCACGAGTTCGTCCACGCGCTCGGCGAGGACGGCGTCGAGGCTGGCGGCGCTCCCGGATTCGCGGTGAGCGTCTTCGCGGCCGGTGTCTGACGGCGTCGCGCGCTCCGGGTTGCGGCCGCGGTCGGCGCGCCGGTCGCTCGCGTCGAGGTACTCGCGGAGCGCTTCGCGCATGATCTCGCTCTTGGAGGCGTCGCGGGCCTCGATGCGCTCGACCAGTTCCTCGTCCGCGCGGAAGGTTATCTTGCTCATGTGCCGGTTCGACTCCAACTGTCACACCCATCGTATTTTAATCTTCGGACACACGTCTGACACCGTATGGAGGGGTGTCGAGACTGGGAGCTACAGCGGCTCTGTCGTCGGTCTCACCTTCGGTGCGGCGCCGTCTCGCGTCGGACAGGAACCGGTCGGCGAGGAAAGTACTGAAAAACGACAGGAGTTTCGACTCGTCCGTCTCCCTTCGTTGTCGCTCGGAGCGCAGTTCGCTGGCCCGTGGCACGGTCTCGCCGAATAATAACCCTTAAGTCCGGTAGGGCTCCTACGTGAAACTGCGTGCCCGCCCTTAGCTCAGACTGGTAGAGCAGTCGACTGTAGATCGACTTGCCCCCCGTTCAAATCGGGGAGGGCGGACTTCTTCGCCGTTCGCAACCCGCGAGTGGAGCGAGCGCCGTGAACGTTGAGAGGCGAACCGTGACGATTTGAATAGACGAGTCGAAGGCCCGGAACGGCGCTTCGCGCCGCACGCCCGGCCCGTCTCGGCGAGTTCGAATCAGGAAGGGCAGACTACTCGGACCCGAAAACAACGAACAGAACGAACTCATATCTTGAAGAAAAGCGCTGTTGGAGGTGATTCAGACACCTTGTTGGACGTACGGAGTATTGACACTCGTTCACATCGAAGGACTCCTCAACCGCTCCCAGTAGGAAATTTACAAACGACGATCAGCCAGCACAAACGTTTCGTCGCTTCGACTCTCAAACCTATTCGGACTGTGATACAAATGGTAGGGCTTTTCACCTGCTCATCCGAAACTGGGAGCCAATGAGCCTTCAGGAGTGGATAGGGGAAAGTTCGGAACGGATTCGGCGCAACGGATGGGACGGCGTTAAGATGTCGGCCCGGGAGTTCTACGTCGAGGGACGCCGTCGCGTCGTTCGACGAACCCTACGGTCGGTCCCCGGTCCGGACGGGACGAACGTCTTCGAGAAGGACTGGGACGTTCTAGTTCTCCTCGATTGTGCACGCCCGGACTTATTCGCGGACATCTCCGGCGATTACGACTTCCTCGACGACTCGAACACACTCACGTCTGTTGGTAGCTCGTCTTCTGAATGGATAGCGAACACATTCGTCGATGAGTACGAAGAAGAGATGGCCGAGACTATATACGTCACTGCCAATTCGCACTCCCCGGAAATCAAGAACCAGGACTGGCTGAAAGACATCAAAGAGGTGTGGCGATACGGCTGGGACGGACGAGAGCGCACTGTCCTCCCGCGCACGGTGACAGACAGAGCAATCTCCGTCGGCCGAAACAGGGAGTTCGACCGACTCATCGTCCACTACATGCAACCGCACGCCCCATTCGTCGGTTACGACGACACCATCGCGGGTGGCGGGATGACCCCGCCGGACGTTGAACGGGACGGCGTCACGTTCGGCAAGGCGCTCCGGATGGGCCACATCTCACGCCGGGAAGCGTGGGAAGCGCACGTCCAGAACCTCGAATACGTTTTGGAGGACGTAGCCCTGTTGCGGGAGAACATCGCCGCCGACACGTTCGTCGTCTCGGCTGACCACGGTCAAGCACTCGGCGAGCGGTTCGTCTACAGTCACCCCGACGGGATGCCGCTCAACGTTCTCCGGGAGGTTCCGTGGATAGTGACTGACGCAACCGACACTGGGTCCCACGACCCTGACGTGTCGACAACCGAACCGAGGGCGTCGGAGGATGTTGACGAAAAACTCCGGGCGTTAGGGTATCGAACGTAGTTGTAGATCCGAGGCGGTGGCCTCTTTCGATTACGTGCCGCCTTTCAGACCGCGCTCTTCGTCACGTAGACAATCGGTCGGTGTCGGTAGATACTGTCAAAACAGCCGGTCTTTCGGTCCGACCGTTCGTGAGACGCCGTTCGAGTGGCTGAGTGATTTAGCACACGACCCACAGTAATGTGGGCGTCCCATGCTGAGGTCGAAGTTGGTTCACTCTTCTTACACGGCTTAATTGAGACGAAGCGTGGGGAGTCCCTTCGCTGAGTACGGGTCGGAGCGGCCGCCACCTAGAGCTATTTATCGAACCTGCCCGTATCGTGTCGTATGGACTACCAGAAGAACGTCGGCGGCATCGACCGAATCGTTCGGGGCGTTCTCGGCACCTGGCTGATCGCAGTCGCCATCAGCGCGTTCCTCGACGAGAAGCGCGTGACCGCCGCGACCGCGGCCATCGCGGGCGCGGGACTGCTCCGGAACGCCCAAGCCCAACACTGCGGCGGTAACGCGTTGCTCGGTATCGACACGACCGCGGACGAATCGACGGAGAGCCAGTAGGACAGTCGGCGGGAAGGGCGGAACGGCTCAGGCGAACCCGAAACTCTCGGTCTCGGGCCGGCCGAGGACGTCCATCACGACCTCGTAGAGGTCGCTGATTCGAGGCCGGACGCGACCGCTTCGGTTTCGGTCGCCGACCCATCGGTACCGAATCGTTCCCTCGCGGTCCACGAAGAAGCAGGCCGGGCGCGCTCGCCGGGCGACGCCGAACGCCCGGTAGGTCACGCCGTAGGCGTCGGCTATCGAGAGGTCGCGGTCCGAGCAGAACGGGTAGGTCACCTCGAGGTAGTCGGCGAACTCCCGGTTAGTTCGCGGTCGGGCGCGGTTGACGCCGACCACCCGGAGGCGGTCGTCGGCCGTGAACCAGTCGTACTCGCCCAGCGCGTGGCGTTCGGCGAACGACCCGACGTCGAAGTCGGTCGGCTGAAACACCAGCAACACCGCCCCGTCCGAGCGCAGCGACGACAGCGACACCTCCGACACCGACCCGTCGGGGGTCGCCAGCGGCGCGGTGAACTCCGGCGCCTGCGAACCCTCGGTCGGAGCGCCCGAATCTACCATCGTTTTCGGTATCTCTCCGGGCTGATTTAAATTTTGGCAGGGTACGTCGAACCGGGAGTTCCGACCCATTTATTAGGTCGGAATAGCAACGACGGCCCGTGATTTCCGCTCTCGTCGCCGACGCGCTCGTGGTCGTGGCGCTGGCCGGCTTCTACGCCGGTCTCGCCCACGACCTCGGCGCGACCGCCGAGTTCCTCGACCCCCGACTCGGACTCGGCCTGTCGCTCGCGGCCTACGTCGCGGGCGGCGTCGGGGCGCTGTTGGCGCTGGCGACGGTCGCGGCGGAGGTGTCGCCGCTGCGTTCCGACCCCGCCGGTGCGACCGCGACCGCGGTCGGTCTCGGTCTGCTGTTCGCGGTCGCGTTCGGCCTCTGTTTCCGGTTGGGGATCGCTCTCTACGCGATTTTGCTCCGGGTCGGGTTCCGCCTGCCTCGGGGGTGAGGAGCTACGCCGACGTGTGCGAGGTCGATGGACTACGCCGGCGTGAGTGACTTCGTGAGCGCGTATACCACGCCGTCGTCGAGACAGTAAAGCCGGTCTGAGCCGAGGGCGAGTCCGACGCCCCCGGACCCCACTCGGTGGGACTGCTCCTCGGTCGCGTCCGCGATGGCGAGGCGGTAGACGGTTCCGGTGTCGTCGGTCACGAACACGGTGTCCCCGTCGACCACCGGCGCTCCCAGCACGTGTTCGTCGCGTTCCAGCCGCCAGTTCCGAGCGCCGGACGCGGGAGCGAGGCTGAAAAGCGCGCTCTCCTCGCGACTCATGTCGTAGGACTCGACCAGCAAGTGGTCGCCGGCGACGCCGTACACGGTGGCGCGGTTCCCGACGTTCGCCTCCCACTGCTTCTCGCCCGTTGCGGTGTCGAGCGCGTACACGGTCCCGTTCCTGCTCCCGGCGAAGACCCGCCCGTTCGCCGTCGCGGCGCTCGTCATCTCCGGGCCGCTGTATGTATCCGAGGTCTCGAACTGCCACGCCGTCTTGCCCGTCCGTATAGAGACGGCGGTCAGCGGCGCGTTGCTCCGGGGGAGATACGCCCGCTCGGAGTCGAGCGCCATCGAACCGCTGAGTCCGTCGCCGCCGAGGCTCCAGTGCTGTTGGACCGCTCCGTCGCCGACCGCGAGCCGGTAGACGGCGTAGCCGCCGACGAACGCGGAGCCGTTCCGGACGGCGACGTCCCGGGGGTACGTGACGTCGAGTTCAGTCTCCCACCGCTCGTCGCCGGAGTCGAGGCCCACGGCGAAGGCGTCGCCCGCCTCGCTCGTCCCGAACACCGTTCCGTCGGCGACGGCGAGACTGTCTCGAAGTTCGTCGTCGGTCTCGTAGCTCCACGCGGCGTCGCCGGTCTCGCCGTCGAGGAGAGTGAGCTTTCGGTAGCGTCCGACCAGCACGCCTCGCTCGGTTCCGACCGGTCCGACGGACAGGTCGCCGGTTCGGGTCTCCCAGCGTACCGGGGTCGGTTCCGGCGTCTCCGTCGTCGTGGTCGGCGCGGGCGTCTCCGTCGGGGACTCCGACGGCGACCGCCGGTCGTCAGACGGGTCGGACCGACCGAGGAGCGGGTTCAGGCCCGTGAGACCCGCGATGCCGCTGGCGATAGCGCCGGTGCCGTACTGAAGGATGGTGCGTCGTCGTGTCATTGGTCGTTGGACGGGGAAGCGTTCGCAGTCGATTCGTCGGTGCGGCGACGCCAGAGGGCGACGGCGCCGAGTCCGCTCGCGACGTACGCCAGCCACGCGACGCCGCCCGGTGCGGTGCCGACGAGCAGGCCGACGACGCTGTTCACCGACAGTCCGCCGACGACCGCGACGCCGGCCGACTGCCCGGCGACGGCGAGCGTGGCCCGAGTCGAGTCCGAACCGGACGGTTCGCTCTGCCGACCGTCCTGCGAGGCGGGCGCGGGCCGATTCGACTCCGCCGAGTTCGGGGTCAGTTCTTCCCGGGTCGCCCCGTCCGCCTCCGCGGCGGTCGCGGCCCGTCCCGGGGACTCGTCAGTCCACGACGGGGACTCGTCAGTCCGCGATGGGGACTCGTCAGTCCGGTGCCGAGACTCGGCGGCCCGTGACGATGTGTCGTCGGCCGGCCTCTCCCCGGAGTCGTGTCGTTCGACCTGCTCGGCGAGCGTCTCGGCGTCGACCCGACCGTCCCGTCGGTCGGGCGTCAGTTCGCTGCGGGGCGACATGTCCGACCGAGGCGACCGCCGCTCGCCGCTCTGGCCGTCCGTCGGCGCGGACCGGTCTCCGGTCGTCCGGCGGGAGTCCCGACCCGTCGCGGTGTCGCGACCGACGTGCCAGAGGACGGCACCGATGAGTAGCGAGGCGAAGCCCCCGCCCAGAACCGCCCCTTTTCCGGTCGGGGCCTGATAGCTGGTCTCCACGCAGTTCTGTCCGTACTGAACCACCGAGTCGTAGCACGTCCGGGCCGTCTCGGTCCGGGTGGCCGGCATCGCCAGTCCGGCGAGCGTCAGCAGGACGCCGAGACCGACCAGTCCGACGCCCAGCGTTCGCTTGAGGTTCATGGCGTCGCCACCGGTACGGGGGTGGCGAACGCGGCCGTCACCGACCCGCCGTCGCCGACCCGTCCGCCGCCCGTCTTGCCCGCGATTCGACTCCCGGTCTCGCAACGTATCTCGACCTCCTCCGTCCGCTCGAAGGTGGCCTCCGCGGGGACCCGGGCGTCCGCACGCGAAGACTGTAGCGTAAACTCCGGCATACCGCCACTGTAAAAGCAGTCCCGTATATACGTCCCGATTTCCGCTCCGTCCCGCGATTTCGTCGGCGGTCCGGGGTCTCGCCGACGACCGCCGGGTTGCCCCCACGTGAACGTTTAACCCGCCGGGTTGCGTGAGTCGGTCTATATGCCGACGCGAGTTCCCGACAGCGAGTTTCAGGACCGACTCGCCGCCGTCCGCGACCGCATCGACGACGCGGGCGCCGACGCCGGCGTCTGGTTCGGCGCGACGAGCATCGAGTATCTGACCGGCTTCGACCACATCCAGACCGAGCGCCCGGTCGTGCTCGCGGTGACCGACGACCGCGTCGCGGTCACGGTGCCCCGCCTCGAAGTCGAACGGGTCGAGACCAACCCGCGCATCGACGCGGTCCATCACTACTTCGACTACCCCGGCGGCGACCCCGTCGAGACCGCGGCCGGGATGCTCTCGGAGTTGGGCGTCGAGTCGGTCGCCGCCGACGCCGACGGCGCGCCGGGCGTGATGGGCTACGAGGGACCGAAACTCTCGTCGTTCGTCGAGGTCGAGAGCCAGAACTGGGTGAGTCGGATGCGGTGGGCCAAGTCCGACGCGGAGGTCGAACTGGTCCGCGAGTCGGCCCGGTGGGGCAACCTCGCACACCGCTACCTCGCCGACTTCACCGAGGTAGGCGAACACCCCGCGACCGTGAGCCAGCGCGCCTCGCTGGAGGCCTCGCGGGCGATGCTAGACGCGCTGGGCGACGAGTACGTCCCGCGCACGCGCGGCGACGGTCCGGCGATGGCGGGGTTCATCACGGGCGAGCAGACCGCCCTGCCCCACGGCCACACCGCGAACCGCCGCCTGCAGGAGGGCGACGTGCTGGTGACGGGCGCGAGCGCCGACGTGGACGGCTACCGCTCGGAACTCGAACGGACCATGTTCCTCGGCGAACCGGACGACGAGCAGGCCCACTACTTCGAACTCATGCTGGAGGCCCAGACCGTCGCCATCGACGCGCTCGGACCGGGCGTCGAACTGTCGTACGTGGACGAGCAGGTCTGGGACTTCTTCGAGGAACAGGGCGTCGCCGACCTCGCGCGACACCACGTCGGCCACAACATCGGCCTCGGCGCGCACGAACCGCCGTACATCGACCGCGGGTGGACGACTCACTGCGCCGAGCAGGACGGCCGCGAGGACCGCGACGCCGAGATGGAACCCGGCCACATCTACACCATCGAACCCGGCATCTACACCGACGAGTACGGCTACCGCCACTCCGACACCATCGCCATCACCGAGGACGGCGTGGACTGGCTGACTTACTTCCCGCGGGACCTGGAGTCGAACACGATTCGCGCGGAGTAGCCGGTCGACGGTCTCGCGGCGGTTTCGCGGCGGATTCTCTCGTCTCTGGGTATTTTTCGGAACGCTGTCCGTCCGCTCGCTCGAACTTCGTCCGTCCTTGCGCGAGGCGAGTTCGGCGGACGCGGTTCGCTCCGCCAGCGCCGGGCGCTGGCACGGTTCCCCGACTCCGAGCGATTCAAGTTCATTTGCACTAACACCGACGTAGTGGCAGTCTCGTTCGACCTCTTCGGAACCCTCGTGGACGCCGACCGACCCGACGACCCCGCGAGCGCCGTCGCCGCGGAACTCGACTCGCGGGGCGTGGCGGTCCCCGACGACTGGGCCGCGGCCTACCGGGAGGTCCACGTCGACGCGCCCGAAGGCGCGGAGGTTCCGCTGATGGCCCACGTCAGCGCGGCGCTGGCGAGTCGAGGCGTCGAAGCGCCGGGAAACGCCGCGCGCCGGGCGGTCGTCGCCGCGTTCGACCCCGAGGTCGAGACCCGCGAGGGCGCGCTCGACGCCGTCGCGGCCGCGAGCGAGCGCGGCCCGGTCGCGGTGCTGTCGAACTGCGCGGTGCCCCAACTCGCGCGGAAAGCGCTGATTCGCTCGGCTCTCGACCGCGAGAGCTTCGACGCGGTCGTCACCAGCGTCGCCTCCGGGTGGCGCAAGCCCGACCGCCGGGCGTTCGAGACCTGCGCCGACCGACTCGGCGTCTCGGTCGCCGAGCTAATCCACGTCGGCGACGACCCCCGAACCGACGGCGGCCTCGACGACTGCGGCGGCGAGGCCGTCCTCCTGTCGGACGTTCCACTCACCGCGTTTCCCGAGTGGCTGGAGGGTCGGCGATGAACGCTGCGGTCCCCGTCGCAATCGCGCTCGCCCTCGACGCCGCAATCGCGGAACCCCCGCGCCGACTCCACCCCGTGGCGCTGTTCGGGTCGCTGGTCGCCGTCTTCGACCGCGAGTGGTCCCGGCCCCGAATTGCGGGTCTCGCCGTCGCCGCCGCGCTCCCCCTGCTGGCGGCCGCGACGGTCGCGCTCGCGGTCGAAGTGGCGGTCCGGCTACACCCCGTCGCGGGCGCGCTCGCGGCCGGAATCGTCGTCTTCGCCGCGACCAGTCTCCGCATGCTCACGGAGACGGCGACCGAGGTCGTCGCCGCGACCGAGACCGACCTCTCGGCCGCCCGCGAGCGCCTCCGGTGGTTGGCGGGCCGGGACGCCGCCGACCTCTCGGCCGCCGAGGTCCGGAGCGCCGCGGTCGAGAGCGCGGCCGAGAACCTCGCCGACGGCGCGGTGGCGGCCCTGCTCGCGTTCGCCCTGTTGGCCCCGGTCTCACTGCCCGCCGGGGCCGCGGCCGCGGTGTGGGTCAAGGCGGTCAACACCCTCGACTCGATGTTGGGCTACCCCGACAAGGCACACGGCACCGCGAGCGCCCGCCTCGACGACGCGGTCATGTGGATTCCCGCCCGCGTGAGCGCGGGACTGCTCGCGGTCGCGGCGCTCGTACCCCTGTCCGGCGCGGGCGCGCGTCGCCGCCTCGCGTCGCTGTCGGCCGCCCGCCGGTGGGCCGCGGCCCCGCCCTCGCCCAACTCCGGATGGCCGATGGCGACGCTCGCGGCGGTCGTCGACGCACGCCTCGAAAAGCCGGGCGTCTACGTCCTGAACCCCGACGCCGCGCTCCCTTCGGTCGAAACCTCGCGTGCCGGGGTCCGGGTCGTCCGGGCCGCGGGCGTCCTCGCCTTCCTGCTCGCGGCGCTCCTCGCGGGGGTCGGATACGCGTTCGCGCCGGAGGTGGTCGCGTGGCTCTGACCGCGGTCCCGAGTCGCACTCGGGAACTCGTCGGACGGCGTCTGACGGCGGTTCGGGGCGCGCTCGGCTTCCTCACCCGCCTGCCGACCGGCCGGAGCGAGGCGGCGTGGACCGCGTTCAGCGAGACCCCTGCCGCCTTCCCGGCGGCCGGGTGGGTCGCGGGCGCGCTGGCCGCGACCCCGTTGGTCGCCGCGCAGTTCCGGGCGCTCCCGGCCCCGACCGTCGCGTTCGGCTACCTGCTCGCGCTCTACGCCGTCACCGGCATCAACCACGCCGACGGCGTCGCCGACCTCGGCGACGCCGCGGTCGTCCACGGCGACCCGGAGCGACGCCGCGCGGTCCTGAAGGACACAGAGGTCGGCGTCGGCGCGGTGCTGGCGCTCTCGCTCGTCCTCGCGGGTCTCGCGCTGGCCGCGCTGGCGCTGGCGGGACTGCCCGCGGCCGCGCCCCGGACCGCCGCGGTCGGCGTCTCCGGCGCAGTCGCTATCGCCGTCGCCGCGGAGGTCGGCGCGAAACTCGGGATGGCCGCGCTGGCTTGCCTCGGCGACCCCGCCTTCGAGGGACTGGGGTCGGCGTTCACCGACAACGCCCCGGCCGCGCTGGTCGCGCCGGTCGTCGTCGCGGCCCCGGTCGCCCTGCTGGGCGTCCCGGCGGTCGCGGCGCTCGGCGGGGCGCTGGCGGCCGCGCTCGGCGTCCTCCGGTGGTCGCGGACCAACCTCGGCGGGGTCAACGGCGACGCCTTCGGCGCGGCCAACGAACTCGCCCGCCTCGCGGGCCTGCATCTGGGGGTGGTCGCGTGGACGCTCTCGTGATGTGCGGCGGCCGGGGCACCCGCCTCGACGCTCCGACCGAGAAACCGCTGTTCGAGGTCGGCGGGCGGCCGATGGTCGCCCGCGTCGCCGACGCCCTCGCCGAGAGCCGAGTCGAGAGCGTCCGCGCGGTCGTCTCGCCTCACGCGCCCGAGACCCGGAAATTCGCGGACGGCCGCGACGACCTCGCCACCGTCGAGACGCCGGGCGAGGGCTACGTCGCCGACCTACAGGTCGCGCTGGAGGCGGTCGAACCGCCGGTCCTGACCGTCGCCGCCGACCTGCCCCTGCTCGACGCCGACGCCGTGAACGCGGTCCTCGACGCCTCCGACACGGAGACCGACCGTCGAGACGACGGCGGCCGGCCCTCCACGACGGTCTGCGTCCCGGCCCAACTCAAGCGCGCTCTCGGCGCGAGCCTCGACACCGCCTTCGAGCGCGACGGCCGGGAACTCGCACCGACCGGAGTGAACGTCGTCGCCGAAACGGAGAGAGAAACCATGTACGAGACTTACGACGCGCGACTGGCCGTGAACGTGAACCGACTCGCAGACGCCGACCTCGCGGAGGGTCTGCTGTGAGACTGCTCCTGTTCGCCGGGACCACCCGGACCGCCGAAATCGACGGGATAAGCGCCGCGGGGGCCGACCCCGAGGCGATGGTGTGGACGCCGAGCGCCGACGCCGAGATTCTGGAGTACGGCGAACCGGTCCGCGCGCCCGAGGTCCCGGTCAGTCCCACGGGGTGTCCGACGCCCGCGCTCGCGACCCGCGCGGTCCGAGAACTCGCCGACTTCGAGACCGGCGTAGTGGACGCCGGACTCGCCGAACCCACCGCCGCGCCCACCGTCTCGGTCGGCGCGCGCCCCGGCGAGGACGTGCGCGAGTCCGACCCCGTGCCGACCGCGCCGGGTGCCTACGCCGCCGCCCGGCAGTTCGGCCGACAGTTTCCCGACGACGAGGTCACGGTCGCCGAGACGATTCCCGGCGGCACGACCACCGCGCTCGGGGTCCTGACCGCGCTGGGCGAGGAGCGGGGCGTCTCGTCGTCGCTCCCCGACAACCCCATCGAGCGAAAGCGCGAGGTGGTCGCGGAGGCGCTCGACGCCAGCGGATTGGAGTCGGGCGACGCCGCGGGCGACCCCCGGTCGGCGGTCCGGCGCGCGGGCGACCCGGTGCTGGCGAGCGCCGCGGGGTTCGTCGTCGGGGCCGCCCGGACCGGCACCGCGGTGACGCTGGCCGGCGGCACCCAGATGCTCGCCGTCGCCGCCCTCGCGCGCCACGCCGGGGTCGAGCGACCGCTCGCGCTCGCGACGACGACGTTCGTCGCCGACGACCCCGCCGCCGACCTCCGGGGCGCGGCCGCCGACTTCGACCTCGACCTGACCGTCGCCGACCCCGGGTTCGAGGAGTCGGACCACCCCGCGATGGCGAGATACGTCGCCGGAGAGGCCAAGGAAGGCGTCGGGATGGGCGGGGCCTTGGCGCTCGCCGAGCGAGAGGGAATCGAGATGGCCCGCGTCCGCGACCGGATTCGGACGCTGTACGACGAACTGGTCGAGGGCGAACCGGCCCCCGCGGGACGCGACGATGGACCGCGATAGCGTCCGGGAGGTCGGCCGAGTGCCCCACGGCGGGAGCGACGACCCCGACCTGCTCGACTTCAGCGCGAACACCAACCCGCGGACGCCGCCCGGGACCCGCGAGGTCTACGCCGACGCCCTCGACGCGTCCCGGTCGTATCCGAACGACGACTACCCCGAGTTCCGGGCGGCGGCCGCCGACTTCGCGGACTGCGACCCCGACGCGGTCGTCCCCACGCCGGGCGGTCTGGCGGCGCTCCGACTCGCGTTCGCCGTGAGCGTCTCGCCCGGCGACTCGGTGCTGGTCCCGTTTCCCAGTTTCGGCGAGTACGCCCGCGAGATTCGCCTGCAGGGCGGGCGACCGGAGTTCGTACCCCACGACGAACTGCTTGACGCCGACCCCCGGGACCACGCCGCGGTCGTGGTCTGCAACCCGAACAACCCGACCGGCGACGCCTACGACCCCGGCGCGCTCCGCGAGTTCGCGGCCGAGTGCCGAGAGAGCGACGCCCTGCTCGTCGCCGACGAGGCGTTCCTCGGGTTCACCGACCGCCCCTCGCTCGCGGGCACGCCGGGCGTCGCCGTCGCGCGCTCGCTGACCAAACTCTTCGGCCTCCCGGGTCTCCGGGCCGGGTTCGCGGTTGCGACCGGCGAGGTCGGCGCGGACCTCGCTACCGCACGGCGGGCGTGGAGTTGCGGGACCCCGGCGGCCCGCGTCGGCGCGCACTGCCTCCGAGCGGACGAGTTCGTGGCCGAGACCCGCGAGCGCGTCCGCCGGGAGCGCGCCCGGATGACCGACGCCCTCGGCGAGGAGTTCGAGGTCCACCCATCCGAGTCCCCCTTCCTCCTGCTCGACGCAGGGGAGCGCGACCCCGCGGAAATCGTCCGGCGCGCCCGCGAACGTGGCGTCGCGGTCCGCGACGCCACGACGTTCCGGGGACTCGACTCCCACGTCCGGGTCGCGGTCCGGACGCCCGGCGAGAACGACCGCCTGCTGGAGGTCCTCGGCGATGTCTGAGGACTCCTCGGGCGTGTTCGAGACCACCGTCAGCGAGGGCGTCCTCCGGGTCCGCCGGGAGGGCGCGCGGTGGCTCTCGACCGGGTGGGCGGGCGGCGAGTGTCGCGCCGACGCGGCCGACAACGTCTCGGTCCCGGAGGGGTTCGACCGCACGGACCTCGACGCGTACATCGCCGAGCGCCGGCGGGCGGCGGGGTTCGAGGGTTCGGGACCCGCGCTTCTCACCGGCGTCGAGTTGCGCCACGCCCGCGGCGCGCGACTGGGGCCGGTCGCGGCGGTGGCGACCGCCGGCGTCTCGAACCCGGCCGCGCTCCCGACCGACCCCGAGGACGCGCGCGCCGACCGGTCGGGCGAGCGCGCCGAGCAGTCGTGCGGTCCCGCCGACGCGTCGGCGGACGCCGCCGGTCCGGACGGGTCGGAGACGCCCGAGGTCGGCACCGTCAACGTCGTCGTCGGCACCGAGCGGTCGCTGGCCGACGGCGCGTTGGCGAACCTGCTCGCGGTCGCAGTCGAGGCCAAGACCGCGACCCTGCTCGCGGAGACCGGCTTTCCGGGCACGACAAGCGACGCGGCCGTCGCGGCCTGCGACCCGGCGGGCGAGCGGGTCGCCTTCTCGGGGAGCGCCACCGAGGTCGGGGCCTGCGCGCGGGCCTGCGTCCGCGAGGCGGTGCGCGCGAGCCTCGACTCGCGGTACGGCGAGGGCACCGGCGCGACGGTTCCCGAGTCGGTCGCCGACGCGGAGTACGGCGTCGCGACCGACCGACGTGCGGCGGTGTTCCGTCCGGCGGAACGCGAACGAGACGACGCGTAGAGACTGAAATTTGATGCTTTAACGAACATATACACATGCCAGAGACAGAGAAAACCGACTCCGACGACGGCGATAGCATCGAACCGGCCGACCCCGACGAGTTCGGTCTCGTACAGGTCTGGTGGGGCGACGGCAAGGGAAAGACTACGGCGGCGCTCGGCATGGGGTTCCGGGCGGCGGGCCACGGCTACCGGGTCCACCTGCTCCAGTTCATGAAGGGCGGCGCGGACAGCGTCGAGGACTCGCGCGGCGAGTACGCCGCCATCGAGGCCCTGCCGACGTTCACCTACGAGACGACCGGCGAGTACGGGTGGCACGGCTTCTCGGACGGGAGCGACGACGACGAACACGCCGCTCGGGCGCGGGCGGCGCTCGCTCGCGCCCGCGAGGCCGCCGACGAGGGCTACCACATGCTGATTCTCGACGAGGTGCTGTACGCCGCCAACCGAGGACTGGTCGAACCGGACGACGTGCGCGAGTTGGTCGAATCGAAGCCCGACGACCTCGAACTCGTCCTGACCGGGGGTCACGACCGCCCCGAGTACGTCACCGACCTCGCGGACCTCGTGACCCGCGTCGAGAAGGAGCGCCACCCCATCGAGGACGGACAGGGCGCGCGGAAGGGAACCGAGTACTGACCCGTCGCCGGGTCGAACGTCCGGTATGGCTCTCCGCGATTCGCTCCTCCGTCGGTCGGCCCTCGCGCCGTTCGCCGTCGCACTTGTGCTGTTCGCCGCCCTCGCGTTCGCGCTCCGCCGCGCGGCGGCGCGCGCCCGCGGCGTCCCGCTGAGTCCGCTCACCGCCGGGCGGCGCGTCGGCGCGGACTACCCCGAGCGCCGGGGCATCGTCGCGGACGGCGAGGTGCGGGGTGAGATGGACGACCTGCGGGAGTTCGCCGGGCCCGACTTCGACCCCGGCGCGGTCCACCCCGCGGTCCGGAACTTCTACGAGCGCACCGCCGACTACGAACTCGCCTACGAGGTGCGCTGGCACCGCCCGTTCCGACTCGGCGCGGCGCTCGCCGCCGGACTGACGGGTCGCGTCGAGCAGTTGAACCTCCCCGGTCCCGGCGAGTCCGGCGTCCGGGAACTCGACAGCCGATTCGCTCGCGTGGACCCGGACGTCGACCCCCGGTCGGGTGCGCGGGCCTGGGTCCGGACCCGCGGGGACGGGACCGCCGTCTTCGTGGCGATATACGCCCACCACGAGCGCGGCGGCACCCGGTACGTCAACATCGCCGTCCCGCTCCCCGGCGCGAACCTGAGCACGGTCCTCCGCCCCGAGAATCTGGCCGACGGAACCGACGGCCTCGAACTGACCACGCTCGGCGGGTCGTCCGACGAGACCGACGGCGACGAAGGGCTGTTTCTGGCGACGCCGCTCGGCAACCTCGCCCTGCCGCTCGACCAGCGATTCCGAGTCCGGCCTCGGGAGGAGGCGCCCGACGCCGCCGGCGTCGAGGCGACTCACGAGATGTGGGCGTTCGGGCGGCGGTTCCTGACGATTCGGTACACTGGTCGGAACGCGCGGGACGGAGACCGGTCGTAGCCCGTCGGTCGAAAACGGAGAAGGCCGCGAAAGCGGAGAAGAGAGCGGCTCAGTCCTGCCGTCCGGCCGGGGTGCCGGACGGCGACTCCGTGACCGCTTCGGGAGTCGCGTGGACGTAGCGCGTCCAGAGCAACAGCAGACTCGGGAGGACGAAGATGGCCACGACGAACGACAGCGACAGCGCGAGGACGACCAGCGTCCCGAAGCTCCTGAGTTGGGGCGAGGGCGACAGCAGGAGCGCGCTGAACGCGCCGGTCGAGGTCAGCGTGCTGCCGAACAGCGCGCCGCCCGTGCCCGTCACGGCCTCGCGGAGCGCGCGGTAAGCGTCCCGGCCCGCGTCGAGTTCCTGCGCGAACCGGTCGCTGATGTGGATGTTGTAGTCGATGCCGAGGCCGATGACCAGACTCATCAGCAGCGACGTGAGCAGGGTCAGCGGCACGTCCAGCAGGTACATGCCGCCGACGACGAGCGCGGTGACGAGCGCGATGGGGACCACCGTAATCGCGCCGAGCGAGGCGCTCCCCTCGGCGATTCGGTAGACGACCATCAGCATGACGAACACCGCGGCGAGCGCGATTACCAGCGTGGTCAGGATGCTGTCGGCGGTCTGGGACGACTCCGCCTCGCTGACGGTCGCCGCGCCGACTGCGGTCGCGGTCAGCGCGTCGCCGTCGTCGTCGACCGCGGCCGCGACGGCGCGCATCTCGTCGGCCTGCGTCCCGTACTTCGCGTCTGGTTGGATGGGTACGACCATCCTGAGCGACCGGAACTCGCCGCTCGCAGTCCGCTCGATTACGCGGCTTGCCTCCTCGGGGGCGGCGTCGTAGAGCGCGGCGTAGACTTTTCGGAGATTCCGGTCGGGCACGCTGTCGCCGTCGGTGTCGGCCTCGCGGAACGTCTCGGCGAACGCCTCGTCGCGGGCGGCCACCGACTCCATGACGGTCAGCGGCGAGACGAACGGCACCGACCCCGACCGCTCGAAGACGACCTCGCTGTCGGCGGCGCGCTGGCGGCCCTCGCGGAGGCGTTCGAGCGTCTTCGGGTCTGTCACGTCGCCCTCGACGAGAATCTGGGAGATTCGGCGGTCGCTCTCGTCGGCCGACCGGTAGCGCTCGTCCACGAACGCGCTGTTCTTCTCGTACTCCGTGACCTCCCACGCGAGCGGTTCGGGGAGGTCCTGTTTCCACTCGGCGACGCCGTCGTCGCCCTGCTGGAACGCCTTGCGGTCGAGTTCCGTCCACGCGAGACCGCTCGCCGCGCCCGCCACGAGCGCGACGACGACGACGGCCGGCGCGGCCCTCCGCGCGAGGTCGGCGCCGCTTCCCAGCAGGGGTTCGAGGAGTCTGGTCTTGCCGAGCGGTCGCTTTCGTCGGTCGAGACCGACTCGCTCGAGCAGACTGTCGACGCTCACCTTCAGCGCCGGGACGATGGTCACGAAGATGACGAACGCCGAGACGACGCCGAGGGTGATGCCGACCGAGAGGTCCTTGATGAGGTCGAACTCGTTGGTGACGTTCGACATGAAGCCGACCGCGGTCGTCACCGTGACGAGACCGACCGCGACGGCGACCGACGACAGCGACCGACTCATCGGCCCGCGGATGTCGTCGCCTTCGCCGCGCTCCTCGCGGTAGCGCATGAAGACGTGAAGCCCGTAGTCGACGCTGAGTCCGACGATGAGGACCGGACCGATGATGAGCGTGAACCCGGCCGGAATCTGAAGCCAGCCGAGGATGCCGAACATCCAGACGACCGACAGGACGACTCCCACGAAGCCGACGACCACGTCCACGAGGTCCCGATAGGAGAACGCGAGGACGGCCAAGATGGCCGCGAGCGCGGCGGGGAGTATCAACTCGAAGGTGTCCTGCTGAGTCTGCTTGCGGTAGACGCTCTGGGCGTGGGGGCCCGTGGTGAAGTGACCGTCCGCCTCGTCGGCCTGCTCGTAGAGAACGCGAGTCGCGGGCGTCCCCTGCGCCCGCTGACCGTCCTCGCCCGCGGTCCGGAACCGGAAGACCATCCGGCGACTCGTCGCGCTCGCGGTGCCCGGTTCGTAGTCCTTCGGCAGGAGTTCGAGCGCGGGCGACCCCTCCGAGAGCGTCTGTTTCACGGTCCTCTCGACTTCGGCTTCGCCGGCCGATTCGAGCGCCGCGATTTGGTCGCTCAGCGACGCGGACTGGCTCCCGGCCAGTCGCTTGGCGACGAGGTTCGAGACGCCGACGACGCCGCCCCGGTCGGGGAGCGCCCCGGCGACCGACTCGTTGCTCCGGACCGCCTTCTGGTACCGGAGCGAGTCGAGCAGCGACGACTTCGAGAGGACGTTTCCGTCCGTGTCGCGGACGTAGACGGGGGTCGGCGACCCGCCGCTGTCGTTTCGCTGGGCGTAGTTGTCCTGAATGTAGAGTTGCTTCTGTGCGACCTCCGTGTCGCCGAACGCGTCGCTCCCCGTCGCCTCGCTGGAGAGTTGGAGTTTCGTGACGCCGGCGCCCACGCCGGCCGTCAGCAGGAGCATCAGGACGACGACGACGAGGCTGTGTTCGGTGACGAATCGGGCCGGCCTCTCGAAGAGGCGTTTCATGGTCTACCTCCGCCGTCGGCTACGCGTCGGTACTGCCGCCTCGCTCCGTCGGCGCGAGGCGGGTCCGTGTCGTGTCGTATGTCGTGACTCATCGGTACACTGCGGGCTACGCCCCCGATTCCCGTATAAAAACACCCAGAACTGCCGACGGCGCAACTGCGGGAAAGATTTATCTACCTCGACGCAGGCGCCGCCGCGATGCCCGTGCGGCGTTACACGTCGGGAGTCTCCATGATGCGGGGGACGCCCGCCGCGGTGATGGTCTCGCCGACGAGGTACGACGCGGCGGGACTTGCGAGGAACTGGGCGAGGTCGGCTATCTCCTCGGTCGTGCCGATTCGCCGCTCGACCTCCTCGCGGTCGATGTCGTCGGCGCTGACGCCCATCTGGCTCTCGACGCCCGGCGTGGCGACGAACCCGGGCGCGATGCAGTTGACCCGCACGTCGTCGCCCGCCCACTCGAACGCGAGCGTCGAGGTGAGGTTGATGACGCCCGCCTTGGCCGCGCCGTAGTGGCTCATGTGGGGCGACCCCTTCTGGCCCGCGACGCTGGCGAGGTTGATGACCGCGCCGCCGCCGTCCTCGCGCATGTGTTCGCCCGCGACCTGCGTGCAGTGGAACGTCCCGTGGAGGTTGATGTCCACGATGGTCTCCCATCCGTTCTCGCTGATGTCGGCGAACGGGGCCATGAAACTCGCGCCCGCGTTGTTCACCAGCACGTCGATGCCGCCGAACTCCTCTACGGTCGCGTCCACCAGCGCCTCGACGGCGTCGCGGTCGGTCACGTCGCACTCCACCGCGAGCGCGCTCCCCTCGCGGTCGCTGTCCTCGATGCCCTCCGCGACCGGTTCGACGTTCTCCTGCTCGCGCGAGCAGACCACCACGTCCGCGCCGTCGGCCGCGAACCGCTCGGCGATGGTCCGACCGATGCCGGAACTCGCGCCCGTGACGATCGCGGTGGCGTCGCCGACGCCGAACTGATCTCTCATTCGCGACCCTCCGCGGTCCGTCGGCCAATAGCGTTCCTTACCATTGTTAACTACGACAGCGAATACTCGCCCGCCGTTAATAAATGTGGGCGCGGTTTTGCAATCGTTATATTGATTTAGGTTGCTAGTCATTAGCTCTCATGGACAAGTCCGCGTTCGGCGAGGACGCACGTTCGGGCAACGTCGCGCGCCTCCACGACGAGACGGCGGAGCGCCACGCCGACGAACTAGCGCTGGAGATGCACGGCGCTGAAATCACTCACGGTCGACTTCGGGACCGCACGGCCCGGTTCGCGGGCGGACTCGGCGAACTCGGGGCCGACGCGGGCGACCGAGTCCTCCTCTACCTGCCGAACTGCCCCGAGTACGTCGTCGCCGCGCTCGGGACGCTCAAGGCCGGTGCGGTCGCGTCGCCGATGAACCCCCAGTACAAGGCCCGCGAAATCGGTCACCAACTCGCCGACACCGGGGCGTCGGTCGTCGTCACCCACGTCGCGCTCCGAGACCACCTGACCGAGGCCCTCCGGGAGACAGACCGGAGTCCGACCGTCGTCACGGTCGGCGACCCCGACGATATCTCGGACGGCGACGTGGCGTTCGAGGACGTGGATGGCGACCCGACCACCGTCGAACGCGAGAGCAACGACGTCGCACTCCAACCGTACACCAGCGGGACGACCGGCCAACCGAAGGGCGTCCTGCTCACCCACCGCAACCTCCGAGCGCAGGCGTTCTCGGGGTTCGAGTTGGTCGACGTGGAACCGGACGAGGACCGGAGTCTCGCCGTCCTACCGCTGTACCACATCACCGGTTTCGTCCACTCGACGTGGCAGACGCTGATTCGGGGCGGCGCGGTGTACGTGCGAAACCCCGCCGAGTGGGACGCCGAGGACGCCATGCGGACCATCGAGCAGGAGAGCATCACGGGGTTCATCGGCGTCGCGGCGATGTACGTGGACCTCGTCAACCACGAGGCGTTCGGCGAGTACGACCTGTCGAGTCTCCGCGAGACCGGACAGGGCGGCGCGAAGATGCCGGTCGCGGTCCAGCAGGAGTTCGAGTCTGTCGCGGGCGTTGACACGTGGGAGGGGTACGGCCTCACCGAGACGACGGCGGCGACCCACACCGGCGCGGCGACGACGTTCGGGCACAGACTGGGCACCATCGGCCAACCGCTCCGGATGACCGACTGCAAGATAGTAGACGAGAGCGGCGAGGAGGTCCCGCCGGGCGAGGAGGGCGAACTGCTGGTCCGCGGCCCGCAGGTGATGAAGGGGTACCACGACCTGCCCGAGGCGAACGACGCGGCGTTCACCGAGGCGGGGTACTTCCGGACCGGCGACGTCGCGCGGCGCGACGGGGACAACTACTACGAGATAATCGACCGGAAGAAGCACATGATAAACACCGCGGGGTACAACGTCTACCCGAGCGAGGTCGAGGAGTTGCTCTTCGAACACGATGGCGTCGCGGACGCCGCCGTGGTCGGTGTCCCGGACGAGCGCCGGGGCGAGACGGTCAAGGCGTTCGTCGTTCCCGCCCCGGACACCGAGGCGACGCCCGAGGACCTCAAGCAGTTCTGTCTGGACAACCTCGCGGAGTACAAACACCCCCGCGAAGTCGAGTTCGTCGAGGAACTGCCCCGGACCGCGAGCGGCAAGGTCCAGAAGTTCAAACTGGTCGAGGGCGAGGAGCGCTGACCGTGCCGGGCGACGAACCGGCGACGGACTACCGGGCGGTGTTCTGGGACATCGGCGGCGTCGTCCTCGACCCGGACTCGGTCCGGGAGGCCCACGAGGCGTTCGTCGGGAGACTGGTCGAGGAGTACGCCCCCGAACGCTCGCCCGAGGACGCGGTAGAGACGTGGCGTCGCGCGGTCGGGTCGTACTTCCGGGAGCGCGACGGGACCGAGTTCCGGTCGGCCCGGACCGCCTACGACCGCGCCGTCGCCGAGATAGCCGGGCAGTCGATACCGGAGTCCGAGTGGCGACCGCTGTTCGAGGCGGTGACCACCGAGATTTTGCGGCCCGAACCCGGCGCGGTCGAGGCCGTCGAGCGACTGGCCGACAGCGAGTTGCACGTCGGCGTCGTCAGCGACGTGGACACCGCGGAGGGACTCCGGATTCTGGAGACGTTCGGGGTCCGTGACCGGTTCGACTCGATAACCACCTCCCAGATGGTCGGCCGGACGAAACCCGACCGCCGGATGTTCGAGACCGCCCTGCAGGAAGCCGACGCCGCGCCGGCCGAGGCGGTCATGATAGGCGACCGGTACGACCACGACGTGGCGGGCGCGAAGGAGGTCGGACTCGCGACGGTCGCGTACGGGGCCGACGACGGCCCGGCGGTCGATTACCGCGTGGAGGACCTCCGCGAGGTACTGGACATCGTCGGCGCGAGTCGGAAAACGTGAGGGACCGGTCTCAGCGCGCTCTTACTCGTCGTCGAACCGGAGCAGGTGTTCGACCTCGCTCCGGTCGGTGTCCTCGAAGGCGTTTCGCGCGATGACGCGCTTGTGGACCTCGTCCGCGCCGTCGATGATGCGGAACTGGCGGACGTTCTCGTAGAAGTCCGCGAGCGGCAGGTCCTTGCCGATGCCGTTGCCGCCGCAAATCTGGACCGCGGTGTCGATGGCGTCCTGCGTGACGTTCGCCGCGAACGTCTTGCTCATCGCCACCTCGATGCGGGCCTCGTTGCCGGCGGCTATCTGACGGGCGGCGTGGCGGACCATCGAGCGGACCGCGTGGAGGCGGGTCTCGGCCTCGGCGATT
The DNA here is from genome assembly GCF_023238205.1 of Halorussus limi. NCBI lineage: Archaea > Methanobacteriati > Methanobacteriota > Halobacteria > Halobacteriales > Haladaptataceae > Halorussus > Halorussus limi. Next base: position 1,934,957 of record NZ_CP096659.1, read on the forward strand.
TCGAACCGGAGCGCCTGCTTGTCCGAGAGCGTCCCGTCGAACGCGCGGCGCTCCTCGGCGTAGGCCTTCGCCACGTCGAGGGCGCGCTCGGCCATCCCCGAGAAGCGCATGCAGTGGGTCAGGCGCGCCGGGCCGAGGCGCTGCTGGGCGATGGCGAACCCGGCGTTCTCCTCGCCGAGCAGGTTCTCCTCGGGCACGCGGACGTCCTCGTACCGAATCTCGGCGTGACTCGCGCCGGTGAGGCCGCCGCCGAGGTGCGGGATGTCGCGCACGATTTCGACGCCCGGCGTGTCGGCGGGCACGAGGAAGATGGAACAGCCCTGATACGGGTGGGCGTCCTCGTCGGTCCGGGCCATCACCAACAGTACGTCGGCCTCGCTCCCCTGCGTGGTCCACCACTTGTGGCCGTCGATGACCCACTCGTCGCCGTCTTTCTCCGCACTCGTGCGAATCATCTTCGGGTCCGACCCCGCGCCCTGCATGGGTTCAGTCATCGAGAACCCCGACCGGGCCTCGCCCTCGGCCAGCGGTCGGAGCCACTCCTCCTTCTGGTCGTCGGTGCCCACCAGTTCGAGGGTGTGCATGTTGCCCTCGTCGGGCGCGTTCGCCCGGACGGCCGTCGCGCCGAGGAGGCTCCGCCCGGCCGCCTCGAAGACCGGCAGCATCTCGCGGAAGTCCATCCCCAGACCGCCGTACTCCTCGGGAATCTGTGGGCCGTACACGTCGTACTCCCGCGCCGTCTCGCGGAGTCGGCGGACATCGTCGCGGGGAACCGGCCCGTCGCCGAGGTACTCGCGCTCGACCGGAACGACCTCCTCTCGGACGAACTCTCGGACGCGCTCGGCGACCTCTCGGCCTCGCTCGGGGTCGTCGTACTTCATGTGCCCAACCTCTCCGCAACGATGTAAAAGTATTTCCCCGATTCTATTACCCTCGTAAGTTCTTTACCGGAGTTGCGCGTACAATCGTCGTGAAAACGCCGGACCGATGCGACGGCGCGCGGTCCGTCGGAACCGCCACCGACCGAACGCGAAGGACGAACTCATGACAGGTGAAGAATACGACGACGCCACGACCGAGGACGAACGCGACGACTCTGCGACCGGGACCGGTCACGCGACCGACGACGACTCCGCGACAGACGACGGTCACGCGACCGACGCCGAACGCGACTACTTCGAGCGACTCGTGGACCGGCCCGCGCTCCGGGACTACCTCGCCGACCGTCTCGGGGACGCCGACGAGTTCGCCGTCAGCCACCACGCGGAGGGCCACTCCAACGAGACGCTGTTCGTGACGTGGGGCGACCGCGAACTCGTCGTCCGGCGGCCGCCGCCGGGCGAGACGGCCGACACCGCCCACGACGTGCTTCGGGAGTACCGGGTGATGGACGCGCTTCAGGACACCGCGGTCCCGCTCCCCGGGACCGTGCTGGCCTGCGAGGACCACTCGGTCGTCGGCAGCGACTTCTACGTGATGGAGCGCGTCGAGGGCGACGTCCTCCGCCACGCCGAACCCGACCGCTTCGGGACGCCGGCGGCCCGCCAGCGGGTCGGCGAGGAGTTGGTCGACACGCTCGCGGCCGTCCACGCCGTCGACTACGAGGCGGTGGGTCTCGGCGAGTTCGGCCGCCCGGAGGGCTACACCCGGCGGCAGGTCGAACGCTGGACCAAGCAGCTGGAGTGGGCGTTCGAACGGACCGCCGACGAGCGGACGGTGCCGAAACTCCGGGAGGTCGGGGATTGGCTCGCCGAGGAGTGCCCGACCGACCACGAGCGGACGCTGGTCCACGGCGACTACAAACTCGACAACGTGCTGTTCGCGCCGGGCGCGCCGCCGGAACTGGCCGCGGTGTTCGACTGGGAGATGGCGACGCTCGGCGACCCGCTGGCGGACCTCGGGTGGATGCTGTCGTACTGGCGCGACCCCGGCGACCCCGACCCGGCCACGCCCGAACTGACCGCGACGTTCATGGCGGCCGAGGGCTACCCGACCCGGCGGGAACTCGTCGAGCGCTACGAGCGGGCGACCGGCATCGAGTACGAGAACGACCGGTTCTACCGGGCGCTCGCGGTGTACAAACTGGCCGCGCTCGGCGAGATGTTCTACCGGCGCTACCTCGAAGGAAACAGCGACGACCCGATGTATCCGAAGATGGAACACCGGGTGCCGGACCTCGCCCGGCGCGCCGAGCGCATCATCGACGGCGACGAACCGCTGTGACCTCGCCGCGCGAACCGGCGAACCGACAAACCGGCGAACCGACCGACCGGCGAACCGACCGACCGGCGAATCGACTCCCGGGCCGCCAGTAGTTAACAAACACTGCTCTAAAATCTCTATCCCCACCGTTGTTCGACTTTTCCAAATATGGGTTTACAGAGATAACTTTCTCCCGGTGGAGTTAAGGCGGCATGTCACGAAACGGAGTATCGTATGACAGTTCCTGACATCCAGCGCGTGACCGTTCTCGGAGCGGGGAACATGGGACACGGAATCACCGAGGTCGCCGCGATGGCGGGGTACGACGTGACGATGCGCGACATCGAGGCCGACCTCGTGGCCGACGGCTACGAGGACATCCGGTGGAGTCTGGAGAAGTTGGCCGAGAAGGGCCGCCTCGACGAGTCCGCCGAGGCGGTACTCGACCGCATCGAGACGACGACCGACTTGGAGGAGGCGGTAGCCGACACCGACCTCGTGGTCGAGGCCGCGCCCGAGCGCATGGACCTCAAGAAGGACATCTTCGGCGACCTCGACGAGTTCGCGCCCGACGACGCGATACTCGCGTCGAACACGTCGAGTCTGAGCATCACCGAGATGGCGACCGCTACCTCGCGGCCCGAGCGAGTGGTCGGGATGCACTTCTTCAACCCGCCGGTGAAGATGGACCTCGTGGAGGTCATCTACGGCGAGGAGACCGCCGACGACACCGCCGAGACCGCCTACGAGTTCGTGGAGTCGCTCGGCAAGACGCCCATCTACGTCCGGAAGGACGTCAACGGCTTCGTGGTCAACACGGTCCTCGGGCCGTTCACCGACGAGTCGGCGTGGATGGTCTCGAACGGCGAGGCGACGATTCGGGAGGCCGACGCCGCGATGGTCCACCGCCGGGGCTACCCGATGGGTCCCTTCGAACTCGCGGACCTCACCGGCATCGACGTGGGCTACCACGTCCGGAAGGAGGCGGGCCGACCGATTCCGCCGATTACCGAGGAGAAAGTCGAGAACGACGAACTCGGCCGGAAGTCCGGCCGGGGCTTCTACGAGTACGAGGACGGGGAGGGCGTGAACTACGAACCCGGCGACGGCGAGGAGTTCGACACCCTGCGCGTCGAGGCCCGGATGATAAACGAGGCCGCGCGACTCGTCGGCGACGACGTGGCGACGCCCGAGGAGATAGACACCGGAGTCAAACTCGGTCTCGGCTTCCCGGAGGGCATCTGCCGGCGCGCGGACAAAATCGGTCTCGACGCGGTCCTCGACAAACTCCGGACCCTCCGCGAGGAGACCGGCGAGGACCGATTCGACCCGGACGACTACCTCGTGGAACTGGTCGAACAGGGCCGGACCGGCGAGGAAGCGGGCGCTGGCTTCCACGAGTACGGCGGTTCGGGCGGCGACGGACCGGGCGACTACCGTCTGCTGAACTACGACCTATCGGAGGACGGCCTGCTCGCAGTCGAACTCGACCGCCCGGAGCGCATGAACGCGCTCTCGGGCGACTTGCTGGGCGAGATAGACGACCTACTCTCGTCGGTCGACACCGACGAGGTGCGGTGCGTCACCTTCGAGGGCGCGGGCGACCGGGCGTTCAGCGCCGGGGCCGACATCGGCGGGTTCGCGGACATGGACCCGACCGACGCGATGGACGTGACCCCCGCGTTCGAGACGGTCAACGACTTCGAGCGCCCGGTAATCGCCAAGGTGGACGGCTACTGCCTCGGCGCGGGGTTGGAACTCGCGCTGGCCTGCGACCTCCGCATCGCGACCGAGGACTCCCAGTTCGGGTCGCCCGAGATCGGTCTCGGCCTCATCCCTGGCGGCGGCGGCACGCAGCGCCTGCTCCGACTGCTCGGCGAGACCCGGGCGAAGGAACTCGTGTTCCGGGGCAACCGCATCGACGCCGACCGCGCCGAGGAGTGGGGACTGGTCAACCGGGCCGTCCCCGAATCGGAGTTCGAGGACACCGTCTCGGCGTTCGTCGAGGACGTGCTGGAGGGGCCGCCGGTCGGCCTGAAGGTCGCCAAGAAGGTGATGAACGAGGGCGCGGACGCCAGCCTCGACGCCGCGCTCGCCATGGAGAGTCAGGGCTTCGGCCTGCTGATGAGCACCGACGACGTGCGCGAGGGGACCGCGGCGTTCCGCGACGACCGCGACCCCGAGTTCACCGGGGAGTGAGATGAGCGAGGAGTTCGCCGCGGGCGGCGACTCGCCCGCGGACGCGACGGCCGAGATGCAGGCGTTCGTGGACCGCCACGGCTACCTCTCGTGGCTCGGAGTGACGGTCGAGTCGGTCGAGCGCGGCCGACTCGTCATGTCGGTCCCGTACGACGAGAAGTTGGTCAACCCCGACCCCGACGGCACCCCCGTCGTCCACGGCGGCATCGCCGCGACGCTGGTGGACACCGCCAGCGGGTTCGCACTGCGGACCACGTTCGAGGACCCGGCCGAGGCCGCGCTCACGACCACCGACCTGAACGTCTCGTACCTCCGACCCGCGACGGGCGACCTGCGGGCCGAGGCCGAGGTGGTGCGGGCCGGCGGGTCGATGGGCGTGACCGAAGTCACCGTCACGAGCGAGCGACCCGACGGCGAGGGGGCGACCGAAGTCGCGGTCGGACGCGCGAGCTATCGGCTGTTCCGGGAGGGAGAGACGTGACGCTGTCGTTCGACGAACTCGACGTGGGCCGCCGGATTACCACCCCGTCCCGGACCGTCACCGAGGCCGACGTGACCAACTTCGCGGGCGTGAGCGGCGACTTCAACCCCCTCCACACGAGTCGGACCGAGGCCGAGGCGTCCGACTTCGGCGGGCGCGTGGCCCACGGCGCGCTCGTGTTCTCGATGATGACCGGACTGGCGCGCCGCGCCAGCGACCGGCGCGCCGACGTGGTGGCGTTCTACGGCGTGGACCGACTCCGGTTCACCGCGCCGGTCGAGTTCGGCGACACGATTCGCGTCGAGATGGAACTGGTCGAGAAGGACCCGAAGGACCATCCGACCGCGAGCGGCGTCGTCCGGTACGACGCCGAGGTGCTGAACCAGCGCGACGAGACGGTGCTGTCGTGCGAACTGCTCTCGCTGGTGAAGTAGGCGACGGCGGAAGCGCCGCGGGACGACCGTTCGAGACGGCCGCGCGGCGCTCACCGGCTTGTTCTCCCCGCGCTCACTCCTGAGAGGCGGACTGGACGCCCGTGAACTCGAATCGCGCGCCGCCGGCCTCGCTCTCGGTGACGGCGTACTCCCACCCGTACACCGCCGCGAGTTTCCGGACGAACGCCAACCCGATTCCGCTCCCGCCGCTGTCCGCGCTCGTCGTGAACCCCTCTTCGAACACCGCGTCCCTGTCCTCGGCCGGGATGCCCTCCCCGTCGTCGGCGACGTAGAAGCCACCGACGGACTCGTCCGTCGAGGCTCCACTCGCTTCGCTCGCGGAGTCGTCGGGGAGGTGACCGACCGTGACCGTCACGTCGGCCCCGCCGTGCTCCACGGCGTTTTCGAGGAGATTCCGGAACAGGTGTTCGACGTACGTCTCGTCGGCTTCGATTACGTCGCCGATTTCGGAGTCGAGTTCGGCGTCGGGCGCGTCCACGTCCGCCCACGCCCGTTCGGCGACGGCCGAGAGGTCGACCGGCGCGCGCTCGCCGACCGCTTCGCGCCCCCGGGTCAGCACCAGCATCACGTCGACCATGTCCTCGATGCGGTCGAAGGCTTCGGTGACGTACTCGACCGCTTCGGAGTCGGATTCGTCGGGTAGTTGTTGGCTGTAAATCTGGCCGATCATGGTCGGATTCCGGAGCTCGTGGGCGAGCATGCTGGCGAAGTTTTCGAGCCGACCGTTCTTCCGTTCGAGTTCCTCCTCGCGGTGGGTGCGTTCGAGTTCGTAGCTCATGCACTGGCCCATCAGTTCGAGGAACGTCTGTTCGGCGTCGGTGAACGCCGCGTCCCGCGGCGAGAGGTCCGTGAAACAGATAGTGCCGTAGGCGTCGTCGCCCACCGTCAGTTGCACCCCGGCGTAACACGCGAGGCCGAACTCGTGGTAGAGGGCGTCGCCCTCCCACCCGGCGGCCTCGGCGTCGGCGACGCTGACCGGACTCCCCGTATCGACGACCTTCCGGCAGTAGTTGTCCGTCAGCGGCGGCGTGAGCGACCCTTCTCCGAGGTCGGGGTGGCTGCCGTGCATCTGCTTTATCTCGAACGCCTCCTCCCGCTCGCGGGTCACCATCCCCACGGGGAGGTCGAGGTGTTCGCACCCCAACTCCAGCAGTCGCTGGAACTTCTCGTCGGTCGATAGCTCGTTGTCGGCCGTAATCTCGTAGAGTTCTCGCTGGGACTGCTCGTGTTCGCGCTGTTCGAGTTCGTAGCTCACCCACTGGCCCATCAGTTCGACGAAGGTGCGCTCGGTCTCGGAGAACTCGCGGTCGCGCGCCTCCGTGCTCCCGAACCAGAGCGTCCCGTACGGGGAGGTTCCGCTCGACACCTTCGTGCCGAGATAGCTCGTCAGTCCGAACTCCTGATGAATCGGGTCTTCGACCCAGTCAGTGCCGGCCACGTCCGCCATGCTGACCGGGTCCTCGCTCTCGATGGTCTGGCGACAGAAACAGCCGTACCCCGGGTCCGACCAGAGTTCCTCGTCGTCGGCGACGCCGAGACCGACCCCCTTCTCCAACCGGAACTCGCCGTCCCACGACGGGAGGTGGTTCAGTCCCGCCATCTCGAGACCGAACCGCTCGCGTCCCAACTCGAACAGCCGTTCGAGTTTCTCCTCGAACGACAGGTTGGGGTCGGAGGTTATCTCGTAGCTCTCGCGCAGGAACGCCTCGCGCTGGCGGCGTTCGAGTTCGTACTTCACCCACTGGCTGATGAGGTCGAGGAACGTCCGCTCGGTGTCGGTGAACGGTTCGTCTCGCGGTTCGTTCGAGACGAACCAGAACGTCCGGTCTACGTCCCCGTCGATTTCGAGGTACGTGCCGAAGTACGTCCGCACGCCGAACTCCTCGTAACACAGTTCGCCCTCGAAGCCGTCGGCCACGGGGTCGGTGACCGCGACTGGTTCGGCGTCGGCGGTCGCCGCGCCGTCCTCGGCGACCACCCGGCAGTAGGTGTCCGAGAGGTTGGCGCGCGCTCCGGGGACGAGGTGGTCGTGGTCGCCGCTGACCAACTCTATCTCGAAGAAGTCCGTGCCGGGGTCTATCTTGGCCAGTCCGCCGAGGTCGAGACCGAACTGCTCGCACCCGAGGTCACACAGCGCGTCGAGTTTCGCCTCGAACGACCGACTACCGTCGGAGGTTATCTCGTAGCTCTCGCGCAGGAACGCCTCGCGCTGTTGGCGCTCGAGTTCGTTGCCCATCCACTGGCCTATCAGGTCGAGGAACGCCCGCTCTCCGCGGGTGTACTGCTCCTCGCGGGGCGTCTCGGACGCGAAACACAGCGTCCCGTACTCCTCGCCGCCGGCGTGGACGGTGGTCCCGAAGTAGGCGTCCAGTCCGAACCGTTCGTAGGCCGGGTCGTCCTTCCACCCGACGTTCGCGGCGTCTCGGACGGCTATTGAACCGGGCGAGGCGAGCAGTTTCTCGCAGTACGTGTCGCAGATGGAGTCCGTGACGCCCGGCCGAATCTGCTCGCTGGGGCCGACGGCGTCGACGATGGTGAACGTGTCGTCGCCGTCGGTGCGAGTGAAGTAGCCGATTTCGAGGTCGAACCGCTCGGTCCCGAATTCGAGCAGACGACGTATCTTCTCCTCGAACGACCGGGTCGAGTCGGACGTTATCTCGTAGAACTCTCGTTGGTCGCGCTCGCGCCGGCGGAGCGTTGCCTCCGCCACGGTTCGGTCCCGGAGCGTCCGGAGCATCCGTTCGTTCTCGCTGACGGGCGCGTCCGGCCCGAAGAACTCCTCGGGCGGCGTGTAGTAGAAGTTGTGACAGACCTCCCCGTCGTAGACGAGATGGGGATGAGTCCGGATAACGTTCCGGACGGTCTCCGGCCCGAACTTCCCGCGGTCGTACTGGCAGAGCGCGAGGCAGGCCTCGTCGGCGAAGAGGTCGTTGACCTTCGACTCGTACTCCATGAACTGCTCGACGGTCGCGGTGTCGTCCCGGAGCCACGTCGTCCCGGCGACGATACGGAGCGCCTCGAACTCCTCGGTAGCGGCCGCGACGGTGTCGGCGTAGAACTCCAGCATCTCGTTCGGGGAGAACGCCCCGTCGCGGAGATACGTCTCCTGCACCGTGTGGAACGAGAGCGCTCCCGAATCGAGCGCGTTATCGACGTCGAGTCCGGCGTCCCGCACCGCCGCCCGGACCTCGGCTTCGTCGGTTTCGTCGACGATGAACATGACGCGCTCGCCGCGTTCGAGGCCCTGACGGACGAACGGGACGGCGGCGGCGAACCGCTCGTCGTCCGTCTCGTAGATGTGCGCGAAGTGGTCGTTGCAGGCGTGGTCGTCGAGTCGCTCGACGGGACCGTCGAGCGCTGGACTCGACTGAAACGCGTCGAACTCGGTTTCGAGGGTCCGAGAGAGGTCCGCTGTGGCGTTCGGAGATACGTGCTCGCTCACGTCGCCGTCCCCCTCCCCGTCTGGCGAAACGTCCCCGACCACAGTGTCGTTCTCATAGGAACGAACAGTGGTTCAGCGGGGAAAAAGATACTGCAGACCCGAGTGATTCGTTATCACGGAACATCGAGAAGGCGACGAGACTACTCGACGTGTTCGCCGTTCAGGCTGTCGAAAATCTCGGGGTCGGTGCCGAACTTCAGCACGTTGTGGATGACCGAATTGCGGATGTTGGCGATGACGTCGCCGTGTTCCTTGTAGCACTCGTGTATCCACCGCGACTCGTCCTGTCGCGAGGGGAACATCATCACCGTCTTCCACTGGTACTCGCCGTCCGAGAGGAAGTAGAACAGGGTGTGCGGGTCGTCGCGGATGTACTCCATCGCGTCGCGCCACCCCTCCTCGAAGTTCTCGGGGTTGAACTTGAACTCGAACAGGCCGAAGATGTAGTACTCCTCGTTGGGGATGATGGCCTCCCGGAACACGCCCTCGTTGCGCATCTCCCGGATGGACTCGCTGACCGTAACGTGAGACACCTCGATGCCGTACTCCTCGGCGAGGATGCTGGTGAGTTCTCGCGACGACAGTTGCGGGTCCCGCGTCAACTCCCGCAGAATCGCGACGTCGCGGTCCTTGAAGTTCCAGTTGGGTGATTGCGTTCCGTCGGTCATGGTCTTGGCTTTCCGCGACTGCTTTATCAGGGTTCTCCTTCGCTCAGGAAGGACGCGAGTCGGTCGCGGTACGCCTCCGGACGGTCCTCGACGACCCAGTGGTAGGCCCGGTCCAGCACCGACAGGTCCGCGTCCTGTAGGTCGTCTTCGAGGCGTTCGGCGTACGAGACCGGTTGGAGCACGTCGTCGCCGCCCCACAGCAGCAGCGTCTCGGCGGTGATGGCTCCGTAGTCGAGTTCCGTGGTGTGGTTGGTGTTGGTCGCCACCGCGTTCCGCGAGAGCGACAGTTTCCCCGCCTCGGACTGCCACGGCGCTTTCATCCCCGCCACGAACTCCTCGTGGCCCTCGTCGTCGTAGAGGCCGTCGGCGAACGCGAAGTCGAGTTTCGCGTCGAGTTCCTCGTCGGAGAGGTCGGCGGTCGAGGGGAGACCGAGTTCGCTGACGAACTCGACGGGCCACGAGTCGTAGCAGACCGCGTTCGACAGCACCAACTGGTCCACCGCGTCCGGACTGTGACTCGCGTACCGGAGCGCGACCCCGCCGCCGATGTCGTGGGCCACCAGCGAGAATGTCTCGACGCCGAGTTCGTCGAACAGGTCCTCCAGCATCGCCTCTTGGGCGCGTATCGACCGGTCGAACCCGTCGGCCATCGCGGAGTTGCCGTAGCCGAGCAGGTCGGGCGCGATGACGCGCCGGTCCTCGGCGATTTCGGGAGCGATATCGCGCCAGAGGAACGACCACGTCGGGATGCCGTGGACGAACACGACCGGCGGTTTGCCGTCGTTCGACTCACCGGCGTCTTCGCGGCGTTCGCCGCTCGCGTTCTCCGAGGCGCCGCCGGATTCGCTATCGTAGTACGCCACCTCCAACTCGTGACCGTCCACGGTCACGGTCGCGGACTCCTGTCGGTCGCTCCACTCCTCGTGTCCCGGCATTACTGGAGGTTGTCCGAGATGATGTTCTTCTGAATCTCGCTGGTCCCCTCGTATATCTTCGTGATGCGGGCGTCGCGGTAGTAGCGCTCGACGGGGTGGTCGGTGACGAAACCGGCGCCGCCGTGGACCTGAATCGCCTCGTCTGCCACGTCCACCGCGTGTTCGCTGGCGAATAGCTTGGCCATGCTGGCGAACTGCGTGGCCATCTGGTCGTCGCCGCCCTCGACGTACGACGCCGCCCGGTAGGTGAGCGACCGGGCCGCCTCGACGTTGGTCGCCATCTCCGCGAGTTTGTGCTCGATGGCCTGAAAGTCGCCGATTTTCTGGCCGAACTGCTCGCGCTCGTCGGCGTAGTCGAGCGCGGCGTCGAGGGCGGCCTGCGCGGTGCCGACCGCTTGGGCCGCGACGCTGGTTCGCCCGCTGGCGAAGAAGTCCATCAGTTGGTAGAACCCCTTGTCGACTTCGCCGATGACGTTCTCCTCGGGGACCCGCACGTCGTCGAGGATGACCTCCGCGAGGTCGGAGGCCCGGATGCCGAGTTTGTTGTTTATCTTCTCGGTCCGGAACCCCTCCGCGTCGGTCGGGACGAGGAACGCGGTGATGCCGCGGTGGCCCTCGTCGGGAGACGTCTTGGTCATCACCACGGCCACGTCGGCGACGGTGCCGTTGGTAATCCACATCTTGTTGCCGTTGATGACGTACTCGTCGCCGTCCTTCTCCGCCCGCGTCTCGATGCCCGCGACGTTCGACCCGTGGGCGGGTTCGGAGATACAGCTACAGCACGCCGATTCGCCCGACGCGATGCGGGTCAGCCACTCCTCTTTCATCCACTCGTCGCCGTACTTGCGAATCATGTTCGACCCGAACCCGCGGCTTCCGATGGCGCTTCCGATGCCGGGGTCGGCCCGCCAGAGTTCCTCGGTGACGACGATGGCCGACAGCGTGTCCATCCCCGCGCCGCCGTACTCCACCGGGATGGACGGGGCCACGAAGTCGAGTTCCGCCGCCTTCCGGACGAGGTCGGCGGGGTACTTCTTCTCCTCGTCGTGTTCTCTCGCGACCGGCCGTATCTCCTCCTCGCCGAACGTCCGGACCGCCTCGCGGATAGCCCGCTGTTCGTCTGACAATCGAAATGCCATATCCCCACTTCACCTTCCAATAAAAAGTATTTTTGGTGGGATTGGAAAACTGTTAACCAAACACCCGGGTGTCGGTTACATCTCTGCCATAGTTTTATGTGGTACCGTGACGCAAGCTACCGACTATGCGCGCCGCAGTGTTACGTGAGTACGGCGAACCCCTCGAAATCGAGGACGTTGACCGACCAGAGCCCGACCCGGACGGCGTCGTGATAGAGACCGAGGCCTGTGGCATCTGCCGGAGCGACTGGCACGCGTGGCAGGGCGACTGGGACTGGATAGGCGCGAAACCGCCGAAGGGCCAGATTCTGGGCCACGAACCCGCGGGCACGGTCATCTCGGTCGGCGAGGACGTGACCCGCCTCAGCGAGGGCGACAACGTGGCCGTCCCGTTCAACCTCAGCGACGGCACCTGTCCGATGTGCCAGACCGGCCACTCGAACGTCTGCGAGAACGTCCTGCCGCTGGGATTCTCCGAGGCCGCGCCGGGCGCGTTCGCCGAGGAGGTCCACGTCCCGGTCGCCGACCAGAACGCGGTGGCGCTCCCCGACGGCGTCTCGCCCGTCGCGATGGCCGGACTCGGCTGTCGGTTCGTCACCGCGTTCCACGCGCTGGTCCACCGGGCGGACGTGGACGCGGGCGACTGGGTCGCGGTCCACGGGTGCGGCGGGGTCGGCCTCTCGGCGGTCCACATCGCCGACGCTATCGGCGCGAACGTCGTCGCGGTGGACCTCACCGACGAGAAACTGGCGAAGGCCGAGGAACTGGGCGCGGACGCGACGGTCAACGCCGCCGAGAGCGACAACGTCCCGCGGGCCGTGATGGGAGTCACCGACGGCGGAGCGCACGTCTCGGTGGACGCGCTCGGCATCGCCGAGACGTGTCGCAACTCGGTCCAGAGCCTCCGCCGCCGGGGCCAGCACGTCCAAATCGGGTTGACCTCCGAGGAGGAGCAGGGGACCGTCGAACTCCCGACCGACGCGATGGTGATGCAGGAGGCCGAGTTCATCGGGTCGTTCGGGATGCAACCCCCGCGCTACGACGAGATATTCCGCATGGTCGAGGCGGGGACGCTCGACCCGAGCGCGGTCGTCTCCGAGACGGTGACGCTCGACGACGTGCCCGACCGCCTCGCCGCGATGAGCGACTTCGAGACGATGGGCATCCCGGTCGTGGACGAGTTCTGAGCGTCGTCGCGAGTCAGAGGTCGACGGTACAGCACGCCCCGTCGACCAAGTTCGCCTCGTCGATGTGCGCCGACAGACAGGCGTAGTTGCAGAACCGCCCGGCCGATTCGCGCCCGTCGCCGCGCCGTTCGGCCACGAAGACGGGGTCGTGGTCGTTCACGTCGCTCCCGCAGTAGGTACAGTCGGCAGTCATAGTCGTGCCAAGGCGTCGAACGCAATAAGCCGTTTGGAGGCGCCGAACGCAGGAGTCGTTTCCCGGTGGCGGACCGGAGAACGCTGCCCGATTGCGTATCCGGATGAGAGAAACATATACAGTCTTCTCAAGTTCCTACTCCTGTGTTTGAGAAACAAAAATACGTCCGGGTCGGCGACAGTCACTCCGCGTTCGCGTTCTCGAACTCGCCGTCGACGCGCTCTCGGACTCGCTCGGCGAACGCCTCGCGGTTCACGACCGCGTGGCGCATTCGGCCGGTGGCGGCCACGCCGTCCTCGTCCTCGACCGTCGCGCTGGAGGTTATCTGACCGCGCTCGGCGTCGACCTCCTCGACCTCGATTCGGACGCGAATCTCCTCGCCGGCGGGCGTGGGCGCGCGGTGGTCGCACTCGACGCGGACGCCGACGATGCGGTGGCCCGCGGGGAGGTTCGGCACCACCCCGTCGTAGACGGTCTGCTCCATCGCGCCGATTATCTCGGGCGTGGCGGCGACTTCGACGCCGTCGGCGACCGTCTGGGGTTCTATCTCGCCGACCTCTCGCGTCGATTCGTACTCGAATCCCGGTTCGACCCCCGCGAGAGGGTCGTCGGTGTCGTCGCTGTCGTCGGTCACGTCACTGCCCCTCGAACTCCGGGTCGCGGCCGTCGAGGAAGGCCTGTACGCCCTCCTCGTGGTCGTCGGTCTCGAAGACGATGCCCTGAGCGGTCGCCTCGTCGGTCATCGCGCGCTGGACCGACTTGTCGAGGCCCTCGCCGAGCAGGCGCTTGGCGTGGCGGAGCGCCACCGTCGGACCGGTCGCGACGCGCTCGACGAACTCGTCGGCCCGTTCGTCGAACTCCTCGGCCGGGTAGACGTGGTTGACCAGTCCGAGGTCGAGCGCCCGTTCGGCGCCGACGAGTTCGCCGGTGAACACCAGTTCCTTGGCGACGTTCTCGCCGACGATTCGGGGGAGCAGGTAGGAGGTCCCGGCGTCGATGGAGAGACCGACCTGCCGGAAGCCGAACCCGACCGAGGCGTCGTCGCTGGCGAGTTGCACGTCGCAGGCGATGGCGAGGTTCGCGCCCGCGCCGAACGCCGCTCCGTCTATCTTCGCAATCGTCGGGAGCGGGAAGGTGGCGAGGCGGGCGACGGTCTCGCTGGTAGTCCGTTCGAGTCGCCGGACCTGCTCGTCGAGAGATTCGTCGGACTCGAACCGCTCGCGCATCGCGGCGATGTCCCCGCCCGCCGAGAACGCGTCGCCCGCGCCCTCGACGGCGACGCACCGGGCGTCGCTCTCGGCGATGTCGGCCAGCGCGTCGCGCACCCCCGCCGACATCTCGGTCGAGAGCGCGTTGCGCCGGTCCGGTTCGTTCAGGGTGACCGTCGCCACGCCGTCGGCGACGTCGAGCGTGACCGACTCCCCGGTCACTCGGCCGCCTCCGACTCCTTCTCACGGAGTTCGAACTTCTGGACCTTGCCAGTCGTGGTCCGGGGCAGTTCCTCGACGAACTCGACCTCGCGGGGGTGTTTGTACTCCGCGAGGTTGTCCAGACAGAACTGTTTGAGGTCCTCGGGCGTCGCCTCGGCGTCGGGCGTCGGTACGACGAACGCCTTGACCGTCTCGCCTCGGCGCTCGTCCTCGACGCCGACCACCGCGACGTCGGCCACGTCCTCGTGTTCGAAGAGCAACTCCTCGACCTCGCGCGGGTAGACGTTGTAGCCCGCCGTGTTTATCATGTGCTTCTTCCGGTCGACGACGTAGAAGAACCCGTCCTCGTCCCAGTAGCCGATGTCGCCGGTGTGGAACCAGCGCTTGCCGTCCTGTTCGGTGAACGCGCCCTCGTTGGCGTCGGGCAGTCCGGCGTACCCCTTCATCACGTTCGGCCCGGCGACGACGAGTTCGCCGGTTATCTCGTCGAGGTCGGTCTCCTCCTCGTCGACCGGTCCCTCGGGGACTCGGGGTCGCTCCTCGAAGTTGCCGTCCACGATTTTCGCGTCGACGCCGGGCAGCGACTTGCCGATGCTCCCGACCCGGCGGCCCGACTCGGGACTGTTGAAGTGAGTCACCGGACTGGTCTCGGTCAGGCCGTACCCCTCGTATATCTTCACGTCGTACAGTTCCTCGAACCGACGGAGCACCTCGACCGGGATGCCCGACCCGCCGACGCCCGCCATCCGGAGCGACGAGAAGTCGAACTCCTCGGCGTTCGGTTGGTTGATGATGTCGTTGTACATCGCCGGAACGCCGTGCATCAGAGTGAGGTCCTCGTCCTCGATGAGCGAGACCGCCTCTTGGGCGTCCCACTCGGGCAGCGGGTAGTAGGCCCCGCCGTTGAACAGCGTCGCGTTCATCACCACGGTCATGCCGTAGATGTGGAACAGCGGGAGGACGCCCAACTGCCGGTCGTCGGTCCGGATGCCGTCCGGGACCAACCCCGCCGCGGTCTGGGCGTTCGACGCGAGGTTTCGGTGGGTCAACTGCACGCCCTTCGGTTGGCCGGTCGTTCCGCTGGTGTACGGTTGGACCGCCACGTGGTCGTCGTCGCGGTCGACGAACGCGGCGTTCTCGGCGCGGTCAGCGAGCGCGTCGTCGTCGTCGGCGAGGAACGCCTCGAAGTCGGTGCCCGCGTCGGCGTCCTCGCCCACGGTGACGACGTGTTCCACGTCGGTGTCCTCGCGCACTTCCTCGACGAACGGCACGAGGTCCGAGAGCGTGACCACGGCCTGCGCGCCGCTGTCGGCCAGCAGGTGGCGAATCTCGCGCGACTTGTACTGGGGGTTCATCGGTACGACGACGCCGCCCGCCCGGAGCGTGCCGTGGAACGCGGTCACGAACTGCGGGAGGTTGGGGAGGTAGACGGCCACCCGGTCGTCCGCGCCGATGCCGCGGTCGGCGAGTTCGGCGGCGAACCGCCCCGTTCGCTCCCAGAACTCGCCGTACGTCTGGTCTCGACCCCGGTAGGAGAGCGCGGTCTCGTCCGGATGCTCCTCCGCGACGGCACGCACGTCACTGACAAGATTTGCCATACAGGATAGGTATCGTATCACACCCCCTAAAGATTTGCCCCGGCCGGAACCAATTTTGAGCCAGTAACTTCGATGTGCTAACAGATGAAGGGCAACTGTCCCTCAACCCTTACGGTGGAAAAGGGCGCGGGCTATCCGCCGAGGTAGGCCTCGCGGATGTACTCGTCGCCACGGAGCGTCTCGGGGGAGCCTTCCCGCTCGAACCGGCCGTTCTCCAGCAGGTACACCCGGTCGGCGTGGTCCATGGCGAACGTGACGTTCTGCTCGCACAGCACCACGGTCACGCCGGCGTCCCGAATTTCCTCGATGCCGTCGCTGATGTCTTCCAGAATCACCGGCGCGAGACCGAGCGTCGGTTCGTCGAGCAACAGCAGGTCGGGGTCGCTCATCAGCGCCCGGCCGATGGCGAGCATCTGCTGTTCGCCGCCGCTCATGGTCCGGGCGTTCTGGTCGGCCCGGTCTTCGAGCGTCGGGAACAGGTCGTAGACGAACTCGCGGCGCTCGTCCACGTCGTCGCGGTGGCGGTACGCCCCGAGGTCGAGGTTGTCGGCCACGGTCATGTAGCCGAACAGGTCGCGGGTCTCGGTGCAGTGAATCAGGCCCTGCGAGACGAGGTCGCTCGCGCTCGCGTCGGCGACCTCTCGGCCGCGGTAGGTGACGCTGCCCTCGTAGGCGACGTGGCCCGACACCGCGTCGGCGAGCGTGGACTTGCCCGCGCCGTTCGGCCCGATGATGGCGACGATTTCGCCGTCGGCGACCCGGAAGTCGAGTCCGCGGAGCGCGGCCACCTCGCCGTACGAGACCTGCAGGCCCTCGGCGCGCAGTATCGCCTCGCCGCGGTCGGGCGTCGCGTCTCCGGACGAATCGGGCACGTCGCCGGAGAACGCGGCATCGTCCCGGGACGATGCCGCGTCGTCTCGCGTCGAGGCCTCGTCGCTCCCGGAACCGGAGTCGGTACTCATAGCGTGTCACCTCCCAGATACGCCTCCTGCACCGCGGGGTCGCGCTTTATCTCCTCGGGTCGCCCCTCGGCTATCTTCGACCCGAACTGGATGACGACCGCCCGGTCGATGAGCGAGAGCAGGCCCCGCATGTTGTGGTCCACGACGACCAGCGTGATGCCGTCGTCGCGCAGCGACTCCAGCAGGTCAGAGATTTCGGCGACCTCCTGATTCGAGAGTCCGGCGAACGGTTCGTCCACCAGCAGCAGGTCGGGGTCGGTCGCGAGCGCGCGGCCGAGTTCCAGCCGTAACAGCCCCGCGTGGGGCAGTTCGTCCGGGAGTTGGGTGAGTCGGTCGCCCAACCCGACCCGCTCGCAGATTTCGGTCGCGCGCCGGCGCGTCTCCCCGCGGAGACCCGACAGCGACGCGATTTTGTCGGGTACCAGCGCGAGCGCGACGTTCCGGACGATGGACCGGTCCTCCAGCGGTCGGAACGACTGGAACGTCCGGGCCATCCCGCGCTTGACCATTTCGTGGGCGGGTTCGCCGGTCACGTCCTCGCCGCGGTACCAGACCGTCCCCTCGGTCGGGGGGTAGGTGCCGGTCACGCAGTTGAACGTCGTGGACTTGCCCGCGCCGTTCGGCCCGATGAACCCGAGTATCTCGCCGTCCTCGACCGCGAACGAGAGGTCGTCCACCGCGGTCAGACCCCCGAACCGCTTGGTCAGGCCGTCCAGCACGAGAACGCCGTCGTCCGGGCCGTACGATTCGGTCGCCGCGTCGGTCGTCGTCGCGTCGTCGGTCGTGGAACTGTCGGTACTCATCGTCGTCCTCCGTCGGTTCGGTCGTCGGTCGATTCGTCGTCGAACGCCTCCCGGTACGCGGCCAGCGTCCGTTCGAGCGGACTGGTCCCGGTTTCGGGTTCGCCGCCGGCGTTCGTGTCGTCCCCGTCGGACGGGTCGGTCCCGCCGTCCGGGACGGCGCGCTCGCCGCCGTTCCGGCCGCCGCGCCGCAGCGCCCGCCGCCCGTTCCGAATCGTCCACCGGACGATGCCGCCCGGGAGGAAGAACAGGAGCGCGAGCGTGATCAGCGAGAACAACAGCAGGTCGAGTTCCGACACCGGCACGTCGGCCACCGGCACGGTCCACGAGACGCCGCTGAGGTAGTCCCGGAACATGTAGTAGAACAGGCCGCCGACCGCCGGGCCGACGATGGTCCCCATGCCGCCCAGCACGCTCGCGATTATCACCTCGATGCTGACGGTGAGAACGAGCAGTTGGCTGGGTTGGGGGTTGCCGACGGGCGTGTGGACGAACATCGCCCCGGCGAGACCGCCGACCGCGGCGCTCAGCACGAACGCGAACACCTTGAACTTCGCCGGGTCGAGGCCCGCCGCGGCGACCGCGTCCTCGTCCTCGCGGATGGCGGTGAACACCGACCCGGCGTCCGAGCGCGTGACCGCGAGCAACAACACCAGCACGAAGACGAACAGGCCGAACGCGAGGTAGTAGTTGGCCGTGATGGCCGTCTCGAAGCTCTCGAACGCGAGCAGGTTCTCGGGACTCGACAGGCCGAGTTCGCCGCCGAAGGTGTCGCTGAACACGATGAACAACTGGAGCAGGATGAGCGGCGCGACGAGCGTCACCAGCGAGAGGTACGGCCCCTCCAACCGGAGCGCGGGCACGCCGACGACGACGCCGGCGAGCGCCGCGAACACCATCCCGACGACTATCGCGATGGCGGGGTCGACGCCCCAGTTCAGGTTGAGCAGCGCCGACGTGTAGCCTCCGACCGCGAAGAACAGGCCGTGGCCGAAGCTTA
Source organism: Halorussus limi (assembly GCF_023238205.1). Taxonomy (NCBI): domain Archaea; kingdom Methanobacteriati; phylum Methanobacteriota; class Halobacteria; order Halobacteriales; family Haladaptataceae; genus Halorussus; species Halorussus limi. The sequence continues at coordinate 1,953,648 of NZ_CP096659.1, forward strand.
TCTGGCCGGTGTAGCCCGAGACGGCGTCCCAACTCATGGCGAACACCGCGAAGTAGAGCGCGCCCGTGAGTTTCAGGACCATCAGGCGGTCCACGCCGAGCGCGCCCAGACCGAGTAGTCCGGCGAGGTCGTTCGTGAACGGGAGCAGGCCGAGCGCCACCAGTCCGACCAGACCCAGTCGGTGGCGGAGCGCCAGCGACGACGGGTCGAGCAGGTCGCGGTAGGACGCCGGGTCGCTGGTTGTTTCCCCGGACATGGTCAGGCCTCCGTGAGTTCGCGGCCGAACAGTCCCTCGGGTCTGACCAGCAGCACGACGACGAGGACGACCAGCGACGCGAGGCCGCTCAGGCTCGAATCCACGTACGACACCGTGAACACTTCGAGGAACCCGATGAGGTACGCGCCCACGACGCTCCCGCGGATGGAACCGATGCCGCCCAGCACCACGATGGAGAACGAGAGGATGAGCGGTCCGCGTCCCATCGTGTAACTCGCGGTCCGGTACGACGCGAGGAAGACGCCGGCGACGCCGGCGAGCGCGCCCGCGAGCAACCACGTGTAGAGGTACATGCGGTCGCTCTCGATGCCGACGAGCGCGGCCCCCTTCTTGGTCATGCTTGTCGCGAGGATGGCCTTGCCGGTCTGGGTGTAGTTGACCGCCACTATCAACCCGCCGATGAGCACCCACGAGAGGACGAACGTCAGCGCCTGATTCGTCTGGACGCTGATTCCGGCGAGCGTCAGTTGTCCCGGTAGCAGGGAGGGGACCGCCTTCGACTGGGTCCCGACGGTGACGACGAAGAACTGCTCGATGGCGATGGAAGTCACGAGCGTCAGTATCATGACCAGTATCGGCTCGTCCTGCACCCAACGAATCATCCCGAGGTACAGCACCGCGCTGAACACCGCGGCGACTACCAGCGCGGCGGCCGCACCGGTCCAGATGCCGAGACCGAGCGCGCTCGTGGCGTAGTACGCCGTGAACGCGCCGATAGTGAGAATCGCGCCGTGAGCGAGATTCAACACGCCGCCGACGCCGAATATCAGCGTGAATCCGATGGCGACGAGTGCGTACAGTGCGCTAATCGTGACGGCGTTGACGACCGTAGTGAGAACGTCTACCATAATTGGGGAGTGAGTGAACGGCGGTCAGACCCACGGCGGGGACTGATACTTGGTCGTCGAGAGGTTGTCGGGCCAGATGACCTCCTGACTCCCGCTCCCCTCGGTCTCGCGCCACTGTAGCCAGACCGGCCACGCGTACTTCTTCCCGTACTTCACGTCGTGGGGGTACTGGTGGTCTCGGCCGTAGTACTCCACCGCCTCGGCCGTGGTGCCGGTGTACGACATGTTCTCCAGTTTGGGGATGACCTTCCCCGACTCCTTGCTCCCGGCCTGCTTGACGGCCTCGGCGTACATCTTCACCGCGTCGAAGGTGATGTAACCGGTGTAGACGGGGTACTTCCCGTTGGCCTTCTGGTAGGCGTTCGCGTACGGCACCGTCTTGCTGGTTATCTCGCTCTGGGGCGTCGCGGAGTTCTGGGTCACGGCGTACCGGCACGCGCCGTTGACCGACCCGTAGTACGACGGCAGTTGCATCGGCACGTGGATGCCGCCGAAGCCGAACGGCCGCTGCTGTTTCGCCCACTGGACCACCGCCGAGGTTCCGGTGTGGGCCATGACGACGTACGCCGCGTCGACGCCCGCGTTCGCCACGTCGTCGTAGATTGGCGAGAAGTTCTCCGTCCCGCCGGCGTAGCGCTTGTTGACCGGCACGTCGATGCCCGCCTCGGAGAGCGACCCGTTGAGCGCCTTGGAGATGGGTTCGGTCCACGTGTAGTCCTCGGCGAGGATGGCGACCGAGTTCCACCCCATCGACTCGAAGTTGGCCTTGGCGAAGTCGACCATGTTCTGGCCGAGGTAGTGTGAGTTGACCGGACCCGTCCGGAAGTAGTACTTGAACCGGTCGTAGTTCTCCGCGACCTTCCGGGTCGTCTCGGGCGAGGCCGCCCCGGTGTTCAGGTGGAGCGTCTGTTGTTGGGCTATCGAGGACATCAAGTTCAGCTGGACCTCGCTGGTGAACACGCCGGTCGTGAGGTCGACCTGCTCGCCCACGGTCAACTCCTGATACTTCCGCTTCCCGGTCGCGGGGTCCTCCTTGGTGTCCTTCACGACAACGTTCACGTCCGAGCCGAGAACGCCACCGTTGTCGTTGAGCTGTTTGGCCGCGAGCTTCGCGGAGTTGGCCATCGACGCGCCGATCGGGTTGTTGCCCGGTTCGGGCGCGAGCACGCCGATCTTTATCGGCCCGTCGAGCTGCTGGTTCGCGTCTTTCGACTTGCTCCCGCCCATGCATCCGGCGAGCGACGCCGTCGCGACGCCGGTCCCGGCGAACTGCAGGAACCGACGACGGTCCACGACCGACCCGCCCGGCGATTTCTTATCATTGTTTCGCGTATCTCTCGCTCTCTTTCCACTCGCCTTCTCACCCTCACATCCGTTACCATCGTTAACCATTGTCCCGTGGTACCGTTTCCATAACTATCCATATAAACATGTGGGGTGATAACACAGTCCTCGACGCTCGCTCCGGTGACGCTCCGCGGTCGAACTCCGCGTCGGTCTCGACGCGCCGATACCGACGAGGCCGGTCCGAGGAGGTTCGTTTCAGAGGCGTGGATTTTTAACACATCGTGCGTAATTCCGGCGTAATGGTCGAGGCGTTCGCGGTCGCGAGCGGGAAGGGCGGAACCGGCAAGACCACGACGACGGTGGCGCTCGGGATGGCGCTGGCCGAGGAGTACGACGTGACCGTCGTGGACGCCGACACCGGGATGGCCAACCTCCTCTTTCACACCGGCCTGACCGACGCCGACACCACGCTCCACGACCTCCTCGTCGAGGACGCCGACGCAGACGTGTCCGAGGCGGTCTACGACCGGTTCGGCATGTCCGTCGTCCCCTGCGGAACCAGTCTCGCGGCGTTCGAGGACGCCGACCCCGACCGACTCCGCGAGGTGGTCGCCGAACTCGCCGCCGACGCCGACGTTCTCCTGCTCGACTCGCCCGCGGCGCTCGGGTCCAAGAGCGCGGTCCTGCCGGTCGTCCTCGCCGACCGCGTGGTCGTCGTCCTCCAGCCCACGATACCGGCGCTCAGCGACGGCCTGAAAGTTCAGGAGTACGCCCACTCCTACGGGACCGCCACCGCGGGCGTCCTCTTCAACAAGGTTCACGACCCCGAGGAGGCCGCGGGAGTCGCCGAGAAGACCGAGCGCTACTTCGACGGCCCGACGCTGGCGAGCGTCCCCGACGCCGACGCCGCCCGCGCGGCCCGGCGCGACGGCGTCCCGCTGCTGGCGCACGCGCCGGACAGCGAGGCGGCCCGCGCCTACCGCGAGGCCGCCGGAAAACTGGACGTGCGCGCGGGCGAGTCGGACGCCGTGGCCGACCGCTTCCGGAGCGCCGTGATTCCGGACTCGCCATGACTCCCGTCTGCTCTCTCGACTCGGACCTGCCGGACTTGCCCAACGGGACTCTCGTCCGCTCGCGGGTCGAGTCCGACCTGACCGCGCCGCTGGCCGCGGCGCTCGACCGCGAACTGACGGGCTACGCCGTCCTCGAACCGCAAGACGCGCTCCTGCTGGACGCCGAGGGCGCGGGCGTGGTCGCCTTCGAGGCGGGCGTGCCCCGCTTCGCGTACCACACCGGCACGGGCCGCGGCGGTCCGGCGGCGCTGGCCGACCTCGCGGTGCCGGGTCCCTACGACGTTGCGCTCCGGAGGGCCCCCGACGCGCTGGCGGCCGTCGCAGCGCTCGACCGGAGGGACCTGCGCGTGTCGCCGGGTCTGGTCGCCGACCGCCTCGCGGGCGACCCGGACCTCGCCGAGCGGACGCGGGCGGTCGCGCCCTCCGAGTGGCACGACGCCGGTGGCGCTGACGACGACGCGGGAGTCGAGACGTCGGACAAAGGGTCGGCGAGCGACAGTGGGTCGGAGAGCGACAGGGGGCCGGCGAGCGATAGCGGGTCGCCGAGCGCGGTCGAGGCGTTTCTAGACGACGAGGAGAAGATAGACGCGATTCGGGACCGCGCCCGCGAGGAGGCCAGAGAGCGGGCCGAGGAGTGGGGACTGGAAGGCGAACTGCAGTAATTTCTTTCCGCGCCGACTCCCGGGTCGGCCCGGTAGCGACACCGACCGAGTCGCGGGTGGTGCCACGGGCGACCGCCCTACCGTCTGGTTCTGCCGGCGAATCGCTCCACGGTCGCGTCCCGAGGTTCTCGTCCGGTCTAACGACCGGACCGGGCATGCGGGAAAGTTATTGAGGTCGCCAGCGGAAGCAAACGTATGGACTCGTCCGAACTCGTCGAGACGCTGGAACGGTACGGTCTCTCGCCGTATCAGGCGGCGGCGTACGTCACCGTGGTCGAGCGAGGGACGATGGCCGCCCAAGAGGTCGCCGACGCCAGTTCCGTTCCGCAACCGCGCGTGTACGACATCCTCCGAGACTTGGAGTCGGAAGGGTTCGTCACGACCTACGAACAGGACAAACTCTACGTGCAGGCGTTGGACCCCGACGAGGCCCTCGAAACCGTCCGGGAGCGCGCCGCGGAACTCGAAGCCGCCGCCGAGGAGATTACCGACCGGTGGCAACAGCCGGCGGTCAAGGAACACACCGTGAGCCTGGTCCAGCGCGGTCGGACCGTCTTCGAGAAGGCCCGCGACGAACTCGACCGGGCGGCCGACCACGCCCAACTCGTCTGCAAGACCGACCACCTCGAATCGCTCCGGCCGACGCTGACGGCCGCCCACGAGCGCGACGTGTTCGTGGACGTGACGCTGTACGACGTGGCCGACGGCGAGTCGCTCGCGGAGTACGACTTCTCGGAACTCTGCACCCACGCCCGCGTCCTCCGGCGGCCGCTCCGGTCGGACCCCTTCGGCGCACTCGTGGACCGCGAGCGCGCCTGCTACTCGTGGTACCCCGCGACCGACGACGAGTACGGCATCTACATCGACGACAGCGCCCACGAGAACATGGTGTGGAACTACATGATGCACCTCCGGTTCGCGGCCGAGGAGCACTACACCGCCACGCCCTACGAACCGCCGCTCCGGTTCGGCGCGCTCCGTGACTGTCTGCACGTCGTGGAACCGCTCGTGCGCGACGGGCGAACTCTCACCGCCGAAATCGAGGGCACGTGGGTCGAGAGCGGTCGGCGCTGTGAGCTTTCGGGTACGATTCTGACCATCGACTATCCGGGCTTCGAGGAGGGCGAGTCGGCCACGCCCCTCCAGATGTTCACCGACGCGCGCCTCACCATCGACACTGGCGACGAGACCTACACCGTCGGCGGGTTCGACGCCATCATCGAGGACGTAGAGGCGACGCGGGTCGTAATTACCGACATCGAGTGAGTGGGCCGTCACGTCGCGTCTTCGACTGCGGGCACGACCAGTGTCAGCTTCATCTCCGACTCGTCGGTCGTCACGCGCACGTCGAACGCGACCGCCAGCACGTGCGTCTCGCCCGCCCGCTCTTGCACGACGACGCCCCGATGGGCCTCACAGTTGCCGAACCGTCGGTTCGGCCCGCCGGGGCAGTTCGACTGTCGCCACGCCTCGGCCGCAGTCTGGTTGTAGCCGACCTGATACACCGTTCCCTCCTCGACCCGCGAGGAACGAAGCGCGTCCAGCCTCGGCTGTAGCGCCGAACGAACCGCGGTCACGGCCGCAGTTCGCTCGCTCCACGCGAACTCGCCGGTCGCGCCGGCCGCGGCGTCGTGGACCGCTCGCGAGAGCAGGCGCTCGGCGTTCCGGTCGGGGGCGTCGTACTCCGAGGTGGCGGTCACGTCGGCGTGATAGCCCAACTGGAGGTACGCGACGACGACCGGTGCGAGCGCCACGGCGACCAGCGCGGCCGCCGCGAGGACGAGTTGGGCGCGCTCTCGGGTCGGCGGTTCGTCCGCCCCCGCGTCGGTCCCGCTCACGCGTACCACACCCAAATCGTCACGTCGCCGAACTGGGTCGTCACGCTCGCGGACCCGACCGCCACGCCCGCCGGTTTCCGGAAGCCGACCGCGCCGTGGGGCGTCCGGAGGCGAAACATGAGGTTGTCGGGGAGGATGCGCGCGACCCGCCGCCTGAGCGCCGCGCGTTCGCGCTCGAAGGCCTCCGAGGAGCGCACGACCTCCGAGAGTCGGGTCGCGCCGCCGTGTCGCGGCGGTTCGCCGGCGAGGACCGTCGCGGCGTCCTCGGCGTAGAGGTCGAGTTGCGCGGCCCGGTCGTCCGGCGGGGAGACGCCGAGCGCGAACCCCATCGCCACCGCGAGAATCAGCACGACCCCGACGCCCGCCTCCACTACCGACAGCGAGAGCTGTCCTCTGTCCGCCGTGCGATTCTCCTCAGCCATCGACGGTCACCGCCAGCATCGCCTTGCTCGTCTCGGCGGGATAGTAGGTCAGTTCGACGCTCCCGGAGGGGAGCGGGCCGTCGGTCTCGAAGGTCAGCGCGGTGGTTTCGAACCGCGAGAGTCGAACCTCGAACCGGCCTTCGAGACCGGACTCGTTTCGGAGAACGATATTCTCGTTTGCTTTCACAACTTTTACCTTGCTCCCTTCCGGCGGAGACAGTCCGATTTCGACCCGCGGCGAACGCCGAGGGAGCGTCACGGTCGGGTCGCTCGCCGAGAGGTCCGGCGTCAGCGACGCCGCGGTTCGGTTCTCGACCAGCACGATTCGCCGGACGGTCGTCCCGCCGGTCGGGTCGCCCGCGGCCGCGAGCGTCCGGTCGCCGAGTCGGACTTCCACGTCGTAGCCGTCGGTCACGGCGAACTGTTCCTGGAGGCGGGTAGCGTTCAGCCCCGTCAGCGCGTCGTCTTCGAGGACGTTCGTGCGCGTCGTGACCGGCGAGTCGGGCGCGACGAGTCGCTCCGAGAGCGCGACCGCGACCCGCCGCTGGTCGGCGTCGCGTTCGGCGCTGAGATACGCCCGGTCGGCCAACCCGAGACTCACGACCGTCACCGAGGTCACGACGAGGAGCGCGACCGCCAGTGCAGGCATGTTCATCTGGCCGCGGTTCATGCCCGGCCTCCCTCGCGTCCTCGCCCGTCGCCCGATTCGAGACGGACCGCGAGTCCGCCCGCGTCGCCGCTTCGGACCACGACGAAGGCGGGGTCGCGACTCGACCAGTTGCCCGACACCGACGCGACCGTCTCGGGGAGCGCGAGCGCGACCCGGCCGCCGACCCGGTCGGCGGGGTGGTCGAGGACCAGCGTCCGGTTCTCGGCCCGGACCGCGTAGGCCCGGCCGCGGACGGTCCGGGGGAGCGACACCGCGGCCCGGACCCGGACCGCGCGAGCGTCGGTCGGCACCGCCTGCTGGACGCGCTCGGCCGACTGGGCCAGCACGCGCTCGCCGACCTCCGCTCCCGCCGCGGTCCGGTACTCGGGGACGACGCCGCCGTAGAGCGTCGCCGACAGGAGGCCGACGTAGAGGACGACGATACCGGCCTCCAGCGCCTTGCCGACGACCGGCGAGGCGGCGCGAGCGTCACTGATTTCAGGCATTTCGGACCTCCAGTTCCATCTCGTGGACCACGAGGTAGGCCACGCGCTCGCCGGGGTAGGCGGCCACGACGCTCCGCGGGCCGTCGCCGTCGAAGTCGCGGGTCGTGACGCTGGCGTTCCGGCGCTCGAAGTGCCGCCGCCACGCGCCTGGGGGCGCGGTCTCGACCGCGACGCGGTAGGTGCCGTTGCCGAGAGCGGTCCGCCGGTGAGAGACCGTCGTTCGGACCACGACCGACGAACCGCCGGACCCCGAGACCGCGACCGACCCGTTCAGCGCGGGCGCGCCGACGACGAGGACGCCGCGGCCGTCTCCGTCGTCGCCGTTCCGCGACGCGGTTATCGGCGGCGGCGTCCGGACGTTGGCGTTGTTCGGCGGGCCGCGGACGACGGCCCCCGCGAGGAACGCGACTCGGCGCTCGCCCGCGGTGAACACCAGCGCGTCGGTCCGGACGCGCCGGACCACGCCCGACTCGTTCAAGACGCGGAGGTCGCGCTCGACGATCCGCAACTCGCCGTCGGTGAACGAGACTCGACCGCGGTGGACGCCGGTCGCTTCCACCGGGTCGAGCGCCGCGTCGAAGTCGGCGGCCACGCGGGCCGAGTCGGCCGCCGCGGCGTTCTCCTCGACGATAGCGCCGATGCCCGCGGTCAGCGACCCGAGCGCGACGACGACCACGCCGAGCAGCACGGCGACGCCGACGACGTTGGACTGCGCCCGGTCGGAGACCGGTGTCGGTCCGTTCATATCATCCCGACCCCCGCGAACACGAAGTACGCGACGCCGACCAACGCGCCCGAGTGGAGCAACGCCTCGTAGCGCCCGCGACTCGCGTACCCGGCGAACCACCCGCAGGCGAGCATCGTCGCCTGCGTCACGACGTAGAAGCGCCGCCTGTCGCGGGCCGGTTGCACGGCGTCGGCGTCGAGCGCGATGCCCGCGTCGGCGGTCGAGATGGACGAGAGTTGCGCGAAGCTATCGAGGACGTAGACGTTGACCGCGACCATGATGCCGACGACCAGCAGGGCCGTGGTCCACCCGACCGCGACGTAGACGAGCATGTTCGAGCGAAGCGCCTTGCGCTCGTGGTACAACCGCCCGATTTCGACCTGCAGGGTCTCGAAGACCGCCTCGGCGTCCCCGCCGGCGTCGAGCGCGCCCGTGACGAGTCCGATGGTCTGGTCGGCCAGCGGGGTGCCGACTCGGTCCACGAACCGCGAGAGCGCGGCCGCCTGCAGGTCGCCCCCGCGCGTGGTCAGGTTCGCGTTGAACGCGAGGTCGGACACGTCGCCGTCGAGCGCGCCGAGGTCCACGTCGCGGGCGACTCGCTCTACCGCCTCCGAGAACGGCCGACCCAGGCTGACGTGGCCCGAGACGGCGTGGACGAAGTCCTTGATTTCGCGGTCCTTCGCGTCGTCCAGATTCGCCCGCCTGAGCGCGACCAGACCCACCGGGAGGGCGGCCGCGACGTAACCGAGCAACGCGACGTTGACCGGCGAGTAGCCGAGCGTCCCAAGCGCGGCGGCGACCCCGACAGCGAGCGGTGTGAACGCCACCAGCGCGCTCGCGGGATTCCGGAGCGCGCTGGCGAGGACGGGGAGTGCGCCGTCCGGACGCTCGTAGTCCCGGCCCGACTGGTCGGGCGGGCGGAGCGCGGCGACCACCGCGGCGGCGACGCCGCCGACGACGAGGATGAACCCCGCGCTCCCGTAGACGAGGAGCGCGCGGACCGTGACCCGTCCGAACGGGGTCGCGGTCTCGGCGCTCAGTCCGGGCGCGAGGACGCTCATCACGGTCACGACGATGATGAGCAGGGCCGGAAGCACGAGCAGCACGACGAACATCTCCGCGATGAGTTCGAGGAAGTCGCTGGCCTGCTCGCGACTTCTGTCCTGTCGGTTCGACAACATTCGACTCTCCATCCGGAGGTACTGGGCGAGCGCGTCCGGCCCCTGCTCCGCGTGTTCGCGGAACTTCACGAGAAACGGAGCGAGCGCGTCCCGGGAGGGCGTGTCTCGGGCCACCACGCGCAGACCCTCGCCGAGACTGCCGGTCAGCGTCGCCTTGTTCAGCGCCTTCCGGAACGCCACCGCGGTCTCGCCGTAAGCTTCCTCGCGGTCGGCGACCTTCCGGAGCATCGCCGCGCCGTCCTCGTTGCCCGACGAGAGCGCGTGGAGGTACCGGACCGCACCGGGGAGCGTGCGTTCGATGTTCGACCGCCGGGCGCTCGCGGTCCATTCGAGGTAGCGCCCGCCGAGCGCGACGGTCGCGCGCTTGCCGGCGAGACCGACTCCGAGTCCGGCCCCGACCGCCGCGGCGGTCCGCGAGACGGCCGGGACGCCGACGGCTTCGAGACCGGGGACTCCCCGTCGGAGGAAGTCCGCGGCGGCCGCCAGCGTGGCGTCGGGGAGCGCGACTACGACGACGAACGTCCACGCAGTCAGTAGCGCGAGGGCCAGCCACGACAGGCCGTAGGTCCGCGCGAGGTAGACGTCGAAACTCGCGGTCACGCCGGTCGCGCGGTAGTGCTTGCGGTCGGCGTCGTGGCGCGCCCGGTCGGCGTGCCGGGAGAACAGCGCGTAGAGCGCCCGGTCGAGGACCGAGAGCGTTGGGATGCCGGTCGTTTCGGTCGTTTGCACCCCGTCGGTAGTTGCGACTCGCTCGCTCTCGTCGGCGGTCGGGTGTCCTCCCTCACCGGCCGCGTTCACCGTGTCGCCCTCCTCGAATCGCGTTCATGCCCGTTCCTCTATTCTTTCTGGTATTTAAGAGCTAGTAATATCTGATTCTCGGGACGAACTCCGGCGGAAGGTAACGCCGGAACTACACGGTCACACTGGCGAGGACGGGGCGGAAGGGTCGTCCGGGGACATCGGCCGGGGAGTCGGACGGGTGGACAGTACTGACGGAAGTAGCGGTAATGTTTTCGGACGTGGTGATTCAGTGGGTGCCGCGTTGCGGACGGAGATGGTGCGAGCGGCCTAGTAGGTGAGGCTGAACCACCCCGTATCGCTCGCGGTGCCGTCGTGCTGGTAGGTGAAGTAGTACTCGATGCGGTCGCCCGAGGAGAAGTCGCCGACGACGTAGTCCGGACTCGTTTCGAGCGTGTGAGTGTCGCCGCTCGGGTTGTTCATCCGGTAGTTGTACTGCGTGCCGCCGTTGACCGTGTAGTGGACGTCCACCCAGTCCGAACCGACGTTCGAGACGAACTCGAACGAGAGTTCGTCGGTGGCGGTGTCGCCGTCGGACCCGTCGATTCGGGTGACGCGCTGGCTGAAGTCGCCGCCGCCCGACGCGTCGGTGGTGACGCCGACCGCGTTCGACGCGCTCGATTCGTTGCCCGCGCCGTCCACGGCCGTCACGGAGAACTCGTACGTCGTCCCGCTGGCGAGGCCCGAGACGGTCGTCGAGGTGGTGCCCGCCGGGACCTGTTGGCTCCGCGTCTCGTCCACGTACACGGCGTAGTGGTCCACTCCGGACCCGCCGCTGTCGCTCGCGGCGTCCCACGCGAGGTCCACCGACGAGTCGGTGTGTCCCGGCGACCGGAGGTTCGACGGCGCCGTCGGCGGCGTCTCGTCGGACGACCCGCCACCGTCGCCGCCTGTACTCGACTCCATCGAGTTGGCCGGGACGCTGAGTGCGGTTCCGTCCGAGAAGGTCACCGTAATCGAGGAGTTCTCGCCGTTGTAGGCGACGTAGGTCGTCTCGCTGCCGTCGTCGAAGGCGTAGGCGAGCGGGTAGTCCGCCGTCACCGAGGGGTCGGGGTTCCCCATCGCGTCGATATTGTAAATCCAGTGGTAGGTGTGGGCTTTCGTCTCACCGGCCTCCGGAGTGTAACTTCCTTTCGCGGACTGGAACATGCTCTTGGCGTCGCTCACGTCCGAGAACGCCCGGTAGTTCCACATGATGTCCTGCCAGTAGTCCCAGTCGCCGCCGTTGTCGTCGTTGGCTACCGCTTCGCTGTAGTTGCGTTCGGCCAGTTGGGAGTCCCAGCCGAGGTACAGCGAGTGACCGCCGAACGGCAGGTAGTTGATGCCGTGAATCGCCTCGGCGTCCGCCGAGAACCACGTCGAGTAGGAGTACTTGATGCCCCAGACGATGCCCGCGGTGTCGTGGCCCCACTCGTCGGGATGGTTCTGGTCGTCCACGTCGAACCAGTACTCCATGGCCGAACACACCTCGTGAGTATAGAGGTACGCCGCCCAGTTCAGCATCTCGTCGTTCCCCGTGAAGACCGCCCACTGGAGCATCGCCGCGTAGGCGTGGATGGCCTCAGACGACGACTCTTGGTTGTTGCCTCCAGCGAACTCCGCGGTCCCGGCGGCCCACGAGTGGCCGCCGTACGGACTGAAGTTCCGCAGGAAGGGGAACGAGTCGGCGGGGCTGTCGGCGGGTTCCTGTGCGTTGGCCCTGTTCGGTCGCTCCCAGTTCGCGTAGTCGCGGACGAGCAGGTCGACCATCCCGCCCCAGTTGCCGTCGTCGCCCCACGACTCGTCGGTGCGCGCGAGTTCGGCGGCGGCCCGGACGAAGTAGCCGTAGTGGAAGTGGTGGTCGTTGAGGTCGCCCGCCGCGCCGTACGAGTCGGGGTAGCCGATGAGTGTCCCCCACTGGTCGTTGTAGTAGAAGAGGTTCTGGCTCTCGCCGCCGTCGGCGGTCAGCCAGTTCTCCAGTTCCGTCCGGATGGCGTCGTGCAGGGCGTCGCGCTTCCCGGCGTTCCCGACCTGGTCGGCGATGGGTGCCGCCTCCGACATTCGGCCGAAGTCCTTGCCGGTCCAGTAGGTGCCGCTCCCCTGTCCGTTGTCGTACCCCGCCGTCACGTCGCCGACGTAGGACGCCAGTTCCGAGTCGTCGTAGCTCCCTCGGTCGGGCAGGAACGGAAGCACGCCCCGGAAGGGATGGGTCGTCGTGAACGACGCTCCGCTCACCGTCTCCATCGTCCCCCGCGGACACTCGTAGGTGTACCCGAGTAGGGACTCGTCGGTGTACTTGTGCTGGTGGGGGTACAGCCCCGTAATCGTCGCGTCGCCGCCGACCTGACTCTCGGGCTTGTTGGTCGTGTTGAACGAGTAGGTGGTGCGGACCTCGCCGGCGTCCCGGTCGTAGGTCGGACTGACGCGAGTCGCATCGCCCGCGCCGGTGTCGGTGATGAAGTTGTACGCGTACCGCTCGAACGTGTCGAGCGTGGACGACGTACCGTCGGGGAGGATTGCAATCGTCAGGTATCCGCCGGAGAGACCGTTGGTCAGCGTGGCCGAACCGACGCCCGACCAGTCGTCGCCCGACGGCGCGAACAGTCCGTAGTGGTTGCCCTCGTGGGTCAGTCCGAGGACGTTCCCGCGGTCCGCCCAGACGGTCGGCGCGGTCCGGAATCCGAGTTCGGCGCCGCCGCCCTCGAACTCGCAGAAGACGTAGGGCGACCCCTTCGTCAGCGACGCGGTGAGGGTCGTCGCCGTTCCGCTCCCCCACTTCAGCGTAACCGACCAGTCGCTGTGCCCATCGACTCGCGTATCCGAGAACGTGGTCGCGGTGTGACCCAGCGTGAAGTCGCGCTGGACGTTCATCTTCGCGTCCTCGTTGGGGTAGTTCCACGTCGTCGGATGGCCGACCTTCAGACCGGTGTCGTTGGCCAGCGCGAACCCGGGGTGGAAGAAGAGGTTCTCCGAGTACTGGGTCGCGAGCGCCGACGACCACCAGTCGTTGGACGGAAGCGGCGCGCCGACGTTCCCGGTCGTGTATCGGGTCGCCGGCGGTTCGCCCTCGCCGGATGGCTTTTCGTGTGTGTAGCTCCCGTTGCCGACGCTGTGGATGCCGCTCGACGCCAAGGTCGGTTCCGGGACCGACGCGAGGCCCGCCAAGCCAGCGACGCCGAGCGCCTCGAAGTAGGTACGCCGCGACAGCGACAGCGCGTCGTTCGATTCGTGCGATTCGTCTCGCTCGCTCTGCCGGTCGCTATCGGCTTCCTCTGGGCTTTCGTTCATGGTAACGAACTGCAGGAATATTTAGAACACGGAATAGAATAAATTTATTCTAGGTTTAGTGAATTTTTCTACGGGCAGAGTGCGTCTTCGGCAGTTGGACAGACACGGAGCATCGAGACGCGAGACGGTCCCCCGATGACGCCGGTCGGACGTTATCGAAGGAGTCAGTACACAAGGAGACCCGTGCGGTCCGCTACACCCAGTCGTAGACTCTGACGTAATCGACCTCCATGCGCTGGGGGAACTGCGTACTGGCGTCGGGGTTGCCGGGGAGGTTGCCGCCGACCGCGACGTTGAGGAGGAAGAAGAACGGTCCGTCGTCGAAGACCCACTCGTTGCCGGCGTCCTCCACCTCGTAGAGAGTGACGGTGAAGTAGTGCTGGCCGTCCACGAAGAACTTGACCGCGTCGGGGTACCACGTCAGTTGGAAGGTGTGGTAGGAGTCGGCGAACGACCCGTTGTTGTAGGTTCCCCCGATGCTGTTCCCGCCGGAGTAGCCGGGACCGTGGACGGTGCCGTGGACGGTGTCGGTGTCGTCGCCGGTGAGTTCCATGATGTCTATCTCGCCGCAGTCCGGCCACCCGACGGAGTCGATGTCGGAACCGAGCGCCCAGATTGCGGGCCAGAGTCCCTGACCCTCCGGCAGGCGAGCGCGCACGTCGACGCGGCCGTACTGCTTGTCGTACCCGCCTTGGGTCTTCATGCGGGCCGAGGTGTAGTCGTAGGAACCGTACTGGTCCGAAACCTGCTCCTCGCGGGCCTCGATGACGAGGTGATTGTTCTCGACCCACGCGTTCTCGCGCTGGTAGTACTGGAGTTCGTTGTTGCCCCATCCGGGGATGCCCTGGGCGTGGCCGTTGCCGGTCTCGAAACTCCAGACCGACTCGTCGATGTACCCTAAGTCGAACTCGTCGCTCCAACTCAGCGACCACTGGTTGCCGTCGAACGCCGCGGTGGGGACTCGTTGGGAACCCGCGTCCACACCGTCTGTCGCCGCGCTTGCAGTCGAAGCGGCGAACGTGCCGCCGAGCGTCGCCGCCGCGGTGCTTAGGAAACCTCTGCGGCGGAGTCGTTTGCCGGTCGATTCGTCTCCCGTCCGTTCGAGCGAACTGTCGTCGGTCATGGTTGTCACCTCGCGTCGGTCGTCGCCGGGCGCTTCCCGCACGATACTCGGAGAGACGCCGAATCGGACCGACGCAGTTTATTTTATTTTTTGGAGATATAAAATTAATTACTAGGAAAGTAATTGTTTAATTTGGTGGGATGTTCGCGTCGCCGTAACTCGATGGCGCGAGCGACGGCCCGGGTCTCGTCGGCCGGCAGTCGGTCGAACCGGACGGTTCAGGCCACTTCCCGTTTCACCCGCTCGACGGTCGCGGCCTCGTCGTTGCGCAGGTCCGCGAGGAACGCGAACAACTCCTCGAAGTCGTCCATGCCCTCACGGGCCATGTACTGGACGTACCGATGTTTGCGGTGGAACTCGGCCTCGACTTCTTCGACCGGCCGGTCGGTTCGCTCGGCCAGTCTGTCGAGGAATCGGAACTGACGCGCGTCGCCGTCCTCACCCGACATCGCGTCGCCCGCCAGATGGAACTCGCCGTCGGTGTCGCGCCACGCGACCGTATTCCAGTAGACCGTGGTCCCCTCTTTCTCTATCGCGCCGCAGCGCGCTCCGCGGGTGTCGAGGTCCGCGAACTCCGACTCGGTGAGCAGTTCCACCACCTCGCCGACGTAGCGCTCGCCGTCCACGCGTCGGGGGAAGACCACGAGGTCGAGTTCCCGGAGCAGGTAGGGCGGGAGTCCCTGCTCTATGACGCGGTTCACCAACTTCTCCACGTCCTCGGCGTGCGTGGTGCCGATGATGCCGTGGCCGGTGTTGAGACTCTCCGCGAACGTCTGGAAACTCGCGGGCGTGTTTATCTCCGCGATGACCTCTACGTCCGGATTCAGGTAATTGCACTCGGTCATCAGGTCGGCCATCGAGACGCGCTTGTAGTCGCTCTCGTGGTCCCGCGTGGTGAGCGAGACGCCCGTCTCGTGGGGCAGGCGGACCTCCCGAGAGCCCTCGTCGATGGAGATGGGCCGGTCGCGGTAAGGGATGAACGGCATGTGAGAGTTCATCAGCGTCGTCTTCCCCGTGCCGGTCGGCCCCGAAAAGAGGACGACGCCTTGGTGTTCGTAGGCCTGCCAGAGCAGCGTCACGATTTCGGTCGAGAGGCTGTCGGAGTCGAGCAAATCGACGGGCGTCATCGCCTCGGGCGCCTGCTTCCGGATGGAGATGTGAGGGCCGTCCTCGCTGATGACTCCGAGCGCCACCGCCGCCCGTATCGTGACCTCCTCGGGGACGCCCTCGGGTTGGAGGTTGACCTTCGCGCTCGGGTTCGAGGCGTTGAGTTCGGTGCCGTCGGACGCGGCCATCTGCGTGACGACGTTCGCGAACGTCTCCTCGTCCTCGAAGGTGAGGTTGGTCGGGGCGCGCTCGCCGTGGCCGATTTCGCGGCCCCGCGGCACGACTTTGATGCGCTCGCCGACCCGGTTCGCCTCGATGTCTTCCAGCAGGTCGTCCCGAATCGGCACGGTCAACTTGCCGTGACCCACGAAGTCCCGCATCACGTAGTAGACCAAATCGGAGAGCCTGTCGGTCGAAAACCGGTGGTTGACGGGCGGAACCGCGAGGTCGTACTCCGCCAAGGCGGTCCGGACCCGGTACCGTGCGGCGTCGAGCCACGCTCTGGTGTTGCGCGCGGTGAGTCGCCGCGAGAGGAAGGTTCGGGCGCGCTCGCGGACGAACCCCGCGCGGTCCTCGACCACGCCGTCGACGTTGGTCTCCCAAATTCGGTCCTTGCACTCTCGAATCAACTCCTCGTCGCCCGGCAGGAGGTCGGGTTCCAGCACGGCGTACTTCGTCGTGAACGAGTCGTTGGCCAGCAGGTGTTCGCGGTAGACGACGACTGGGACCTGAAACTCCCGGAACCCGACGGTGTGAGTCTCGACTCGCTCGCTGGCGAACCGCTCCAGAAACCGGGCGTCGGCCGGGCGGTCGGTGTCGGCGGGCGCGTAGTCGTCGGTGTGGACGACCAGTCGCTCGCCCGCGGTGTCGGCCACCTCGATGCCCTCGTCCAGCGCCAGCGGGGTGAGTTCCCCGAGACACCGCAGGTCCCTGAGCGCGCGGTACTCGACGCGCCGCCGGGCCTCGGGCGGCAGGTCGGTCAGGCGGTCCACGATGCGCCGGTACTTCGGGTCGAACCCGGCGGCCATCCGCTCTCGGGCGCCCTCGCGGGTCAGCGGCCGGGCGAGGTTCGCGTCGGCGAAGTGGTCAGCCACGGCGTCGAGCGCGTCGAGGCCCGCGGGCGAGAGCGACGGCTCTCGGACGCGATAATCGAATCCTGCGTCAGTTTCGGCGATCGTAGCGACCACGCCGGGGTGGAGTTCGTACTGGTCGCGTACCTCCGGCGCGTACCACGCTTCGGGGTCGTCGGGCGGTTTCGGCGGCGGAATCTGCGGCGAGACTTCGCTCGCCTCGCCGCCTGCCTCCCCGGCGTTCGCCCGCGCGGTCTCGGTCATACCCCTTGTTCTACCCCCACCAGTATTTAAATTTTCAGACTCGTTCGGTGTCGCTTTCAGCTACGTCCCGTCGTCGTGCAGTGGCTACTTCCCGCCAGAATCGAAAGAACGAAAGATGATTACGTGACTGAATCCGAAGTCGAGATGTCATGGACGCTCGTAGCCTACAGCAACAGGTCCGGGAAGCGAGTACGATATCCGAGTATCGGCGTGCGGTCAGCGACATACGCCGATACATCGCCGAGGTCGAACCCACGACGACCGATGCTGGCGGAGCGCCGCCGATTCAGTTGGTGGACACCGCGAAGGAGACGCTCCGGGACTGCGACAGCGCCGAGGAGTTTCGTTTAGAGGGCCAACTCATCAGAGCCCTCGGTCTCGTAGCTAACGACGAGTGAGAGAAGACTCGGCCGTCTATCGAAGGAGAAGAGAGAGCGAGGAGAGAGGAAAGGAAGGAGAGACCGGGCACGCTGCGTCTCGCCCGAACCTGTTCCTACGGAAACACTAAACGGGTGGCTGTCGAGCATGGAACTATGCCAGCGATACGAACCCGGAACCTCACCAAACGGTTCGGTGAGGGCGTGACTGCGGTCGAGGACTTGGACCTCACCGTCGAGGAGGGCGAGGTGTTCGGCTACCTCGGCCCGAACGGCGCGGGCAAGTCCACGACCATCAACGTCCTGCTCGACTACATCCGGCCGACCGAGGGGTCCGCGGAGGTGCTGGGCCACGACGCGCAGGACGAGACCCAGAAGATTCACGAGCGCATCGGCATCCTGCCCGAGGGGTTCGACCTCTACGACCGCCTCACCGGGCGCAAGCACGTCGAGTTCGCGGTGAACTCGAAGGAGACCGGCGACGACCCCGGCGAGATTCTCGACCGGGTGGGACTCGAACCGGAGGCGGCCGACCGCAAGGCCGGCGGCTACTCGACCGGGATGGCCCAGCGCCTCGCGCTCGGAATGGCGCTGGTCGGCGACCCCGACCTGCTGATTCTGGACGAACCGTCGTCCGGTCTCGACCCGAACGGCGCGCGCCAGATGCGCGAGTTGGTCCGCGAGGAGGCCAGTCGTGGCACGACCGTCTTCTTCTCCAGCCACATCCTCGGGCAGGTCGAGGCCGTCTGTGACCGCGTCGGCATCATGAGCGGCGGTCGCCTCGTCGCCGAGGACACCATCGAGGGACTCCGCGAGTCGGTGGGGTCGGGGTCGACGCTCGAACTCGCGGTGGACCGCGTGCCCGACGACCTCTCTCTCGACGGCATCGAGGCGGTCGGCGACGTGACCGCCAGCGGGACGCTCATTCGGGTGACGGTCAGCGACCCGAGCGCGAAGTCCCGAATCATCAATCGCGTCGAGGAGCAGGGCGCGACGGTCACCGACATCTCGACCCAGCAGGCCTCGCTGGAGGACCTGTTCGCGGCCTACACCACCGAGGGGGTGACGGCGTGAGTTGGTCGGTCGTCGCGCGCAAGGACTTCGAGGACGCGGTGCGCTCGCGCATGCTCTGGGCCATCACCGCCGTGTTCCTGCTGTTCACCGTCGGCGCGGTCTACGTCCGGAAGGCGGTTATCGGCGACGCGCCGGGACTTCCCGACGCCACGCAGTTCCTGACCTCACCGTCGAGCCTCGTCATCCCGCTCACGGCGCTGGTGGTGGCGTACCTCGCCATCGCTGGCGAGCGTGAGTCCGGGAGCATCAAGATTCTGCTCGGTCTGCCCCACACCCGCGCCGACGTGGTGTTCGGCAAGTTGGTCGGCCGGACGCTGGTCGTCACGGCCGGCATCTTCGTGGCGTTCGCGGGGGCGGCAATCACCCTGTTCGTGCTGTTCGGCGAACTCGCGGTCGTGGACTTCCTGCTGTTGACGCTCGTGACCGTCCTGTTCGGTCTCACGTACGTGGGTATCGCCATCGGTGCGTCGTCGTTCGCGGCGACTCGGTCCCGCGCGATGGCGCTGGCCGTCGGGGCGTTCTTCCTCTTCCAAGTGCTCTGGAACCTCGTCCCGTTGGGCGTCTACTACCTCGTCGAGGGCGGTCTGCCCACCGCGACGAGCGCGATTCCGGCGTGGTACTATCTGGTTCAGGTGCTCAATCCCAACAACGCTTACTCGCAGGCCGCCGACCTCGTGTTCTCGGGCGCCGGACCCATCGTCCCCGCGGAGGCGCTGGCCGGGTCGTCGGTGCCGTTCTACGTCCAGAACTGGTTCGGACTGGTGATTCTGGTCGTCTGGCTGGTCGTTCCGGTGCTGCTCGGCTACTGGCGGTTCGAGCGCGCGGACATCGGGTGAGCAGACACCACTACACCTTTCTTAAACATAGCTAAAGTCATCTAAATCTCCTCTCGTCTGTCTCGACGGGGTTCGCGGTATCCACGCCGACGAGAGTGTCTCGTTCGGCCTGAATCGCCGTTCAAATGTCCCAGTTCCGTCCTCGAACTGTGCGAACTAACGCCCGACTGCCGGAAAGAAGGCAGAACCACTAAGTTATCAATACGCCTACCTACCTCCGTGGACCGTGATACCGTACGCCCTGTCGTACTCGCGCTGCTGGCGGTCGTCGCTATCGGGGTCGCCGCCGCGACGCTGAACTCCGCCGTCGTCACCGACGGGTCCGGCGGGTTCGGCGTCGGCCCGCCGAGTTCCGACGCGGGGTCCCAGAACGGCAGTCAGCCCAGTTTCGAGTTAGGAAACCAGTCCTCCGGCGGCACGGTGGCCTCGCCCATCGACCTCCCGTGTTACCCCTTCCTCGACGAGTGGTGGGCCATCGCACTCATCCTCGCTGGATTCTCTGGCGGCGCGTACGTCGCCTACCGGCGACTCGGCGGTCTCGGCGTCGTCGCGTACGCCGGGCCGGTGGGTATCCCGCTATTGTTCGCCCACGCCATGCTGACCGTCTGTAGCGAACCCGCGGCGGACGCGAGCAGTTCGCTCTTCGAGAAGGGTAACGTCTCCATCGTCCCCGAGGGCGGGAGCGGCGCGCCCGGCGGTTCGACCGGGACGAACATCACCGACCCGTCGGTCCTCCTGATGGCCGGACTCGGCGTCGCGCTCCTCGCGGCCGTCGCGCTCCTGTTCGTCTCCTCCAGCGGCGACGAACCGGAGGACGACGAGTCGTTCGCACAACCCGACGACGGGACCGACGTGCGCGCGGTCGGCCGGGCCGCGGGCGAGGCCGCCGACCGCATCGAGACCGCGACCGACGTGGACAACGAGGTGTTCCGCGCGTGGCGCGAGATGACCGACCACCTCGACGTGGCCAACCCCCGCTCCAGCACGCCGTCGGAGTTCGCGGCCGCCGCGGTGGAGGCGGGCATGGCCCGCGAGGACGTGGACCGACTCACCACGCTGTTCGAGGAGGTGCGCTACGGCGGCGAGTCGCCGACCGAGCAACGCGAAGAGCAGGCGCTCGACGCCCTCCGGCGCATCGAACGCGAGTACGCGGGACGAGCGGAGATGTTCCGCGACGACACCGCCGACCGCGGGGGTCGGGCCGACGACGGAGTCGACGACGACCGGTCGGACGCGTCCGGAGGTGACGCCGAATGAGCGACGACGGCGGCCATCCGATTCTGACGGTCGTCGGCGTCGTCGCGGTCGCGGTCGGCCTGCTGATGATGTTCGTGCCCGGTTTCGCGGCCGCCATCGGTACCGGCTACGCCGCGGTCACTATCGTCGGTCTCCTCGCGCTGGTGCAGGCGCTGCGCGTCGGTCGCGCCCGGATGGCGACCGAGTTGCGCGCCGCCGAGACCGCCGACGTCGAGACCGTCGAAGCGATGCCGACCCCCGGCGACGAGTTCGACCGGACGGTCGCCGAGTTGCGGTCGGGACCGCGCCGGGTCCTCATCCGCGAGCGGGCCGACCTCCGCGACGCCCTCGAAAACGCGGCGGTGACCGCCGTCGCGGACCGGGAGAACTGCTCGCGCGAGCAGGCCCGCGAACGCGTCGAGACGGGAGCGTGGACCGACGACCCCCACGCCGCGGCGTTCCTCGGCGGGGCCGACGCCCCGTCGCCGCCCCTGTTCGACCGCGTGAAAATCGCGGCGAGCACCGAGTCGCCGTTCCAGTACCGGATTCGACGGACCGCCGACGCGGTCGCCCGGACGGCGGGCGTCGAACCCGGAGACGTGTCCGGGGGCGCGGGCGACGACGCCGGAGCGGCCGCGAACGGCAGCGAACCGGACGACGGAGAGCCGAGAGCCGACGGAAGACCGGGCGGCGGAACCGACGCCGGAGCGACCGACGCCGCAGGGACCAACGGACGGGCCGGCGGGGACGCGGCCCGCGGCGCGTCGGACGAGCGCGCGAGCGCCGACCCGACCGACGACGCCGAGCAGGCCGTCGGCGAACGGGCCGACGAGTCCGACCGAACGGAGGCCGGAGCGTGAAGTCGATTCGTCGCACGAACCGGTGGCGCGGCATCAGCGGCGTCGCCCTGCTCGCGGGCGCGCTGGGCGTCCTGTTCAGTCGGCCGCTGGTCCTGCTGTCGGGCGTCGTCGGGGTCGCGTTCGCGGCCTACGCTCGGACCGCGGGCACGCCCGACCCCGACCTCGACGTGACCCGAACCGTCAGCGACGACGAACCCCTGCCCGGCGACGAGGTGCGGGTTCGACTCACCGTCGAGAACGTCGGGGACGCGATGCTCTCGGACCTCCGGGTCGTGGACGGCGTGCCCGACGCCCTGCCGGTCGTCTCGGGGTCGGCCCGCCTCGGGACCGCGCTCCGGCCCGGCAAGTCGGCGACGCTGACCTACTCGGTGGAGGCCGAGCGCGGCGACCACGAGTTCGACCCCGCGACGGTCATCGTCCGGGACTTCAGCGGCGCGATAGAGGTCGAGCAGGAGGTCGAGAGCAAGACGACGCTCCGGTGCGTGCCGAAACTCGGGAGCACCGTGGACGTGCCGCTGCGCGCCCAGACCACCCAGTACACCGGCCGGGTCACGACCGACGTAGGCGGGTCGGGCGTCGAGTTCCACGCGACCCGCGAGTACCGGCCGGGCGACCCGCTCTCGCGGGTGGACTGGAACCGCCTCGCGCGCACGGGCGAGGTCACAACCATCGACTTCCGCGAGGAGCGGGCCGCGAGCGTGGTCGTCCTCGTCGACACCCGCGAGAAGGCGTATCTGGCCCGCGACGACGAGTCGCGCAACGCGGTCCAGTACGGCGTGGACGCCGCGGGCAAAGTCGTCACGAAGCTCCTCGACGCGGGCGACCGGGTGGGACTGGCCTCGCTCGGGCCGGAGTCCTGCTGGCTCGCGCCCGGCGCCGGCCACGACCATCAGGCCCGCGCTCGGGAGCTACTGGCGACCCACCCCGCGTTCGCCCCGACGCCCTCCGGGGAGACGTTCTACCCGACGACGCGGCTCAAACAGCTCCGCAAGCGCCTGCCCGCCTCGACGCAGGTCGTGTTCGTCACGCCGCTGTGCGACGACTTCGGTCCGGAGGTCGCCCGAAGGCTCGACGCCGAGGGGCACCTCGTGACCGTCGTCAGCCCGGACCCCACCGCGACCGACACCCCGGGCCAGCGGTTCGCCCGGACCCAGCGCAAGCACCGGGTCTCGAAGCTCCGGCAGGCCGGAGTCCGCGTCGTTGACTGGGACACCGACGAGAAGTTGGGCGTCGCGTTGGCTCGGACGGCCCGAGTGATAGGAGGTGTCGCGTGACCCGCGAAATCGACCGCTCGCCCGCGCGCCTCTCGTCGGCGCTCGCGGTCAGCGCGGCCGCCCTCGCGGCGGGCACCAGCGCACTCACGACCAGCACCGGACTCGCGCTCGGCGTCGCCGGGTTCGCCGTGGTCGCTCTCGGCGTGGTTCGCGGCTCCCGGCGGGCCATCACGCTCGGCGCGACTGTCCTGCTCGTCGGTGCGCTGGTCGGCGGCCTGTTCTCGGGTGCGCCGTACTTCCTCCTGCCGGGCGTCATCGCCACAGTGCTGGCGTGGGACTTCGCCGAGCAGGCCATCAACGTCGGCGAGCAGTTGGGTCGCGAGGCCGACACGACGCAACTGGAGGTGACCCACGCCGCGGCCAGCACGGTGGTCGGCGTCGGCGCTGGCGCGCTCGGCTACGGCATCTATCTGGTCGCCTCCGGCGGTCAGCCGGTGCCCGCGCTCGTGTTCCTGTTGCTGGCCGCGGTCGTGCTCACGTCGGCGCTCAGGAACTGAAAATTGGTCTCCGCGGTTCGGTGACTGGCAATTTTCGTCCCCTATCCGGTGACTGAGGCGATGACACTCCCGATATCGACGGTGTTCTGCACCGGCGTGTGCGAACGAGTCCGAAAACGGCGCCGAAGCGCGAGCGCCTATCCGCGCATCTCGCGGCGAAGCCGTCGCAACTGTCGCTCTACGCGCCGGGCCTGCTTCTCGGCGTTCGGGTCGAGGTCCGAGAGTTCAGTCTCCTCGTCCGCCGCGTCGTCGGCCTCCGACTCGTCGCTCGTCTCCCCCTCGGCGTCTTCGTCCATACTTCGGGCTGGTCGCGGAACTGACGTAAAAGCGAGCCAAGCGGAGTGAAAGTGAAACTGGCTACTTCGTCGCGGTCGATTCCAGTTTCGTGACCCACGAGGACACGCCGCCGTCCCGCTCGACGCGGATTTCGTACCGGTAGGGCGTCGGCGGACGAACGTCGTCGTCGAGCCGGAACTTCGCCCGGCGCTCGCCGTCCACTCGGACCGCGGCCCGGAACTCGCCGGCGGGCGAGTCCCACGCGTCTTCGATAGCGACGACGTGGTCGGTCTCTCCGGTTTCGGTGTCGGCGTCCTCGCCGTCGAACGTTCGCGGACCGAGTTCGTAGGTCCGGTCGAGAATCGTTTCTCCCTCGTGAGAGAGTCGGAGCGCGAGCGCGTGAGCCTCGTCGTCGGTGTTGCGGAGCGCAATGGCCCGCAACTCGGGTTCGGCGGTCGACCGGTCGAGGACGCCGGTACATCCAGCACCGGCGGCGAACAGGCCGGCGGCTCCGGCCACCAGCACCGAGCGTCTGGAGGGCATCGGTCGGGCTACTCGACCGTCGGCACGGGCACGTCGTCCAGCACGCGGTCCACGATGGAGGACTTCGAGACGTTGTTGACCTGCGCGTCGGGCGTCAGGACGACTCTGTGGGCCAGCACCGGTTGGGCCACGCGCTTCACGTCGTCCGGGGTGACGAACTCCCGGCCCTTCATCGCGGCGTAGGCCCGGGTCGCCTCGAAGAGACGCTGAGTCCCGCGGGGCGAGACGCCGACCTGCACGCGGCGGTCCTCGCGGGTCTCGCGGGCGACGTTCGCCATGTACTCCAGCAGGTCGTCGTCCACCCGGACCGTCTCGGGCACCTCGCGGAGTTCCGTCACGAGTCGCTCGTCCAGCACGGTTCCGACCGACGGACTCTGGTCGGAGCGCCCGGCGCGCCGCCGGAGGAGTTCGTACTCGCCCTCGACTTCGGGGTAGCCGATGGAGGACTTGACGGCGAAGCGGTCGACTTGTGCCTCCGGCAGCGGGAAGGTGCCCTCCTGCTCGACGGGGTTCTGCGTGGCGATGACGAAGAACGGCTTCGGCAACTCGTGGGTGTCGCCGTCCACCGTGACCTGTCCCTCCTCCATCGCTTCGAGCAGGGCGGCCTGCGTCTTCGGCGGTGCCCGATTTATCTCGTCGGCGAGGACCACGTTGGCGAAGATGGGACCCTCGTTGAACTCGAACTCGCGGTCCTGCTCGTTGAACACGTGGGTCCCGGTCACGTCCGCGGGCAGGAGGTCGGGCGTGAACTGGACTCGCGAGAACGAGAGGCCGAGCGCCGACGCGAAACTCCGCGCGGTCAGCGTCTTGCCCGTCCCCGGCACGTCCTCCAGCAGGGCGTGTCCGCCCGCCATCGCGCCGAGGAGCACGGTTTCGAGGAACTCCCGGTCGGCGATGACGGCGTTTCCGATGGTGTCGAGGACGGCTTCACACTGCTCGTTGGCCTCGGTTACGTCCATACCCTACCCGGTGGCGGGCCGCCCGCTTCAAGGTGACGGTCCGCTGAACTAAGCGTCGGGAATCGAAATCACTAAGTCGGAGAGGGCAGTAGGACGAAGCGAGCCGAGGTAGCCTAGCCTGGCCAAGGCGGTTGCTTCGAGAGCAACTGTCCTTCACGGACTCAGGCGTTCAAATCGCCTCCTCGGCGCTCCACCGTTTTCCGACGTTCACCCGACTAGTTTCGACTTTGTCCGGCTAATTCGGCGGTCTCTCGAAGAACCGACGACGTTTCTCGCCAGTCAGAACAGGAACGAGACAGTCAGAACAGGAACGAGAAGTTGTGGACGCCCAGAAACCCGTACCAGACGCCCGCAGAGCAGTAGGTCACGACTCGGAACGCGGTCGGATACTCGTCGGGCGCCCACCCGTCGGGGACCAGTCGGGCGACGACCGCGCCGCTCTCGGCGAGGAGCGCCACGCCGACCACGGCGAGGACCACCGTGACGAGGACGCCCTCGACCATGCCCAACTCGTTCATCAGCGTGCGAGTCAACCACATCGACTCGTAGACGTCCTCGCGGAGCGAGAGGACGGTCACGGTGCTGACCGCATCGAGCATCTTCCCGACGACCAGCACCGCGAGCAGGGTGAGTCGGTCCGCGCCGACCGCGAAGCGACCGCCGCCGACGGCGTACGAGGTCGAACTGTTCGACACGACACCGTCAACGCCACCGTCGGCCTTTGTTATAGACCGCAAACGCCCGGGGTAATCGCGAACCAACGGAGCGTCAGGCGGCGGTTGTCAGCACGGAGCGGCCAGTAACGACCCGATACTCCGCTTTCCTCGGTTCGAGCAGACGAGATATTACACTCCGGCAGTTGAGCCACAGCGCACGAGTAGACGAGTCGCCGCGCGGACCGCTCGGCCGACTCAGTTGAGTCGCCAAATCTGGAGATTGAGCGCGGTAGCGAACCCGACCCACAGCAGGTAGGGCACGAGGAGCGCGGCCGCCCGGCGGTCGATGCGGGCGAACGCTCCAATCGTCGCGAGGATGGCCGCCAGCAGGACGAGGATGACGACGAGGCCGCCGAAGATGGCCTGCGTGCCGAAGAAGACCAAGGTCCACGCGGCGTTCAGGACGAGTTGGACGCCGAAGGCCGCGAGCGCCACCCGCCGGAGTCGCCCGCCGTCGCTCCGCCAGACCAGGTAGAGCGCCACGCCCATCAGCAGGTAGAGCGCGGTCCAGACCGGGCCGAACAGCCAACTGGGCGGCGTGAACCCGGGTTTGGCCAGCGTCGGATACCACGTCGCCACCTCGTTGGCGGTCAGCAGCGACGGGACGACGCCCGCGAGTTCGCAGAGGAGGACGCTCCCCAGCAGGACCGGCCAGTCGACGCCCTCGCCGTCGCCGCCTCCCAGCGTCTCCGTGACGTTCATACGACTCGTAGGTCGGCGACGGGCAAAGAGGTGGAGGGTCGAGCGGACGCCGGTCGGCGACCCGCAACTCGACGCGCCGACCGCAACTTTCAGAACCGGTCTCCCCGTTCCCGTTCGTATGTCACCGACCGTAGACGACCTCCGGAACGAGATTCGGACTGCCGTTGGCAGGTACGAACGGGTCGAATCGACCGGGTTCACGAAAGAGGCGCTCGCGGCAATCTGTGAGGCGGTCGGCTACGACATCGACGCGAACCGCCTCCCCTCGAAATCGCAGATGCGCGCGGGTATTCTCTGGAGAATCGGCGAACTGGACGACGACGACCCCGAAGACGCCCCGCGTTCGTTTCGGAAGGCGGACCTCGAAGCCATCGCCGAGGCGCTTCGGGACCAGGAGTGATGCAGAAGTGCCGCGAGAGGACTGTCGAGCGTGAGTCCGAAGCGGTGCGCTGTCGGCGGGTATAGCAACCTCTGCCGTGCGTAAAGGACGGAGAAGGTTGCTCAGTCGTCGGCGGTCGCGGGGTCGGTCTCGCCGTCCGCGACGAGGAGGCGGTCGAGCGCGTCCACCATCGCGGTGACGCTGGCGCGGGTGATGTCGCCGTCGCTCGCCCGGACCGTCACCGAGCGGTCGCCCCGCGACATCTCGACCTCGACCGTCACGACCGCGTCGGTGCCGCCCGTAATCGCGTCCACGTGGTACGATTCGAGCGCGGCATCGGCCGCGACCGCCGCCGAGTCGCGCGACCCGGAGACGGCCTCGCGGACCGCGCTGACCGCGGCGTCCACCGGACCGTCGCCGGTGCCGCTGGCGACCTGCTCCTCGCCGTCCACGTCGAGGCGGACGCTCGCAGTCGGTCGGGGACCGCCGCTGGTCGCGGTGAGTTCCAGCAGCGCGATGCGCCGGTCCCGCTCGCGGCCCCGCACGTCGTCGGCGATGGCGAGCAGGTCGGCATCGGTCACGCGCTTGTTCTGCTCGGCGAGTCGCTGGACGCGCGCGACGACCTCCGCGAGTTCGTCGTCGCTGACCTCGACGCCGTGTTCGGCGAGCGCGGCCTTCGCGCCCGCCCGACCGGTGTGCTTGCCGAGGACGAGGCGACGCTCCCGGCCGACCGTCTCGGGCGGGTAGGGTTCGTACATGCGCTCGTCCTTGAGCGTGCCGTCGGTGTGGATGCCCGACTCGTGGGCGAAGGCGTTCTCGCCGACGACCGCCTTGTTCGGCGCGAGCGCCACGTCGGTCGCGTCGGCCACGACTCGCGCGAGGTCGTAGAGTTCGGTCGTCTCGACCGTCTCGACCCCGTAGCAGTGGTCGAGCGCGATGGCGACCTCTTCGAGCGCGACGTTACCTGCGCGCTCGCCGACGCCGTTGACCGTGGCGTGGACGAGGTCCGCGCCCGCGGCCACGCTGGCGAGCGCGTTGGTGACCGCCAGACCGAGGTCGTCGTGGGTGTGGGTGCTGGTCGGTCCGAGTTCGGTCAGTCGGGAGACCGCCTCGTAGGCGCGCTCCGGACCGGTGTGGCCCACCGTGTCGGCGAAGCAGAACCGGTCGGCCCCGGCGTCGTGGGCGGCCGCGGCGAGGCGTTCGAGGAAGTCCAGGTCGGCGCGCGACCCGTCCTCGCCGATGACTTCGACCCAGAGACCGTGGTCGCGGGCGTGGGTCACGAGGTCGGCGGTCGTCTCGACCACCTCGTCGCGCGAGGTGCCGACCTTCCCCTCGACGTGGCGGTCGCTGGCGGGCACGACGAGGTTCACGCCGTCCACGCCGCAGTCGAGCGCGAGGTCGATATCGTTGCGGACGCCGCGCGCGAAACTGGTCACGCGGGCGTCCAGACCGAGGTCGGCCACGCGCTCGATGGTCTCGCGCTCGCCGTCGCCGGTGCAGGCGCTCCCGGCCTCCACGACCGAGACGCCCGCGCGGTCGAGCGCGGTCGCTATCTCGGCTTTCTCCTCGGGAGTCAGCGAGACGCCCGGCGCCTGCTCGCCGTCCCGGAGCGTGGTGTCCAGAAGCCGCACGTCGCGGTCCGAGAGCCGTCGGTCGCGTTCGTCGTCCTGTTCGTCGCCGTCTGAGGGAGGTGTGTTATTCGGGGGACCCCCGAATAAATCGTTCACTGGCCATGATTGACCACGCCGTCCCTTTCACCGGGGTACAGTTAAGCGGGGCTTTGTGACAGGACGGTCTGTCGGACCCGGCCACGCTCGATCGAGGTCGGACGACGAACCCAGACCGGCGACGCTCGGACCGACGCCCTACCGTACGTTTTTCAATGTCGGAAAAGTGACGACGGCCATGGGCTCCGAGAAGGAGAAGATGCTGAACGGCGAACTGTACGACGCCGACGCTCCCGAACTCCGCGCCGAGCGAGAGCGCGCGCGGGAACTCACGCGGCGCTACAACCGGACGGGGGCCGACGACCGGGAGACGCGGCGGCAGATACTCGAAGAACTGCTGGGGTCGCTCGGCGACGAGTGCGAGATAGAACCGCCGTTCCGGTGCGACTACGGGTACAACGTCCACGTCGGCGAGAACTTCTACGCGAACTTCGACTGCGTCGTTCTGGACGTGCGTCGAGTGGAGTTCGGAGACAACTGCCAAGTCGGGCCGGGCGTCCACGTCTACACGGCGACCCACCCGCTGAAGGCGGCGGACCGAATCGAAGGCCCCGAGTACGGGAAACCGGTTACGGTGGGCGACAACGTCTGGATAGGCGGACGGGCCGTTCTCAATCCGGGGGTGACGGTCGGCGACGACGCCGTCGTCGGTTCCGGGGCCGTCGTGACGGACGACGTTCCCGACGGCGTCGTGGTGCAGGGGAACCCGGCGACCGTCGTCAAGGAACTCGACTGACGGCGCCGAAGCGTCGTTTCAGGACGACCGGCTTAGCGTTCGAGGCGGACCTCGTCGCCGACCGACACAGCGTCCGCGCTCCCCGCCGGGAGTTCGATTAACCGGTCGGCCTCGGCCTCCGCCAGTCCGGTCCACGCCGAGAGGCGCTCTTTCCGCTGGACCTCGTCGTCCCGAAGCCACAGCACGTCCAGGGGGAAGGGGACGAACACCATGTGAACGTCTCTGCTCGCCGCCTCGTCGAACCGGAAGACGAGCGCGTATTCGTCGGGAATCGACCGCCGGAACATCAGGCCCCGGGCCTGCGAAAGAAACGAGTCGGCGGTCTCGACCTCGGTGGCGATGACCTGCTCGGTCCGGCCGTCGTCGCGTACCAGTCGCACGGACGGGAGTGTTCGGTCCGGTGAGAAAAGCGTTTCCGTCGCCGCGTTCGCGGCGACCGGTCGAACGGTCCGGGAGCGTCGCAACCGTCCGAACTCGGCGCGAAATCGGGGCGGTAATGGACGGAATACTCGACTTTCAGGCCCTGAATCCGGAGTTTTGGCCACTCGATTGTCCGGCCGTTTCGGTGGCGATAACGCTCGAATACACCCGGAACGCGGAACGGTTGCGGAGGTTCGTGAGTGCTTGAACCGCGGGTCGTGATACCACTCCGAACTGTAACGAATTGCTTACTCGGAAGTGAGTAAACCTTTTAAAATTCCACCGTCTACATTGAGTCGATGACGGAAACCCCGACTCACTCCCCCACCGAAACGGAGCGTGAACGATGATGTGGCAGGACTTCGTCTTCCTCGCGGGAAGCGTCTTCTCGCTCGTCGTCCTCGTCCCGACCCTCCGCGATTCGATGGCCAACGTCCCGTTAGGAACCGCCCTTCCCTCCGCGACTATCGGGTTCATCTACGGGACGGCGTTTCTCACTCTCGGCATGACGATGTCCGCCGTCGGGTCGCTCCTCACGGGCGTCATGTGGAGTCTCATCGCCGCGCTTCGCTCGCCCCATCCCTACAACTCCACGACGCGTTCGGACTCCGCCTCTTCTTCGAACGACTCGGCGAACTCGACGACGAACGCCGCCCCGCACGCCGACTGACGCCGTTTCTCCGCGAACCCGTTCGACAGCGAGGCCGCCGGAGTCCGACCGTTTTTATCCGACGGCGTTCGAGACAGTGACGAGAGCATGAAGGAGACGCCCACCGGAACCCCGGTCGGCGTGGACGACCCCTACGACCACGCGGGCGTCTGCGACCACCTCACCGACGAGGGCAAGTGCCGGTTCGCCTTCGAGAACCCCGAGCAGGACCCGGAGTTCGCCCGCGAGCGCAGACGCGACGACCTGCGGTGTCCCGCCGTCGACCCCGACAGCGAGGCGCTATGCGCCTCGAAACGGTCGAGCGGAGAGCGAAGCGACCCGCGAGACGGGGACTGGAACTGGGAGGACTGCCCCCACTACCGGTGTCGGAACCGGAACCGCGAGTGCGTCCGGTGCGGCCTCGGAGAGCGCCGGATGGCCCACTCCGACGAGCGCCCCCTGCTCGAAGAGCATCACCTCTCGTACGCGGGCGAGGGCGAGACGCTGAGCCACGAGATTACGGTCTTCCTCTGTCGCTGGTGCCACGCCAAGGTCCACAAGTCGTGGGCGCGCATCGACGACGACGTGAACCCCGACCCCGAGGCCATCGCCGAGAAGGAGGGCAGGCGGTCGCGCGAGCAGTCCGAGGCCGGGTTCGAGTCGGCCGCCGAGCGGTTCGACTTGGACGACGAGACGTAGCGGTCGGAGTCTCTACGCGTCCCCGAACTGCCGGGCCGGCGATTCCTCGGCTATTTCGTCTTCGGGCCCGATTTCACTGTTATGGACAACGCGACCGAACTCGGGCACGTCCACCTCAAGGTCCGCGACGTGGACCGAGCAGTGGCGTTCTACCGCGACGTGCTGGGACTCGACGTGACCGAGCGAGTCGGTAACTTCGCCTTCCTCTCGTTCGGCGAGCGCCACCACGACGTCGCGCTCCAAGGTCTCGGCCCGGACGCCGAGGGTCCCGGCCGCGGCGTCGGACTGTACCACGCCGCGTTCGAGGTTCCGAGCGCCGACGCGCTCCGCGAGACGCACCGACGACTCCGCGAGCGCGGGGTCGCCGTCTCTCCGGTGGACCACGGTATCAGCAAGGCGCTGTACTTCGAGGACCCCGACGGGAACGGTCTGGAGGTGTACCTCGACACCCGTGAGGGGAACGACCGCACGGAGTGGCGCGGCGAGAACGCGCAGTTCGACCCGGAGTCGCTCGGGGAGTGACCGCGAGTCGGTCGTCGCACCGGCGCGCGACTCCCCGTCATCGAACGGCTTTAGTAGGGCTGTTAACTACGATTCGGCAATGACTCGTATCGTCGTGGTTGACAACCACGGGCAGTTCACGCACCTCGAACATCGCGCGCTCCGCGACATGGGCGTCGAGACCGAAATCGTCGAGAACACGACGCCCGCGGAGGAAATCGACGCCGACGGACTCGTCCTCTCCGGGGGTCCCGACATCGACGACATCGGCAACTGCGCCGACTACCTCGACCTCGACGTGCCCGTGCTGGGCATCTGTCTGGGCATGCAGGTCATCGCCGACGAACTGGGCGGCCGGGTCGGCGAGGGCGAGTACGGCGGCTACGCCGACGTGACCGTCGAGATTCTGGACGACGACGACCCGCTCGTCGGGTCGCTTGCGCCCGAGACCCGCGTCTGGGCGAGCCACGCCGACGAGGTCAAGGAGGTCCCCGAGGGCTTCGCGCGGACCGCCAAGAGCGACGTCTGCGGCGTCGAAGCGATGGCCGACCCCGACCGCGACCTCTACGGCGTCCAGTGGCACCCCGAAGTCGCCCACACCGAGGAGGGCGAGGAAGTGTTCGAGAACTTCCGGGCCGTCTGCGAGTAACTCGCGGCGTACCGGGTCCCCGCCGCTCCTGTTCCCGACCCAACACTTTTGCGTCCGGTGTGTGAGGTGTTTGGTGATGATAGTCGTTCACGCCAGCGTTCCCATCGACCCGGACCGGCGCGAGGAGGCGCTCGACAGCGCTCGCGACCTCGCGGAACGGACGCGGGCCGAGGAGGGCGTCCTCGACTACGCGGCGACGACGGACGTCTCGGACCCGAACGTGGTGCGATTCTTCGAGTGGTACGAGGACGAGGAGGCGCTCGACGCCCACCAGCGGACCGACCACTACCGGGAGTGGGTCGAGGCGCTGCCCGACCAACTCGACGGCGACGTCGAGGACCTCGACGTGACGCAGTTCGTCGTGGACGAGGCGTTCGACCCGAACGCGGACGTCGACCGCGAGTAACCCCGGTCGCAGTCGGTCGCTCCGGAGTACCACCTTTTAACCTTCCCCGCCGAAAGACCCGTGTATGACAGCGACGCAGGGCGACCTCGCCAGTCTGTCGCGGTACATCTTCCGCGCGCCGCGGTGGTACGCCAGCGTGACGTTCGCGCTCCTCATCGCGGCGGTCGCGGGCGTCGGCGCGTTCGACTCGCAGTTCGTGCTGGAGGACGCGTGGCAGGGCGTGTTCTTCATCGGCGTCCCGACCGTCGCCGCCAGCCTGCTGACCACGCCGGTCGACCGCTCGCTCGGCGGCCAGTTGACCTACAACCGGTCGTCGCTGCTGGCGCTGACCTGCGAGGCCATCATCGTCGCCATCATGGCCGCGGCGGGAGCGATAGCCGCGCTCACCCCGCACCTCGGCCAGCAGTTCGTCTTCGACTCGCTCATCGTCGGTCTGGCCTCGGTGTTCGCGCTCCGCCTGCTGGTCGTGATGGCGGTCTCGGGTCGGTCGGTCCTCGTCGCCGCGATTCCCGCGAGCCTCCAGACCGCCGCGGCCGCCCTGCTGTTTTTCATCTACAGCGGGACGATGAAGTACCTCTACGTCGGCGGCGGTCCGCTGGTCGAGGTCGTGTTCATGCGGGCCGACGAGGCGCCGCCGGAACTCGGCGTCATCGTCCCCGTCGATTTCGCGCTGCTGGGCGTGATGTGTCTCATCTACGGCTCTGCGGTCTGGGCGTTCGTCCAGTTCATCGACCGGCCGTGGAAGCGCAGTCTCGGCGTGAGCGTCCTCGACTTCATCCGTGGATTCATCGGCCACATCG
The DNA here is from genome assembly GCF_023238205.1 of Halorussus limi. Taxonomy (NCBI): domain Archaea; kingdom Methanobacteriati; phylum Methanobacteriota; class Halobacteria; order Halobacteriales; family Haladaptataceae; genus Halorussus; species Halorussus limi. The sequence goes on from NZ_CP096659.1 coordinate 1,987,063, forward strand.
CCGAGGGGACCAACGAACTGGAGGGGTTCTTCGAGGACATCGGCGAGGAGGCCGTGGTGCCCGTGACGGTTCTCGCGTTCCGGAGCGCCGACGACGGCGCGGAGAAGGCCCGGTTCGTCCTGCCGATGATTCACCCCGGACCGATGGGCGAAATCGGCGGCGGCAACCTCCCCGAACGCGTCGCCGAGTCGGCCGAGGGCATCGCGTTCCCGCCCCACGCCACCGCGGGCCACGACTTCAACCTCGTGACCGAACGCGAGGTCGAGACCCTCATCGAGACGGCGAACGACGCCTTCGAGAACATCGAGTACCACGACACCGCGACCCCCGCGGTCCGCGTCCAAGAGGGCGACGCCAAGGTGGTCGGTCAGGCGTTCGGCGGCGACGCCCTGCTGGTGGCGACCTACTCGCCGGAGTTCGCCGACGACGTGGAGTACGCGGTCGGTCTCTCGGCCGCGGCGGAGGCCCGGTCGGCGGGCGTCGAGGACGTGATGCTCGTGGACGCCCACAACTGCAACAACGGACTGCAGGGGCCCGACCTCGGCCACGTATACCCCGGCAGCGAGCGCTCGTTCGAGATGATGCAGGCCGCGGGCGAGACCGGCGACAGACTGGCCGACGCCGAGCAGGCCCCCGTCAGGATGGGCGTGGCGTGGGACGAGACCGAGTGGGAACCCCTCGACGGCATCGGCCCGCTCGGGGTCCGGGTCTCGATTCTGGAGGTCGGCGACCACCGCACGGCCTACGTCCTCGTGGACGGCAACAACATGGAACCCGGCCTGCGCGACCGCATCGTCGCGCGACTGACGGGCGAGGACGGGGCGGCGAGCGCGGGCGAGTCGTCCGGCGTGAAGGCCGCCGAGGAGTCGGCGACGGTGGCGGCCGACGGCGCGGCGCTTCCCGTCGTCGACGAGGCCGAAGTGATGACCACCGACACCCACGTCGTGAATCAGGTCGAGGCCTCGAATCAGGTCGGTGAGGCCATCGACCAGGACGAACTCGTCGCGGTCGTCGAGCGCCTCGTCGGCGAGGCGACCGAGGACCTCGAACCGGTCGAGGCGGGCATGGCCAGCGAGCGCGCAGAGGTGACGGTGTTCGGCAACGACCGGACCGAGACGCTCGCCAGCCACGCCAACGCGGTCATCTCGATGGGCGCGGCGCTGGCCGCGACGGTCGTCATGGCCGCGATGGCCGTGAGTCTGCTCATCTTCTTCATCGCGTCGTCGTGAGTCGGGGTTCGATTGTGGCCGCTCGTCGACCCCTTCTCGGTCGGTACAACCGATGCGGTTCGAGGCGTCGATACGAGGAACAGACCGCCGTGCTGTAAGCCGGAACGGCACGCCGATATTCATAAAATCGAGAGTAACATTTAACGGTTAGTTAAACGAATCCGAGACATGGAAAACAATCTGCTCGTTCCGGTGGTGATGGCTGTTGCGGGGTGCGTGGCCATCGTAATCGGCGTGTATCAGGGACTGGTCCACGTCGCGCCGGGCTACGAGGGGACTATCGTGTCGGGGTGGGACGGAGACCTGAGTCACGAGGAAGTGCTGCTCGTACAGTTGGGTGCCGTCGGCGTCGGTGGTGCGGTTGCCGCGCTTTGGCGGAAACGGCTCGCGACCGTCCCATTCGCGACGGGCGGTATCGTCGTGTTCTACGCGTTCCGAGCGGTGTTCTCTTGGTTTCGGTCATCGAGGCGACCGCTCTATCGAGAGTTCTCGCCTCGGGCACCCGGCTTCGAGGGAGAGACGGTCGTGTTCGTCCTCGGTGCAGAGCCGTTTCTGGTCGCCGGTGGCGGGCTATTGCTCGTAGGTGCTGGTATCGCGACGTCGAAATTCCGAACGCCCGTCGAAGAAGGCGACGAGTCGACGCCCCCGTCGTTACGAACGTAGGGCTACCGAGACGGCCCCGTTACGGATTCAATCAGACCGAGATTCGGGAGGGCCACCAGTCCCGTTCACTCCGGATTCGGTTCGTAGTCGTCCCCGACTTTCACCCGGAGTGCGCCCGGTCGCGTGTCGATTGTCACGCGCTCGAACTCCCGAATCTCGCCGTCGAGACTGAACGTGACCGAGTCGCCGTCGAGGCTCTCGAAGTCGAGTCGTCTGGCGTGGAGTTCCGTGACGTGCGGGGTGTCGCGTTCGAGGACCCGCTGTTCGAGGTACTCCACGACCGCGTCGTGGGCCGCGAGTCGTTCGATGATGGTGACCTCCAGCAGTCCGTCTTCGGCGTCGGCCTGTCCGCCCTCCTCGGCGAACTTCCGGACGTTGCCCACGAGGACGGCCTCGGCCTCGCCCGCCCACTCGGTCTCGGTCCCGTCGTCCTCCACGGCGTCGATTCTCACTTGGAGACCGTCGAAGTCGAGCGCTTCCTCGATGCCCGCGACCACGAACGCGACCGGGCCGAGGCTGTTCTTCCGATTGTGGGTCGCGGCGGCGCTCGCGTCGGCGGGCAGGCCGGCGATGGCCGAGAGGACGAACGGTTCGTCGCCCGCGACTCCGAGGTCGAGGGCGCGGGTCTCTCCGTCCGCCGCGACCTCGAAGCCCTCCGCGAGGGTTTCGACGCCGAGGCCGCGGGCGAAGAAGTTCTCGGTCCCCGCGGGCACCACGCAGAGCGTCACCGCGTCGAGTGCGTCGGCCCGGACGAGACCCTGCACGACTTCGTGGAGCGTACCGTCGCCGCCGCAGACCGCCAGCGTCTCCACGCCGTCGGCGGCGGCCCGTTCGGCGAGGTCGGTACCGTGGCCCGCGTGCTCGGTCTCCGCGACGGTGAACCCGTAGTCGTCGGCGAGGTCACGGACGCGCTCGACGTGGGTTCCGCCGCCGCTGGTCGGGTTCAGAATCAGTCGGCGGGCGTCGGTCCCGCCGTCGGGCGCGGTGTCGGTCTCCCGGTTGGCGTCCGTCCGGGCATCGGGCGTGTCGTCAGCCCGGGCGTCGCCGTGGCTCGCACCGTCCGCGCCACTCTCGCGGTTCATACGTCGACTACGCTCGCGTTCCCTAAATGCTCGGAGGCCGGAGTCGTCCCGGGAGGCGATAGGTCCGGCGACCGGTCCACACTCCGGTCGGTCGGCGATTCGCTTCCGACTCGTGTGGCCGGCGGCGACATCGGCGTCAAGTTACGAACGACACAAAACGTTCACGAGTTGTGTTCGCATCCGGGTTCGTTGCAACCTAGGACCCAGTATTGGTCAGGAATTAGTAAGGTAGACGGGGGATCGAAGTTTTCACGAGGTTTTATCTGAAACGGGGTGATACCCCAAATCAGGCGAAATGTCTGACCGACCAACAACAATCGATGATCACGACCCTCTCGCCAATAATATTCTCCGCGTACTACAGGACTTCATCGACGAAATCGGCGACCGCGAATGTACCGGGCACTTCGATAAGGTCGTGGACGGAAACTTCTACCTCAAGGGCAAGCACCTCACCCAAGAACCAGAGCGGTTTATCGAGGACTACTTAGTCTTCCCAATTCTCAAACAGGCACTCGGGTACTCGCTTCGCCCGCGACCGAAGCAGTACGCGCCTCGCTGGCCGAAAAGCGGCGGTATCCCAGATTTCTGCGTCACCTCGATTCCGGTCGACGTGGCGATGCAGAACGATCTTCGGTTCTTCGGCGAGGTGAAACCGCCGAAGAAGATCGAGCGAGCACACGATGACATGGAAGAGTACCTCGACAGTGACTTGGATATTCACGCGGTCGCAATCCTTTCTGACGGGTTTGACTGGGAGCTCTGGGTTCGACCACGGAATCACACAATCGAGGAACTGGAGAATCCCTATGCAAAGGCCAGTCTACGCGACTCGCTCAAGATGGTGAGAACACGCAATATGGCCATTGACTCGTATCGGCCGCACAAAGTTCGGAACCAGATCGACGTGGACGGCTTCTCTGCCTTCGAATTCGACGCTGTGATGAGCGTGATTCACGACGAGTTCGGTATGGAACGGCTTTCTAACTGATCTTAGGCGCGAACTCACGTCCACGCGCAACAATAACTGTTCCGACCATATTCAATGACTAACCCATCTCTTCATAGAACAGACCTTCCATACTTTACTATTAAGTGACATGGTGTGCTAAACTAGTGTAGATGCGAAGACGAGAATTCCTCCGCTTCAGCGCCGTCTCTCTTTTCGGCCTCCAGAGTAGTCACACGACACAACTTGTCCAAGCACAGTCGGAATTGGGGCCGGATGTATCCGCGACGATTATCAACACGGTCGACGCGATTCGAGAGAACACCGACTTCGAGAAGGTCGATGTTAAGAAATCAATCGACAAGATGTGTTCCTCGTACAGTAGCTTCGCAGAAAAGGCAAAGACCGAATTCCGAACCCTCAGCTCGAACAACTCCCTACTTCGCTACGTTGCCCGCACTACGGCGGACGTCCTCCACGTTCTCCAAGACACACTCGGTCTCGATCTCTCCCCACTCGAAGACACCGTAGGTATCAGGATTGCGGATAACCCAGTCTCGAGCATTGCTTCAACACTTGAAGACGCGCTCAGCAGTTTCGACAACGCCCTCAGAAGCATCTCGTCTCTCGTCCCGGTGGCGGGAAGCCTCTTCGGGATGGTTGAGAACGGGTGTGCCTACGACCGATTTGCCGAGCAGGAGAAAGAAGATAAAGCAGAAGAAGCAAAGGAGGACTTCCTGATTTGCGCCGTCATGCTACTTCTTGATCTCCTCCTCATCTACACCGGTGGCACCTACAAGATTGCTTTCCGGGGCACACGGAAAATTGCGAACACGCTGTTGGTGAGAATCCGCAGCCTAATCGGATTTGATGCGTATTCCATCGTCATGAAAACCGTCTACTGGCTCGTTCACGGAACAGTGGAGAATTCACCCAGCCTCATCGCCGAGGAGATCGATGAAACCGAAACGACGTTGGAAGGTGTCGACATCGATTACAACGAATCAGAGTTCCTTGAAGTCGGCTACGACCAGACAGACAAAAAGCAGTTGCAACGCCAAACCAACGAAAGAGATCGGTTCGACGACGAAGATTCATCAGACGACATTCTGGATGACGATGGGGGCAAGTTGTTCGACCTCCCGAGCCTGTCAGAATGGGGGAACGGGAAAGACGATAGGCCTTGGGTGCCCGGATAAACCTTCAGTATCGGTCTTCGATAATCGGCCGTGAAATCCGGTCTACAGGCATATCGTTCTATTGACGAAATAACAGAACAAGAACCACAAGGAGCATCACTCCAACCCCGATTTGTTCTTTCGGGAGTGAATCAATGAACCCGGTGATACCGCCGACAATACTCTCTATAACCCGGTTCACTGTTGACGTTACACCGCCGACAATATAGCTGGTAACTCCGTTTATAATCGAAGTAGCTACTCTTAGCAGATAGTCCAGCAAAGGAGGACCGAGCCACGGACCAAGTGCAATCAAGGTCCCAATGACGAGCAAGCCAGTACCATAGAGGCCGCCGTCATTGATATTCCAGTTCTTCCGGTCGTTTATTACGAATGGACCGAGGAACAGCAATGCTCCGAAACAGGATACTAAGAGGCGTGGATCAGACGCAATCGCACCAACGAGTGAGGTTTTGATAATTCCGACTCCAAACGCACTGACGAGTGTGAATACTACATATACGAGAGCACGCTCGCGTTTGCCAGTAAAACCCTCATCAAGGATGGGTATCCTGAAATAACGGTCACCAGATTCGGTGAGGTGGTTCCGAACGACATCAAGACACACAACCAATAGAACGACGATTAATCCACCACTCAGTGTGTTATAGAATTCTCCAAACGACTCCGAAACCATGTTCGAAAGTAGCATATCACCGAACAAAATAATACCGATTACCAACATAAGTGTAAGACTCAGACCTCTCGATTACGATTGGGCACGAACCCTCTCTACACCCCTAGAGCTTCTTTTCGGTAATATCCGTATTCGGGATGTACGCTCGAACGAGCTCTGCTAACTCCCATGTCCGGTGGAGGTCGGCGAGGTTGTGCTGGGCTACAGGGAGGAGTTCACCGCGCTCGTAACAGTACGACGCCGACCTCGAGCTTGCAAACGGATCATACTCCCGGTTGGCGTACCACTGATGGTCGGGAGCGGCCTCGGCCAGTACCGGCGGGACGTCGTCGCCGAAGAGGATGTCGTGGGCTGCATCGAGCGAGTTCACATCGTCGTGCGTGCCCCAGTATTTAGCGGTCGTGTTCAACCGCTTTTTCACCGGGTCCCACACATCGCAGTACATCACATTGTCGAACACCCAGTCGATCCCGTGGTCGATGCATCGGGTTCGGAGGAACGGCAAGTCGAACCCACCCTTCCACGAATCACCGTGAAACGCCGTTAGGCGGTTATACTCCCGGTCGAATCGGTCGAACACGACACGTTGGAGCACCTCCAGCAAGGCGGCTTCACCGTCGGCTGGGGTGACGGTGACCGTCGCGCCACTAATGTTCTCGAGGTGGGTTTCGTACTGGTCAACATCGATTTCTGTATCGCTGGTGTTCAGAACGAGTTCAACAGTCCCGTTCTCACTCGGAAACCAGAACCCTGAGACGGTGATTTTAGCGTTCCATGCAAACCCGGTCGTCTCCAAGTCCCACGAAATCTGCTTCCGGTCGTTGTCGCGGTCAATCATACCCGTGTCTCCCCAGTCCGAGTCGACATGGGAGTCCAAGAAAGGGATGGGGGTGGGATTTCCGGTTTCCGCGATCCGATGACGGCCAGTGACTACCACAACTATTACAATAGTATTGTTCTACTGTGATGACGAAAACCACGTTATCACATAGTAGAGCATTTATCGCTCGAACAGCGAGGCAAATAAGTTGCCGAAACAACAAGACCCAATAATTAGATGTTATCTCTACCCCCGCTCGTCGATAACACGGAGAAAAGCCTCGAAGACGTGTACAAGGATGTCCTCCCCGAAGTATCGGAGGCCCGGATCGCCACGGGCTACTTCTACCTCTCGGGATTCAACCTCTACCGCGAGGACCTCACGAACCTCGCCGACCCTGACGACCTCGGCCGGGCTCCACTCCGGATTCTGATGGGGCGACAAACAAACCGACAGACGGCAGACGAAATCGGCGAAGGCCAGAACCTCCGTAACCAGTTCCGCGAAAACCTCAAAAATGATATTGAGGACCTGAACAACGCCCAAATCGAGCGCCTCGACCGTCTCCGCGACTTCATTGCGGAGAACAAGGTCGAAGTCCGCGTGCGCGACCCTGAAAACGGATACTTCCACGCCAAGGGAGCGTGCTTCCGCGCCGGATCAATCGACGACATCGATGAGGACGGAACCGACGAGCGCCCCTCCGTGACGGTCGCTGGCTCGTCGAACTTCTCCGAAAGCGGTCACCGGAACAATATCGAGCTGAATTTGACGACCCGCGACCCGCACAAAGCGGAGGCATTCGAAGAGTGGTACGACAACCATTGGGCAAATGCTGAGGAATTCAGCGACGAGATCGTCCAAATCATCGAGAACAGCGGCCGGTATCAAGAGTGGAAGGATAAACAGGACGGCGAGACCGGGGACGACACTCCCGACGAAGAGTTGGGTACGTACCTCGAACCATTTGAGCTCTACAAACTCCTCGCCTACGACGAACTGGGTGGCAACGTCAGTGTTCGTGATAGCCCGCTTTACTACTTCCAGAAACTCGGGTACGAGAGCGCCAAAGAGAAACTCTCACAGTATAACGGCTGTATCATCTCAGACTCCGTCGGCCTCGGCAAGTCCTTCATCGGGGGTGAACTCCTCCACGACTACCGCCAGCGCGGCGACCGTTGCCTGCTCATCGTCCCCGCAAACCTCACCGACCAATGGGAGAAACTCCTCGAAGAGGACACCGACGAAGACGGGAATCTGTATTTTGGGCTCGAGGTCGACGGGATCCACCTCGATGTGATGAGCATCAGCAAGTTCCAAAACCTCGCCTATGAAGAGGTGCAGGACCTCCGCGACGAGTTCGATGTCCTGCTCATCGATGAGGCCCACCGGTTCCGGAATCATGGCAAGTGGCGGCCAACCCCCGAAGATGAGGATGACTACAAGGGGACGCGTCGCCACGCCAACCTCCGACAGTTGCGTGGCAAGACGATGATCATGCTGACCGCGACGCCGATCAACAACAGTGCAACCGACTTGAAGAACCTGATCAGCCTGTTCACCAGCGCCGAGGAACTCCAGAATAAGGCGAGTCTCAACTTTAACGCGTTCGACCAGTACATCGAACTCGCGCAAACACGAAAAGACATTGCGGCAGGCAACGAGGAAGTGAGCGACGCCGAAGAGAAACGGATTACCGAACAACTCCAACGCCACTCCCGAGAAATCTCGGATATCCTGAACGAGGTGATGGTACTTCGGACGCGGAAGCACGTCAAGGAGAAGATACAGGACAGCGAGGACTTCGATATGAGTTTCAAACCGCCGGAACTCAGCAAGGAACAGTACTCGTTGCCTCCGGCGTACCAACCCATCTATCGAATGCTTCCTGACGTGATGGATGCCCTCCACCTGCCCCACATCACCATCAAGAATCCAGAAGCGGGTGGGACACTCAAGGCCCTGTACAAACTCAATCTGCTGAAACGATTGGAGTCCTCGACCTACGCCTTCGTCCAATCACTCGAAACGCTTCACGAGAGTGAGCGGAATCTCCTCGGTCTGCTTGAAGAGATGCCTGAAGACGAGGAAATCGGTGTACTCCGGTCGGCACAGAATGCCGAGAGTGCCACATCGCTAGAGGATTTCGTCGAGGGAGAAGATGCGGTCGACGAGTTGGAAGAAACGCTCGAAGAGTTCGGGTTCGATACAACGGTCGTGCGGGCTGACGATGAGGACGGCAGTGATGAGATTGCCGATGCGACCGTTGGTGATGTCATCACCTATATTCGAGAGGACCTCACGCTACTCGCGTACTTCCTCACCCAGTTCATCAGCGACGTTGCCCGGAATGCTGGCGACGTTAACGACCACTCGGTCGAGGTCCGGCAATGGCTCAACGACCACGATGCCGGTGTCCTCCCGGACGTCCCAGAGGAAGAAGAGCATCCCATCCTGTATCTGGGACGCGATCTAAGTGACGCTGATTCGGCAACGCGTGACTTCTACGAATCCGTATTCACGCTCCGCGAGTTCCGCGATCCCAAGATCGACCGGTTGGCTGACGTGCTCAACGAGTACGATAAGAAGGTCCTCATCTTCACCCAGTACCGCGCTACCGCAGATTACGTACACCGAGCATTACGGGATAACCCGAAGTCGCCCTTGACCGAGGCCAACAGTGCAGTCGTCAAGGGCGGAGATGATAACAAGCAGGACATCATCAAGCGGTTCGCTCCAGAGGCGTCCGATTATCAGGAGACGCTCGCCGAATCCGATGAGACCGAACTTCAGTACGTCGTCGCCACGGACACCCTGAGCGAGGGGGTGAACCTACAGGACATCCACGTGGTCGTGAACTACGACCTCCCATGGAACCCAATGCGAATCGTCCAGCGCGTGGGTCGCATCGACCGCATCGGAAGTACGGCCGACAAGTACGTCCACAACTTCTATCCGGACGGTGACATCGAGGCCGCGATCAAGCTCCTTGAACGATTGCAGGCGAAAATCAACGACATCGCCCTCATTGTCGGGAAGGAGAACAACATCCTCGACCCGAACGAGGACCAGATTCTCGAAAAAGCCGGTGTCGAGACGGACAAGACGATTGGCGAGCTCGAAGTGGACGAAATCGAGGAATCACTCCGTAAATCCCGTGAAGTGGACGACTACAACGAGCTGGACGACACCAGTAAGAATCCGCTCTTGCGGAACGCTGGAAGTGACGAGGACGCCGCGTTCGAACGGTATCTGCTCAAACAAGAATTGAACGAGGAGTACGGCCTGAGTACCGATGACTTCGAGTTTGCAGAGGACTTCTTCGAGACACCACCAGAGGAGCGGGAACTGCTCTACACGAACGCCACTGGACATGAAACAGGGCCACGCCCCGGCGTGTTCGGTCTCGCTCACCTCTGGTTCGATGATGACAGTGAGGATGCCCCCTTAGGACGTGTTCGCCGGGCGTTCTACTATAAACCGTTCACTGATGACGTCAAGGAGCGGCCCGTTCGGACCCTTGGGATTACGCCGGACGTCGACGGTGAACCGATCACCGGGAACACCGAGAACGTGCTAGCGAATCGGGAGGACATCCAAGACGTCCTTGACGACCGCCTTGAAAGAATCCGAGAAGGACAGGTCAAGACTGCCTTTCAGCAAGGTGAAGACTTCTCGAAGGAACAGGAGACGATCTTGGACTGCATTGACTACCATATCAAACCGAACTATGGTGACGAGACAGCTCCGGTCGACGAGTACGACACGCTTGGTGAGTGGGCCGAGGTACTGCGTGACGAGTTGAAGAACGTCAAGTTGGAAAACACCGATGAAGACCGGATTCTCCGGGAGACGTTCCGGCACAACGACCAGTACGACTCGTTCGCTGACTGGCCACCTGCAGAGTTCCTCGAAGAACTTGATGGATTCATCGAAGAGAACATCGAAGCGTCCACAGAGTTTCAGGACACCTTGGTCGGTGAGAGTGAGGTGCAGGCACGACTCGTCTGCTGGGGTGTAATCGGGAGATAGTTGAGCCGGTGTCGACACCCGTTGAGCGTGCGCGTACGGTGCTTACGGGTGGGGGCCTTCCTGTTTGAGCTGGTCGTACTTTTCGAGGATGAGGTCGAAGTACTCATCCGTCATGATGCGTGGACCAGTTACACGATAGAAGTCGTTGAGGACGAACTCGGTTTCTTCTCGGTCGAGACCGTAGGCGTGGAAGGCCGCCGCGTCGATTTCAGCCTGCAGTTCACGGCGTTTATCGTCATCGGTGACTGGTTCGATTCCGCCGAGTCGGTCACGCATCTCTGCGAATTCCTCGCCGTAGCAATTCAGTCGGGCCGCTCGGGAGGCGATGTACTCGAACCAATCATCACCGTCGGTGAGTCGAGGGAGTTGTGCTTCCTCGATTACGTGCATCGACATACTCGTATCGAGTTTGGTTCTGATGAGATAGTCGAATGGAGTACTGTTCAGGAGTCCGACCGCGACGAACAGTTCCTTGTCCGTGAAAATCCGTTTGTAGACGCTGTGAAGTGGTTCTTCGTCCAAGTCGTCTTCTTGAGGGTCGATTTCGTGAGGCCGGATGACAGGGGCCTTGTGATGGCAGACGATTCCCGGTGGGAGGACTGACGCGATGAAACTACGTTCGTTGGTCGTGTTTGCGATTTCACGGAATGCGAGTCGGTAGCGTGAGCAGTCAAGGAGAACATCGTCGTGCGAGAGTGGGCCTCGACCATGTTCCTCTAAGAGCTCGTCAACGAACTGCACCTGCGATCCAGACCCGTCGAAGCTGTAGTAAATCTCTGATTTGAGTCGCTTTTTGTCCTTCTCTCGAATCCGCCGTTTCGCACTCTTATCTGGGTTTTTGTCTTCATCAACACTCCAGAGCGAGGGGCTACTCAGGTCCTCTCGAAGAGAGTTATTGTGCTCAAACTGCCAGAAATTCCCACCTCCGTAGACGGGGTAGTCACCTTCTTCCTCAGACTCGACGAAGCGGTCGGAGTCTCTCGAACGATTGAGTTCCTCCTTGTAGATGTCGATGTACCACGCTTCTTCGTCTTCTTGGCTCATGCTCTGGTGCTGCGTAATCTTCTCGATTAAGCCCAGTTCGTACTCCGACTGGACTTGCGGGAAAATCCGCACGCGTGGCGAGTACTGCTTGAGTGTGTCTTGAGGGATATTAAACGCAGTTTCATCGATATTCCGTAGAACCTCGGTATCATCCTGAAGGAACTTCCCACGAAGGTCTCCAGTGTCACCAGAGTTCTTGAACGTGAGGATGCCGAATTTCTGCTGGCCATGGATGTCGAAGATTCCGTTGTTCTCGAATGTGATTATGTCCCGGATGTCCGTTTCAGAGAGTAAGTGATCACGGAGGTCACGTGCATTCGTACCTACGAATATCTTGTTAGGGAGAATCTGAGAGATGTAGGTATCGTCATGGCCTAGCTCAAAGATGCGCTCCAAGAAAAGGGCTGAAAGATCATGTTTACCTTGTCCCCCAATATCTGGACTTTGCATCTGGAAGAAGACACTATCCGTGACGAATTGGGAGAGTGTTTGTCGACTCTCCTGATGCTGTTCCCAGCCCTTAGCGATCTCCTCGTCCTCCAACAATTCCTCCTGTTTCGCGTCTTTTTCTGAATCAGACCGTTTTCTGAACTCTGGGTCGTGGTTCGTGAAGTATTCTTCACGATCCGACGTGAGGACCTCCCATGGAGGATTTCCAATGACAATATCGAACCCATCATCACGCCAGACTTGAGCGAATTCGAGAGGCCAATGGAGTGGTGTATAATCCTCTACGACTTCTGAGGTCTCAATGTCAATCCCGGCATCTTCGAACTCTTCAGCTAGGGCTTCATCAAACTGCGGACGATGTTCTTCGATGCGTTCTTCTGCGATTTTCCGCCATTTCGTTGCTTCAGCAGCATCGGTTGCCTCTTGGTGGTTCTCTACCGCCTCGATGATGTCCTGATACCGTTCGTAGACATTCCAATCGGTGAGGTCGGTATCACCGGACTCTTTCGGATTGAGGGCCTGTGTAAAGCCCACCAGCGAGTTCCCCTGCCGGATATTGAAGTCAATGTTCGGGAGTGGCTCTACTTCTCTGGGTTCATCCTCAATGTCGGCGACCATCGACAACCAGAGACGAAGTTTGCAGATTTCGACCGCGCCTTGATCGATGTCGACCCCATAGAGGTTGTTGAGGATGATCAACCGTTTTGCGTAGAGTGATGCACTTCCGTTCCGTGAGTTTATCGTCTCCAGTTCGTCTCGCGTTCGGCTGTCGAGTTCCCAGCCTCGCCCTTCTTTATCGAGTTGCTGGAAGAACTCGATGCACTGCATATAGATGTCCAGCAGGACATCCTGTGCGGCGAGAAGGAAGGCCCCACTACCAACGGCAGGGTCAATAATGCGGGCTTCCTTGAGAACGTCGTGGTAAAGTGTCTCGACGTGTTTTGTTTCGACAGTGTCAGTCGGTGTCTGGGGCGTTACCATCCCTCCATCAGCAATCGCCTCTGCACCACTTCCACCGTCGGCTTGAGAGAAGCCGAAGACATCGTCGATTTCGTCGTATTCTGTGTCAATGGCCTCGTTCAATTGGTCGAGGAGGTAGGGGTGGATACTCCGCCGGGCCATGAATCCGGTGATCTCTTCGGGCGTGTAGTATGCGCCCATCTCTTTTTGATTGACTGTCTGCTCGAAGATGTGCCCGAGGATGGCCGGGGAGAGATTCTTCGGGTCGACCACGTCGAGACGTTCATCGACGTTCCAATTCCACTCGGAGAGGAAGTCCAGAATCTCCTCGAAAAGTTCGTTTGTCCGTTCCGATGAGTCTCCTAGTTTTGCGTCCGGGAACTCCTCCTCAACTGGGTTCTGGCTGAAGAGACCGCCGTTTAGGTATGGGAGGCTTTTCAAATCCTCTACCTGTTTGTCCTTTGCAAGTGCTTCGAAGAAGAGCGGTTCGTAGAAGTCCTCATAGACGTCTCCACCCTCTTCACGAATCACTCGGTCGTGGTGGCGGCGAAGGTAGTCTTTTTTCCGGTCGAGTAGCCGTTTCTCTTGAATGAAATACAGGAAAATAAGGCGGTCGAGAATGACCTGTACATACCGCTGTTTCGCGTCGCCTCGGTCATCAGGAACGCCGACTACCTCTTGCACAAGGTCGGTTCGTAAATCTTCGAAGTCCTCGTAGAAGTCCTCAACGACCTGCCGGGTACTGTAGAGTTCGTTGTAAATCGCCGCTGAGGACCCGTATTCGATTGAATTGAGTTTCTGAAGGATGGTGTTCTTCTGCCCGCTATCTCGTTGGAACTGGTTTTTGGTGAACGAGAGTTTTTGGTGAGTGATTCGTCCGTGTTGCTGTCCATCGACACTCCGAACCCGTGTAATGAACGTGAATTCCTCAAAATCTTGGGTGGCAACGAGATTCGTGTGCCGATTCCGGCTATCAGGTTTGAAGTCTTGGACTGATTCGCCGGGACCAGCCTTGACGACCTCGATGAACTCATCGTCGGAGAGTTGGAGAACGAGCGTGTTCTCATCACCGAGGCCCGGTCGGGGTTTGAGATTTCGTTTCTCGAACGTGGTTGCGATGTCCTGTAGCGAGTCCCAATTGGCGATATCGTCGGCGGTAATCTGTTGGAGGGTCATGCTTCAACCTGCAAATAGCAGTCAATTATCATACTGTTCTGGCTCTGCAGATAAGAATTTGAACAAGTTTGACCTGTGCTATTGGTTGGGTGACTGAATCGTTGGTGTACCGGGTGAACAGCCATAATTTGGAGGTACGCGGGGCAAATCACGAAACCAACATAATTGTTTCGTGTTCCTACCCCAGTACTGGTACTAAAAGCAAGAGTGGCAAGATGACCGACCGCAGAGGAACTGACGGTTACTAATCCGCGTCAGCAGATCGGCGCGATTCGCTACGTCGACTCGGTCGAGACGTGATTTTGACTGTCCCGTAAAGCAGCCCAGCAAGAAACCCGAATGAATGCGTGACCTTCGCCGGTTCCGCCCCCATGTAACTACTGAGATTCAGAGGGACAATGCCTGCCATGATGAACGGAATAAGTACCGAGAGTACGACGGCACTACCCCACATCTCTATGAACGAAGCGTTAGTGCCCTTATCGCGGATTTCCGGCAGTCGAATAACAGCGTAAAGAGGTGGAAGGGCGTACGCTACTCCACTTAGTCCAAGAGTGCCTGCTGACCCTGACAGCACAGCATCAATGACCACCTGCGCAACCGTTGACGCGTACGCGACTGCCACCACGAAGCCGAGGAACTCACGGGAGGTCATTTCGGCCTCGCACAACCAACCAAACAGGAACAACAACCCAACGTTGGTGATGAGATGGGCGACGCTCCCGTGCGAATACGGAGCTAAGAGGAGCCCCGGGGTGAGTTGTGCTTGCGCCACAAAGAGGAACTCGAATAGAGACGTTGAGGCCGCAGCAACGTAGATTTGAACGACTAGCAGAACCGTTACTGCGACTGCGATACTGGGCGTCAGCGGGTTCTGGTTAAGGAATTCGCGTGCTTTGCGAAGCATCTGTCATCGTATTAACCCAAGTATAGTATAAATATACGGTGCGACGAGCAGCGAATCGACCGCATTAGGAAATTATTCTGTATACCCGTCTCCGTCCCTCACCCTCGGCCTGCACGAGATTGTAATGGCAGAGTTTCCGGAGGTAGTTCCGAATCGTCCGCTCTGTTCGGGGATTATCAGCCTGATCCCGGTACTCGGCGTAGAGTTCGCCCGGTTCGATCTCACCGTAGTCGTTGATAATGTCATAGACAAGACGTTGGTGCTCAGTGAGTTTCTGGACAGTTTTCTGCTGAATTTCAGCCATTGCTTTTGGCTCTGCTTCCTCGATGAGTGCGTCCGTAATCTGGTTCCGGCCTTGCTCGACCGCGTTGCGGGCGGCCGTCCGTAGGGTGCTGATTGCGACACGAGCGTCACCTGCTGCTGCATCAGCAATCCGTTCGAGTTGGTCGGTCGTGATAGCGTCTTCACGCAGGCCCCACCGGACTCGGTCTTCGAGGATTGAGACGAGTTCCGCAACCCCGTAGCGATCGAAGTGGATGCGCATCGCGGCAGTAAGACGACTTGCCACCCGGTCATCGAGCTGGGTGAACAACTCCACTTCCCGATTGGCGATCAACACCATCGACACCTCGCGCACACGATACAGGTCGTAGAGGACGCTGGTGTCCTCATGCTGGTCGACCTCATCGAGGATGATGACGTAAGGTGGGCCGTCGTAATCGCGCAGCCGGTCGAGCAATTTGTCGGTCGGCGTGGACTCACGGTGAATATCGAGTGACTGGCCAATCCCCTCCAGCACCCGATAGAGCGTTTGAAACCGAGAGTAATTCTGCCAGCAATTGATGTAGGCGTGGTTGAAGTTGGCCACGGTGTCATTGAGTTGGTCGACTGCAAATTTGGCGATGCACGTCTTGCCCACACCCGACGGCCCGAACAAGAGTGCGGTTTCAGCGGGTTCGCCTCGCGTAATCGGGTTGAGTGCGGCTGATAGGGTGTTGAGTTCGGCGTCGCGGTGCTGGGTTTCGGCGGGCACAAACGTCGGGTCGAGCACGCGGGCATCCGTGATCATGGTTTGCGGGCCCTGCGACGCTTGTCGTGAAAAGTGCAGGTGTGGAATTTCCGGGGTTTCCAGAGGGTCTCTGGAGCTTCTGGAAAGTCCACCCCGAGCCCTTTGTCAGTATTTCGCCATCATACTGGTATGGTCGCTCAACACTTGTCTCGGCAAGCAGGGTTCGGGGGATCGGCGGGGACGTGCGCCAGACCACTACAGAATCTACCATCGAGTTTTAAGTTGGTGGGTGTTGATTCCAATTATTTGGGTTGTATAATTATATCCAAAAATCTAAAATGTTTATGAGGGTACATAACCACCAACAACTGGGGGAGAGACGCTACTCCCACGAGATAGAGGTGTTTGAGCCACCATGAGTGATATCTCTACCCAACCGGTTATCGAACCACCACACCATCCGGTAACTGTCGCAATCGACACCACCCGAACCCCGTATTGGGGGAGTGGAAACGACGTGAGAAAACCTCCAGTCGCACAAGACGCAGATCACGACTCGTGGAGACACCGAATCATCGTATACGGTGTCAGAGAAGATAGCACCGTCAATATCGACGTTAGACGGTCTGTAGACCGGCCGGGGGCGAGACTACGCTGAGATGACGCTGGGCTACGTTCCTCTGGCCCAGCAAATCTCCGGTTCCTGTCGACCCATGAACCCCCCACAGGTTCGGAGGGACGCTCCGGGGGTGATGGGGTCGTGAGGGACGAGGAGCGATTAGACTCGGTTTCAACGCCGTTAGCAGACCAAGCCGATGACATCATCGATGACGAGACGGGCTGGACGGAACTCGCTGAGCAATTGGACGTCAGTCGGTACCAGCACCGGGATACCCACCCGGAGTGGCATGATGGAACGCCGTTCCGCCCGATGTTTCTAGCATACTTGTGGGCGCTCGTCGAAGATGAATCACTGACAGGTATCCCGGGTCGCTTGGAAGACAATCCCGAACTGGCGGTAGCCTTCGGGTTTGACCCGGACAGTCTACCTTCGGAGAGTACCTGCAGACCAGTGCGGCTCAACAACCGGTTCGAAGACCTGCAATCAACGGCCAAGATCAGTGCTGAGCGTATCCGGAATCTGGGAGCCGAGCGCGGCGCACCCATCGGGTACGATCTTGGCACTATCAAGTCGGGTGACGACGACTCGGAACCGTCGAACCGGACGGTCCAACGCCTGTTACGGAAGAAGGGTAAGGAAGTCCTCAACGAGTTAAAGACCGCTGTTATCCCGTCGATGGAGGTACCGCGGCCAGACGACCCGGTGTATGACAAGGACGAGTTGCTGGTGCTTGAGGCGATTGCGGCGATTGCACAGCTAGGGGCAAACGGGGGCGGTGAGATAATGGGGGACAAGAAGAATCCCGATCCGGATTTGGATGATCCGTTCTACGAAGATGGTCCGTCAGGTGAGACGTTAGTGGAGGCGATTAAACAGATGTCGGTCGACAAGATTGCGGAGGTGATGAACTTTGGCCTACGGAAGTCGTATACTCGCGCTAAGCCTCGCCTCCAAGAGCTTGAGAACGACAATGGGTCGCGGTTTGGGGCGCGGGCCAAAATTGCGCTTGATATCACATATGTTGCTTACTATGGGGATAGAGATGAAATGGAATGGATGCAGGGCGCACCTGATGACAAAAGCTACTCATGGTGTCATAAATTTGCCACAGCCGTTATCGTCGGGGAGAACACGCATTTCATCATTGGCGTGTGTCCGCTGGGGAGTACGGAATACGCCGACACGCACGCGTATTCGGGCAAAGACCGATCATACTATGTTGGTGATGTGGCTCGCCGACTACTCTCGATTGCGAACCAATATGTCAGCATCCGCATGGTGTACGCCGACCGCGAGTTCCACGCCGCGGACGTCGTGTACACGCTCGAATCCAACGACCTCAACTATGTCATTCCAGCAAGGAAAGACAAAGACCGAATCGGACCGATTTGTGCCCGGTTCAATCAGTTAAAGCGCGGGTACGATGACGTAGACTACGACACGCCGCTCCATGTCAAGACGGACTTTCCGATGCATGGATCGGTCAAGCACGACGTCTCGAACGCCAAAGTGTACACGAATCTCGTGGTCCTCCCACCGGATGAGGACGATGACACCCACGAAGATGGGTCGCCACAGCCGTTCTTGACGAATTTGGACGTGGACGACGAGATTCCGGCGGACCGGCGGTGGGCGGCAGAGCAAATGGAGAAGTACAATGATCGGGGAGCAATCGAGAACTCGTACTCGTCGATTAAGGATGCGGCCGCGTGGACGACGTCGAAGGAGTTCGAGGTCCGGTGGTTTCATTTTGGATTTGGGTGTATTGTATATAATATGTGGTTGCTGGTGGATTTTCTCACGCAGGACCGCATTGGGGTGATTGACACGCGGAAGAAGCCCCGGATCACGTTACAGCGGTTCTTAGGCTGGTTAGAGAGGGAGTTGGTCACGCTCGTTTAATTCTCGTTCTGGGTGTGCCCGCCGCGAGTGACAACTCTCAGCATTTCTGCTATTTTCAGCGCCCGTTCAGCACAGGAGGTATAAAGTTCGCCTTACTGATGGGTTTGGCTGTGCTGATCCGGCGAATCTGAGGAGTGAACACGCGAAAAGTAGGAAATCCCCTGAACGTTTTCGGGGGCATTCGTAACCCGACATCGGCCGGCGGCGACGTCGACGACCGATGGCGACATCGACGGGCGACCCGTCGGGAAGTCACCGCCGTTCGTGGGTCGATTCGACGCGCCCGTCACTCGTCGTGAATCAGCGTGTTCCCAACGAGGTTCTCGTATCCCCGGTGGAGGCGGGCCGAGGCGGCGTTCTTCGAGATGCCGAGTTCGTCGGCGAGTCCTTCGAGGTCGGTCTCTCTCGGCACCGAGAAGTACCCCTGTCGGTAGGCGGTCACGAGCGCCTCGTACTGTTCGTCCGTGACGCCGTACTTGCCGAGCGCCTCGGGGTGGGCCGACTTGTCGAGTCGCTTGAGGTCGAACGACAGGCCGTGGGCCGCGGCGTAGTCCTGAAACGCCGAGAGGTTCTCGGCGTCCGGGAACAGTATCTCGACGGTCCAGTCCGTGCCGTCACTGGTCGCTCTCAGCACCGTCGCGCCGGCGTCCGAGACGGCGTAGACGATGCCACCGGTGTTGCACTCCCACCGGACGTAGTAGAGGCGCTGGTCGTCGTGGGTCTCGATGACGGAGGGGTCCTCGACGGAGGGGTCGTCGTCCAGCGCGGCCTCGAACGCCTCGAAGTCGACGCCGCTGACCCAGAGGAACGGCGTCACGCTCTCGTCCTCGACCGCGACCCGTTCGATTTCGGCGTGGGCGCCCGGTACGGCCTCGAGCGTCCGCGCCAGCAGGAAATCGTCGGCGGAGACCACGAACTCTGTGATTATTCCCATTCGTTTCGGTATCGAGTACGTGGTCGCCAGCGGTAAGTGTACCCGTTCGCGACGCGCCCGTCACTCGTCGTGAATTAACGTGTTCTCCACGAGGTTGGCGTACCCTCGGTGGAGGCGGGCCGAGGCGGCGTTCTTCGAGATATCGAGTTCGTCGGCGAGTTCCCCGAGCGACACCTCGCCGGGCACCGAGAAGTAGCCCTGTCGGTAGGCGGTCACGAGCGCCTCGCGCTGTTCGTCGGTCACTTCGTACTGGCCGAACGCTTCGGGGTGGGCCGAGTCGTGGAGCCACCGGAGTTCGAAGGAGAGGTCGTGGGTCGCGGCGTAGTCCTGAAACGCCGACACCGCCCCGTCGTCGGGAAAGAGCAGTTCGACCGACCAGTCGGTGCCGTCGCTGGTCGCCTGAAGAATCGTCGCGTCGACCTCCGAGACGGCGTAGACGATGCCCCTCGCGTTGCGCTTCCACGTGACCTGATAGAGGCGCTGGTCGCCGTGGTCCTCCAGCGTGACGCTCCCTTCGATGGTCGGGTCGTCGTCCAGCGCGGCCTCGAAGCCCTCGAAGTCTTCGCCCGAGGCCCAGAAGTAGGGCGTCACGCTCTCGTCCTCGACCGCGACTCGTTCGATCTCGATCCGCATCTCGGGTACGCGTTCGAGCGTCCACGCCAGCAGGAAATCGTCGCTCGTCACGGTAAACGCAGCTAACACGCTCACTGCTACCATCTCCGTCGCACCACGTATTAATTACTCGATTTCGTTGAACATCGGTGGCGCTCCGTCGCGACGGTGGCGCGGCAGTGGCAGTGGCGGAGTAATGAGGGCGGCGACAGGTGCCGGACTATGGCGTCGAGGACGACGGACTGTCGCGCGAGGAGAGGGCGAATTCTCGCACGAGTAACGTATCGCGACTCTCGGAGTCGCCGAACCGAGCGACGCGACTCCCGAATCGGCGTCGAAAGAACACCGCAAGGTACCCCTACCCGCGGTGTTCACCGCATTTCGGGCGTTATAAATAGGTCTTGTGGTATTTGAACGGGTCGCGGTGTCGAGGGCGCGGCGACGCCGCTCGCGAAGTAGTAGCCATCGAGAAATGACCGCGAAAGCGGCGCGTCCGAAGTCAGTCCTCGGCTTCGTCGAACAACTCGTCCACCGCCGAACGGGCCGCGAGCGCGGCGTCTTCGGCGATTTCGTCCTCGTCGTCGGCCTCGGGCGCGTTGAGGTAGACGTCCACGTCGAGAACGCCGTCCTCGAACTCGACGGTCACGTCGAAGTCCCTGACCGTGGAGTTCTTCAGCCGAGAGAATATCAGTCCCTCGGCCGCCTCTGCGGCCGTCTGGACGACTTCGTCGTCGGTCGGCATCTATGCGCCGCCAGCGCCGCCGCCCATGCCCGGTCCTTGCGGGCCGCCGGGGCCGCCACCGCCGCCGAGCATGTTCTGAAGCTCGGACTGGAGGCTCTCGAACTGGTCCTGCACGCGCTCCTCCTGCTTTTCGAGGGTCTCGACGCGGATTTCGAGGCTGTCGACCTTCTCCTCGAGGTCGTCCTGGGCCTCGTCGTAGCCGGTCTTGACGAACAGTTCGCCGACCTCGCGGTACATCGTGGTGTCCTCGTCGATGTCGTCGAGTTCGTCGAGGGCGGTCTGGGCCTCGTTGAGCTGGGTCTCGGCCTGATTCTTCTGCATGGCGACCTGCTGTGCGGTCTCCTGTAGGTCCTGCAGCTCTTCGAGTTTCTCCTGTGCTTCTGGTGGTAGGTTACCCTGCATACCTACGGAAATGCGACCCGGACAGAAAAACCCCCGCTTTCGGTTTTTCGTCGCGGTCGGGCGTTCGGAAACATCTCAGTTCCGGAGCGGGCGGGGCGTTCTCCCGGAACGTGGCTCGCGATTCGGCCGTTCGGAACACCGAGCGGTCACGCGAGTCCCGAGGTTCGCTCCGCGACCTCGACCAGCGACCCCCACGTGTTACACCCCGCGCGGAGCGCCACGAGGTCGTCGGCGACGACCCGGACCACCACCGCGGCGTCGTCGCGGTCGACCGTCGCGGCCGAGCGGTCGCCGTCGATTTCGCCGACCTCTTGGGCGACGGCGCAGGCGACGGCGCGAGCGCGCGCGGATGAGTCGTACTCGAACCGAAGCGTCGCGTCGTGCGGTCGAACGGTCGCGTCAGAAGAGTCGCCCATGAAGAGAGGCGAGTTACTGGACTTCGACTTCCTTCACGTCGCGGCTCCGCTCCTTCAGGAGGACGCGGTGTCCGCAGTACGGACAGCGGACGCCGCCGTACTCGTCGAGTTCCACGTCGCGCTTACACCGCGAACACTTGTAGCTCATTCTTCGTCTTCGCCGAGCGCGGCACGGATGGAGCGTTTGACCGTCCGGCCCGCGGGCGTCTCGGGGCGGTAGGTGCCGCCCGCGTACTTGTAGCCGCAACTGCTGCACTGCCAGATGCCGGTGCCCTGACGGTCCACGTCGTCGGCATCGCACTCGGGACAGGTGTGGTCGGCGTTCATGTCGCTCTCGATGTCGGCGACGCGCTTGCGGGAGACGCGGCCGTATCGCGCACCGAAGCGACCGGCGCTACCGGTTCGGCTCTTCGTGTTTTCGGCCATAGTACTGCGGATTTGTCCCGGCGCGCTGATAAAGCCTTTGAGTCGAGACGACGGTCGGGCGACCGTCGTGGTCGCTGGCGCCTCGCCGCCGGTCGGTCCACCCCGAGCGAACAGTCGGTTCACCCCCGAACGGGACGGTTCGCTCCACTTTCGAACGTGGCGGTCACTCCCCGATGTCGGCGGGCGGGTTGAACAGTTCGTGGCCGATGACCGCGAGCGAGACGAGCATCCCGGCAATCGCGCCCGGAAGCCCCGTGAACTGACCGACCAGAAACCCTCCCCCCGAGAGCAACGGGATAGCCGCGAGGACCGCGTCGTAGTGGCTGACCATTGCGTAATTAGATATAATTACCACCCACAAGAAGGTTGGGGCCTTCGATTCGGGCCGTTTTCGTCGGGAGTCCTACGCGCGCCGGCCCCAAAGCTACAGGGGCCGTACTCGGACTCGAAAATGGTGCCGCGGAACACGTCCGGCTTACCGTCGGTTTCCCGTCTCAGCGTCGTCTCCCCGTCTCTGCGCCCGCTCCTCGGCGACTCCGTTCTTCTCGACTAAGTTCTCCGGAGACTCGACTCCTCGGAGTGTTTATCCCGACTGAAGACCCGCCTCGGCCAGCGCGTCGTTGAGGTCCGCCCGGACCTGTTCGCCGCGCTCGCGGTCCATCGCGGTCGTGACGACCCGGTTCTCCTGCACGCTCGACCCGTCGCGCAGGAGCATGCGGACGTTGCCGTTCTCGTCGGCCCGGGTCGCCTTCGCCCGGACTCCGGTCCGACTGCCGGACCCGCCGGCGTCGATGGGACCGGGGATTATCTTCTTGACGTGGGGGTGGCCCGCGACGGTCTGGATGGCGGTCCGGCCCGCCCGGTCGCCGATGAGCGTGGAGTGACTCCCGCCCAGTTTCTCGGCCGGAGTCGCCTCCACGACCTCTAACGCCCGGTCGTTCCGGCGCGCGAGGACGGTTTCGACCGCGCCGTCGCCCTCCCCGCCGTCGCCGATGCGGTAGAACGAGTGGTGGAGTTGGCTCCGGGTCGCCCGAAGCACGTCGCGGTCGCCCGCGGCGTACACCTCGTCGGGGCGCTTGCGCCGCACCTCGTCGGCGACCCGGCCCGCGAAGTTCCGGAGTTCCACGACGCCCGCCTCGCCGCCGTCCTCGGGCGTGGTCGTGACGTGGGTCTCGCCGACCACTTCCTCGTCGTCGAGCATCGTCAGCGTCGCGCGGTCCCGGTCGAGTTCCAGCACCACGGCGTCGGCGTTGGGCGTCCGACAGACCAGACAGTAGTCGCCCGGTCGTTCGAGGCGAGACGCGCACTGCCGACACTCCATGTCCGGACCTAACTCGGATGCGGATTTAACTCCCTTGCTTTCCCCACATCGACCGACAGGAGTTAGCTCGCCCGCGTGGTCTCGGACTCCGTCCCGGTCTCGGCCTCGGCCTCGACCGGCGGGCCGGGGAGTTCGGTCCCGCAGTTCTGGCAGTAACTCGCGTCGGGCGACACCGACGCCCCGCACTCCGGACAGGCGGTGCCCTCGCGCACGACCCGGCGCTGGGCGTCGTTCAGGTACTTGTACCCGCCGTAGACGAGGTTGACGAGACCGAACGACCACCATCCCGTGAGGACGGCCAGAATCAGATGGACGGCGAGGTTCCCGACGTTGCGTTTGACGAGGACGACTCGCTCGGGCGTCTCCGACTCTATCTTCCAGCCGCGAGCGATGGCGTCGTCGATTTCGCGCTGGAGGTTCTCGCTTCTGTTGGCGTAACTCATCTCCGACCGGATACGACGGCTTCGGGGATATCGTTTGAGGCCCCGGCGCGGACTCACTCCTCGGCGGGGTCGGTCTTCAGGAACTCCCGGAGGACGACCGTGGCGTACGACCCCTTCGGGAGCGTGAACTCGAAGGTCAGGGGGTCGCGCTCGATTCCGAGGTCGGTCCGGACCAGAACTGCACGCCGGGTGCCCGTCGAGTGGAACTCGCCCGGCAGGTCGAAGTCGTCCGATTCGAGGGCCAACTCCTCCAGCACCTCGCGCTCGATTTCTCCGGGTTCGCCCTCCGCAAGTTCGGTCTCAGTCCCCACGAGCGGCGCGGTCACGAACGCTCGGCCGCGCTCGCAGTGGCGTGCGACCGTCTCGACCCGGCGCTCGGTCACGCGCTGCTCGCGGTCGGGGTCGGGGAGTTCGACGCCGTCGACCGTCTCGGCGAAGCAGGCCACGTCGCCCGCCACCGGGCGGTGGAACGGAAGCCCGCGAGAGAGTCGCTCGCTCAGGATTCTGTTGAAGGCGTACGACTGGGCCGCGTTGACGAACAGGCGTTGGAGGTTCGAGGGCACGGCTTCGAGCGCCGCCCGGAAGTCCTCGGGCCGGTCGCCGCCCGACTCGACCAACCGGTTCGCCATCGCGCGCTCGAAGCCGAGTCGCGCGGGGATAGCGTCGAGCGCGGCCTGCCAGTCGCGCTCCTCGAAGGCGGCGGCGGCCTCGCGCCGGGCGCGCTGGCTGTCCTCGGGTTCGGTCTCGTATGGGTCGGCGACGTAGGCCCGGACCGCCTCCTCCCACTCGCCGCGGACGACGCGGAGACCCACCTCGTGGGTGACGGGGCGGCGACTCCCGAACCGCTGCTGGCCGAAGAAGTTGGGGACGCCGACCGCGCCCGGAGACTCGTCGGCCCACTCCGCTAGCTCCTCGCGAATCTCCCCGGCGTTCTCGGGACGCTCGGGGTCACTGACCGCAATCTCGAACTCGTTGCCCGCGAGGTCACCGAACTGGAGTCCGCGCCCCGCGCGGCCCAACACTTCGATATCGGCGTCGTAGACGGACACGTCCGCGAGGTCCGACTCGTCGACCTTCCGGAGGGTGAAAAGCTGGGTCGTGACGGCGTACTTGTCCTTGGTTCCGGCCCACGAGACGCGCTCGCGGCTGATTCCCAGCGCGTCGGCGAGTCGCTTTGCGAAGTCGTTGGTGTCCCACTCCCGGAGGGTCGCCCGGACGACGAGGTGGGGGTACGACCCGGGGTCGGCGTCGGCGGGTTCGGCGTCGAACCGCTCGATTTCGCGGACCCGGAAGTCCTCGGGAGAGGCCCTGAGCCGACCGCCGACGCCGTCCGCGTCGCTGACGAAGGATTCGATGCCGACCGCCCGCTCGACTGGGTACGCCTCGCGCATTCGACCGTGCTTGGTGGTCGGGGCGCTTGTATCTGACTTCCTGCGACGGGTACGGATTAGATTCTCGAACCGGACTGTCCTCGCCGGAAGGACTACTTGGTCTCGGAAAGTCCCCGCCACTCGGTGGACTAATCGGCGTGCTTCGACGAAAATTCAGTACAGCGAGAGGTGGCCCGTCACCTTGTCCACGATGTCGTCGTCGGCCGGACCGACCGCCAGCGCCGTGACCGTGCCCGGGTCGAGTTGAGTGTGGCCCGCGTCGCGGACGATGGCGTGGGGAATCCCCTCGGCGCGGGCCTTCTCGGCGAGTTCGAAGAGTTCGTTCTCGCCGTTGCCCTTCACGACGACCTTCTTCTGACCTCCGCCCTTCCACTCCTTTCGGGCCTTCGTTCCGGTGTCCTCGTAAGCCGACAGCGAGGCGTGGGCGACCTGCGCGGCCAGCTTTCCTTGGCCCATGCCGAGGTCGGCGCGGGCGACGATGGTCTGTTTCATACGACCGAGTCCGGGTGGGACGCGTATAGAAGTAGTGATACGCGGAAATGGGCTTTTTCTCCCTCGTCGTGGCTCCGTCGTAACCCTCACTACACGATGGGTTTTGGCGGATGTGCTGGATACAGGACGTGTATCTGTCCATTGGTTACGAACAGACTGACGAGTTAGTAGTGCAAATCAATCGTCCTGTACTGCTGTTCATTCGACGTTTTCCATGACCAGACGTACGCTCGCCCACGCCGAGGAGTGGACCCGACCGCTGAGAGAACGGTCGACGGAGAGTAGTCGGTTAACAGCGTCTTGTTAGGTAACATTCGTGGAACAATGACCATCCCTCGGTTATTTTGAGCGCAGTGGGTCAATTTGTGACTTCCATTGAAATCGTCGGAACAATCCTCGTCGTTTATTGAAAACTGGAGTGAGCGATTACCGGCCCGGAGACGACCGGGCGGAGAGACGAACTATGAGCGACGAAGAGACAGAAACAGACGAGCAACGTACAGACGAAGCCCGGCGGTCCTTCCTGAAGAAAGGCGCACTCGCGTCGGGGGCGCTGGCCCTCGGCGGTAGCGCGATCGACTCCGCCGCGGCGCAAGAGACGACGACGACATCGACACAGGGCGGCATTCAGGCCTTGGTCTTCTCGTACAACTACTACCCGGGGACCACGTTCACCGTCGAGGGACAGCTCCCCGGCCCACTGACGCAGGACATACTCGACGGCGTGCAGGACCAAGGAATCTAGGCCATCCCACAGCCCGGGTCCTACAACGGCTACGTCGTCAGGTATCGGTTCGCCTCCCAAGGACAGACGCAGGGCGGCGCTGGCCAAGGCGGGATTTTCGCGATGATCTTCTCGAAGCAGTCGCTCCAAAAAGACAACGCGTATCAATTCACCCCGCAGGCCAAAGTCTTGAGCCCGGAACTTAACCTGCTACAGGCGCAGATCAAACAGGCGCTTAACTGACGACGAACAGACTGGCGGTAACCAGACGTCTCGCCAATAATCCTCCCCCAATTGCTACACGCTCCGTATTGCTAACCTCCCACTCACCGACTGTGACAAACACATTCTCTGTATTCAGGACGCGATTCCATCACACACTGAGTGTTTCGCCACCGCCGCCGAAATCGGACCGCCACGCTTTACCTCCCGCCACCCTCTGCTACGAGTATGATACTCTCGGACGCCGACATCCTCGACCGGATGGCGGCAGGCGACCTCGTGGTCGAACCGCTCGACGACCCCGAACTCCAGATTCAGCCGGCGAGCGTGGACCTCCGCCTCGGTCGCGAGTTCTTGGAGTTCCAGCGCACCAACATCCCCTGCATCCACCCGACGAGCGAGCAGGAGGTCTCGGAGTACGTCACCGAGACCGTCGTCGAGGAGGGCGACGACTTCATCCTCCACCCCGGCGACTTCGTGCTGGGGACGACCAAAGAACGGGTCGAGATTCCGGCAGACCTCATCGCCCACGTCGAGGGTCGGTCGTCGCTCGGTCGCCTCGCCGTCGTCGTCCACGCCACCGCCGGCCTCTGCGACCCCGGCTACGAGGGCCAGATAACCCTCGAACTCTCGAATCTGGGCACCGCGCCGGTCGCGCTCGAACCCGGCATGCGCGTGTCCCAGTTGACGTTCACAGAACTCAAGACGCCGGCGGACCGCCCGTACGGCGAGGACCGCGGGTCGAAGTATCAGGGCCAGTCCGGCCCGCAGGCCTCGCGCATCCAGAGCGACCACGAGTTCGGCGGCGACCAGAAGTCGGGCGCGGCCGACCCCGCCGACCGACGGGAGTCGGGTGAGAACTGATGCGGTTCGCCGAGGAGATAGTGGTCGAGGAGTTCCTCCCGACGGTCCGGTCGATGCTGGCCGAGGACCTGCGCGACCGGGGACTGACCCAGAGCGAGGTGGCGGACCTGCTGGGCATCAGTCAGAGCGCGGTGTCGAAGTACGCCAACGGGGAGGTCGAGCGCAACGAGCGCATCCTCGCCGACGAGCGCGTCGTGAACCTCGTCGGCCGACTCGGCGAGGGACTGGCCGAGGGGACGACGAGCAGGGTCGAGGCGCTGGTCGAAATCGAGATTCTGATTCGGCGACTCGAGAACCGCGACCTCATCGCCGAGATTCACGAGGCCGAGATGCCGGAACTCGCGGGCCACGGCGGCGACTTCGACGTTCACGACCCCGAGGGCGACCTCCGGACGACCGAGCGCGTCCGGTCGTCGCTCCGCCGGGGCCTGACCATCGTCGAGAGTTCGAGCGGATTCGCGTCGCTCATCCCCGCGGTGGGGTCGAACCTCTGTGAGTGTACGCCCGACGCCGACGGCATCGACGACGTGGCCGGCGTCCCCGGCCGCATCTTCGACGTGAAGGGGCAGGCGACCATCCCCTCCGAACCCGAGTTCGGCGTGAGCGAACACGTCGCCTCGCTCCTGCTGGCCGCGCGCCGGAACGGGAGCGACGCCAACGCCGCGCTGAACGTCCGGTACGACCCGGACATCGTGGCGGCGCTCGAAGACGCGGGCCACGTCACCGCCGAGTTCGAGGCCGAGTACGACGACATCGGCGCGGTGGTCGCGGCGGCCCTCGACGCGACGCCCGACGCCACGGTCCTCTACCACACCGGCGGCTACGGCGTCGAACCCATCGTCTACCTGCTCGGCGACGACGCCGAGGCGGTCGCGGAGATGGCGCGCAACCTCCTCTAATCCGGCGCTCGCCGTACTACTCCAGCGGCCGATTCCGCAGGAGAATCTCGCCGTCGTCTCGCTCGTCCACCCACTCCGACTGGAGCGAGAAGGCGTCGTCGTCGGCCTCGTGGCTCCCCCAGTCGAGTTTGGCCTTCAGTTCCTCGCCCAGACTGGGGTCGGGTTCGACGTACGCGTCGCCGTCCCGGACCTCGGTCACGACGCCGATTTTCTGCCGGTCGGCGTCGAACACGGACGCGCCCTCGTCTGCTTCGGTGAACTCCATACCCCCGCGTTCGACGCCCTCGGGGAAGACGGCTACGGCCACGCGGACGAATCCGGGCGACTCCGGCCGCACGTGGCGGAGATTCGACCGGGAGCCTTCGCCGCGGAGATTCGCCCGGAAGTTCTCGCGGCGGGGTTCCGACCGCCGCGGAGTTCGGTCGCAGCCGTCGGCGGTACTTCGGAAGAAACGTATATATTTCTCTGAAACAGAAATTTATTTGGCAGGGGCTTCTATATCGTGCTTCCGACCAGCGAGAACGGAGTCCGCCGACCCGCGGCGGCTACGACTTCACGTCGAGAACGAGTCGGTCGTCGGTGATGTCGGCGACGCTCTCGTCGTGGACCGCGTACGTTCGCTCGTCGATGCCACCCTGCGGGAGTCGCGTCTGCATCTCCTCTACGGTCTCCTCGTCGGCGCTGACGTGGGCCGCGCCGTGGTGAACGTCGACCACGGTGCCGACCTCCTCTCCCTCGGCGTCCACGACCGTCTTGTCCACGTCGTCCTCGGTGAGCGCGACTGTCATGGTGACGGAGTACGGCGTCGCGGTCCTTCAGGTCGGTGGCCGCGGGCTATCGGCGACCGCAGAGACCGAGCGCCCCATCGGTTTAGTCCCCTGCTGTCGTACGCTCCGACATGTCACGCGACGCGACCGCGGCGGCACAGCAGTTCTACGGCCGGTGGGCCGACTTCTACGACCTCCTCGCCCGCTCGACGCCCGGCCTCGGGGACCTCCGGGCGCGGGCGGCCGACGCGCTGGCGCTCGGCCCCGGCGACACCGTGGTCGAGATGGGGTGTGGCACGGGCGCGAACTTCCCGCACCTCCGCGAGCGGGTGGGACCGTCCGGCCGGGTCGTCGGCGTGGACTTCACGCAGGAGATGCTCGCGCGCGCCCGCGACCGGGTCCAGCGAGAGGGCTGGCGGAACGTCCACTGCGTCCGGGCCGACGCCACCGAAGTCGAGTTCTGCGAAGCCCCGGACGCCGTCCTCGCCACCTTCGTCGTCGGGATGCTCGCGGACCCCGCCGGAGCGGTCGAGCGGTGGGCCGACCGCCTCGCGCCCGGCGGCCGACTCGCGCTGCTCGACGCGGCCCAGACGACTCGGTGGTTCGGCTGGCCGGTCAATCAGGCGTTCCGCGGCCTCGTCGTCGCCTCGTCGCCCAGCGGGACGGACGCCTACGACGCCCCGCCGTGGACGGTGCTGGACGGCCGGGTCGCGGCGGCCCGGCGGGCGCTCCGAAAGTGTACCGACGAGACGACGCACAGCGAACACGCGCTCGGAGTGGTCCGAATCACGGCCGGGCGCGTGAGCTAATCGGGCCTCCAATCGGGTCTCGCCGCCAGAAGGGTCCAGTCGGGTAGTGGTCGGGGATACCAGCCCCGGACGACAGTACTGACTGGCCAGAGTCGCAGTGTCGCCGGTTCGAGTTGGGTGCGCGACGCGAATAAACCGGTCCCATCGGACACTCGGCGTCTGTCAGACCGCGCCCGAATCGAGAACTGGGGCCGTGAGCGGAGGGCCGACGGACTGAGCGGCCGGGCTACCCGTAGAGTTCGGCGTGTCGCTCGCAGAACTCGGGGTCGCGCAGTTGGGCCGCGACCACGCCCGGTTGTCGGTGCGGGTTCGAGAGCCGACACCCCGACTCGTCGCAGAACCCCTCGCCCGTGCGCCAGCAGTGGACCGTCTGCAGGACGTAGCCCTTCAGCGCCTCGGTCGTCCGGGGGTCGCCTTCGACCAGAAACTCGCCCTCGACTTCGTTCTCCAGCACCTCGCGGGGCGGCGCGTCGCCCGAGAGCAACGCCGTCTTCCGCTTGGCCTCGTAGTACGCCTCGGGCTTGGCGGGCGCTTCGTAGAGGCCCGGAATCGAGACGAGCGCGGGTTGGCCGAGGACGTTCACGCGCTTGTGCCACCGGCCGTCGTGGTCGCCCCACGTCCCGACGGCCCTGTCCAGCAGGGCGACGTGGAGGTGGTCGAGCGCGCGTTCGCCGTCGGGAATCGCAGGGTTGAGCGCGCGCTGGAGCGCCGCGCCGTCGTAGAGGACGCCGCCAGCGCGCTCGGGGTGGTCGAGCGCCCGCTCCTCGTACCGGACGACGCCGAGCATCGCGTTGCCGGTCTCACGCTCGAACGGCGAGAGGACGCGGGCCTCCGCGAACCGCTCGGGCAACTCGTCGGTGCGGTGTTCGTCCAGAAACCGGTCGCGCACCGCGACCGACTCGTCGATTCGGTCGCGGAGCCAGTCGGCTATCTCGTCGGCGTCCGCGGCGGTCGTCGGGGTGCGGTAGAGCGTTACCGCCATATTATGGGGTTGTACCACTGGGAGAAACACGTTGCGGTTCGGCACACCACGGCAACCCATAAGTGTCGTCTCAGCGAACAGGTTGCCGATGGTGGGCGCTCCCGAGTACCACGAACGCACGAAGCACGCTCCGAGCGATTTCGAGAACGTCGACTTCGAACTCGACTTCGAAACGCTTCCGCGGCCGTTCAAGACCTACCGCGACCACCCGTCGGTGGACCTCTCCGCAGCGACGGCACCGGTCCGACCGGCGCTCTCCGCGGTCGCCGAGTCCGGGGCCGACCCGCTCGCGGACACCGACCAGACGGCCCGCGACCGCGTCGACGCCGAGACGGTCGCCTCGCTGTGCTACTACGCCGCAGGCGTCAAGGGCGAGCGCGACCACCCGGCCGGCGAGGTCGGCCACCCGACGTACTACCGGATGGCGTCCTGCACGGGCAACCTCCACCACATCGACGTCTACGCGGTCTGCGCCGACCTCGACGGTCTCGACGCCGGCGTCTACCACTTCGACCCCGCGACGTTCTCGCTGGACGTCCTCCGAGAGGGCGACCACCGCGGCGTCCTCGCGGCGGCCACGGGCGACGACACCGGCGTCGCGGACGCGCCGGTCACCCTCGCGCTCACCTCCGAGTGGTGGCGCAACGCGTGGAAGTCCTAATTGACTCGCGGGGAAACAAACAACGCGATACTATACTGTCACGATACCCGCCGGTAACGACGACTTGAGACAACACGAAAAAGAGCGCGCAGGTCTACGACCGAAGCCGCGAGAGAGTCGCGGGTTCGCCGCAATCCCGACACTCGAAGAGCGCCGAAAGGTCCGTCGGTCGGAGGGAACCGCCGCACTCCGGGCAATCGGCAGGCGATTCACCTGTCTGCCGGGCCACCTGCCACTCGAATTGCGCGGGCGTCATATCCTCTAATTCTTCCGCGTAGCGCCGTTGATTCTCCCGGTCGTAGTCGGGCGTGTCCGTCATTGTCCCACCTCAACGTCGGACGGGTTCATATCGGCGTAGACCGACTGGGCGAGACTGTGGGTGTTCTCACCGAGAATCCCGTCGTCGGGGTCTTCCATCCGCAACCCGGCCTGTTCCGCCACGCCAACGAGTGCTTTGTACGGGGGCTTTGCGTCCGATAGGTCCGTGTCGTACTCGTCGCGGGCCAACAGACAGGCTTTCAGTAGCGTCTCGGGGTCGGAATAGACCGCGCTCTCGTCTAGACCGTGTTCGACCGCGACGGCTTTCAGGTCGTAGGCGTAGTAGTCGCTCATGTCGTCGTCGCACCCGGTTTTGAGCAACGGCAGGTCGAACCCGAGACGTAGGAGTTCGCGGTAGCCGTCGAACCACTTTTTCCCGTTCACGGGCGTTGCGCCCGCGTGGTTCAACTTGTTCGCACCTATCAGGGCCATCTCTATGACTGTCCCGTAGCCGCCGTCTTTCCCGGTGTCGTGCCAAATGTCGTCGGTGACGTAGTTCGCCGTCCCGTTGCTGTTCGGTCCCCACGTCGGATAGAAGCCCTTGCCCTTACCGGACGTGGCGTTCTCGTTCCACGACGAAACGATAGTCTTCTCGGCGACCCGCGTAGCGTCCAACGAGTCCAACGCCCGGTAGACTTCGTTCCAATTCCCGACCGATCCGCTCGGCGCGTTCTCGGCAACGTCGGCGTCGGCAGGGTCGCTCTCGTTGGCGTCGTCGGACTCGGTATCAGCTAGCCACGCTTCGAGGGCGTCCCGCCACGTCTCGGCGTTGTCGGAGTAGTCGGGCCACAGGGCCGCCACGAGCGCGCCCACGCGGTCGGAGTAGTCAGACGTGTATCGGGCCGCCCATTCCTTCGCGGCGTCACGTTCGGCCTGTCCGACCGCCGAGAGCGGCGTGTAGTCGTAGGCGGGCGTGTCCGTATCTATCGGTGTCACCACGCCGTCCATACTCGCGTGCAACGACAACGGAGCCTTGTAGGCCCGGTTCTTGTGGTTCACGCCGTGGTCCGGTTCAAACACCCCTTCCGTCTCGGGGACTTCGCCCGTCACGCGGTCGGACACGTTTTCTAGCCACTCGTTGACCCGCGCCGGGAGTTCCTGCATGAGACGCGCCCGGTCGTCGCGGTCGAACTCGTCGGCGATAGGAGCGGCCACCGACGGGGCAACCATGACGTAGGCCCCGCCGACCGAATCTAGAGCGAACACGGCGTCCCTGTCGCCCGCGAGTTCCGCGAACGCTCCGATGTAGCGGTCTAGGGCGTCTTCTATCGCGTCCTTCGGTATCTCGCCGTCCGGCCTGTCGTGTTTCACGTCGTCGGCTAGGTCCACGTCTGCGAACGGCGCGTAGGCGCGTAGGTCGCCGTAGTCCGGATTCGGACTCTCGCCGTCCGGCCACACGAAGCCGCCGTCGTCGGCGTAGTTGAAGGGCTTCCACGCGCCCATGTAGAAGTCCTGTTCGGCGTAGTTGACCGTCGAATACAGCACGCGCTCTAGCTTCTCTCGTATCTGTTGGTAGTCGGCCCCAAGAGCGTGCGGGCGTTTGCGTCCGGCGTACCCGTCCGGCGCGTCGGGCTTCGTTGCGTACCACCGCTGGAAGTCGGCGGTGGCCGGACAGAACAGACCGTCCATCCGCCCGAGTTCGCGGTAGACCGCCGCCGCGTTCTCGTAGTGGCGGTCGATCCGGTCTTTCCCGACCGACTCGGTGGTAGCCGCCGTCATGCCGCCACCCCCGCGTTCTTCGCCTGTTCGTAGCCGTCGCGGGCCATGTCCAACAGGTTGTTCGGCAGGTAACTGTGCATCCACTCGAAGCCGTCGCGTAGCACGACGAGACGCTTTGACGCCCGCGTGAGAGCCACGTACCACGTCCGACACTCGTTGGCGCGTGCGTCGGCGTCTCGGCTTATCTCGTCTTGTATCTGCCCCGTGATACCGTCGTAGACGATTACGTTGGCGGCTTCCGTCCCCTTCGAGGCGTGGACGGTGTAGACGAGTGTTTCCACCTGTCCCACAGGGCCGTCGTTCCGTCGAAGCGCGGGCTTCAACGCCTCTAGGTCGCGGGTGTCCAACGACGACCGCCCCGCCGGGTTCTTCGCTAGCTCACCCACCGCCCGCGCACCCGTAGTGTAGGTGGTCCAAAACTCGTCTTCGACGTACTGCCGGAGTTCACCAACCGTCGTCTTTTCCTCTAGTTCCCTGATTTCTTGCGCGATTTCCGTGGTTTCGTCCCGCGACTGTGCGAGATTGTCCACCCGCGTATGCCGGAGCAACGCCGCCGCTTCCGGCGGGTCCAACTTGATGTTCGTGGACCGCGACGTGTCCGTGTATTCGCCGAGTCCGTGGCCGTTGAAGTCGCCGGGGCGTAGCCCCTCAATTTTCTGTAAGGCGTTGTAGACCGCCGTGCGTGTGTTCATCTCGCCCCGGTCGCCCGCCTGCCACCCGTCGCGCTTCATGCTGTTCTGTGTCTGATACAGCACGCCCGCTTTTTCGAGGGCCTTCGCTACGCCGTCGGCCTGCTTGCGCGTCCGGGTAAGGAACATGGTGTCCTTCCCGACCTTTTCCACAAACCAGACCGGCGACCGTTCTTCCGACGGTTCCGGCACGTCCCACCCGTTGTCGCGGGAGTACCGGAAACTCGGACTCGTACCGTCCGAGAACGACCCGGTGGTAGTGCGTTCGACCTGTGGCGGGTCATGCGCCTGATTCAGCACACGCTCCGCGACAGACCAATGCTCGTAGGGCACGCGGTAGGTCTTGTCCAACAGCACTTCCGGCAGGTCCACGCGCTCGTAGAAGTCGGGGTCCGCGCCCGCGTAGGAGTTGACGACTTGGTGCGGGTCGCCCGCGAAGATCACCACTTCGGCGTCGTCGGCCCAATACTCGGCGAGTTTCGCCATAAGGGGCGTGGCGTCGTGGTACTCGTCTACGACGAGAATATCCCGGTTCGGCGTCTGTTGCTTCGTGATTGGCCGCAACAGCATCTCGTAGTAGTCTATCAGGCCCTTCGTCTCTTTGTAGTCCTGCCAATCCTGCCACACTTTCGCTATGTCGCCCTGCCACTTGTTCCGAAGGTCGTCAATCATGGGGGCTTTGTTCAGGTCTTTCGTTTTCGTCGGGTTCAGCAGGTTATTCGCGCAGTAGTAGAACGTGTCAAACAGGAGTTCGCCCGGCGGTTCGTCCCACGGGCTACGCTTTTGGAACCGGATATTCCACTTCTTACAGAAGTCCTGCTGGTCGTAGTAGCCCGCCACGTCCACGTCGCCCCCGGCGACCCGGTTGGCGACCGCGTGAAACGTCCCGATGTACCGCGTCGGCCCCTCAGATGGGTTGGCGAGTTCCGACGAATCAACGAGTCCCCATGCCGCGAGACGGGTCAACGTGTCCTTCGCCAAGCTCTTGCGGTACGTGACCCACGCCACGTCGTCTATCTCGTAGTCGTAGTCTCGGAGTAGTCGCCCGACGCGCCCCGCCGATTGGGTGGTCTTTCCGGTCCCCGGCGGGCCGTTCAGTTTCACCGACGAGTCCGGCGGGTACTCGTCGATACCTGTCAGATTCACGTCGTCTAACTCTAGGTCCACCATCTAGAGTTCACCCCCGAGTCCACCGACGGTTCCCATGCCGCCATCGTCGCCGTCGTCGCCACCGTCGGCGGTGGCTTCCGGCGTCTCGCCGTCGGTGTCCGTGGTCATTTCCTCTAGCTCGCGTTCGGTCGCTTCGGTCGCCGTCTCGGGGGCCGGTTCGTACTCGTTGGGTAGCGCGAGTTCCGCCGAGAGTTCCCAATAACTGTGAACAGTCTGTCCGTAGTATTTCTGTGCGGAAACGGACCCGTCGTAGCCCGTCGTGTAGTCGCGCCCATCCAACTCTAGTTGCAGGGCACGGGTAGATATGCCGTTGTTCTCGGCGACCCGTTGGGCGAGTTGGCTTTGAATCCCGATCCGGCGCACGTTGTCGGTCGTCGGTTCAATTTCGCCGTCGTCGCTACCGAACGCCGCCCACCACTCGGGCGTATCCGCCTGTTTCACGTCCACGTAGACCCCGTTCCGGTCTATCATGTCCCCGAGAGTCGGGTAGCCCGTGGCGTTCCGGATGTGGTTCTGGAGTTCTTCGACGGCGGCGGTGCGCGGGCCTTTCGTTTCGACCACGCGCTCTTTCGTCTCCATCTGTTCGACCACGAACTGTCGCCACGTATCGCCGGAGCGCAGGTCTTTTACGGGCTTCGCGGCGTCGTTGCCGGTCGCTTCGAGGTACATATCCCGGAAGTCGGGCCACGAAAAGTGACCGCGCCCGTCTTTGCCGGACTGCGTTTCGACGGTCGCCGTGCCGAAGTCCCACCGATACGTCGCGTCTTGTTTGTGGTCGGTGGTTTTCACCGTGACGACTTCCTCTAGCTCCGTCTCTAGAACTTCATTGAACGGGCGGCGGTCGGCCTGTTTCTTCGCTTCGACCTTCTCTTGAATCACGCCCTGAACATCCGTCTTGTTGAAGTAATCGGCAGTATCGGCTATCGCCGAGACATGGACGCCGGTACTCGATTCGCCGAACCCTTCGAGCAGGGCGTCGGCGACGGTATCTGCGAACGTGTGGACGGCTTCTTCTTCGCCCGCCCCCTTCTCGGCGGGGCTAGCGTCGGCGACCGATTCGATTTGCGCCAACGCTTCGTCTCGGGCGTCGGCGACCATCCCGCGAAGGTCGTCGGCCATCAGGCACTCACCCCCGTTCGCCGCGTCTCTATACAGGGAGGGTCACTCGGGAGGGGTGCGAGTTCAACGCAACCCCCGTCGGGGAGGTGGACCGAAGGGGTCGGCTTTAGATAGCAACTTTGGTCCGGTAATCCCAACGTTAGTTTTGTCTTGTTGGTGTTGGCACGGTGGTTGTTCTCTTGTGCTGTTGTGTGTGTAGATTGGTCCGTAAGGGGTTGTTCGAGGGGGGTATATAAATCACGGACTGAAATCGCACCCCTCCCGAGTGGCCCCCTATAATAGAAGGGCAGAACGCCACGGGTGATTGGCACCGCCATCATCGGCTATCCCTCCGTTGCTGGATAGCGTACATGACGTTGCCCCCTGTGCAACACTCGATACAGGCTAAGAGCCGCCCGTCAACCTCGAAGACCCGATGGAACTCGTCGGTCACGGGCGACCCACAGTAGTCGCACTCCATCATGCGCCGATCCCCCCGAGAGCGAAGGCGACCGCCGCGAGTGCGAGTATGAGAGCGAAGGCGACGACGAAAGCCGCAGGTCGAACGCCGAGCGCGGCGCGCGCCTCTTCCGGCGGCTCTTCGTGCATATCGGGGTCGCACGCCATCGCGCGGTAGACTTCGCGCCATCCGGCGCTCTCGTCGGCGTGCGCCATCTAGCGCTCACCTCCTCCGACTAGAAGGGCCGCAAGTTCGGCGCACGGCAGGTCGGTAGCGGCCAAATCTCGGAGCAGGTCGGCGTTCTCCGCGATTTTCGCAGGAATTTCCTCGTCGCAATCTCCGCAAACGTACTTCTCGCCGGGGCCGTCGCGCAGGTGGCCGTCGCACTCCGGGCAAGTGTGGTTCTCGTCGTCCCACCCCGTCATTGGTCCTCCCCCCGCTTTTCAGCTATGAGTTCGTCAAACTCGGACGGGGACATATTCCGCGCCGACTGCCAGTAGCTATGGTCCTGTTCCGTCTTCTCGGATTTCCGCGGGTTCCGTGTCATGGTTTCTGTCCATGAACGCTCGAAACCGCGGTACAGAGCCGACGTAACAACGGGCAGACACAAACCAGAGGCTTGAAGTCTGCCCTTGCCGTACAAGGTACTGTACGGATTTGGGTAGACGCCATCGGCATCCGTACCGGTTTTCAACGGGACGTGTTGAAGGCACGTCCCGTGTACCCACCCCCGCGAGAGGGTGGTTCGTAGGTTCGTCGCGTTCTATCCTAACCGAGTAACCGCACCCGTATTAACAATTTTTAGGTATGAGTGGTGTTTCCTCACGGTTTGTGTTTACTACTTTGTAACACATATCTATACTTGTGAATGTGTATTTGAAAATCCCGAATAAACTAAGGCTCAACCCGCCCAAACACGATATATGGAAATGACAAAGAGCGATATCAAAACGGCACTCGCCGAAAGCGACCGCCCCGTCATGTCGGTCGCGCACCTTACCGACGCGCTACCTGCCAGCCATGTGACTATCCGGAACTACTGTTTAGCGTTGGCCGAGGCAGGAGAGCTTGAAACCGTCAAAATCGGCAAGGCAACAGCGTTCTACCTGCCCGAAAGTCACACCGAGTCCGAACCGACGGACCCCGAGAAAGCGAAAGCATGACCAACCAAATATCGCTACCTGAACACCTGCGAAACACGAAGCGGGACCGCGAGAGACGGCGGGCATTGAAGCGAACCCGCCGCCACCACCAATACGAGAAGGCCCGCGAAACCGCTCACTCCGGCGGCTACACGGAAGCGGAGCGACGAGAGCAGGCCGATCCTCTCGGAGCAGACCCGGTGTTCATCGGCCAAATGGCGAAGGTAGACGAAGAACTCGCCGGACCTGACCCGGCGGATCGCGTCAGATGGGCCGGGGAACCCGGCCCGGAACACGGGCTAGACCCGCGCACCGAACGCGAACGTGACCCGGTAACGGAGTTCGACGTAGACCCGGCGACCGCGCAAGTCCGAGACGACGACCCGGCGGTTCAGGTCGAAGCCGATACACGGCTACACGGGTTCGTAGAAGCGTCTCTATACGAGCGCGAGACGGGGACGACCGACCGCCAACCGGGAGTGAACATCGAGGCTACGTTACCCGACCTTGGCGCGGTTGAAGACGACATCCTCGAAGGGTTGTAACCATGAGCCTGTCCCGTGACGACCAACCGAAAGAAGCGCAGAAAGACGCGATAGAGCGACAGAGGGAAGCCCGCGAGACTGAACGGGAGTGGTCGCAACACCGCGGTAATTTCCAACGTGGTATGCAGACCGCCGGACTAGCCGCGGAGAAGGCCGAGTGGCTTGAGAGGTTGGCGCAGACGGACATGTCCGACGCTTCCATCAACCTGCTGGATAACATGGTGGATCGGACGTTCGTACTCGGCTACCTCAACGACGCCGAAATCAACGAGATAAAGTGGCGGATGCACACGATGTATCTGCGTATCTGCGCGCTCTTCCCGCCGAAGAACTCCCAAATGCAGGGGCCGGTGCGGGCGTTCTTCTTTGACGACGCCGACCAAAATCGGACGTATCTCACCGACGAGCAGAAAACGATTATCGCCCAAATGATAATCGGGATATCCGTCTACGTGAGTCGGTCGAAAGAAGGCTTCCAGCAAGAGAAAATGGTCGAATCCATCACCGTGTCCGAAGTCCGGAACCCCGATGAAGACGACGATGACGACCTAATGCGGGGTATCTTCTCATGAGGGCAGTCGCGCAACTCGTCGGCACGGCGGGAATATTCGGAGTTGCGGCGGGTGGCGTGGCAACTCTCGTTCTCGGGATAATGACCGTAGGTGAAGCCTTCGAGAACACGGGCGGCGGTCTGCCGTTCGTCGTGTTCATGTTCGCCGTGTTGGTCGCCTTCGGCGGCTATATCGGCGGTGGGGATTAGCGGCGTAGCTCTCGGGGAAGCTCCGGTATCTGAACGTCGGTCTGTGCCTGTTGTCCCGCTCCGGCGGTCCCCGAGTGCTGTCCCTGTTGCAGTTGCTCTATCTCGTCTTCGAGAGCGTCTAGGGCCATGCCGAGTCTCTTATCAAAACCAACGTCCGAAAGCGTGTCCTCACTAAACAGCGGTCCCTCTCGGACGTTATGACTTCGGCGGATTATCTCGTTCACTCGTTCTTCCGTGTCGGCGTAGATGGCTAGCCGCCGGTAGTCTTCATCTGCCATGTCTCATAGTTGCAGACACGGGAGTATAAACGGTGTACGTAGGGTACATGCCCATTTCGCGGTTGGATCGCGTTGGTGAGAGAGCATAGAAAATCGCCATACAACGCTGGAATGGCGCACCACAAACAGACGGGACGCGCCTATACTGTATATGCTAACGCGCTTAGACAGATTTTCTCCCTCCGCTGGTGACACGGGCATGTAGCGGTCGTTTGTTTTCGTTGGTTTACTACCGGATTTCAAGCGCGGTCGGACCCGTCCGAGTCGGGGGTTCGTACCAGTACCGTGCGAAGAACAGTGGTCGTCTCGCTAGCTAGCCGGTCGTCGCCCTCCGGACGGGACGGCACAGGGGCCACGTTGTCCATGCGTGCGCGAGAGCCGTCCGTAGGCAGTCGTCAGTCCGTTGGCTTCGCCGTGGTCCTTCGCCCCTATCCTGTGGGCTTCGTGGCGGCGCTCGGAGAGGCAGGCCGCTCACAGACACACACAACCCCTCCCCCTATGCAATATCTATATTAATCCCATGAAGATTCCGTGCCGCTCGCGCTATCGGTTCCGGTGGCCTTCCGGTTTTCTTCGCGTTTCCGCGTGATTCAGCGTCCTATGAGGGTGTTTCGGGCATCCATACCCCGGCTTCGAGGGCGGGAGGACAAGTCCGAGAAGTGGATCGGTTGCAGACAACCTCGTTTTCGCTATTCTGCTACTCTTCGTCTTCCTCAAATAGACAGTTGAGGAAGTCGATCCACTCGCGGAAGGGTTCGTGTTTCCTCATTCGCTCTCGGTTGCCTTTCAGTAAGGTGTCTATCGTTAGCTCGTTTACGATGCCATCCGCGTGTAGGAGCATGAGTTTCCCGTTAGAACGGTTGAAAGCGAACTGTGCGCCGTGCGCGTATGCCTCTTTGATATCTACCTCGAAGGTTGTATCCTGAACGAAGGATTTCCGCTCTTTCTCACTCGCGTCTATCAACCCAGCTAATACCTCGCTCAGTCGGATTACTTCGGCATCGCCTTCGGTAGCGATAATCCCCCAATGTCTCGCCCAATCAAACACCTTCTCGAAGTTGACCAAGGCTATGGAATCACCGTCAAACTCCATTGCATTTCGCGCAGTGCCGAGTGTCCGGGTGAACAAGTACGCTTCTGTCTCTAAGTCGTCACGCCAATAGGTTGAATCGGTAATTGACTCGTTCTCACCTTCGTCGTTTGGTTCTGTGACATGAATGCCATAGTCGCCCCACTTGCCGTTCTTTTTTCCTCCGGGAAGGATTGTAGCGTGGCGGTTCGATTCGGTGAAATCGGGGCCGACGGTCACACCGTCGCTTGTCGTCTCGAAGACAAACGACCGTTCGTTGGCTATGATTTTGACTTTCTCGTCAGTCAGTTCGATCTTGAACTTCATCACTGGTCATGTTAATCAACCTGTTTGCAGGTTTTGTTATGAAGGAGTAAAGTCTTTGCCGATGCTAGGTTATGACATACTCTTCGACTGTGCCGAGAAACGCAGTAGTGGGTATTTAAAGAGCAGGCCGGGAGAAACACGTTTGAGTTTCAAGGAAAGTAAACGGAGGGGGAATGAATTATCAGGTTTCAGTATGAGGATTCTGCTAATGGGTTCGCGTACTGATGAAGTTCGCTCAATGATGGAAAAGCTCGAACGGAAATCATACATCAAAGCACAAGAGAGTGACCGGTTCTCAGAACTCAAATCCTCGTTTTACACGGTTCACTCGCCCGGAGAATATACTACTGAACTCCCATATCGGGACTATCCCGTCGTGGAAGCCGCAGATGGCATGACTGCTCAAATCGTGTCCGGGTGGATACAGAGGTTGGATGAAGAGGTGGAACAGATTGATGGAGTCGCATGGGCCATCTTTGTGCCGGTGTAACTCGGGTATAGAAACCAGAATTTGCTACATCCAAATCTATCCGATATTTCTTCAGACATAGTTTTATAGATGTAGGATTTCAACAGCCGCGATATGCCCGAGTGCGCCCGATGCGGGGATTTCACCGACAACCCCGCCGAAGACCAGTATCATTACTGTGATGGCTGTCTGGACGATTTTGAGAAGGTTCAACAAAACGGGGTCGTAATCGAATCACTCGGCCCAAACAACGGATATCGCATTATTCCCCCGGCGTCCGCTGATTTTGCAAGTGGGAAGGAATCGAATCAAGTTGATGCACTCGCACGCGGGAAAAAGGTAGCCGAAGAGCTTGGGGTAGATTGCCTGTTCAAATATGGCGGGACTGGTTCTCAATGGCTAGTAGATGAGTACCTCAAATCCCATCCAGAAATCAGAGCCAAAGTCCAAGACCGCCTAAGTCGAGTCCCTGAGTCCTCTTCACCGGGCGTGTTAACCCGACTTCGGAATCTCCTTTCCTAA
This sequence comes from Halorussus limi, assembly GCF_023238205.1. NCBI lineage: Archaea > Methanobacteriati > Methanobacteriota > Halobacteria > Halobacteriales > Haladaptataceae > Halorussus > Halorussus limi. Next base: position 2,029,456 of record NZ_CP096659.1, read on the forward strand.
CATCATAGCTGTGGAACCTAGGACTGTGTTCAGAGACTCCTAAGTTCGTCGGACTCGTTCACACGCCCGCGAAAAGCGATATAGGCTATTTGTGCTTGATTGATCCCACTCCCGTAGAACCCGGTTCAACTCCCCTCTCTGATACATCGGAGCAAAATAATTAACTTAGGACAGTTTGAGGGGTTGGGTAATGGGTAAGTGTTCGATCTGTGGGGAGTCAGACGGCCTAACGCGGACGTGCAACTACTGCGGTCGTAAGGTCTGTTCTTCCCACACACTTCCGGAGAAACATAATTGTCCGTCTGCCCGCCCTGCAAATGACGCAGGAAAGCACTTCGAGAGCGCGTTTGACGATTCGGTAGACAATTCTGATTCCGAATCAAACTCGCCCGAACCGATGGACAACGGCAAGGTTAGAACCTACGGGACGGAAGAAGCGGTCGAAAACCTCGATTCGAGTCCCCCTGTCCAAACGAAGTCTGACGAGGATCTAGACGACGAGCTAGACGAAATTCGGGAGAAACAGAAAAACTCAATCTTCGACCACATTATCAACGCCGTCGTCTATCCTTTCGCTATCGGCGTAGTTCTCTTCCGGTGGTTCTTCTCTCTTCGGGCGTTATTGATTCTCATTCTCGGCGTGGCGACGGTTGGGCAACTCGGACTCGTCGGCGTACCGGGGTTCCCAGTGGACACATCCCCGGCAGAATCTGCGATAGACGATGCAGGCGGTGCAGTCGCCAACGTTACCGACTCGGATGCTAATTCGACAAACGGCTCTTCCGACGGTGGATTTCTGAGTGACGACGAACTGAACCGGACGAAGATAGAGTATCTGGTTCACAAAGAAATCAACGAGCGAAGGCGCGCGCATGATCTGCGGCCAATCCAGTTCGACAAGGAGCTACGGCAGATCGCTCGCTACCACAGCAAGGACATGGGCGAGAACCAGTATTTCGCACACGAATCGCCGTCCGGTGAGACAATGGCCGACCGCTACGACAAGTTCGGGTACGACTGCCGCGTAGATACGAGTGGGAACCAGTACGCAACGGGCGCGGAGAACATCGCCTACACCTACGCCTACGAGAACATCGCTCGTGAGAATGGAGAGACAGCGTACTACACAACCGAGAAGGAAATCGCGCAAGGACTCGTCAACGGCTGGATGAACTCAACCGGCCACCGGAAAAACATCCTGAAACCGTATTGGGAAAACGAAGGTATCGGCATCTATATTATCGAAATAGACGGAAAGACACGGGTCTACGCCACTCAAAACTTCTGCTGATTACTTTAGATATCTCTCCTTCCGCACGCTATACGCAACACCCCATATTAGAATACCGAAGATAGCGACCATGATACCGTCAAAGAACGACGATATCATGCCGTCGATTAGGCTCTCACCGTCCCAATGTCGGGTGTCTAGGTCGTTTGCACTTTTTATCTTCTCACCCGTGGATTCGAGCGCGGGTCCGGCGGCGGCTTGGACCATGACCATCGTAAAGATGAACAGTAGGACCGTTACGACGGTTTTCCACATCGGCATCTATAATCGCCCTCCCTGTCGCTCGTAGACCGCTCCGGCGAGAAGCCCGAGTAGCGATACGAACGCCACATAGAACAAGATGTTACTCCACACCATGCGGGTGTTGCTGACGCTCTCGGACGCCGCGCCGCCCGAATCCACCATGCTCGAAGTGTGGTCTAAGACCATTTCGACCCCCGGCGAGAGGATAGCGAAGAACATCGCGCCGACGATGATAGCCCCGAAGAACCCGATGATACGGAACGCGAGTCCCGCGCGCACCTCTCCCGGCGGCTCATTCCCGGTAGTTTCTGCGTCCGTCATAGTCCCTCCAAATTCAGGTCCATGTCGGCTTCGACGTTCCCCACATCCGCTTCGGCTTCAATCCCACCGGAGAGGATCGTTTCAGCACTTGCGACGGGGTTGGTCCACGCGAAAGTCCCGTCGCGGCGTCGGCGGTCGTCGTCTTCGTTCACCCGTCCGTCGAACTCTAAGTCTAGATCCGGCGTCCGGGGCTTACGCGGCGTGCGACCGGGGGTGTCCATCTTGTAGTCCTGCTCCGGCGGTTGGTCTAGCCGTAGGTCGGTCGGCGTTCGCAGGTCAATGTCTGTCGGCGTTCGTTGGTCCGGTGGCGTGTCCGTGTTCGGCGGGTTCCGTTCAATCGGCGGATTACGGAGGTCGTCGTCGTAGTCGCGCCCCACGGTGTCGTCGGGGCGGAGATAGTCGTCTATGTCCGGCCCCATGTCCGTCCTACCCCCACGGTCTGCACCCGGAAGATCGGTTTCCACGGGTCCGAGTATCGGCCCAACCGCGTCTCGGAAGCGTCCGTCCGGTGTCCGAGTGTCGGCGTCGGGCGTGCGACCCGGCACGTCGCTCTCACCGGGACGGGTCGGCACGTCGGATTCGCCGGGACGAGTCCGGGTCTTCGGCCCTGTCTCACCGCCCTTCCCCGAGTCGCCAGTCTTCTTCCGCTGTTTGACGATAGTATCTTGCCCACCGCCGTCGTTGCGGTTCCGCACGTCCACGTCCACGTCGCTACCGCCACCGTCGCCTTTCGATCCTGTGTTGCCGTCGCTCTTTGTATCGCCGTCCGTGCGAGTCTTCCCGTCGTTGAAGTCGAAGTCTAGACCGTCGCCTTCTATGTCGATTTGGACACCGCTCGTAGACCCGGTGTTGCCGCCGTCGCCGCGTCCGAACTTCAACTTGTTCGCTATCTCACCTTCGAGCCGCGCCCGCGTGAGAGCTAGGTCGGCAGGGAGATCGGACACGTCCCGTTGGAACCGCTTGAACCGTAGGTCTGCCTCTTGCTTCACCCTGTTCACGCGGTTCTCTATCTCTCCGGCCTTTTGCTTCGACTTTAGCTTCGCTTCCGCCGGTAGGTCGGACACGTCCCGCTTCGCCCGCTCGAAGCGAAGACTCGCGTCCTGTCGCGTCTGACGTAGCCGCTGTTCGGCGTTATACTTCGCCACGTCTTTTCGGATGCGGAGTTCTTCCGGCGCGTTCTTCACGCGAGACTTTGCCGACTCGCCGCGTTGCCGCGCCTCGAAGCGGGCGCGGTTGATTGTGGCTTCTATCTCGGAAGGCAGATCGGACGCTTTCGACGCGCCTTGCTGAACGCCGGATTTGACCCGTCCCGGCGCTTCGGCGGCCTTCGAGGGCGCGGCCTTCGCCGCCGACGCGCCCTTCGTCGCACCGGCTTTCACGCGACCGGGTGCGCCCGGAGCGACGATTTCCGCCGCGAACCCGACAGGTTCCTCTTTCACGGCGGTTGCTAGCGTCTCGCCGCCCGTCTCGGCGGCGTTCTGAACCTCCTCGGCGTCCTGATAGGCTTTGTCTTCGTTGATTGCCGTGTCGTGTAGGTGTCCCTCGGTCTGAATCCCTATGTCTCCGAGAGCCTTCCCTGCCGACCCTGCGACGAAACCCGCGTCTTGCGGGGCTTCCACCGCCGCGTTCCGTAGCTGTTGAATTACTGGCTTCCCCTGTTCGCCGCCGATCCCGATTCGCGGGTTCAGGTTCACCCCTTCGACCTTGATAGGTTGGTCGGCGTTCGGGACGTGCTTGTTCAGGAACTTCGTCGCGTCCGTTCCTGCGAGTTCGGCCTGTTCGCCCGTGACGTAAAGGTTGGCGAAGAAATTGCCGTCCTTCGCCGCCTCCTCGAAGGCTTTGTCCCGCTGTTGCGTCCCGAACAGACGCGCCCCGGTACTCTTTGTGTCGTAGACGCGCTCTCGGTGGTCCATGAACGCGGAGTTTGCGTCTTCCACCGCGTCCACCGTGCCGCTCGCAACGTATTCACCCGCTTCTACCGTCTGATTATACTCCTCCTCTATCTCCCCTACAAACCCGTCCCAGTTGTCCGAGTCGCGGTTTGTATCGCCGGTCGGGGTTGTAGCTGTCGGCGGGGCGTTTCCGTCGCTCTCGGACGAATCTGAACCGTCGCCGGTTGGCGTTGTGGCGGTCGGCGGTGTAGACGAGTCCGAACCCGAGTCCTCGGTCGGCGTCGTCGGGGTCGTCGTGGAACCACCGCCACCGCCGGACCCGGACGAACCGCTACCCGGCCCGCCGGTAAGGTCGTCTTCGATGTTCCGGTATTTCTGCCGCGTATCTGTCCGGCCACCGGACGAACCGCCGGTTTCAACAGGGCTACCAAGCGCACCCCGGTCGTTGGCGTTCTCCACGTCGTCGGAGAGCGGTTCATCGGGACTGCCGCCGCCCGAGACGGGTTCGGGTGTCGGACTGTTCGGCCCTGCCACGTCGTCGGGTAGCGCTGAACTAGATCCGTCACTACCTCCACCCGACGAACTCCCACCGCCGGACGAACCGCCGCTACCCGGACGGTAAACGTCACTCCCGGTCTGTGTGCCGTCGAACGGGTCGCTTCCCAACGAACCACCGTTATCTACCGACGAACCGCCCTGCGTCGGCGTCGGCCCGTTCATGTCGCTTTCTACGTCCGACGGAACCGAGTCGTCGGGGCTACCACCGCCGCCCGTGCTACCACCGGACGGGCTACCGCCGCTAGCCGGTTCGGGCGTCGGACTCGAAGGACTTGTTATGTCGTCGGGTAGGTCCGTCGCGCTTGATGAACCACCGCTACCGCCGGAATTGTCGCTAGACGAACCCCGAGAAGACTGATTTCCTCCGGTCGAACCCCCGGAGTTGCCGCCGGAAGACCCGCCTCCAGACGACGAGTTTCCCCCGCCACCGCCGGAACCGCCGCTACCTCCGGACGGTTCAGGTTCAGGGTCAACTATGTCCGTCGGATCGGGCGCACCGCCACCGCCGGAAGTGTTGTCCGACGGCCCGACGAGTCCCCCATGCAGGTAGCGGCGTCGGCGGTTACGACCGCCACCGCCACCGGAGCTGTTCGAGTCGTTGTCTTCGTCGTCCGAGTCAGACGAGTCGGACGAACTGCCGGACGACCCGCCACCCCCGCCACCGAGAGTAGCGCGTCGTCGCGGGCCAAATCGTGCCATACGGGAAGATACCCACTATACCCATAAAAGCGGGAAACGTCGCCCGGTCTAGAGCGACGTTTGCGCCCGCTGGTAGATGGTGTAGCCCGCAACTGTCATTGCCAACACGGCGAAGAACACGACGATACGGACGGCACCACTCGGAATCAGGAACATGAAGACCGGCCCGGCGAAGATCGCCGCGACGAACAGCGGTGCGACCGACTGATGGTAAATGGCGTAGGCCAAACCGATTCCCGCAAAGACGAGTAGCGCAAAAATCGGCATACCCATACCTGCCCCCATATCCGAAGTATAACTACACGTCACGGCGTCTACGGGGTGATTGCCGTCGAACGACGCGAGAAACTCCCACAGTTTGTCTTTGTCTGAACAAGCCATATTGCCGAAAACGTGCGAGAGAAGGTTTAAGATAGAACGTCGGCGGTGCCACGAAGGCGGCGGACGAACGCAGGAACTCGATTGATGGCAGACTCCCCGAAGTTGGCAAGACTTTGGCTGTTCACGGCGGCTATGCCCGCCCAAACCTGTGGATGGGGATAATGGCGCTCTTGGGCGCTAGACGCCGGACTTCGCGCCACAGGCGGATGCTGATAGTGCGCCATTATCCAAGTGAGCATAGGGACCGCTGTAATAAAAGGGGTGAACGTTAGGGGGTTACTCGTCGGCCAACTTCTCAATGAGTCGCTGTTTGACCGCGGGGTCTTCGAGAAGGTCGTCAAAGGCGTCAATCATCTCCATCTTGTCGGCGTCGGTGGGGTCGGCTTCTCGGTACGACTTCTTCATCTGGTCCTGAATTTGGTCCTGCGCGCTCTTGGCGTCCGGCGTGAACACGGCCCCACAGCGGTCACACGCCCGCGCGTTCTTGGACAGGTGGTTTCCACACACGTCGCATTGCTCCCGCGAGAGCGGTGATTCACTCTCCCTCTCGGTGTATCCTGCCGACGCTTCCGCGCGGTCGATATGGTCTTGGTCGCTCAAGTGCGAATACGTCGTTTCCATGACGCGAGAGTCCGGCGCGTGGCCGATTAGGTATTTCACGTCTTCGTCCGCCATGTCGTAGTCCCGCTTACAGATAGTCACGAAGTTGTGCCGGAGTGCGTGGGGATGGAGCGGCTTCGAGACGCCCGTTTCCTTCTTGAGTTTCTTGAAGAGCTTGCGGAAGAGTTCGTTCGTGACGGGTTCGTGCGGGTCTACGCTGTTGTATTTCGGCTTCGGAGTAATGAGGTAGGCGTCGGGATCGTCACTCGCAGGGTGGTACTTGAGCCAATCGCGGACTGCCGTCTTCGCGCCGAGTAGCGGGCGCGCGCCACCGTTCTTGTCGGCGTTCTTGAGTCCGTCCGCGTCGGTGTTCAACCAGTACCGTCCCGTAGGGCCGTCGGAGGGTTCCACGTCTTTCACGCGGAGCGTCCGAATCGCCCCGGCGCGTTGGCCCGTGTAGATGAACAGGTGGAAGATGCACAGGTCGCGCGGGTGGTCGATAGCCGCCTCTAGCTCTTCGATTTCCTCCCGCGTGAGCATGTCGCGGTCGTCAATTTGCGTGTCCGGACGCTCGAAGGTGTTGATTTTCTCGGCGTCAACGTCTAGGTCGTCGTGATACCGATAGAAGGTCCGGAGTGTCATTTGCACCTGCCGGACAGTCGATTTCTTCCGACCCTCTTGGACGAGTTCGTGGGTAGCGTGGTTTATCTCGTCGTGGGTGGCGGTGGACAGGTCCGTGTGTTTCGAGACGCGAATCAGGTTCGTGATGTACCTAGCGACCGTGTTGTAGGATTTGCCGTCGGCGGTCGGGACGGTCGGATCGTTCGGGTTGTGTGCGCGGGCGAACTCTTCGATTAGGTCTTGGTCTTCGTCGCGCAGGTCTTCGCCGTAGAGCGCGTCGTCGCGTCGGTGTTTCATCGTCTCGGTGCCACACTCGGGGCAGGTGTCCGGGTCCGTGTCAAATCCGGTCCCACAGTCCTTGTTCTTGCATTTGTAGTGGGGCGTCTCGCCGAGTAGCCGGGCCATGTCGCGCTCGTACTTTTCTTTGGGAGTCCGCGTTACCATATTCCGACAAATAATCCGATGGTACTTGTAGTTTCCCCACCACTCCTAACGGGAAACGCGTGGAAGTACCGCGAGCGCACCTACCGCCACGCCTTCTGGGACTCCGGGACCGTCCTCGCCAACCTGCTCGGGACCGCCCACGCCTTCGACCTGCCCGCGTCGGTCGTCGCCGGGTTCGACGACCGCGCCGTCGCCGACCTGCTCGGGGTGGCTCCCGAGACCGAGGCTCCGCTCGAACTCGTCCCGGTCGGTGAGGGTTCGCCGGTCGGTGATTCGTCCGAGAGCGACTCGCCGCCGGACGCGCTCGACCCTGCGACCGAACCGCACCCGGAACACGACCGCGAACACGACCTGCCCCGCGAGGCGTGGGCGACCAGCGAACTCTCCGGCGGCGTGGCGGCGACGGCGTGGCGCGAGCGGGTCCGCGAGGCCGCGCCGGTCGGCAAGACGCCCGCTGGCGACGGCGAGCGCGTCCCGCTGGACCCCGTCGGGTACGAGACCGAGGTGGCGCGGCCGCTCCGGAGTGCCGCCGAGCGTCGCCGCTCGTGCCGGGCGTTCGCCGACGAACCGCTGAGTCGCCGCAAACTCGGGACCGTCCTCGACCGGGCCACTCGCGGCGTACCGGGCGACTGGAACGGCGGGACCGCGCCGGGATTGCAGTTCAACGACGTGTACGTGCTGGCGACCGACGTCGAGGGCGTCCCGGACGGGCGCTACCAGTTCCATCCCGAGGAGGCCGCGCTGGAGCGACTCGGCGACGCGACCAGCGCCGACCAGACTCGACTGGCGCTCGGACAGGAGTGGGCCGGCGACGCCCACGTCAACGTCTACTGCATGACGGACGTCGGTGCGGTGGTCGAGAACGCGGGGGACCGGGGATACCGTCTGGCCCAACTGGAGGCGGGCGTCACGCTCGGGCGACTGTATCTGGCGACCTACGCCCACCGTCCGCTCGGCGGGACGGGCCTGACGTTCTTCGACGACGAAGTGACCGACTTCCTCTCGCCCCGCGCGGCAGAGCAGACGCCGATGACGCTGTACGCGATGGGCGTCGCGGAGTAGATATCGACCAACTGGTCCGTCGAAGCATCCGCGCGCCGACGGCGCGCGGTTCACCGGACGCGAGCGAAGCGAGCGTCCGGGAGGTTTTTCCCCACGTTTTTACGAGGAGCGGTGGGCGAGCGAAGCGAGCCCACCCGACGAAGTAAAAAGTGGCTAGTCGTCCGCCGAGGCGGTCCGCGTGGTCATGTCCACCGGGTCGGCGTCGACGCCGAGTTCGTCGAGGGCGACTTGGGCCGCGCGCTTGCCCGAGACGAGCATCGCGCCGAACGTCGGCCCCATGCGCGGGAGGCCGTAGGTCGTCGCGGTCGCCATGCCGGTCGCGACGAGACCGTCGTGGACGAGACCGGTGTGTTCGACGACGGCGTCCTCGCTCTCGCCGACCCACATCGAGTCGTGACCCGGCGAGTCGTGGCCGGGCGCGCCGTAGGAGTCGTCGCCGGTCTGGTCCATGCCGGTGGCGTTCTCCTTCGCGTCGCCGATTCCGGGCGCGTCGAGGACGCCTCGCTCGTCGAGTTTCGAGACCGCCATCGCGTCGTGGCCGGTCGCGTCGATGACGAGGTCGGCCTCCACCGCGATGGGGTCGACGCAGGTTATCTCGCGGGGCAGGGCGTGGACCGGCGTCCAGTTCATCACGATGCCGCCGACCCGGTGGTCCTCCCGGATGACGATGTCGGTGAACTCGGTCATGTTCTGCATCTTCGCGCCCGCGTCGCAGGCGGCCTTGATGAGCGCCGAGCAGGCGTGGGGACCGTTGGCGACGTAGAGGCCCTCGCTGTCCTGCGACCGCTTGAAGTCCACGTCGAGGTCGTCCAACACGCGCTGTGCGGGGTCTCGGACCGTCACCTTGTTCATCAGGAACCCGCCGAGCCAGAATCCGCCGCCGAGATAGTTGTTCTTCTCGACGACCATCGTCTTGACTCCGCGCTCGGAGAGTTCCTTCGCGGCCATCAGGCCGGAGGGACCGCCCCCGACGATGATGACGTCCGAGTCGCTGAAGTCCATGAACTCCTCGGTCCACTCCTGTCCGATAGCTCGGGTCACGTCCGCTTCGCCGACGTCGCTGAACTGTTCGAATTCGCTCATACAACCCGGTAATACCACAAGGTTGTTGAAAGGCGTTGCGGAATCGGTCTTCGGAACTCTCGACCGGTCCGGCGGCGCGATGTTACCATGCAGCAGCGGTGCGTCCGCCTACGCAGGCGAAAACTGGCGACAGGTCGGAACGCCGCGGCGTTCCGGCCTCGGCACTCGGTCGCCTCTCGTCACTTTCGACCCGTTTCCGCGAAATCGGCGAAACCACCGACGCGAGTCCTGCGTCACGCGTATCCAGCGAAAATCAGGCTTCAGAGCGCCGATACCCGTGATACCGCGACCCTCGGAAGCGTTATCCGTAGCGGGGGTCTCTCTATAGTTGCAATGGCAAACGGAACTGTTGATTTCTTCAACGACACTGGCGGCTACGGTTTCATCTCTACCGACGACGCGGACGACGACGTGTTCTTCCACATGGAGGACGTTGGCGGCCCCGACCTCGAAGAGGGAACGGACATCGAATTCGACATCGAAGACGCCCCCAAGGGCCCGCGCGCGACGAACGTCGTCCGCGCGTAAGTCGGAAGACACGTCGCATAGCGCGACGCTATACTGCGATTTTTACGGAAACTACGCTCGACAGCGAAACGCTCGTCCGACGGCGAGACGCTCGTCGCTCGACGGCGAGACACGTTCCGCCGCACCGCGACCGTCAGCGGACGGTCCGGAGGTCGGACCCGTACTCGCTGTCGGCGTAGCGCCCCCGTTCGTTCCAGTCGGCGACGCTCTTGCCGACGGTGGCTAACGCCGAGCGCAGTCGGTCGGTGTCGACCGTCCCGTCGTCCCGGAGTGCGGCCCGGACGGCGTCGGGGCCGGGGAGCGTCCGGTCCACGTACCGCACTTCGTACTCGGTCACGGCGTCGTCCCGCGCGCGAGCGAACTCGGAGATGTCATGCAATCGTCGCGTAGTTCCGTCGGAACGACAAAAAGTTAGTGGAACCGCGGCGGTCGGTCAGTCCAACTCTCCCCGGCGAATCGCGCGTTCTGCCTCCGCCAGCGCCGCCTCGCGGTCGAATCCCTCGACGATGGCTTCCAGTTCCTCGCGACTCGCACCCTGCTCTCGCAACTCTCGCGCATGCTTCGTCACGTTCGGCACGGCACGGACGATGTTGTCGATTATTGGAACCGCGGCGGTCTGGGCCGACCGAGACATCGGGTTCAAGTCGATAACTATCTCGACTTTGCCCATCTCGGCCAGCGCCTCCGCCCGGTCGCCGTCCTCCAGCGGAACCACCACCACGTCGGCGGAGTAGATGCCGTCTCCGTCCACCTTAGCGCGCTCGTGGTCGAGGCCGGGAATCCGGGCGTCGGCCGCGAGACCCTTCACGTCCTCCGCGCCGTGGTCGCGCAGGTGGTCGGCGATGGCTTCCATGCGCTCGTCGGTGCGATTGAACAGGTTGACTTCGAGGTCCGCGTCCACGGCCTCGGCCAACTCGACCATCTCGCCGGGGACGAGCGCCGCGACGTTCCCGTTCACCGAGAGGACGGGGTGGTCGGCGAGGAGCAACCGGGCGGCGGCCGCGCGCGCCGCCTCGTCGGCGCTCGGGATGGTCTCCTCGCCCAGGAGGTAGTCGTAGGCCTCGCCGCGGCCCTGCGCGATGAGACCCTGCTTGCTCGTGATGCCCTTCTCCACGCCCTCCTCGATTCGGTGGCGGGTCCGGAGCGACTCGGCGCGGGGGTGGTCGTCGGGAATCTCGGTCATACCTCCGCCTCGGAGTCGAGTCGGGAAAAATCAGTCCATCTTCAGCGTCGCGCCCGAGGGGTGGGTCTCGCAGGTCTCGGGGTCGTAGCCCGCCCGCGAGAGACCGTTGCCCAGCGCGAAGACGGTCTCGCCGAGCATCGCCATCGCGGCCTCGCCGCCCGCCTCCTCGACCTCCGACAGGACGCCCGCTATCTCGGGCGTGAGCAGGTCGGCCTCGCGGGCGAACTCCCGGGAGGCGGCCATCAGCGTCGGCAGTGTCGGTTCCTCCACGAGGCGGACGAGTTTGTCGACGCCGACCTCCGAGAGTCGGTCGGTGTTGCCGGCGAGGACTTCCGAGGTCGAGCGCTCGCCGAGCGTCAGGTACTCGACGCGGGTCCGGGCGGGCACGCCGTCCATGCGGCCGTACTCGGGCGCGCCGGGGTCGAGTCGGACCGGGACGCCGCCGCGGGCCTGCGCGACCACGTCGCCGAGACCGGTCCCGGCCTCGACCTCCGCGGCGTGGGCGATGGCGACCAGTTCGTTCTCCGAGCGCCCGCACTCGAAGCTCCGGTTCGCGGCCAGCGCGGTCCCGAGTGCGGCCGCTCCGGAGACGCCGAAGCCAGCGCCCACGGGGAGGTCGGTCGTGGCAGTCACGCGGGCCTCCACGCCGAGGTCCGAGAGCACTCGCGTCACCGCCTCGACTGCGGCCGGTTCGTCGTTCAGTTGCATCGAAGTCTCGGCGGCGGGTTCGACCTCCACGGTCACGCCCTCCGAGAGGGTCAGGCCCGCGCCTCGGGAGCCTGCCTGCTCGGGGTCGTCGGCCTCGTGGACGCTGAAGAAGCCGGTGACGTGGCCCGGCACGAACGCCCGCGACGAGTCGCCTGTCATGTGCTCGTCTTGCGAGTCGGGCCGTATAATCTTTATAATCCCGGTCGGGTGCCGACAGCGACTTCCGGCGCCCTCGGCTAGCGTGTTCGTATCAGCCAATGAGTAGCGACAGCGACCCGTCACCGACGTCCTATCGGGAGATTCTGGGCCTCGAGATCGAGGAGGGGCTGAGCCAGTTACAGCGCTCGAACACCGGACTGATGCTATCGGGACTCTCGGCCGGATTGGACATCGGCTTCGGTCCCTTCCTGATGGCGGTCGTTTTCACGATGAGTTCCGGCGCGTTCTCCGACCCCCTGACGGGACTGCTGGTGGCGAACGCGTACGCCGTCGGCTTCATCTTCGTCGTCCTCGGCCGGTCGGAACTGTTCACCGAACACACGTCGCTCGCGGTCGTGCCGGTCCTCAACGGACAGGCGTCCGTGACCGAACTCGCCCGACTGTGGGGCATCATCTACGTCTCGAACCTCGCCGGCGGGGCGCTGTTCTCGCTCCTCGCGGTTCAGGTCGGACCGGAGTTAGCGACCGTCGAGATGTCGGCCTTCGGCGAAATCGCCCACGGACTGGTGAAGTACTCGTGGTCCACCACCGTGCTGGCGGCCGTCCTCGCCGGATGGCTGATGGGACTGATGACGTGGCTGGTCGCCGCCGGACAGAACACCATCAGTCAGGCGTTCTTCGTGTGGTTGGTCGCGGCGGTCATCGGGTTGGCCCACCTCCCCCACTCCATCGCGGGGAGCGTCGAGGTCATGCTCGGCATGTTCGCCCGGCAGGGTATCACCGTCCTCGATTTCGCGCACTTCCTGCTGTGGTCCACTGTGGGCAACGTAATCGGCGGGTCCGTCTTCGTCGGCCTGCTCAAGTACGGCCACGGCATCCGCGGCGGGACCGACCCCGAGGATATCGACGTGGACGTCGAAGAGGAAACCGCCGACCAGAAGTCGGGGTGACGGCCCGCACGGTCCGACTGCGAAAAAGGTCCGCTTACGGCGACAGACGCTGTCGGTCTCGCGGGAACAGCACTGTCTCGCGGATGTTTTCCACTCCGAGCATCTCGGTAACGAGGCGCTCGCGCTGCTCGTCGTCGAAACTTCGAATCAGGCGGTCGTCCGCGGGGAATCGTTCATCAGACGTCTCGCCTCCGGAACCACCACGCGCTGACCGCGACGAGCGCCGCGGTCTCGGCCAGCAGGACGAGCGCGCCCGCCCAGTCGTACTCGCCGCCGACCAGTATCGCGGTCGGGTCGTAGTAGCGGGTCGGGCTAACTGCGCCCAACCATCCCACGTCGGCCGACTGGCTGACAGTCTCCAGCAGGAACAGGCCGAAGATGGACCCCAGACCGCCGCGCTTGGCGACGTCCGAGTCGTCCACGACGACCGACAGCAGCAGGCCGATGCCGCCGCACGCGAGCAGGTACGGAATCGACAGCAGGTGGACCGCGACGAGGTCGGCGACAGGAATCGTCTCGCCGACGGCGAGAACGGCGGCGTACACCGCCGCGCCGACGACGAGATTGACCGCGACCACGACCGGAATCAGGGAGGCGAACTTCTCGACCACGACGCGCCGCCGGGTGACGGGCGCGGCGAGCAACACGTCCATCCGGCCGCGCTCGACGTCGCCCGCCACGAGGCCGCCCGCGACGTAAGCCGTGTAGATTCCCAACAGCAGCACCCAGAAGAACTGGTAGAGTTCGACCGCGAGAAAGCCCTCGATGGTGGCGATGGAGAACGCGCCGGTCGCGCCGAACGCGGCCTGCATCGCGGGCGGTAGGCTCTCCATGTAGGCGTCCAGGTCCGCGCCCGAACTGGCGATGGACGGGAACAGCGCGACGAAGAGCGCGGACAGCAGGGCGAGCAGGACCGCCAAGACGAGCGCACCCCGAATCCGGCGCTCGGACTCGTAGGCGGCGACCTCAAACATCGGTCTCGCCTCCAGCGGACGCGGCCGTCTCCGTCGGCGGGGAACTCGCTGGCCGCTCCGCCGGGGCGTGGTCGTAGAACTTCATGAACACGTCTTCGAGCGGCGCTTCCTCGATTTCGAGGTCCCGAACCGTGTACTCGCGGAGGTGGTCGAGCAGGGCGTCGTACTCGCCGGTGAACATGAACGAGGCGTCGCCGTCGCCCGCGTCGAGGTCGTGGACGCCCGCGATTTCGAAGTCAGCGGGGTCGAGCGCCTCCTCGACGGCGACGCGGACGCGCTTGCCGGACCGGTCGAGCAGTTCCTCGACGTCCTCCATCGCGACGAGTCGGCCGTCCCGAACGATGCCCACGCGGTCACAGACCTTCCGGACCTCGCTCAGGACGTGGCTGGAGAAGAAGAACGTCGTCCCGCGGGACCGCTCGTCCTCGATGAACTCGTAGAGGCGCTCCTGCATCAGCGGGTCCAACCCCGAGGTAGGTTCGTCCATGATTACGAGGTCGGGGTCGTGCATGAACGCCAGCACGAGCGCGAGTTTCTGCTTGTTCCCGGTCGAGTAGTCGCCGACCTCTCGCTCGACGGGCGGGTCGAAGCGTTCGAGCAGTTCGTCGCTCCGCTCGTCGCCCTTCAGGGCGGCGTGGTACCGAATCAGTCGCCGCCCGGTGACGCCCTCGTCCAAGCCCGGGTTGCTCGGCAGGTAGCCGACGTGACGCTTGGCCTCGACGAGCGCCGCCTCGTCGGTCACGTCTCGGCCGAGCAGGGTCGCGGACCCGCCGGTCGGGGCGACGAACCCCAGCAGAGTCCGGATGGTCGTGGTCTTGCCCGCGCCGTTCGGACCGAGGAAGCCGAACACCTCGCCCTCCGCGACCGAGAACGAGAGGTCGTCGATGCCCCGAGTGTCGCCGTAGTACTTCGTCAGGCCGGTGGTCTCGATGGCGCTCATGCTCGATAGTCGGGGAGTTGGTGCTGTGAGCAGGTGAACAGTTCGGTCCCGCGCTCGCGACCGCCGAGTCGGACGCTACGCTCCGGAGACGCCGCACTCTCGGTCCGGAGAAGCCGAATCGCGAGGAGGAGAGTTCAGGCCGATTCTGCGGGCGTCTTCTTGGCGTCCTTCGCGCCCTCGACGGTCTCGCGGACGGCCTCACAGCCCTCGTCGTGGACGAGGTCGCCGACGACCACGGTGTCGGCGTGTTGGGCCATCGTGTACGCGGAATCGTAGTCGCGGATGCCGCCGCCGTAGAAGAGGGTCGCCTCGTCCAGCGCGTCAGCGGCCGCCTCGACCACGTCGGGGTCGCCGAAGGTGCCCGAGTACTCGACGTAGACGATTTCCTGCCCGAACATCTCCTCGGCGACCTCGGCGTAGGCCGCCACCTCCTCGGGCGACTGGTCGCAGTCGGCCTCGGTGAGTTCGGCGACGCTGGCGTCGGGGTTGAGGATGATGTACGCCTCGGTCGTCGTGCGTTCCCAGTCCACGTCGTCCATCCTGACCCACTCCTTGTGCGCGCCGGTAATCCACGACACCGCTCCGGCGTTCAGCACGACCGGCACGAGGTAGCCGTCGAGGTCGTCGTCGTCGACCACGACCGCGGGGTTGCTCGGTTCCTGATATAGCGGCACGTCGTACTTCGCACAGGCGTCGATGACCCGCTGCATCTTCTCGGTGGTCACGTCGAGGGTGCCGCCGATTTCGAGGGCGTCGGTGCCGGTCCGGCACACGTCCTCGAAGGTCTCGCCCTCGGCGAGCGTCTTGTCCGGGTCCAACTTGACGATGTGGTCCCACTCGGTCCACGATGTACTCATTGTTCGTGTAAACCTTAGGGTGCGCTAAAACCCCTTCGGAACCGACCACGACCTTTTACTGCGCCCAGAACCGCGGCGCTGCCGCGGTTCTTCGCTGGTAAAACGTCGACGAAAAACGCGGCACTCCTCCCGTCGCTCGCTTCCGCCCGCGTTCGTCGTCGCTTGGTCCGCTCGCTCACGTCCGTTCGCTCGCGGTACTCGTCGCTGGCCCGCGGCGTGGCGAGTGAGGGTCTCGGCGCGACGTGAAAAAGTGGAGCGACCGGGAATCCGCCGACCGTTTAGTCGGCTTTCGCCTGCCAGCCTCTCAGTCTGTCCTCGCTGACGCCCTGTACCTCGGAGGCCACCGTCTCGACCTCCGCGGATTTCAGGTCGTCGATGCTCTCGATGCCCGCCTCAGAGAGCTTCTCGGCGGTCTTCGACCCGATGCCGTCGAGCGATTCGAGGTCGCTGCCCGACTCGCTCTCGCGGGCCTGAAACTCCCGGTAGTTACAGATGGGACAGCCCAGTTCCCACGGTTCGTCGCCGTTGTGGACGACGAGTTCCGGCAGGTCGTGTTCCTCGCAGCGCTCGTCGGTGACTTCGATGTCGCCCCGCCGCGGGAGCGGGAGCGAGTAGTCGCAGTCGGGATACCGGGTACAGCCGACGAGTCGCGAACCGTTCTGGAGGTGTTTGATGGCGAGTTCTCCGCCGTGTTCCTCGCCGCAGTCGGGACAGACGCCGATGACTTCGTCCTCCTGCTCCTCGGCCTCCTCGGCCTTGCAGAGCGGACAGCCGTGGACGAACGTCTGGCGCCCGGCGAGCATCTTGACGTGGCGCAGACCGTGGTCCTCGCACTCCTCGTCGAGAATCAGGGGCTTGCCCGTGTTCGGGAGCGGCAGGGTGTACTCGCAGTCGGGGTAGCCGTCACACCCGACGAAGTACGAGCCGTTTCGGCTCTGGCGGACCAGCAGTTCGTGGTCCGACTCGGGGCAGGGGCCGAGTTTCTTGTCGGCCTTCAGCGACTCCTGCAACAGGTCGGCGACCTCTTCGCGGGAGTCGCGCAACTCGTCGAACACCTGCTGGAGGTACTCGCGGGACTCGTCGGCCACCTCGCTCAGGTCGGCCTCGCCCTCCGCGATGGCGGTCATGTCTTCCTCCAACTCCCGGGTCATCTCCTCGCTGACCACGAGTTCAGCGAACTCCTCGGCGGCCGTGACCACGGCGTCGGCCAGTTGCGTGGGTCGGGGCGGGTCGCCCTCGACGTAGCCCCGGTCGTAGAGTTTCTCGATGGTGTTGTGGCGAGTCGACTTCGTCCCGATGCCCATCTTCTCCATCGTCTCGATGAGTCGCGACTGGCCGTACCGGCGGGGCGGTTGGGTCTGCTTGTCCTCGATGCGGGCCTCCGTGACCGCCAACTCCTCGCCCTCGGTCACGTCGGGGACGTAGTTCTCGGAGGTGTTGAAGTAGGGGTAGACCGCGTGGTAGCCCTCTTTCACGAGGCGCTTGCCGTTGGACTTGAGTTTGTGCTCGTCCACGCCCGCGACGACTTTGAGGTGTTCCCACGTCGCGGACTCGGCCACCGTGGCGAAGAAGCGCCGGACGACGAGTTCGTATATCTCCCACTCGTCGTCGCTCAACTCGCCCTTGGTCGGGATGTCCTCGGTCGGGTGAATCGGCGGGTGGTCGGTGGTCTCCTCGTCGCCCTCGGTCGGTTCGAGGTCGTCGAGGTCGAGCAGGTCGTCGGCGTCGTCGCCGAAGTGATAGTCGCCCGAGAACGCGTCGAGCAACTCCTCGGGGTCCAAGTCGTCGGGGTAGACCGTGTTGTCGGTCCGGGGGTAGGTCATGTACCCGGCGGTGTAGAGGTCCTCGGCGATGCTCATGGCCTGCTGGGCCGAGTAGCCCAGACTCCCGGCGGCCCGGATGAACTGGGTGGTGTTGAACGGCGCGGGCGGGTCGTCGGTCCGGGTCCGCCGGTTGACGCGTTCGACGGTCGCGGCCGCGGCCGAGTCGAGCGCCTCGAAGACGGCCTCGGCGGTCTCCTCGTCCCAGACGCGTTCGGCCTCGTTGTCGTCCTCGTCGCGGTAGAAGTACTGGGACTCGAACTCGGTCGTCTCGTCGTCGGTCTCCTTCAACAGGTCGGCGAACAGTTCCCAGTAGTCTTCGGGGTCGAACGCCTCGATTTCGCGCTCGCGGTCCACGATGAGTTTGAGGGTCGGCGACTGCACCCGTCCGACCGAGATGAAGTCGTCGCCCAACTGGCGAGAGGACAGCGAGAGGAACCGCGTCAGGGCCGCGCCCCAGATGAGGTCTATCTCCTGGCGCGCTTCGCCCGCGGCCGCGAGGTCGAAGTCCAAGTCGTCGGGGTTCTCGAAGGCGTCGGTGACCTCGTTCTCCGTGATGGAGGAGAACCGGACCCGGCGAATCGGCACCTCGTCGTTCACGTCGCGGACGAGTTCCCACGCCTCCTTGCCGATGAGTTCGCCCTCGCGGTCGTAGTCCGTCGCGATGGTCACGGTGTCTGCCTTCCGGGCCAGCACTCGCAGGGTAGAGACGATGTTCTCCTTCGTGGCCTTCTTCTCGATGGGCGCGTCGATGAGTTCGACCGGTTCCACGTCGCGCCAGTCGTTGTACTCGTCGGGGAAGTCCACGCCCACCACGTGGCCCGACAGGCCGATGCACCGTCGCCCGCCCCACTTGTAGACGTTGACGCCGTTCTTGCGCTCGGCCTCGGCGGACTCGCCGCTCAGTATGTCGGCGATGCGTCTGGCCGCGTTGTCCTTCTCGGTGATTATCAGCTCCATACCTCACCTCCGACTTCCGGGGAGTGCCCGGCGTGGCGGGGTCGCTCTCGGGGAAGTCCGCCGCCGCTCGGGAGTCGCTCGTCGTCCATCGTGTCCCCGCTAGGACAAGTGAATTGGTAAAGCTTTCGACGGCCAAAACCGCCGGAAGGCGGTGGCACAAGGCGCGTGCGTCGTGCGTGTGGGTGCCCGAAGTCGGGTCCGTGAGGAGTCTATGAGGAGGGGTCGCGAGTCCCGCGGGGGAAAGGCCGCGAGCGACGGTTCGGAGCAGTGGGACCCCGGGTGAAGCCCGACAGTTCGCTCTATTTCGGTCGCGACGGTTGAATTAACCGGGTCGCGTATAAGTTACTATTTTTGTGTTATCAAACCAGATAACCGGGGAAACGATTATACCACGCCGATTATGATTCCCGACGAATACTAAATGAACTCTATCGGTGTCCTTATCGTTACCGTGACAGTGTCGGGCCTCGGAGCTCTCGCCCCGATAGTGGGGTCTCACCTCGCCGGTATCGGCGGACGGTACGGCGAGGCGTCACCGAGACGGCTCTTTCGGATTCTGGCGGTAGCTACCCTCCTCTGCCGCGCACCGCGCGCGCCGGTCTTGCGTCGTTCGTCGTCCGGGTTCGGCGGCCGCAACGGGTCTGCCGGCTCCGCCGGGAGGCTCCGCGTCGACGGAGGTGCCGAATGACGACGACCGTGTTGATAGCCGACGACGAACCGGCTCTCACGAACATGTACGAGCGGTGGCTGTCGGAGTACGAGTGCCTCGTCGCCCACGGCGGTTCGGAGGCCACGGAGATACTGGACCGCCGCGGCGACGACATCGACGTCGCTCTCCTCGACAGGCGGATGCCCGGCAGGAGCGGCGACGAGGTCCTCTCGGACATCGAGGAGCGGAACGTCGAGTGCCGGGTCGCGATGATAACTGCGGTCGCTCCGAGCGACGACATCGTGAGCATGCCGTTCGACGACTACGTGACCAAGCCGGTCTCGGCCGAGACGATTCGGGGGACGGTCGAGGCGCTGCTCGAACGGGCCGAGTACGCCGACGTGCTCGACCGATACTACACGCTCGCCGCGAAGCACGCCGCGCTGACCGACGAGCGATCAGCCGCGGGACTGCGGGAGAGCGAGGCGTTCGCCGAACTCGAAGCCGAACTCCGAGAGGTCGAGCGCGAACTGACAGAGTCGGCCACGTTCGACGACCACGAGGAGTTCCAGAGCCTCCTCCTCGAAGCGACCCGCGGAGCGACCTGATCGCCGGAGGTCGAGGTCCGAGGCGGAGCGTCCCCTCGCCGAACGACACCCGCGAAAATCAGTCCCGCACTGCCGGACGGCCTACTCGTCCAGTCGCTCGCGGAGCAGTTGGTTCACCGAACCGGGGTCGGCGCTCCCGCCGGTCTTCTGCATGACCTGCCCGACGAGGAAGTTGAGCGCGCCGCCCTCGCCGTCGTGGTAGTCCTCGACCGCGTCGGGGTTCTCCTCGATGGCCTCCTCGACGGCGCCCTCGACGGCGCCCTCGTCGGCCTTGCCGAGACCCTCGCGGTCGATGACCGTCTCGGGGTCCTCGCCCTCGTCTAACATCTCGCGGAGGACGACCTCTTCGGCGTTCTTGGTGGTAATCTCGCCGTCGGCCACCAACTCGATGAGGCGCATGAACTCGTCGAGACGACCTTCCACGTCCGTAATCGCCATGTCGCGGTAGTTGAGTTCGCCGAGCAGGTTGTCGGCGACCCACGTCGCCGCGAGGTCGGGGGCGTACTCGCCGGCCACGTCCTCGTAGAAGTCCGCGACCTGTTTCGTGGAGGTGAGTTTGCTCGCGGCCTCCTCGCTCAGGCCGTACTCGTCGCGGAATCGCTCGCGGCGGGCGTCGGGGAGTTCCGGGATGTCGAGTTTCTGCTTCCAGTCGCTGACCTGCAGCGGCGGCAGGTCGGCCTCCCGGAAGTAGCGGTAGTCCTTCTCCTCCTCCTTCGAGCGCATCGAGACGGTGACGCCCCGGCCCTCGTCCCAGTGGCGGGTCTCCTGCTGGATTTCCCGGCCGCGCTTGACCGCGTTCTTCTGGCGGGTCGCCTCGTAGGACAGCGCCTTCTCGGCGCCCCTGTGGCTGGAGATGTTCTTGACCTCGGTCCGATTGGCGTCTTCGAGCGCCTCCTCGCTGATTTCGCCGTTCTCGCCGACTTCGTCGGCAGGGACCACGCTGAGGTTGGCGTCGATGCGGAGGCTCCCGTCGCGCTGGCTGTCGAACACGCCGAGATACTCGAGGACCTCCTCCAGTTTCGCGAGGAAGGCCCGGACCTCCTCCGCGCCGCGGAAGTCTGGGTCGGTCACGATTTCCATCAGCGGTACTCCGGCGCGGTTGTAGTTGACGAGCGTGTAGTCTGCGCGGTCGATGCTCCCGCCCTCGTGCTGGAGGCTCCCGGGGTCCTCTTCGAGGTGCGCGCGCTGGATGCCCACCGTGCGTCGCTCGCCGTCGACCTCCACGTCGAGTTCGCCATCCTGACAGACCGGCGCGTCGTACTGGGTTATCTGGAACCCCTTCGGCAGGTCGGGGTAGAAGTAGTTCTTCCGGTGGAACGTCGTCTCCTCGGGGATGTCGGCGTCGATGGCCTTCCCCACCTTGACCGCCGACTCCACGGCGGCCTCGTTCAGCACCGGGAGCGCGCCCGGCAGGCCGAGACACACCGGGCAGGTGTGGGTGTTCGGTTCGGCGTCGGCCACGTCGGTCGAACAGCCACAGAAGATCTTCGTGTCCGTCTCCAGTTGAACGTGGACCTCCAGTCCGATGACGACCGCGAGGTCCTCCCGCTGGACAGCCTGTGCAGTCATTACCCGCCAGTTTGCGGTCGGGCCGCTAAAGACTAACGAACGAAGGTTCATTACCCCCGAGCGAGCAGGTGGAGGAAAAATGAAGGTCCGGACGAAGTTCGCGGTGCTGATGCTGGTCGTCACGCTCGCGCTGAGCGGAGTGGTCTACGGCCAACTCGAACTGGCCAAGGACCGGTCGGTCGCCCAGATGCGCGAGAACGTCGACCAGACCGCGATTCGGACCGCCGAGCAGATAGACGCCCAAATCCGCCAGCAGAAGGACTACGTCGGGTTCCACGCGTCGCGGCCGCGAGCCAGCAACTTCAGTCGCTCCGGCGAGTTCCTCCGCGGGTTCCTGACCAACCCGTACGTGTTCGCCGGACAGGTGGTCGCTGCCAACGGCACCGTCGTCGCCTTCGAGGGCGACGTGGCTCCCGAGGTGCGCCGACAGACCGTCGGCGACGGCATCGAGAATCGGACGTACTTCGAGCGGCCGGCCCGGACGGGCGAGATACACGTCACCGACCCCGAACGCGTCGCGGACAGTGACCAGCACATCGTGATAATCAGCGCGCCCATCTTCGAGGACGGCGAGATAACCGGCGTCCTCGCGGCCGCGTTCCCGGTCAACGAGTTCACGTTCCTCACGATGGTCAAACCGCTGGAGACCGACGTGCGGACGGTCTCGGTCGGGATGGGGAATCAGACGCTTCACGAGTCCCGACGGTCGTTCACCGACGGCGTCTCCAGCACCGCGACAGTCTCCTCGACGGGGTGGACGGTGCGGGTCAGTCGGAACCGGGCGACGCTGGACGCCCGCCTCCGCGAGATGGCGATACTACAGGCGGGGAGTCTCGCACTCGTCCTGTCGCTCGTCATCGGCTTGGCGGTCTGGGAGTACAACGCCAACATCCGTCAGGCGGAGAAACTCCTCGACGGCTTCCGCGCGCTCCGCGACGGCGACTACGACCACACGCCCGGTCTCTCCTCGGGCGAGGAGTGGAGCCAAATACGTGAGGGCTTTACCGACCTCGCCGACTCGCTGGCCACGCGAGAGAACGAACTCCGGGAGCGCGAGCAGCGGATTCAGGTGTTCAACCGCGTCCTGCGCCACAACCTCCGCAACGACATGACCGTCGTGGTCAACTACGCCGAGTTCGTCGCCGAGGAGTCCGACGACCCAGAAGTCCGGGGCGCGGCCGAGAAAATCGCGACTCGCGGGTGGGACCTCGTGGACCTGAGCGAGAAGGCGCGCCGCCTCGGGGCCGGAATGGAGGGCGAGGGCACCGAACCGGTCGAAATCGACGTGGCGGCGGTCGCGGCCGACGCCGCGTCCGCGGTCAGCGAGGAGTACCCGGACGCCGAGGTGTCGGTCGACGTTCCCGACCGGCAGTTGGCGGCGGCCGTCCCCGCGTTCGACGCGGCGGTCGAGAACGTCTGCGAGAACGCGGTCGAACACAACGACGCGGCCGACCCCGCGGTGTCGGTTTCGGTCGAGTCGACGACCGACGACGACGGGGAGTGGATTCGCGTGGCGGTCGCCGACGACGGCCCCGGCATTCCGGACCACGAGCGCGCCGTCCTGACCGACGGCGAGGAGACCGACCTCGACCACGGGAGCGGTCTCGGCCTCTGGTTGACTCACTGGGTCGTCGAGCGGTCGGGCGGCCGACTGTCGTTCACCGAGAACGACCCGTCAGGGTCGGTCGTCCGGATGGACCTGCGGCCCGCGGACGACGTCTGAGAACGGGTCCCGGAACCGGCAGGCGAGGCGCGTTAACTCCGCCAGCGCGCCCCGAGCAGGAAGCCGAGTACGGAGACGACACCGGCACCGACGCCGAGGCCCGGAGCGTTAGCAGTCGTCTCGGCGTCGGGCAGCGCGTCGGTCCCTCCGTTCCCGCGGTCGGTGGCCGCACCGCCGGTCGCTTCCGCGTTCGTCACACCGTCTGTTGCCGGCCTCGCGGTCCCGTTCACGACCACGTTGCCGACCCGGAACTCGTTGACGTACACCTCGTAGATACCGGGGTCGGCCACCGTGCGCTCGAAGGTGGTCTGTCGCATGCCGCCCGCCGCGATGGTGAGTTGGCGGCGCGCGACCGACTGGTCGCCGAGGACGAGTTCCGCGGTGAAGGTGCCGTCGGCGTCGCCCTCGTTCGCGATTCGGACCTGCACTTCGAGCGCGTCGCCGACCGAGATGGTCGATAGTTCGACCGTGGCGTCGGTAATCTCGAACTGCGGGCGCTGTTTCCCGGCCGCGAACTCCGAGAGGCCGGGCGAGCGCACCCGGTAGACGTAGTGGCTCTCGGTGGTCTCGACCAGCGTCGTCGGGAGTTCGTTCCACGACTCGCCGTGGTAGCGGTAGAGAGCGATTTCGCCGCGCTCGGAGGCGTTCACGCGGTCTCTCCGGACTCGGAACGTGAAAGTGACGTTGCTGATGTTCCGGTCGGAGATGGAGTGGTCGACGCTCAGGAACGCCAGCGGTTGCGTCCCGTTCGAGAGGCGCTCTTCGGGGGTCTTCTCGGCGATGGGCCGGTCGCTCGCGGTGACGTTCAGCGTGAAACTCGAGTCCCGCGCCGGCGTCACCTCGACGGTCGAGAACGAGACGTTCCGACTGCGGTTGCCGGGCGTCGAGACGTTCACCGCCACCGGTTCGTTCGCCGAGGCGTTCTCGACGGTGACGTTGACGGTCGGTGCGACCGCGGCGCGAACGGGTCGTCCGCGCTCGGTCGCGTTCGGCGGGAGCGTTCGGTTTCCGGAAACCGCCCCGGTACCGGGGAACGCGGTTCCGTTCCCCGGCGTTCCGGTCCGGTTCGTCGGCGGCCCGGCCCGGTCTCCCGGCGGACCGCTTCGACGCTCCTGCGGTCCGGTCGCGTTCGGTGGTCCGCCGAGTCCGGGCGGATGCTCGGCGCCGGGCCGACCACCCGCGCCGGGCGTTCGGTCGTCGTCTTGCGTTTCGTTCCCGGTAGGCGGCGCGTGGTCGGGTGTTCGACCGGGCGCTCGGCCGGGACCGTTCGGCTCGTCCGGCCCGTCGGCGGGCCGCCCCGAGCCGGGGGACGCGGCGGGGTCCTTCCCCCGTCCCCGACCGGGATTCCGCGCCTCGCTCGACGAGTCCCGAGTCGTGGTATCGCGCTCGGAAGATTCACGGGTCGTCGTCCCGGACGGGGGTCCGCTCGCGGGCGGGTCGCCGACTCCGCCACCCGGGTGCGCGGTCCCCGGGGTCGGAAGCAGTTCGGCGGCCGAGTCGGTCGTCTCCTCGCCGGTCGCGCTCGGAGGGTTCGAGACCGTCGCGCCGGTCGTCGGGAGGAGACTCTCGCTGGACTCACCGCCGTCGGCGAACGCGACGCCGACGGCCGGGGCGAGAGCGGCCGCGACGAGACCGACGACGGCGAGCGCTACAAGCGTCTGCTTCGGGGTCGACGGCGAGCGCCGCGGCTTCGAATCGGTACCTCCGGTCATCCGTTCAGATTATCGAACCTCTCGGCAGCGAATACTTATACGCTCCGATAGAACAAGCGCGTTCGTGTCGAACTCTCGCTCGGTTTGATGGCGGATTTCTGACGCGTGTCTGACGTACGTTTATGGTCCTGCCGTGGGCCAACACGGACATGAGCGACCAAGGCGATCGCGTCGAGGAACTCGAATCGAAGGTCGAGCGACTCGAAGCGACGATTCAGGGACTCACCGAGGAGTTAGTCGAGGTTCACGACCGACTGGAAACGCTCGAAGAGAGCGGGGCCTCCGAGGCGACGACGCCGAGTCCGACGCCGGAGTCCGACGTCGGCGAGACCGAAAGCGAGGAAAGCGACGAGGCTAAAAGCCAAGAGTCCAAGAAAGAAGACGAGACGGGGGAAGATTCCGGGTTAGGCGACGACATCATCGTCGCGTAACGGGGGTCCCCACGTACGAGCAACCATGCACATCAAAAAGCTCGTCTTGGACAATTTCAAGAGTTTCGGACGGCGGACCGAAATCCCGTTCTACGAGGATTTCACCACTGTCAGCGGTCCGAACGGCTCCGGGAAGAGTAACATCATCGACAGCGTCCTGTTCGCGCTCGGACTGGCGCGGACGCGGGGCATCCGCGCCGAGAAACTGACCGACCTCATCTACAACCCCGGCCACGCCGACGGGAGCGAGGAGTCGAGCGGCCCGCGGGAGGCCATCGTGGAGGTCGTGTTGGACAACGGCGACGGCACCTTGGACCGGGCGCAGGTCGTCAACGCCGCCGGGTCGGAGAACGTCGGCGACGTGGACGAGATAACCATCAAGCGCCGGGTCAAGGAGACCGAGGACAACTACTACTCCTACTACTACCTCAACGGCCGGTCGGTCAACCTCTCGGACATTCAGGACCTGCTGGCGCAGGCCGGGGTGACGCCCGAGGGGTACAACGTCGTCATGCAGGGTGACGTGACCGAGATAATCAACATGACGCCCCACGAGCGTCGCCAGATTATCGACGAAATCGCGGGGGTCGCGGAGTTCGACGCCAAGAAGGCCGACGCGCTCGAAGAACTGGAGACGGTCAAAGAGCGCATCAGCGAGGCCGAACTCCGCATCGGAGAGAAACAGGACCGACTCGACCAGTTGGCCGACGAGCGAGAGACAGCCCTCGAGTATCAGGGCCTGCGCGACGAGAAGCAGGAGTACGAGGGCCACCTCAAGGCCGCCGAGTTGGAGGAGAAGCGCGAGGACCTCGCGCACACCCGGGAGGACATCGAGGACCGCGAGGAGGAGTTGGCCGACCTGCAGGCCGAACTCGACGAGAAGCAGGGCGCGGTCATCCGCCTCGAAGACGAGTTGGAGGAACTCAACGCCGAAATCGAGCGGAAGGGCGAAGACGAGCAGTTGCGCATCAAGAGCGAAATCGAGGAGGTCAAAGGCGAGATTTCGCGCCTCGAAGACGCCATCGAGTCGGCCGAGGAGAAGATTCAGGACGCCGAGAACACCCGACGACAGGCGTTCGTCGAAATCGACCGCAAGCAGGAGAACGTCGAGGAGTTCGAGTCGGACATCCGCGACATCAAGATAGAGAAGTCCTCCGTGAAGGCCGACGTACAGCAGAAGGAGGCCGAGTTGGAGGAGGTCGAGGCCGAAATCGAGGCCATCGACACCGAGTACGACGAGGTGAAGGCCGAACTCGCCGAGAAGAAGGAGGTGCTGGAGGAACACAAGAGCGAGCGAAACGACCTCCAGCGCGAGAAAGACCGCCTCATCGACGAGTCGAGACGCCGGTCGAACGCCGAGAGCGAGAAGGAACAGGAACTCGACGAGGCCCGCGAGAAGATTCCCGAGTTAGAGACCAAACTCGACGACTTGGAAGACGAGTTGGCCAAGGCCGAGCGCAACCGCGCTCAGATAGACGACGTGGTCGAGGACCTCAAGCAGGAGAAACGAGAGCTACAGGACGACCTCGACTCGGTCGAGGACGAGATTCAGGCCAAACAGCAGGAGTACGCCGAACTCGAAGCCAAGGCCGGCCAGAGCGGCGACTCCTCGTACGGGCGGGCGGTCTCGACCATCCTGAACGCCGAAAAGCCGGGCGTCCACGGCACGGTCGGCCAGTTGGGCGGCGTGAACCAGAAGTACGCGACCGCCTGCGAGACCGCGGCCGGCGGTCGGATGGCGCACGTCGTGGTGGACGACGACGGCGTGGGCCAGTCGTGCATCGAGTATCTGAAGTCCCGGAACGCCGGGCGCGCGACCTTCCTGCCGCTGACCGAGATGCACACGCGGAACCTCCCGAGCGCGCCCAACGCGCCGGGCGTCGTGGACTTCGCGTACAACCTCGTGGACTTCGACTCGCAGTACGCGGGCGTGTTCGCCTACGTCCTCGGCGACACGCTGGTGGTCGAGGACATGGAGACCGCGCGCGACCTGATGGGCGACTACCGACTCGTGACCCTCTCGGGCGAACTGGTCGAGAAGAGCGGCGCGATGACCGGCGGGTCGAAGTCGGGGTCGCGCTACTCCTTCTCGAAGTCCGGCAAGGGCCAGTTGGAGCGGGTCGCCCAGCGAATCAACGAGTTGGAGGACGAACGCAAGTCGATTCGCGAGGACATCCGGGACGTGGAGGGCCGACTCGACGACGCCCGCGACCGCAAGAGCGACGCCACCGACCAAGTGCGGTCCATCGAGTCGACCATCGAATCGACCGAGGACGAACTGGAGTCCGTGAAAGCGCGCATCGAGGACATCGAAGACGAACTCGTCGCGATGGAGGCCGAGCGCGAGGCCGTCAACGAGCAGATGGAGGAGATAGAGGACGAGATAGACGAGCGCGAGGCGGCCATCGACGACGTCGAGGACGCCATCGCGGACCTCGAAACCGAACTCGAAGACTCCCGGATTCCGGAACTCACCGCGGAGGCCGAGGACATCGAGGCCGAAATCGACGAGTTGGAGGACCAGATGGACGAGTTGGACGGCGAACTCAACGAACTCCAACTCGAAAAGCAGTACGCCGAGGAGGCCATCGAGGACCTCCACGACGACATCGAGCAGGCCCAGAACCGGAAGGCCGAGCAGGAGGAGACGATAGCGGAGTTGGAGGGCAAAATCGAGGACCAAGAGGCCCTGCTGGAGGAGAAGCGCGAGGCCGTCGCGGAACTCGAAGACGAACTCGCGGACCTCAAAGACGAGCGCAAGGACGTGAAGGCCGACCTCCGAGAGGCCCAGCAGGAGCGCGACGACAAGAAGTCCGAGGTCGAGACCGTCGAGAACCGCCTCGAGAGTCTGCACCGGAGCGCCGACCGACTGGAAGAGGACATCGAGGAACTCCGCGAGCAGGTCGGCGAGTACGACGCCGACGAGATTCCCGACCTGAAGGAGGTCGAGCAGAACATCGAGCGCCTCGAACGCCAGATGGAGGAGTTGGAACCGGTCAACATGCTGGCCATCGAGGAGTACGACGACGTGAAATCCGACCTCGACGATTTGGAGGAGCGCAAATCGGTCCTCGTCGAGGAGCGTGAGGGAATCCGCGAGCGCATCGACTCCTACGAGGACCAGAAGCGAGCGACGTTCATGGACGCCTACGAGGCCATCGACGACCAGTTCGAGGAGATATTCGAGCGCCTCTCGAACGGGACCGGGACGCTCCACCTCGAAGACGACGAGGACCCCTTCGACGGCGGTCTGACGATGAAGGCCCAACCGGGCGACAAGCCCATCCAGCGTCTCGACGCGATGTCGGGCGGCGAGAAGAGTCTGACCGCGCTGGCGTTCATCTTCGCCATCCAGCGGTACAACCCCGCGCCGTTCTACGCGCTGGACGAGGTCGACGCCTTCCTCGACGCAGCGAACGCCGAGCGAGTCGGCGAGATGGTGGACGAACTCGCGGGCGACGCCCAGTTCGTCGTGGTCTCGCACCGTTCGGCGATGATGGAGCGCTCCGAGCGCGCCATCGGCGTCACGATGCAGGGCGACAACGTGAGTACCGTGACGGGAATCCAGTTGGGTGACGGCGACGAGGAGGTGCCCGCGGATGACTAGCGAGGAGCGAAGCTCCTCGAAAGACGTGAGCGGCGAAGCCGCGAACAGCGATTCCCCGGAGGAGAATCGGACAGACGAGCGGGGAGCGGAGCGACCCGCGAGCAGCGAGGACCGAAGCGACGACCTGCGAGCGGACGGCGGCGGTGACGTTCCGCTCAACATCGCGGGCCACGAGGAAGAGAAGCGCGAGCGCCAAGCCGAGGCGTCGGACCCGTTCGGCGGTGACAGTGACTCCGAAGCGGACGCCGGGGAGGCGTCCGCCGACGGCGACGAATCGGAGAGCATCATTAGCGAGGAACTCGACGTGAACCCGGACCCCGAGGACGACGAGGCCGAACCCGTCGAACTCCTCGTCCAACTCGCCGAGGAGGGCGAAATCGAGCCGTGGGACATCGACATCGTCACGGTCACCGACAAGTTCCTCGACCGACTCGACGGGGCCGACCTCCGGACCTCGGGCCGGGCGCTGTTCTACGCCAGCGTCCTCCTGCGCATGAAGAGCGACGCGATGCTGGCCGACGACGACGAGGAGGAGACCGAACCCGAGGACCCGTGGGACGAGTGGGGACCCGGCCCGGACGCGCCGATGGACCCCGACGCCGACGGCGAGTTCCCCGACTTCGACCCGGTCGAGCAGTTGGAAGACGAGATGGACCGCCGACTCGAACGCAAGAGCGCGCGCGGGTCGCCCGAGACGCTGGACGAACTCGTCCGCGAACTCCGGGAGCGCGAGCGCGGGTCGTGGTGGAAGGAGTCCAGAAGCTACGACACCACCGACTCGCCCTCCGGGTTCCAGCGCGGGACCCAGACGCTCGACTACCGCATGGACGACGACATGCGCGTGGACGAGGAACCCTCCGCGGACGACGTGACGGGCACGGCCCACGAGGAGGACATCGAGGCGGTCATCGACGACGTGCGCGAGGAGTTGCGGAGCCACTACGACAAGGGCCGGTCGGAGGTGCTGTACGCCGAAATCGACTCCATCGGCGGGTCGCGCATCCAGACGTTCCTCGCGCTCCTGTTCCTCTCGCACCGCGGGACCGTGACGCTGGAGCAGGACGACATGTTCGGCGACCTGTGGGTCGAGGACGCTGAAACTGCCGAGGAACCCGAAGCGCCCGCGATTGCGGACTAGTTCTCCCGGATTTCCGGTCGCGGTTCGTTCGCCACTACTTCTTCCGAGCGGTGGCTTCGTGGCTCGAATCTGAGCTAGCTTCTCGGCCGTTTCACCTGCTCCCGTACACTACCAAAGAAAAACGCTCGAAACGACGGCCGACAGTCGGTCAGTTCAGGTACTCGCCGACGAAGGGTTCGACGCGCTCGCGGGTCTCGTCGGGAATCGCCTCGGTCGGCGTGTTGATGGTCCCTTCGAGCGCGTGGCCGCAGTCGCACTCGCGCTCGTCGGGCATGTTCCGGACCGCGTGTTCCACGACTTCCTTGATGGCCTCCTCGTTCTCCGCGGCGTTGTCGAGCACCTCTTGGAGCGTGACCTCGCTGTCCTCCTTCCACACGTCGTAGTCGGTGACGCCCGTAACCGTGGCGTAGCACATCTCGGCCTCGCGGGCGAGTTTCGCCTCCGGAATCGTCGTCATCCCGATGACGTCCCAGCCCTGGTCGCGGTAGAACTCGCTCTCGGCCCGGGTCGAGTACTGCGGTCCCTCGATGCAGACGTAGGTGCCGCCCTCCTCGGATTCGGCGTCGGTCGCGGTCTCGCACGAGTCGGCCAGATGCTCGACCATGTGCGGGCAGTAGGGGTCCGCGAACGGCATGTGGACCACGATGCCGTCGCCGAAGAACGTCGAGTCCCGGTGCTTGGTCCGGTCGAAAATCTGGTCGGGCACGAGGAGACTCTGGGGCGGCAGGTCCTCGCGCAGACTCCCGACCGCGTTGCTCGACAGCACGCGCTCGACGCCGACCTGCTTCAGCGCGTGGATGTTGGCCTTGTACGGCGCGTTGGTCGGCGTGTGTTGGTGGTCCGGGCCGTGGCGCGGCAGGAACGCGACCTCCTCGCCGGCCAACTCGCCGATGGTGACGGGCGCGGACGGGTCGCCGAACGGGGTCGAAATCTCTTCTTCGCGGGTGTCTTCCAGCGGCAGGGCCTCGTAGATTCCACTTCCGCCGATGAAGCCGATCGTCATGGGGTAGACTCGCGTCGGCGGGTACTAAACGGCTACCCTTCGGCGTCACGATCGACGGTCGCCCCCTCGGGTCGAAACCGTCGACTTCCCGCAGAGGGCGTCGGCCGTCAGTGGGCGGGACTGTACGCGTCGGAGAAGAGGTTCAGGACGACGACGCCGCCGACGATGAGCGCCATCCCGACGACGCCCGCGGCGTCGAGCGACTCGTCGAATACGACGACGCCGAGGAGCGCCGCGGCCACGATTCCGACCGCCGACCACGTCGCGTACACTAGTCCTATCGGTAGCTCCTGAAGGGTGAGACTCAGGAGGTAGAAGGACCCGACGTAGCCGGCGACGACAACGAGCGACGGAACGACGTTCGCGAACCCGTCCGAGAACTTGAGCGCCGCGGTGCCGGTCACCTCGGCCGCGATGGCGCCGCCGAGGTAGAGGTATTCTCGCATGTACTCCCGTCGTTCGCCCACCGCGTTAAAAGTTCAGAAATCCGATAGCATCGGCGCTCGGAACGGAGAGCGGAGTCCGAACGCGGCGAGTCGCCTCAGGCACCCACGCCGTTCTCGTTCTCGACCAGACGCCACGTCTCGCCCTCGTCGGCCAGCACGTCCCGGCGAACCATCTCGTTCAACACCTCGTCCATGCGGTCGGGTTGGGCGATTTCCATCTCGATGCGCTCGACGTCGTGGAACTCGCTGAGCAGGTGGCGAATCTCCTCGGTCGTGAAGCTATCGCCGTCGGCCTTGTCCATCACGCCGCTGGTGATGTCTATCATGTCCTCGATGAAGTTCCACGGGTAGACTATCCACGCCCACTCGTCGAGTCGCTCCCCGATGTAGTCCGGTTCGAACTCGCTGGTCTGGAGGAGTTGGAGGGTCGCGGTCCGGACCTCGCCGGCGTCCCGGTCCGTGACGTACTCCTCGGCGCGCTCGATGGACCCGCCGGTGTCGGCGATGTCGTCGATGATGAGTACGTCCTTGCCCTCGACGCTCCCCTCCGGCATCGGATAGCGCACCTCGGGTTCGTCGGCCTTCTCGGCGGTCCCGACGTAGTGTTCCATCTTGAGACTCGTCAGGTCGTCCATTCCGAGGAAGTCACAGATACACCGCCCCGCGAACCACCCGCCGCGGGCCAGCGCGACCACCACGTCCGGTTCGAAGGAGTCCCGCTTCACCTGGTCGCTGACGTCGCGGCAGAGACCGTAGATGTACTCCCAGTTCGTAATCGTGCACTTGAACTCGTCGGGGAGTTCGCTCATACCACCTCGGGACTCGCACTCCTGCACACTTAACGGTTTACAGGCGCGTCTCGCGGCGGTCCCGTCGGCGTCGGCCGTCGATTCCGTCTCACGAACGCATAAGGGGTCTCCGCCACTGGATGCGACCATGGAGACGCGACGCGCCCTACAGGTAGACGCCTTCGCCGACGAACCGTTCGCCGGAAACGCGGCGGGAGTGGTCCCCGACGCCGCCGACCTCACCGAGAGCCAGATGCAGGCCATCGCGAACGAACTCGCGGTCAGCGAGACCGCCTTCTTCCGGGAGAGCGACGAGGCCGACCGGCGGGTCCGCTACTTCACGCCGACGACCGAGGTGGACCTCTGTGGCCACGCGACCATCGCCTCCCACGCCCACCTGCTCGAAGACGGCGTCATCGCCCCCGGCACTCACAGCCTCGAAACCAACGTCGGCGTCCTCGAAATCGAGGTCACGGAGGACGGCACCGTCTGGATGACGCAGGACGCCCCCGAGGTCCGAGAGGTGGACCTCGACTACGAGCGCATCGGCGACGCGCTCGGCATCGACCACGCCGCGCTGGAGGACGTGGGCGCGGACCTCCCGCTGGCGGTGGCCTCGACCGGTCTCCCCTTCCTCGTCGTGCCGGTCAACTTCCTCGAACACGTCTCGGCGATGGACCCCGACTTCGGCGAAATCGATGCCATCAGCGAGGAGGTCGATGCGACCGGCGTCTACGCCTTCAGTTTCGACGCGCTCGGGGCCGACTCGACGCTCCACGGCCGGATGTTCGCGCCCGCCGCTGGCGTCCCGGAGGACCCCGTGACGGGAACCGCGAGCGGTGCGACGGGCGCCTACCTCCGCGAGGTCGAGGCGTTCGACGGCGAGGGGGTTCCGGACGAGATGGTGTTCGAGCAGGGCCACTTCGTGGACCGGCCGGGGCGCGTCCGCGTGCGCGTCGGCGAGGAGGTCCGGGTCGGCGGGCAGGCCGCCACGGCGCTCGACGGCGAGTTGCGAGTTCCGGAACTGGACGACGGCGACGACATCATCGAGGCCTGAGCGGTCGGCGGCGACTCTCGGCTTTCGAGCGGGTGCGTAGACCGGCTATCGTTCGACCAGTTCCCGGACCGCTCGGCGGTGCATCTCGGCGGCCGCCTCGCGCCCGGCGTCGGTCCGCCCGTCGTACCAGAGCGAGAACCAAACCAGCGGGAGGAGGCGCGTCACCCCCAGATACAGTTCCCGACGGCGCTCCGCGTCGGGACCGAATCCGAGGTCGTCGGGCGCGCTCGACGCGCCGCGCTCGCTCCGCTCACGGTACCCCTCGCGGAGCGCCGCGCGGACCCGCTCGCGGAGCGGGTCGTCGTGGCGCGCCCACCCGCTGAGGTGTTGCTCGGTCACCACGAGGTTGTACTGCGGTTCGAGCGTGGAGGCGTTCCCCCAGTCGAGGACCGCCCGCGTCTCGCCGGTCGCGGGGTCGACCAGCAGGTTGCCGAGTCGGTAGTCGTCGTCGCCGAAGACTGGGTCGAAGTCGCCGTGGAGGGCGTCGAGGCGCGAGTCTATGAACTTCCAGAGGTCGGCTTCGAGGTCGGCGAACCGGTCGTGGAAGTCGCCCAAGTTGTCGGCGACCGTTCGCTCGACTCGCGCGCGCCACGAGTCGGTGGCCGCCTCGTCGGTGGTCAGGGCGGCCGTTCGGCCGGCGGTCGGAGCGGCCGCTCGGTCGGTGACGCGGACGGCGGCGTCGGTGACGAGGGCGGAGTCGTCCGCGGTCGGTCCCGCCCCGCGAGCGTCGGCGTCGCGCGCGAGGACGACGGTGCCGAACGCCTCGAAGTCCCCGAGCGCGTGGAGGTCGGCCAGATAGCGCCCGGCGTCGCGGGCGAGACGCTCCGTCGCGTCGGCGGGCAGGTCGCGGACCTCGTCCTCCCGGACCTCGCCGTCGCAGCGCTCCATCAGGTAGAACGGCGCGGGCAGGTCCGGGTGGTCGTCCACCGCGCCGACGACGTCCGGCACGGGAATCGAGGTCCGACGGCCGACGACCGCCATCAGGTACGGTTCGGGCCGGAACGCGCGCGGGTCGAGGAACTCGCAGGCCTTCAGGACGCACTCGCGGGGACCGTCGGGCGTCTCGGCGGTGACGAAGTAGACCACGTCGGTCCCCTCCGCGGCGGGCGTCGCCTCGCGGACCGACCACGCCGGGCGAATCTCGCGGACCATCGCCTCGACGGTCTCGGCGGAGAGTTCGCGGTCGGCGTCGGCGACGACCGCCGCGAGGTCGTCGGTGTCCGCTCCGTCTCCGTCGGCGGGTTCGTCGTTTCCGTCGCGGTCTGGGTCCGCGCGGTCCTCGCTCTCGGCGTCGTGTGCGCTCGATACCTCGGCGTCGTCCATGCCTGGTGTCTCGGGGGCGCGCCGTAGAAAGGTTGCCCTCCTGTGTCAACGATTGGCGGTCGAGGAAGGTAGACCTTGCTTTAGAAAATAAAAATGCGCTCTTCGGAATTATAAATCGTTCTCAGAACACACCCGGTGAATCTCCTCGCTGTTCCCGCCCCATTTCGCCGTTCGCGAACTCCGTTCCCGTCGTTGCACCTGCAACCGACGCGGACCCGATTCGGTCTCGACTACTGCTGTTCGCCGAACTGGAACTCGTCTGCGGTCTCCTCGCGCTTGAGTTCCGACATCTGGCGGCGGGTCTCCGACACGTCGTGTTCGACCTCCGAGAGGCGCTCGTCGAGCACCGACAGGATCTCGCTCTTGACCTTCTCGCTGTCGAAGCGCTCGCGCATCTGCTCCTCGACGGCGGCGGTGAACACCCGCACGAACGCCGTGACGCTCCCGACGGCCCAGAGGACGACGCCGAGGAACGCGAGGACGAGACCGGGCGCGGCGGTCGTCAGCGCCGTCGTCAGCGCCGCGCCCTCGGCCAACTGTTCGTACCCGTCTGCGATGCCCAAGACGACCCCGCCGCCGACGAGTGCGCCACCGACCGCGGTGGCGATTCCGGCGAGGACGACGTAGTAGACTGCCCACCGAAGCGAACGACTCGCGTCCATGCGTGGGTGAGACGAACGGAGACGTATAAACTCATCCGTTTTCGTGTCGGAGAATGTAGGAGTCGCGGCGGGAAGCCGAGAGGTGCGGAGGCCAGGTCCGGTGAACCGAGGAGCGAGACCTGCGAGACGCGAGTCGCTCCAGCGCGACGGCGGTCCGCGTCGTCGGGCGTCCCGCCGGGCCGAGCGTCCCACCGGGCCGAGCGCGTTTCGGCAAGAAATGTCACCGACCGCGCCGGGAGTCGAGAGTTCCAAAACTAAATCCGGTTTCGAGTTAATATTCAGGGAGCTAACCGGTCGGAACATTCTTTATTCGCCTTCTTGTTCTCTCACATGCACCAATGGCTGTACTCTGGCTGGACGAAATCACCGCGGACGACCTCGAACTGGTCGGCGGGAAGGGCGCGTCGCTGGGGGAACTCACCGGCGCCGGCCTGCCGGTCCCCTCGGGGTTCGTGGTTTCGGCCGGCACCTACCGCTCGTTCATCGAGGAGACGGGAATCGACGAGGAACTGTTCGAGACCGTGGACGTGGACACGGAGGACTCGAAGGCGCTCGCGGAGGCCCAGTCTCGGGCCAAGGAACTCGTTCTCGAAACCGAGATGCCCGAGGAGATTCGCCAGGAGATATACGACTCCTACGACGAGATGGGGGACGGCGACGACTTCGTCGCGGTCCGCTCGTCGGCGACCGCCGAGGACCTGCCCGACGCCTCGTTCGCCGGGCAGCAGGAGACGTTCCTCAACGTCACCCGTGAGGACCTCGTGGACCGCGTCAAGCGGTGCTGGGCGTCGCTGTTCACCCAGCGAGCCATCTACTACCGCCAAGAGAAGGGCTTCGCCCACGACAAAGTCGACATCGCGGTCGTCGTCCAGCGCATGGTCGACGCCGAGAAGTCCGGCGTGATGTTCACGAGCCACCCCTCGACCGGCGCGTCGCGCATCATCATCGAGGCCGCGTGGGGACTCGGGGAGGCGGTCGTCTCCGGGTCGGTCTCGCCCGACAACTACGTCGTGGACCGCGACTCGGGCGCGGTCGAAGAGGTAACCGTCGCCGACAAGAAGACGATGATGGAGAAAGACGAGGCGACCGGCGAGACGGTCGAGCGCGAGGTCCCCGACGACCTGCGCGAGGCCCAAGTCCTGGACGAGCGCGACATCGAGCGCCTCGTGGAACTCGGTGAACGAGTCGAGGACCACTACGGGACGCCTCAGGACGTGGAGTGGGCCATCGTCGACGGCGAGGTCTTCATGCTCCAGTCGCGTCCCATCACGACCATCGACGACGGCGAGACCGAAATCGAGACCGACGACGGGGCGAGCGCCAACGGCGCGAGCGCGGACGCCAACGGCGCGAGCGCGACCGCCGCGGGGGCCGACGGCATCGCCGACGGGAGCGGTGCGGTCGAGGCCGCGGGCGGCGCAGGTGACGCCGGCGCGGGCGCCAACGGCGACGTGCTCGTCTCCGGACTCGGCGCGAGTCCGGGCATGGCCTCGGGCGCGGTCCGCATCGTCGACCAACTCGACCAACTCGACAAGGTCAGCGACGGCGACATCATCGTCACCGAGATGACCACGCCCGACATGGTGCCCGCGATGAAGCGGGCGGCGGGCATCGTCACCGACGAGGGCGGGATGACCAGCCACGCCGCCATCGTCTCCCGGGAACTCGGCGTCCCGGCGGTCGTCGGTTCGACCGACGCCACCGCGACGCTGACCGACGACCAGCGCATCACCATCGACGGCGACAAGGGAACCGTCACGCAGGGCCGAACGGAGACGACCGAGGAGCGCGAACCCATCGAGGAGGCCCGCCCGAAGACCCCGGTCAAGCCGATGACGGCGACCGAGGTGAAGGTCAACGTCTCCATCCCGGAGGCCGCCGAGCGCGCCGCCGCCACGGGCGCCGACGGCGTGGGTCTGCTCCGGATGGAACACATGATACTCTCCACGAACAAGACGCCCGCCAAGTACATCGACGACCACGGCGTCGACGCCTACGTCAACGAAATCGTGGAGGGCGTCCGCGGCGTCGCCGACGAGTTCTACCCCCGACCGGTCCGGGTCCGGACGCTCGACGCGCCCACCGACGAGTTCCGCCAACTGCAGGGCGGCGAGGACGAACCCGACGAGCACAACCCGATGCTCGGCTACCGGGGCATCCGGCGGAGCCTCGACAGGCCGGACGTGTTCAAGCACGAACTCGAAGCGTTCGCCCGCCTCTACGAGATGGGCTACGACAACGTCGAAATCATGTTCCCGCTGGTCAACGACGCCGAGGACGTGATTCGGGCGCGCAACCTCATGGAGGAGTCGGGCATCGACCCCGACAAGCGGACGTGGGGCGTGATGATAGAGACGCCGGCCTCGGCGCTCGGCGTCGAGCAGATGGCCGAGCAGGGCATCGACTTCGCCTCGTTCGGCACCAACGACCTTACCCAGTACACCCTCGCGGTGGACCGGAACAACGAGAACGTGGCCGACCGGTTCGACGAACTCCACCCCTCGGTCCTGCAACTCATCAGCCAGACCATCGAGACCTGCCGCGAGCACGACGTGGACACCTCCATCTGCGGGCAGGCGGGGTCCAAGCCCAAGATGGTCCAGCACCTCGTCGACGAGGGCGTCAGTTCCATCTCGGCCAACATCGACGCGGTTCGCGACGTGCAACACGAGGTCAAGCGCGTCGAGCAGAGCCTCATCCTCGACTCGGTGCGCTGACCGGGTCGGCACGCGGACCGATTCGGTGCGCCACCCGTCCCGACGCACCGACCGTCCCGACGCACCGACCGTCCCGACGCACCGACCGTCCCGACGCACCGACGAACCCGATACACTACTGGCGGCCCGCCAGTAGGCCATCTGGCGGCCTGCTGACGCGCTGTCCGGGCGTTTCGCTGCGGGCGATTTTTCGCGGACGGCGGCCGATTAGGCCCCGATTAGTCCGCACAAGTGGTAGCTAATCCGGAAAACGACCCGGCACGATACCCTCAGTTTATGGGCGCGGGCGTCGGAGTCGAACCAAATGGCGTCACGCAGCGCCGCGCTCGTCGTC
This sequence comes from Halorussus limi, assembly GCF_023238205.1. NCBI lineage: Archaea > Methanobacteriati > Methanobacteriota > Halobacteria > Halobacteriales > Haladaptataceae > Halorussus > Halorussus limi. The sequence goes on from NZ_CP096659.1 coordinate 2,067,497, forward strand.
GTGCTTCTCGTCGTCCTCGCCGGGTGCGCCGGGAGCGACGGCGGCCCAGCCACGACCACGGCCGCGACTCCCACGACGGACGCGCCGACAGTCGACTCGAAGACGACCGGGACGACCGCGACAACCGCGACAACCGCGAGCGGTATCGCGACGAGTACGTCGACCCCGAACGACTCGTCGGCGAACGCCTCGCTGCCGCCGGGGGTCAACGCCACGGGCGTCGAGGACGCCGAGGCGCTGGTCGGCGCTCACCGGCGCGCGCTCAACAACACCAGCTTCGCGTTCCGGTTCCGGGCGAACGTCTCGGTCGGTCCCGCCAGCCAGTGGACCCTCCAGCGCGGAACCGTCGGCGAGGGCCTCTCGCCGCTGGTCGTCCACTCGAACAGCGTGCGCCGGTTCGAAGACGGCACCTCCTCGGTGTCGACCGACCTCTGGGCGAACGGGACGGCCGTGGTCGTCCGGTACCGCGGCGAGAACAGGACCGAACTCCGACGCTACAACCGGTCGGGCGGCAATCTGGCCGACGAGACGTGGGCGCACCTGCCGCGGGCCGACCTCGACTCGCAGGTCACTCAGTCGTGGCTCCTCGAACTCGCGCTGACCGCCGGAGAGTACGAGCGCGTCCGGACCGAACGCGCCGACAATCGGACGATGACGGTCCTCCGAGCGACCGACCCGGTCGCCGCCGCGAACTACACCGACCTGCGGTCGACGCTCCGCGTGGACTCGGCGGGCCGGGTCCACTCGCTGTCGCTGACCGCGACCTACGAGGGCGACAACGAGACCCGGATTCACTACGATTTCGAGTTGACCGAGGTCGGCAACGCGTCGGTCGAGCGACCGTCGTGGGTCGGGGCCGCGACGCCCCCGACCACGACGGAGAACGAAACCGCGACGGCGGCGGGGAACGCGACCACGGCGAAAGCGGAGACCGCGACCACAACTACGGACCGCTGAGACCGTCTCTCTCCGGCGTCGCGCCCGCCGACCGACTCTCGACAACGCGCTCGCCGAGACCGACCACCGATAGACGCTCGTCGCGCCTCTCGCCTTTCTACGCAGTGCCACAGCGAACGTCCGCTCTGGACCGCGCACGATTCGTCACATCCGCCACGTTCAAGCCGTCCCGCTGCAAGCGTGGGAATATGACACGCTCTGTCTGGCTCAAGGCCGACGACGCGGTCGGCGACTGGGACGACCGCCGGAAGCGAATCACGGCGGGACTCGAAGCGGGCGTCGACTGGGTGCTGGTCGACGCCGCCGACGTGGAACGCGTTCGCGAACTCGGCGACGTGAACGTCGCGGCGTTCTCCCACGGCGACGCGCAGGTAATCGACGAGGCCGAATCGCGCGCGGAGGCCGACGCGTACATCGTCGGCAAGGACGGCGAGGGCGACGGGACCGTGGACCTGCCCAACGACTTCTCCGGGTCGGCGGACCTCTCGACGCTCCGGCGCGACGACGACCGGGCGAACGGCGCGTACGTCCGCATCCTCGACGAGGACTACGAGGCGTTCGCCGAGGCGGCCGCGACGGAGGCCGACTACACCGTCGTCGTCGGCGAGGACTGGACCATCATCCCGCTCGAGAACCTCATCGCGCGCATCGGCGAGGAGACCGAACTCGTCGCGGGCGTCACGACCGCCGAAGAGGCCAAGACCGCGTTCGAGACGCTCGAAATCGGGAGCGACGCGGTCCTGCTCGACACCGACGACCCCGACGAGATTCGGGAGACCGTCGCGGTCCGCGACGAGGCCGAGCGCGAGACCCTCGATCTAGACTGGGCGGAGGTCGTGACCATCGAGCGAACCGGGAGCGCCGACCGCGTCTGCGTCGATACGGGGAGCCTGATGGACCACGACGAGGGGATGCTCGTCGGGTCGATGTCCCGCGGACTCTTCTTCGTCCACGCCGAGACCGCCGAGTCGCCGTACGTCGCCTCCCGGCCGTTCCGAGTGAACGCGGGCGCGGTCCACGCCTACGTCCGGACGCCCGACGGCGGCACGAAGTACCTCGCGGAGTTGCAGTCCGGCGACGAGGTGCAGGTCGTGGACACCGACGGCCACACCCGCGAGGCGACGGTCGGCCGGGTCAAGATAGAGAAGCGCCCGATGTTCCGCGTGGTGGCCGAGTTCGACGACGGCGACCGGGTCGAGACGCTGCTCCAGAACGCCGAGACCATCAAGGTCGCCACCGCCGAGGGCCGGAAGGCGGTCACCGACCTCGAAGCGGGCGACGAACTCCGGGTCTTCCGCGAGGGCGGCGCTCGGCACTTCGGCGAAGCGGTCGAAGAGAGCATCATCGAGAAGTAGTCCGTCCGGGCCGGTCGCGTTGAGAACTGCTCGTTTACCGCGAAACCGCGTTTCCTTCGGTCGGCCCGTTGGGACCCTCGCGCTCCGGAAGCGGCGTCGTACACCACTGACAGAAGTCGAGGTCCTCGTCCACGGGCTTGCCGCAGTAGGGGCACTGCTCAGCCGCCTCCTCGGCGGGTTCGTGTTGGAGCGCCAGCCAGTAGGCGTCGACGGCGCTGAACAGGCGCACGACCCAAATCGGGAGCAGTTCCTGCCAGCCGAGACCCCGCGTCGCCTCCATGGCGGCGTCGAACGCGGCCGAGACGCTGCTCGAGGCCGCTACGGTCTCGGGCGGCGAGACGAACAGCAACACCGCGCTGACCGCGAACGCGAACCACATCGCCGAGCGAAGCCACTCTCGGAGGTAGACGTGTCCGAGCCCGGGGAGGAAAAACGAGAGCAGTGCGCCCAGCCACGGACGCTTTTCGGAGTTCGTGCGAGTCACTACCCGGCGCTAACCGACCGACGCTAATAAATGCTGTCCCACGAGACCGGCGGCATCCGTCAATACAGACGCTCTATTTTAAGTCTTCTACGAGGCGGGCCAGCGTTTCGAGGTCGTACTGACCAGGCGCGGTTGCATCTGCGGGGTCAACCGGCGCGTACCCGATTCGGGACCCGTAAAGGGGCGCGACCGCCCGAGAGTGGCGGCCGGGCGCGCCCATCGCCATCGTCGCCACGCGCTCTCCCGCGGCGTCGAACTCGCGGGTGACCGCCAGCAGGTCCAGCACGTCGCTCCGACTCTCGGCCGTGACTGCGAGTTTCCCCACGTCGGCACGCTCGGTCGCGGTTTCGAGGGCGTCGCGGAGGTCGGGTCTCGACGGCGTGCGCTCGAAGTCGTGAACCGAGGCGACCACCGTCGTGCCGGCCCGGCGCGCGCGCTCGGCGACTCGCTCGCCCTCGCCCGCGGTGAGGCTCTCCAGTTCCACGTCCACCGCGCCGACGCAGGCCAGTTCCGCGGCTTCGGCCAACTCGGCGAGGCGGGTCTCGTCGTCCTCGGCCTCGCCTCCTTCCCACGCCGCGCGATTGGTGGCGAGGACGGGCAGTTCGCCGTCGTACGATTCTAACGCGGCGAGCGGGTCGCTGGCGAGATCCATCCGGAACTCCACGGCGTCGGCGTGTCGGCGAGCGCGGGCCTCGGCGTCGAGGTCGGCGAGGCTGGCCGCGAGGACGAACTCCTCGAAGTTCATGCGTGGGTGTCGGTCGGGAGCGTGGAAAAGTGTACTCGTTGCTCCGACCGGGACTCGGTCGACGACGTATCGGTCATCCGCCGTCGAACGGCCGGTGGGAAACGACGTAGCGGTCGCCGTCGCGCTCGTAATCCTCGACCGTGTACAACTGCAACTCGCGTTCCTGTTTGGTCTTGACCTCGAAGTCGTAGTTCTCGGCGTCGTAGCCGAGGTCCCTCCCCTCCGCGAACTCGCGGTGGGCGTCGAGTCGCTCGCGGTTCTTCTCGTCGGCGAACTCCTCGACGGCCGCGAGGCGGTCGTCGAACACCTCGCGGAACTCCGTGCTGAGTTCGTAGCCCGCCGAGTTGCGCCCCGCGACCATCGCCGCGAGACTGGTGGTGCCCGTGCCCCAGAAGGGGTCCAGCACCGTGTCGCCGTACACCGAATACATGTTGACGAGTCGATAGGGGACCTCGAAGGGGAACGCGGCCGAGCGCGTCCGGAGTTCGTCGTGGTCGAGTCGCTGGCCCTCGCCCTGCACGTCGGTCCAGAGGTCCGAGAACCAGTCGTTGCGCTCCTCCCAGAAGTAGGCGGCCTCGTACCGGCGCTCGGCCCCGGTCTCGAACGACCGGCGCTCGCCGCCGTTCCGAAAGAGGAGGACGTATTCGTGTTCGAGGGTCGCGTAGGCGTTGGGCGGCACCATCCCCGACCCCATGAACTTGGTGAGGCTGTTGACCGGCTTGCGCCACAGCACGTCCGGCAGGAGGTCGAAGCCCCGCTCGCGAAATCTGGTGATGAGTTCGGCGTGGTTCGGGTAGAGTTGGAAGCCGTCGCCGACGCTCCGGGTGGCGTCGCCGACGTTGACCGCGGCGACGCCGCCGTCCACGAGGACCCGCGCGAGTTCGTCCCAGACGGGGTTCAGCGCGGCGTGCATCGCCTCGAAGGCGGCCTCGGCGTCGCCTTCCGCCAGCAACGCCTCGATTTCGGGGTCCAACTCCGCGAACAGGTCGTCCCACATCGCTATCATGGGGTACGGCGGCGAGGTCACGACGAGTTCGACGGAGTCGTCGCCCAGCGCGGTCATCTCCCGGGCGTCGCCGACGTGAATCCGGTGTTCGGTCTCCATCCGCTCGGTAAGCCGTCTCTGGGGGCCGTACAATTCTCTTTCGGTTTCAAACCGTATGTAACTAGAAAGGAGCGGCGTCGCCCGGCGTCGGGCCGACCGGGTGAGCGGCGTCGCCGGTTCAGGCCATCGCGGGGGCCTCTTCGGCCTCCAGCAGTTCGTGGTAGCGGTTTCGGATAGTGACTTCGCTGATGTCGGCGACCTCGCTGACCTCTGCCTGCGTGGTCTTCTCGTTGGTCAGGAGGGCGGCGGCGTAGACCGCGGCGGCGGCGAGTCCGACCGGCGACTTGCCGCTGTGGACGCCCTTCTCCTTGGCGGTCTGGAGCAGTTCGCGGGCGCGGTGTTCGGCCTCGTCCGAGAGGTCGAGTCCGGAGGCGAACCGCGGGACGTAGCTCTCGGGGTCCGCGGGCTTGACTTCGAGGTTGAGTTCCCGTACCACGTAGCGGTAGGTCCGTGCGACCTCGCTCTTCTCGACTCGACTCACGTCGGCGATTTCGTCCAGACTCCGCGGGACGCCCGCCTGCCGCGCGGCGGCGTAGACGCAGGCCGTCGAGACGCCCTCGATGGAGCGGCCGGGCAGGAGGTCCTCGTCGAGTGCGCGGCGGTAGATGACCGACGCGGTCTCACGGACGTTGTTCGGGAGGCCGAGCGCGGAGGCCATGCGGTCGATTTCGCCGAGCGCCTGCTTGAGGTTGCGCTCCTTGCTGTCGCGGGTGCGGAACCGCTCGTTCCACTTGCGAAGCCGCTGCATCTTCTCGCGCTGGCGCGACCCCAGCGAGTTGCCGTAGGCGTCCTTGTTCCGCCAGTCGATGTTGGTCGAGAGGCCCTTGTCGTGCATCGTGTTCGTCGTCGGCGCGCCGACGCGGGACTTCTCGTTCTTCTCCTTGGAGTCGAACGCGCGCCACTCCGGCCCGCGGTCGACCTGGTCCTCGTCGACGACCAGTCCGCACTCCTCGCAGACCGTCTCGCCGTGTTCGGTGTCCGAGATGAGATTCCCGTTGCACTCGGGGCAGGCGGTTGACTCGTCGGTTTCTTCTTCGACCTCTTCCTCTGCTTCCGTTCGCTTGACTCGCGTAGTTACGTCTGACATTGTGGCTCCTCGTTGCGGAGATGGCGCGGGCTACCGGGCAGGGAGAACCTGAAAAACCCGGCCTCAATTCCTTGACGTTGGCTTCTTCCGAAAGCTATTTAATATTTTCGGAACTCGATTTACCGAGTCTCGTGAACGGGTGCCACACCACTCCGAGACGCCGGACTCGGTTCGCCGTCGGGAAAATTTAAGTTACGACCCGTCGGTTCGAGCGCGGGTGTCGGACGATTTAACCCACCGGGCTTCGAAACCACCGGCGATGGCAGTCCAGACCGACCGCGTTACGGCCCGAGTCGTCTCCTTGGCACCGAGCGCGACCGAGACTCTCCGGGCGCTCGGTGCGACCGACCGCCTCGTCGGCGCGACCCACCACTGCGAGACCGAGGCGCCGGCAGTCGGAGGGTGGCTCAACCCCGACTACGAGGCCGTCGCCGACCGGGACCCCGACCTCGTGTTGACCGCCGACGATTTACAGGCCGACGTGGCCGCCGACCTCCGCGAGCGCGGCCACGACGTGTTCCACGCCACGCCGAACACGCTCGACGAGGTGGTCGAGTCGTTCGCCGACCTCGGGGCGGCGGTGGGCCTCCCCGACGAGGGCGAGGCGCTCGCCCGCCGCGCGCGGAGTCGCCTCGACAGGGTCCGGCGACTCGTTCCCGGCGAGGGCGGTCGCCAGAACGACGACCGTGACGGTAGCGCCCGGCCGGTGGTCTACTGCGAGGAGTGGTCCGAACCGCCGATGGTCGCGGGCAACTGGGTGCCCGAGGTGGTCGAAGTCGCGGGCGGGCGCTACCCGTTCCTCGACCCCGGCGAACGCTCCAGAGAGGTCTCGACCGCCGAGGTCGAGGCCGCCGACCCGGACCACGTCGTCCTCCACGTCTGCGGTCACGGAGCCTGCGCCGACCCCGAGACCGTCACCGACCGCGACTGGGACCTCTCGGCGATAGCCCGCGACGACGTACACGTCGTGGACGACTCGCTGCTGAATCAGCCGAGTCCGAAACTCGTGGAGGGCGTCGAACGACTCGCGGCCCTGCTTCACCCCGACGCGCTCGACGCGTAATCGACTACGGGAAAATCACGCGGTTCTCCGGCCGACTACCGGTACGCGACTCCGACGGCGACGAGACTGCCGAGCGCCCCGCCGACCGCGAGACCGACGACGAGGGCGGCGCTCGCGCCGAACCAGATGGCCGGAGCGAGCGGGAGGACGAGGAAACCACAGAGCATCGCCGCCGCGCCCAGTCGCCGGGCCGTCTTCCGACTCGCGCCGGGCGTCGTCAGGAGGTCCCGACGGTCGCGGTAGCGAATCAACCACCCGAGCGTCGCGCACGCTCCGCCCCCGGCGAGGACGGACGCGGTTCCGATGGCTCGCTCCGAGACGCCGACGCCGACCGCCGTCGCGAGCGCCACCAGTCCGACGCCGCTCGCTCCGACGACGGCGGCGTTCGACCGGACCGCCGCGTCGTCCGCGGGGTCCACACCGAACCAGCCCCGAACGGGACTCCCGGGTCGCAACGCGTGGAGGGCGGCCGCGACGAAGGCCAGTCCGGTCGTCGCCGTGAGTCCGGCGGCGAAGACGGTTCCGTTGTCCATATCGGACGACGTGTCTGTTTTCTAATAATGTTGGTGTCCGGCGCGCTCTTCCACCGGAGCGCAATTGCCAAGTCGGCCGGGCGTCTCCCCCCGCACATGCGAGTCGGCGTCGGAAGCACAAACCCAGTGAAGCGTGACGCGACTGAGTCCGCCCTGACCGACTTCCCCGGCGCGACCGTCGAGTCGGTCGCCGTCGAGTCGGGCGTGAGCGAGCAACCGGTCGGCGAGCGAGAGACCGTCGCGGGCGCGGAGAATCGCGCCCGGAACGCGCTCGACGCCGGCGACTACGACCTCGGCGTCGGACTGGAGGGCGGCGTCGCCGAAGTCGAGGGCGCCGAGGGACTCTTTCTGGTCATGTGGGCGGCCGCGACCGACGGCGAGCGAGTCGGCCGCGGCGCGGGTCCCCGACTCCGCCTGCCCGAGTCCATCGCAGGTCGGGTCCGCGACGGCGAGGAGTTAGGCCCGGTCATGGACGACGTCCTCGATATGGAGAACGTGGCGAAAAAGCAGGGCGCGGCGGGCGCGCTGACCGGTCACGTCATCGACCGCGAGGGCGCCTTGGAACAGGCGCTGGCGGGCGCGCTCGGTCCGTTCGTGACCGAACTGTACGAGTGAAGGAGACCGTTCGGCGCGCGCTCAGCACGTTCGCCAGACCGTTCGGGATAGGCGTCGCGCTGTTCGGTGCGTTCGTTTCTACGCAGTCTCCGCCCGTGGGCGTCCCGATGGTCGTCTTCGGTGCCGTGTTCGCGCTCCGACCCGCCGTCGTCGGGCGGACGCTCGAACTGGTCGCCGACGCGGTCAGACTACTGGTCGAGGCGGCGTAGAAGCGAGGTCGGCCATCGTCAGTCGTCGGTCGGTTCGGCCGGGTCGGCCGCGGCCCGCGCGTCCTTGCTCTCCTCGACGGCCGTGGTCAGCGAGACGTTCAGCACGAACATCGAGGCGACGCCGCCGACGAGCGTGACGATGTTCTTCACCGCGTGGTCGAGAATGGCCGCGCCGAGCGCGATGCTCCATCCGACGGGAGTCAGGCCGACCACGAGCAGGGTGAACGCGCCCTCGTAGAGACCGACGCCGCCGGGCGACAGCGGGAGGACCTTCGCGAGGTTGCCCACGCTGACCGCGAAGAAACACACCGCCGCGAGCATCGGAATCGGGAGCGCGACGCTCGGGAACGCGGCCAGCACGAGCAGGGCGGTCAACACGTCGAGCGTCCAGATGGCGAGGCTGCTCGCGCCCACCGTGAGGAAGGCGTTCCGATTGCCCGCGACCGTCTGGACGTCGCCCGTGAACCGCTCGATGACGCCCGCCACGTAGTCGGCGTAGGAGTCGTTGCTGAGGCCGGAGACGACACCGCGGACGAGGTTGCGGTCCGACCGGGCGCTCAACACGATGACCCCGACCGCGAGGATGGCCGCGAGACCGACCCCGCCGGCGACGTAGAGCGCGGTCTGTCCGGCCGCGCCGTACTCGCTGGCGGATTCGGCCCCCGAGGGTGTCGACCCGAACAGGGTCGATTCGAGGCCGCCGGTCGCGCCGGTCAGCGCCAGACCGATGAGGACTACGCCCGCGAGCATCGTGATGGTCAGCAGGTCGAAGACGCGCTCGACCGCCAGCGAGGCGAACCCCGTCGGATACGGAATCGACCGCCGGGCCTTCACGACGTAGGCCCGGACCGCGTCGCCCGCCCGCGCGGGGAACACGAGGTTACCGGTCTGACTGACGAATATCGCCCCCGTCAGGAAGTTCGCGTCCTCGGTGTAGCCCAACTCTTCGAGGATGTCGCGGTAGCGCGCTCCGCGCAGGGGCCACGAAATCATGTAGACGAGCGCCGCGAGACCGACCAGCATCGGGTCGGCCTGACTCATCTGCTCGACGACTTCGCCGAGCGGGAGGTACTCGCGCATCAACAGCACCGCGACGACGGTCAGGAAGACCCCCGCCGCGATGGAGACGCGCTTGGTGATGCGCGGTTGGACCGAGAACTCCCACCAACAGCGCATTATCTGGCTTCCCATCCCGAACACGTCCCGGACGATGTCGACCTTCGAGTCGCCCTTGGGTTCCCAATCCACCGCGAACTCCTTGACGTCGTAGCCCCGGCGCTGCGCGCGCACGAGGACTTCGGTGTCCCAGAACCAGTGTTCGTCCTCGACCTCGTTCAGCACGTCGAAGAGCGCGGTCCTGTCGAACGCCTTGAACCCGCACTGGTGGTCGCGCATCTCCGACCCGAGGAAGGTCCGGGTAAGCCCGTTGAACCCTCGACTCGCGACATCGCGCTTGGCGGGTCGGTCGGCCGTCTCGCCCGGCATCCAGCGCGACCCGGTGGCGAAGTCGTACTCGCCCGACCGGACGCTCTCGACCAGTTCTTCGAGGTGTCGCATGTCGGTGGCGAGATCGGTGTCGAAGTACACCAGCGTGTCGCCGTCCGCGGCCTCGAAGGCTCGATTCAAAGCTCCGCCCCGCCCCAACCGCTCGTCGCTGTGGTAGTGGCGGACCCGTTCGTCCTCGGCCGCCATCCTGTCGGCGATTTCGGGCGTTCGGTCGTCGCACCCGTCCTCGGCTACGATGACCTCGAAGGTTCCTGCGGGGAGGAATTCGTCTAACGTGGCGAGTGTCGTCTCGACCGTGTTCTCTATGGTCGCCTCCTCGTTGTAGGCCGGAAGGACGACGCTCACCTCGACTCCACGACCGCTCATTATCGAAGAGAGTCTGCCGCGCCGCGTAAGTACCTTCTGCTCCGTTCCATCCAGTACACGCCCCTAAGCCGGGCCTTGCGTCGTCGTTCACGTACGTTCACGCCGAAACCCCTCGTGGAACCGAGTCGCGCCGTCGTTACGCTCGGTAATCCGCGCTTACGGAGGCCTGAAATTCGAACTGGTCGTCCGTCGGGGGCCACCGGAGGCCGCTCGCGGTGCCGACGCTCGCCGAGTCGTCGCGGGCGACTCCGCGGAACGTTCTCTGGAAACTCCAGATTAACCAGCCGTACCAACACCCCCCTCGGGGGTGGTTTAGTTCAAAGAAAATAGCGATGAAATCGCACGAGGGCCCGGTGTTAACTCCACGTACCAAATCCCCTAAGGCGGTTTCCGTCCAAGGAGAGAGTAAGGCATGAGCACGACCGCAACTGCTGGCACGACCACCCTGACCGACAAACAACAGCGCATCCTCCAGTACCTCCGCGAGAAGGGACAGATGAAGACCTACTTCAAGTCCCGACTCATCGGCGACGAACTCGGAATGACCGCCAAGGAGGTCGGCGCGAACATGACTGCCATCGCAGAGGGCGAGTTCGACGTGGACGTCGAGAAGTGGGGATACTCCTCTTCGACCACGTGGAAGGTTACGACGTAACGCGGACGTCCGGAACGCGACGTTCGATACGACGCCCGAGACGCGAACGCTGCTGGCACGTGCTCGGGGAGTGTGGGTTTTCCGCCGTCCGCTCGGTTCCCGTTTCGTCTTTTTCCGTCACCGCCTGCGCCACGACCGTTCGGCCGACCAGTCGAGCAGTCGCTCGGCCTTGCTCGCGTCGATTAGCCGTTCGTACCCAGTCGGCGACTCGCGGACTTCCGCGTCGTACAGGTCCGCGAGTTCCGCGCTCGGCGCGTCGACAGTCGTGTCCTCGGCGGCCCCGAAGAAGACCTCGTGACCCGCGAAGCCCGCCTCCAGCGCTCGGACCGCGAGGTCCGCGGCGTCCGCGATGTGAAGGTACCCGAACAGCGTCTTGCGCGCCTTCTCGTAGAACCCGGCGTCTCGAATCCCGTCCAGCGACCGGTCGCGCTCGGCGAAGACGGTCCGGAGTTCCTCGTCGGTCACGACGAGCGGGAACCGGAGCGACGCGAGCGTTGTCGGCCTCCCCTCGCGGCGGCCGAACCCGTCGGCGACGACTTCGGCGACCTGCTTGCCCAGTCCGTAGGCGTTCGAGGGCGTCAGCGGGTGGGACTCGTCCACCGGGAGGTACTCGACGCGCACCTCGTCTTCGAAGCCCCCGCCCATCGCCGAGAGGCTAGACGCGAATACCACCGTCTCGATGCCGAGCGCCTCGGCGGCCTCCAGCACGTGGTACGGCGTCTGGGCGTTGCTCCGGAAGGTGACGTGGCCGGGCGTCTCGTCCGGGCGCGGAATCGTCCCGAAGTGGGCGACGGCGTCGGGGTCGGCGCTGGCGAGCGACCCGTACACCTCGCCGGGGTCCAGCAGGTCGGTCCGGAGATACCGGTCGGCGACTCGCTCGCGCCGGTCGCCCCTGCTCAGGTTGACTGTCCGATAGCCGCGCTCGGCGAGCGCCGAGAGTAACGCGGTGCCTAACTCGCCGTTCCCGCCGGTGACTGCGACGGTGTCCATGAAGAAAGACGGACTGCGGGCGACCGAAAAACTACGGGTCGAACGAGATGAACCCGTCGGCCTCGGCCGCGAACGTCGCGGCGGTCTCGCCGAACGAGTCGGCGTACCTGACCAGCAGGGTGATGACCGTCTCGGGGTTCCGGACCGCGTAGCCGTCCTCGCGGTCCAACAGACCGGCGTCTTCGAGGTCGGCGGCGTACTTGCTCACGGTCGGTCTCGACACGTCCAGCGCGTCGGCGAGGTCGCTACCGGTCGCCGACGGGTCGCGCAGTAACTCGACGAGCATCCCCCGCGGGGTGTCCCTGCGGAGGTAGCCCAGTGCGACCTGCTCGAACGAGGAGAACTGCTCGGCCGGATAGAATCGGCGGTAGTCACCGTCCCGTCGGCTCTCGACCACGCCCGCCTCGAGCAACTGTCGGAGGTGGTGTTGAGCCTCTCCCGTTCCCAGTTTGAGGTCGTCACGGACCTTCGAGAAGTGCGCGCCCGGCGTGGTGGCGACGTAGCCCGCAATCGCGTCGCGGGCCTCGCTCTCGCCGCTCTCGCCGTCGTCGCGAAACTTGGCGAGCGGCGTCGCGGCCCCCAAGACCGCGAACCGGCGGAGGGTCGCCCGCTTATTTTCATCCACTTCGGAGCGCTCAACCATCTACAACTGTAGGGTCGGTGCGGAGGATTAAAACGTCTTCGGCTTGCGAGTCGGTCGCACAGCTGAGAGGTCGGAATACGACCTGACAGCGACTGTGGCGGCGGTCTGGGGACGGCCGGCCGGTCGTCGTTTCGAGCGCCAGCCACGATTCGGTCGGAAACGGCCTCCGACGCCGACAGTCCGCGTCGGAGGCGTAGCGTCGCACTCTACGGGTGTACGCTACGCTTCGGTCGGTCCCGGGTGGGTGCCTCGAACGAATCCGGACGTGGGTCCCGACGCTCTCGGGACAGAAGATTTCGGAATTTCTTGCGGACGCCCCGCGCCGCTCTACGGTCGATTTCTCGGATGTACCCGCACGCCAGAACGCGTGGCGGCGGTAACGGACCGGCGCAACTCGGTACCGCCGCGCAACTGTACACTCTCCGCACGCGTACTAATACGTTTCCGAAGGAATCCAAGGAAATACGTCGGATTCGGAGCGAATTGTCGGAAAAGTGGAGTAAATCGTCGGGGATTACTTCTCGACTTCGGCGTCCATCTCGGCTTCCACGTCCTCGATGTCGGGGGACTCCTCGTCCATCTCCTCGATGACCTCGTCGGCGCTCTTGATGTTCGCGGGGTCCTCGCCCTCCTTGATGGCCTGGGCCTCCTGTTCCATCGCTTCGACGTCCATCTCGGCCTCCTCGTCTATCTGGCCGAGAATCTCCTCGATGTTGTCGAGACCGATGAGTTCGCGGGTCTCCTCGTCGAAGTCGAGGCTATCGAGTTCGCCGTTGTCCTCCTTCACGTCGCTCCCGGTCAGATGCTTGCCGTAGCGGCCGAGCATCGAGGAGAGTTCCTGCGGGAGGACGAAGGTCGTGGACTCTCCCTGACCGATGGATTCGAGCGTCTCCATCCCCTTGTCGATGACCGCGCGCTCGCCCATCGACTCGGCGGACTTCGCGCGGAGGACGGTCGAAACTGCGTCACCCTGCGCCTCAAGAATCTGGCTCTGCTTCTCACCCTGCGCGCGGATGATGTTCGACTGCTTGTCACCCTCTGCGGTCTCGATGGCACTCCGGCGCTCACCCTGCGCCTCCAGAATCATGGCGCGGCGCTTGCGCTCCGCGGAGGTCTGTTGCTCCATCGCCTGCTGGACGTCCTTGCTCGGGTTGACCTCCCGAACTTCGACGCTCTCGACGCGGATACCCCACTCGTCGGTGGGTTCGTCGAGTTCGCGCCGGATTTTGGCGTTTATCTCCTGGCGCTTGTTGAGCGTGTCGTCGAGTTCCATGTCGCCCAGCACGGCCCGCAGGGTGGTCTGGGCGAGGTTCGAGACGGCGCGCTTGTAGTCCTCGACTTCGAGGAACGCCTTCTTGGCGTCCATGACCTTGATGTAGACCACGGCGTCGGCGGTCACCGGCGAGTTGTCGCGGGTGATGGCTTCCTGTCGTGGCACGTCCAACGTCTGGGTCCGCATGTCGAAGCGGTGGGTCGCGCTCACGAACGGCGGCACGAAGTTGATACCGGGTTCGAGGAGTTTCCGGTACTCACCGAAGACGGTCAGCGCGCGCTTCTCGGTCGCGTCGACGATTTCGACCGACTGCCAGATGGTGATTACTGCCAGCGCGAGGACCAACAGGGCGACTATCGTGAAGCCACCTACTGCGGCGGCCTGTAGTGGAACCAACATACTCGGACTGTTAGCAAGAATGAATGTTAAGCGTTCCCCTCACCGTCGGTGGGACGGCGACGAAATTTTGTCACCGCTCGGGGACGCGGCGTCCGGTCGAACGCTCCGGACTCAAATCTCCTCGGTGTCGGTCTCGCGCTCTCGGGCGGGCGCGTCGCCGTCCCGTCCCTTCGCCAGTTCGCGGTCGATGGGGTCCTCGATGGCCTCCAGTGCCTCGACCTTGACGACGTTGCCGCCGCCGGGGTCGACTACCATCACTTCGGTCCCCTCGGGAATCTCACCCCGGACGGTCCGAGCGGCGTAGTAGGGGTTGAACCCGCCCTCGTGGAGTTTTATCTGGCCCTCCTCGGGCGTGACCCGTTCGGTCACGCGGCCGGTCTCGCCCTTCAGCGAGTCGGAGTCGCGGGTGCGCGCGACGCCCTTCCCGCCGTAGAGGTCCAGCTCGCGGTACGCGTACAGCGACGCCGCGCCGAACCCCAACACCAGCGCAGCCAGTATCAGCGGCGACGCGGCCGGTCCGAGCAGTAAGCCGACGAGTCCCGCGAGGACGAGCGCGACGCCGAGGACGACGAAGTGCGCGCCCGGTATCAGCGCCTCGGCGATGGCGAGACCGATGCCAGCGACGAGGAGCAACAGCGGGAGCGAGTCCAACAGCGGTGCCATAGCAACGTCTTGGGATTCGGACCGGTTAACGTTTTGCAGTTTCGGAGACGAATCGGCGGCTATCGGAGTCGACGCTCCCGCGGGCGCGCCGACGGACTACCCGCCGGCCAGCAGAATCACGCGAGCGAAGACGAACAGCATCGAGGCCACCCCGAGCGCGACGAAGAAGGCGTTCTCCATCGTCGGCGACCCCGGTTCTATCGGGTCGAGGTCGTCGGGTTCCTCGGGTTCGTAGCCGTCTTCGCCGACTTCGTCGGTGTCGTACTTCCAGTCCGACATGGCCGAGCGTAGGAGTGCCACCGGGAAAAGGTTGGCTCCGGACGCGGGCGGTCGGAGAGTCGGCGGCCGACGGCGTCAGATTCCGCTCAGGGTCGCTCCTCGTGGGTCACGTCGCCGTCGTAGACCACGCCGCGCTCGGCGTCGAGGGTGATAACGTCGCCGTCTCGGACGGTGGGGTCCAGCGGCGCGCCGCTGACCATCGGGATGTCGAGTTCGCGCGCTACCATCGCGGGGTAGCCCGTCATGCCCGGCCGGGCGTCAACGATGCCACGGAGCTTCGAGGCGTCGCCGTCGAACTCGCCGTCGAACTCGGGTTCGAGCGCCAGAATCGCCCCCTCGGACACGTCCGACAGGTCGCCGTCGGTGGTCCGCGCGACGGGACCGGCGACGCGCCCGCGGACGACGCTCCGGCCCGTGCCGATGGTCTCGGCCGCGACGTGGACCTTGAGCGTGTTCGTCGTGGACGTTCCCTCTAGTTCGGACATCATCCCGGAGAGGACGACCACCGTGTCGCCGCTCTCGGCCACGTCGGCATCGAGCGCGGCCTGCACGGCGTCCTCGATGACGTTGTCCACGCCCTCGGACAGCGGCGTGTACTGAGCGTTGACGCCCCACGAGAGCGCGAGTTGGCGGCGCACCTCGTCGTTGGGCGTCGTGGCGACGACCGGGACCTGCGGCCGGAACTTCGCGACCTTGAGCGCGGTGTACCCCGATTCGCTCGCCGCGACGATGGCCGACGCGCCGATGTCTCGCGCGAGGTAACGGGCCGACCGCGCCAGCGCGTCGGTCCGGGCGTCCTCGGCCGACGGGACGCGCTGTTCGCGGAACTCGTCGTACTCGCCGCTCGCCTCGACCTGACGGACGATGCGGTCCATCGTCTCCACGACCCGGACGGGGTCGTCACCGATGGCAGTCTCGCCAGACAGCATCACCGCGTCGGTGCCGTCGAGGACCGCGTTCGCCACGTCGGAGGCCTCTGCGCGCGTTGGCCTGCGGGCGTGGACCATCGAGTCCAGCATCTCGGTCGCGGTGATGACCGGCGTGCCGGTCTGCTGGCACTTCCGGATGATGCGCTTTTGAATCATCGGCACGTCTTCGAGCGGGCACTCGACGCCGAGGTCTCCGCGCGCGACCATCACGCCGTAGGCGGCGTCCACGATTTCGTCGAGGTTCTCCACCGCGCCGCGGCGCTCTATCTTGGCGACGATGGGGATGTCCGCCCCCAGACTCTCCAGCACCCCGTTGACCGCCAGCACGTCCTCTGCGCTCCGGACGAAACTCGCGGCCACGAAGTCGGCCCCCTTCTCCGCGGCGAGTTCGAGGTCCCGGCGGTCCTTCTCGGTCACGACGTCGAGGTCGAGGTCCACGCCGGGGACGTTGACGCCCTTCCGACTGCTCAGGTCGCCGCCGCTCACGACGTGAGCGACGACGACGCCCTCGCCGTCGCCGTCTTCCTCGACTTCCTCGACCACGGTCTCGATGCGACCGTCGTCCAACAGCACCGTGTCGCCGGGTTCGACGTTGGTGATGGAGTAACTCAGACCGACTTCCTCGGGGGTGGCGGTGTCGCCCTTCACGAACCGGACCGTCGAGTCGGTTTCGAGGTGGACCGGTTCCTCGACCTCGGCGGTCCGAATCTCGGGGCCCTGCAGGTCGACCATCACCGCGAGGGGGTCTTCGGTGGTCTCGTCCACGCGCCGGACGTGGTCGACGAGTTCGGCGCGGTCCTCCCGCGTGCCGTGACTGGCGTTGAGTCGTGCGACGGACATCCCGGCGTCGGCCAACTCCCGGATTGTCCGTCGAGAGTCCGAGGCCGGACCTAACGTGCAGACGATTTTCGCGTTTCTCATGCGTTCGGGTAGGTTCGACCGCGCTAAAAACCCACGGAGATTCCGCCAAGATTGACTCGCCGACGAGTTACCGCCGGCGGCCCCGAGTCGTCTCGTCAATCCGCTCTCGATTCGCCTCGCCGGTTCCGATTCGCCCCGCGGACGTCCCGTCGTTTCGGTAGCCACAATCCCTTATTGCATCGCACTCGAATGGAATAGATATGCCAGAGTACGCCTCCCTCGTGGACGTGCGCACGGACTTCCAGAACGCGCAGGAACTCACGTCGGTGTGGGGCGACATCCGGTCGGACCTCGAAGACCAGAAGGCCGACCTGAAACACACCTACGCCATCCTCGGCGAGTACGACTTCCTCGTGGTCATGGAGGCCCCCGACCGGGACGCGGCGTATCAGGCCGGAGTCGCACTGGAGCGCCACGGCCTAGACGCCCAGACGATGGAGATAATCCCGACGGAGGAACTCGCTCAGGTCGTGGACGACCTCTGAATCGGCCTCGCTACTGCGCGACGTTTCGGCGTTGCGACGGAAATCGACAGGGGAACCCGAGATGGCGTGAGGGATAACTCACGCGATAACTGCCATCCCGGCAATCCACGGCGGAGCGGTTCTCCGGTGCCGGCGATTCGCGTGACGGAGGTACGACCGCTGCGTCCACCGCAACGGCGATTTAGAGTTGGCGAACAAATAATTTTTGATAGTTACTTCCGGCGGGAGGGAACTGCGCTCTCCCCGCCGTCACTTGACTTTCGTGCCCGGACCGCTGTCGCCGTGGGTCGTCAGCAGGTCGGCGTCCTCGCCCGCCGCGAGGACCATCCCGTTGCTCTCGACGCCGAACAGTTCGGCCTGTTCGAGGTTGGCCACGACGACGACCTTCGTTCCCGGCAGTTTCTCGAGGTCGTGGAGTTGCTTGATGCCCGCGACGATTTGGCGGGTCTCGACCCCGATGTCCACTTCGAGGCGCGCGAGGTCGTCGGCCCCCTCGATGGGTTCGGCGACCTCGATTTCGCCGACGCGAACGTCGAGGTCCTGGAATTCTTCGAAGCTGATGCGGTCTTCGTCGATGGGTTCGATGTCGGTGTCGTCGCTCATGGATTCGTCTTCCTCGGTCTCGGCCGTGCCTTCGTCGCCGTCCTCCGTAGCCGCTTCGACTCGCTCCTGCAACTTCTCGTTGAGTTCCTCGACGCGCTCGTCCGCTATCTTCTCGAACAGTTCGTCGGGTTCGCCGAACTCGTCGGCCGGGGGTTCGAGGCAGGCGTCGAGCGCGGCGTCGTGGACCGACCCCTCCTCGCCCAACTGCTCCCAGAGTCGCTGGGCCTTGCCGGGGAGGATGGGCGCCGAGAGGACCGCGACCGCCTTCGCCAACTGGACGCAGTCGTAGATGACCTGTTCGGCCCGGTCGGGGTCGTCGTCGGTCAGGTTCCACGGTTCGTTGCGCTGGATGTACTCGTTGCCGAATCCGGCGAGCGAGACCGCGGCCTCGCCCGCCTCTTTGAGCGAGTAGTCGTTGACCGCGGCCTCGAAGTCCGCGACGGCCTCCTCGATGCGCTCGGCCACTTCGTCGGAGGCGTCGGCCTCGGGCGTGCCCTCGTAGTTCCGGGCCGCGAACAGCAGACTCCGGTAGGCGAAGTTACCGAGCGTGCCGACCAACTCGCCGTTGACGCGCTCTTGGAACTTCTCCCACGAGAAGTCCACGTCCTGCTGAAAGCCGCCGGTCGTGGTCAGGTAGTAGCGCACGAGGTCCGGGTGGAACCCCTCGTCGAGGTAGTCGTCGGCCCAGACCGCGCGGTTGCGACTGGTCGAGAACGCCTGTCCGTCGAGGTTGACGAAGCCGCTGGCCATGACGGCGCGGGGTTCGTTGTAGCCTGCGCCCCGGAGCATCGACGGCCAGAAGACGGTGTGGTGCTGGATGATGTCGCGACCGACGACGTGGACGATTTCGCCGGTGTCGGCGGCCTCCCACGTCTCGTCGTCGGCATCGCCCTCGCTCCCCGCTTCGGGCGCGCCGTCCTTCCAGACTTCCTCCCAGTCGAACACGTCCTCGCCGACGCGCTCGGTGTACTGCTTGGTCGAGGCGACGTACTCGATGGGGGCGTCCACCCAGACGTAGAGGACGAGGTCCTCCTTCCCTTCGCCCGGGTAGTCGATTCCCCAGTCCATGTCCCGGGTGATACAGAGGTCCTGCAGTTCGCCCTCTATCCACTCGCGGGGCTGGTTGCGGGCGTTGGAGGTGCCTTCGAGTCGGTCGATGAAGCCAGCGAGGTACTCCTGAAAGTCGGAGAGTCGCAGGAACTCGTGTTCGCGCGCGCGGTACTCCGCGGGGTTGCCGGTCAGGGTCGAGCGCGGGTCCTCGATTTCGCCGGGTTCGAGGTGGCGCTGACATCCCTCGTCGCACTCGTCGCCCCGGGCCTTCGCGCCGCAGTACGGGCAGGTGCCCTCGACGTAGCGGTCGGGCAGGGGCGTGTCGGCCTCGGGGTCCCACGCCACCTGAATCTCCTTCTCGAAGACGTGGTCGTTGTCAATCCACGACCGGACGAACTCCTGGGTGAGTTCGGTGTTGGTCTCGTCGTGGGTGTGGCCGTAGTTGTCGAACTCGACGTTGAATCGGGGGAACGTCTCGGCGTACTTCTCGTGGTGTTCGAGGGCGAACTCCTCGGGGGAGACGCCCGCCTCCTCGGCGTTGACCGCCACCGGGGTGCCGTGCATGTCGGACCCGGAGACGAACGCGGTGCGCTGGCCGAGTTTCTCCAGCGAGCGAGCGTAGGCGTCGCCGCTGACGTACGTCCGGAGGTGGCCGATGTGCAGGTCGCCGTTGGCGTACGGCAACCCGCAGGTCACCACCGCTGGCTTCTCCGTGGGGAAGTCGTCGTGGCTCATACTATCCAATCCTTCGTGGCGGGTGTAAAACCCGCCGATTTCCGTGTTCGTGCATGGGTATCGTCGCGCGGTTTCCGAACGTAACTGGCTGGCGATTCGACCGACCGGTCGGGTTTCGCCACCGCAAAAACCGTCCGCGGGCCGCGGTCCGGGCGGGTCCTCCCGACGCTACGCGTTGCTTCGGGTGCGCATACGCATAGCGCGGGCAGGTGCTTGTGACCGCGTGAGGTCTCGGACCGCGAGTGACACGAGTCCGAGTTTGGCGCCTCGGTATTTAAACGTTGGTCCGGTTCGCCACCGGTACGCAGTCGGCGTCTCTACGGTCAACTGGCGGACTGCGACGAGCGTTGGCGATAGCTCGTTCCGACTGGACTTCGACGCGATAGCCCCACCGAACGCTCACGACTCGCGACGCTACCGCTACTCGCTACCGAAGAACTGAGAAACAGAGTCGCAGAACTACGAACTTACAGCAGACCCGTCTTCTGGAGCTTCATGAGGTCCTCGGTGTCGAGGGTCTCGCCTTCCTTGAACTGCTGGTAGATCTCCTCGGCCTCCTCCTTGGCCTCTTCGCGCTCCTTCTCCTTCTCGGACTTGCGCTCTTCCTCTTCCTGCTTGTCGAGTTCGCGCAGGCGCTTCTGGACGCGGACGAAGTCCTCGTGGTGCTGGTCGGCGGCCTCCTGGGCCTCCACGAAGCTCTCGTGCATCTCGTCGGCCTCGTCGCGGATTTCGTCGGCTTCGCGGTAGGCCTCGATCATCTGGTTGTGATGCTCTTGGGCCTTGTCGGCGAGTTCCGTGACCTTCTCGTGGTGACGGCTCGCTTCGGCGCGGACCTCCTCGGCTTCCTCGACGAGTTCGTCGAGGTTCTCGCTGTCGTCGAGCTTCTCCTTTCGCTCTTGAAGCTTCTCGCGCTTCTCCTCGATCTTCTCGATGAGTTCGCGCTCGTCCTCGGTCGAGAGAACCTCGGTCTGCTGCTTGAACTCGAGGTCTTCGATTTCGGATTCGAGTTCCTCGATGTCCTTGCCCTCGTCGAGTTCGAGGTCGGACTTCTTCTGCTCGACTTCGTCGAACAGCTCGTTGGCCTTGGCGTTGAGCTCGTTGCGCTGTTCCTTGTGTTCCTGAACCTGCTCGTTGAGCTCGTCGCGCTTCTCGCGGTGTTCCTGAGCCTCGTCGACCTTCTCGCGCGTCTCGGCGTTGAGGTCGTCGCGCTTGGACGCTCGCTTGCTAGCCTTCTGGTTCAGCTCGTTTCGTCGGTCTCGGAGCTGTCCTGCGAGTTTGATTAGTTCGCCTTTCGACTTGTTCTGAAGTTCCTCTTCTGTTACACTTACCATGCTTAATTAAACCTCGATTCCATGCCCGCCGTGGCGTTCGGCAGTCCAGTGAGCGACAGCAACCGCTGTATGCAACTGGCAATCGACCGGTGACAATAGTCCCATGTCATTTGTCGCACGATGCTTGCCGAACGCTCGTGGCGTTCTGGTATCAACAAATATTCGCTGTGGCTATATAAATGTTCCGTATAGTTGGCTAATGGAAACGGTTCACACGCCCGCTAACGGCCGTGTAAGCCGTTCCCACACTGTGCGGGGGGATATAAAGAACTGCCGCGAGGGTCGCGAGTAAATCGCCCGCCGTCACGGTCGCACCGCGACGAGCGAGACCGGTGAATCGAGCGCGACCGACGACGTCTCACCGAACCGACCAGCGCCGAGCGGACGACGCCGAACTTACAGCGGATACACGTTCTGCACCGCTCCGTCGGCGCGTCCGAACGACAGTTCGACTGTCTCGGCGTCTGACGGCACGGTCAGCGTGCCCGCCCGCTCGCGGTCGAGTGGACCGACCTCCGCGTCGCTCTCGCCGGTCTGGCCGCCCGCGGTCCACGAGACGGTGCCCGAGACCGCCTCTGGCGTGTCGTTGACGACCGTGAGCTCTCTGGTCTCTCCGGCCGCGGGGTACTCGTCTAGGACGACCTGCACGGGTTCCAGCGAGGCCGCAATCGCCTCGTAGCCCGCCTTCTCGCTCCCGTCGGCCGACAGCACGCCCATGCCCGCGCCTTCGTCGATGTCTCGGAGCGCGTCGGCCGCGAGCAGGCCGCTTCCCCGCCGCCGGAGCGTCTCGGTCACGTCCTTCAGGACGCGGGCCTGATACGCTTGAGAGGCTTCGACCGCCGACTCGTCGGACTCGACGCCCGCCTCGACGTACGCGGCGTGGGCGCCGGCGTCGAATCCGGCCGCGTCGTGGCCGTCCTCGCCGACGAGCGACCCCGCACCGAACGCCCCGACCGCGCCGCCGCAGTCGTACTTGTCCAGCGCCCACTCGGTGTCGGCGGGCGTGCCGAACTCCCAACCGGGATAGAGGTGGGTCGCGTCGGCGCCGATGCCCGGCCCGCCCGAGACGGGAAAGACCGGAGCGCCTTCGGGGAGCGCGTCGGCGAGTTCTCGGTCCGCGTCACCGTCGTACCTCGCGCGCCACGCCCGCCACCGGAACTTGTAGCGCGCGACCCGTGAGGGACCGACGCCCGCGAGGTGGTCGGTCGGGTCGGAGCGGACGCCGAACGCGGCCACGCAGGGGTGGCGCTCGACCGAGGCGGCGACCGTCTCGGCCAGCGATTTCGCGGCGTCGGGGTCGGCCTCGGCCCGTCCGACCAGCGGGAGGTCCTGCCAGACCAGCAGGCCGGCGTCGGCCGCGGCCTCGTAGAACTCCATAGGCGGGACGTGACCGTACGCCCGGACGAGGTTCGCGTTGGCGTTCGCGGCCCGTTCCACGTCCCACGTCGGGTCGCCGGTGGGGAGCAGCGAGAACCCGCGGGCCGGAACTCGCTGGCCGTTGACGACCAGCGCGTCGTCGCCCGCGCCGTCCGTCGCTCCAGCGGTCTCGACCTCACAGAGACCGGTCTGGACGACGCGCTCCGAATCGCCCAGTTTCGCCCGAACCTCGTACTGGTGCTGGGGACCGAACCCGTTGGGCCACCAGTAGGCCGGGTCCCGGAGTTCGAGGGTCTTCTCGACCGTCGCGCGCTCTCCGGCGTCGGCCTCGACTCGGGCGCGCTCCATCACGCCGCCGCCTCGGAACCCCTGCGGGCGAACCGACAGCGAGACGCGGTCGTCCAGCGATTCGCCCGCCTCGACGGCGAGTTCGGCGTCGATGACCGCGCCGTTCTCCGTCCGACGCGGCGTCAGCGAGAGTCGGTCGACGAACGTCCGGGGGTGCGTTTCGAGGTCCGCGGCCCACCAGATGCCGGGGACCGCGCGCTCGTCGGGGACTCGGTCGGTCGCGTAGACGCCGCCGAACGCCTCGGGGGCGCGACACTCGACGACTAACTCGTTGTCCGAGTCGAGGTTCAGTTCGTATCTCGCGGGGACGAAGTGGGCATCGTGTTCGTCCAGCAGGTCACCGTTCAGCCAGATCCGGGCGTGTGCGAACAGGCCGCGGAGTTCGAGAGTCGCGCGCTCGTCGCCGTCGCGGGGGTCGCCGAACTCGGTCCGGTAGGCGACGGCGTCGGCGTCCGCGAAGCGCTCGGGGCGGCCGGGCACGTCCACGGGGTGCCACTCGTCGGGGGAGGGCGGCCCGTCACCCGCGGACGGTTCGACCGCGGCGCCCGTCCAGTCGGTCAGAGACATACTCGGGGAACGAAACCCACACCAGATAGGTTTTACGTCCCGTCGGCGACCACTTTCACTTTCACCCCGCCCTTGGCACAATTTAAGTAGGGTGGCGGGACCACCGACTGTTATGCTCGAAGACCTGCAGTGCGTCTGCGACGGCCGGAACTGCGAGCGTACCCTCAGCGAGACCGAGTTGATGCTCCGGATGACGACCGACGCAGGCGAGCGCCGCGCCTACGAGTGCGCCTGCGGCGCGGTCACGGTGACGGTGGTGCGGTAGCCCCCTCCGGAACGCCGACTCCGCCACTCCCGCCCTGAGACGGTCGCTCCGGCCGACCGAGAACGGCCACTCCGCGCCTCCACGAAGACGAAAACTCCGCCTCGCCAAGGACGGCCACCCCGCCTCGTCGGAGACCGTCGTGCCGAAAGGCGACCCTGAAGTGCCTGCTGGCGAAATCGCCCCGCATGGAAGAAGTCATCCACGCGCGCGGCCACGAGAACGTCTCGGCCGCCCACGCCAGCACCTTCGAGGTCACGACCGACGACTACCTCACACCTGCGGGCGACTGCATCCTCGGGGTCGAGGCCGACCGCGCCCCGGCCGACTTCGACCCCGAGTTCATCGCGGCCTGCCGGCACGCCGACGCCACTATCACCGCGACGTTCGAGACCGACGGCCACGCCGAGACCGTGGTCGGGCGCGGCCACCCCGACCTCGCGTTCGAGAACGACCGGAGCGCCGTGGGTCGGACCAGCGACTACGTCGACGACCGGACGATTCTCGTCGGGGCCGAGTTCGCGGCCGAGGGATTCGACCGCGAGTTGGTCGATGCGCTGGCGAACGGGGCCGACCTGACCGTGACGTTGACCGTCGAGCGCGAGGACTGATTCTTCGTGCGTGGTCGGCCGAGCGACGGGTCGCGGGCGTGGCGGTCGATCGCGGGCGACCCGAGCGAGTAGCCGACCGTTTTAATCCGGTCGCGTCCCCAGTTCCGACCATGACCGAGGAGTCCGACGCGAGCGGAGACGCCGGGCGAGGCGAGAGCGTCGCCCCCGCCGAACGCGCCGAACCCGCGGAGAACATCAGCGGCGGCGACGCCGAGGCGAGTTCGGTCGCGGAGTTCTCCCCCGGCGAAGCCGGGACGCGCGCAGAGGCCGTCGTGGACCGCCTCGGCGACCTGTACTGGCAGAAGACCTACGGCGGGCAGGACGCCTTCGAGTGTCTGGTCCGGACTATCTTGAGCCAGAACACCAGCGACCTGGCGAGCCAACCCGCCCACGACGCGCTGATGGAACGGTACGGCGGTGCAGACCTCGCTTCGGCGCTCGCAGACGCTCGACTCGACGAACTCGCGGACGCGATTCGGCCCGCGGGCCTCTACAACCGGAAGTCCGAGGTACTGGTCGCGGTCGCCGACCGCGTGCTGGAGGAGTACGGGAGCG
This sequence comes from Halorussus limi, assembly GCF_023238205.1. NCBI lineage: Archaea > Methanobacteriati > Methanobacteriota > Halobacteria > Halobacteriales > Haladaptataceae > Halorussus > Halorussus limi. Next base: position 2,092,198 of record NZ_CP096659.1, read on the forward strand.
CGGCCGCGTTCGACGACTTCGTCAGGGAGGGCGACCCCGCCGAGGTCCGGTCCGCGCTCCTCGACATGGACGGAGTCGGTCCCAAGACCGCCGACTGCGTCCTGCTGTTCGCCGGCGGGCAGGCGGGCGTCTTCCCGGTCGACACCCACGTCCACCGCATCTACCGGCGACTCGGCGTCGCGCCCGCCGACGCCGACCACGAGGCGGTCCGGGCGGTGCTGGAGCGCGACGTGCCCGCCGAGAAGTGCGGGTTCGGCCACACAGCGAGCATCCAGTTCGGCCGGGAGTTCTGTTCCGCGCGAAAGCCGGCGTGTCTCGACGGACTGGACGAGTGCCCGCTGTCAGACATCTGCGATAGGGTGGGCGTCGATGTCGAGACGGGTGCGGTCTTGGACCCCGCGGACGCCGATTAGCGGTCCCCGTTCCTCCTGCTCGCCTCGCGCTCGACCTCCGCGCGCAGGTGGTCTCGGAGGTGCAACACGTCCCGGCGCTCCCGGTCGCGCCACGGCAGGAGGCGGAGTTTCCGCGCGCGCTTGCGGAGGAACGACGAGAGGTACGCCACCTGCCGGTCGGTGAGCGCGAGGGTCTCCGTGACGCCCGCGGTTTCGGCGTCGCCCGAGGTTTCCTCGCCAGTGCGCTCGGACCCGTCGTCGCGCCGCCGCTCGATTTCCCGCCGGAGGTCGTGGACGAACGCCCACTCGTCGGACTTCGACCGGAGCGCGTACTGGAGTCGGTTCTCGCGCTCGCGGAGCCAGTTCGTCAGGACGTACCACTCCTCGGCCTCGAGCGTCACCCGCGTCGTCTCATCCATCGTCGTACTGTCAACTCTTCGATGGCCGCACTTTTGGCGTTTCGGGCGCTAGAAGGTGAAAATGGCCCCAGAGGTAACGGTGACGATAGACCCCCACGTCCACTCCGAGGGGTCGTACGACGGTCACGAACCGGTCGAGATGCTGTTGGCGCAGGCCAGCGACATCGGACTCGACGGCATCGTCGTGACCGACCACGACACCATCCGCGAGTCGCTCCGGGCGGCCGAACTCGCGCCCGAGTACGGACTGGTCGGGATTCCGGGTGTCGAAGTCTCGACCGCCGCGGGCCACCTGCTGGCTATCGGCGTCACGGAGCGCCCGGAACCCCACCGACCGCTCGACGAGACGGTCGCGGAGGTCCGTGACGCGGGCGGCGTCGCAATCGTTCCCCACCCGTTCCAGCGGACTCGCCACGGCGTCCGCCGGGGGCGCATCACCGACTGCGACGCCATCGAGGTGTACAACGCGTGGATTTTCACCGGCTACCGGAACCGCCGGGCCCGGCAGTTCGCGGCCCGCAACGACTACCCCGGCGTCGCGGCCAGCGACGCTCACTCCGCGAAGTACATCGGCCGCGCGTACACCGAACTCACGGTCGAGGCGTCCTCGAAGCGCGACCTCGACCGCGACCGCATCGTGAGCGCGCTGGCGAACGGCGACGCCGAGGTCCACGGTCGGCGCCAGCCGTTCCACCGGAGCGTGCAACACTACGCTCGGGGCGCCGGCCGGAAGGTCGGCCACGGCGTCGCCGCGAACGTCGCGAATCTCGCTCGGCTGTAACCCCCGAGAGCGTCGTCGTTGCCATCGTCGGAACGCATCGTTCTCGGCGGAACGCGTCGTTACTATCGTCGGGACGCTCGGCGACCGATTTCGACGGGTTGTCGCGGCGTTCTCGCGCGCCGCGTCGCTGCCTCCGGTCAGATTTCGGTAAGCAGGAGGGTTTTTAACGCGCGACCGTCTGGATTCAGATACGCGACATGAGTACGCTGGTAGTGTGCGTCGACCGCGACGACGACATCGGGACCAAGACCGGCCTCGACACCCCCGTCTCGGGGTGGGAAGCGGTCCGGTCGCTCGTGACCGAGGTCGGTCTCGCGGACCCCGAAGACGCCAGCGTCAACTGTCTGCTCGAATCCCTGCGCGTGGCCCGCGACCTGCGGGACGGCGACGAGGAGGTCTCGGTGGCGGTCATCTCGGGCGCGGCCGAGACGATGGTCGGGCGCGACCGAGCGGTCGCCGAACAGATGGACTCGCTCATCGCCGAGTACGACCCCGACTCGGCGGTGGTCGTCATCGACAGCGCGCAGGACGAGCGACTGGTCCCCATCATCGAGAGTCGGGTGCGGGTCGACGCGGTGGACCGCGTGGTCGTCCGGCAGGCCCGCGACATCGAGTCGACCTACTACCTGCTCAAGCAGTTTCTCGCCGACGAGGAGTTGCGCCAGACCGTCCTCGTCCCGGTCGGGGTCGCCATGCTGGCCTTTCCCATCCTGCTGATGGCGTTCGGTCCCGCGATGGCGGTCGCCTCCATCACCGCGGTCATCGGCCTGTTCGTCCTCTACAAGGGACTGGGCGTCGACGACTACGTGGCCGACATGCCCGCCGAGGCCAAGGACGCGCTCTACTCCGGGCGCGTCTCCATCGTGACCTACGTCGTCGCGGCGGGTCTCTCGCTCATCGGCGTCTTCGCCGGAGCGCTCCGGGTCTCGGACCCCTCCGCGCCCACAGAGGGCGTCCTGATGCCCGCGATGGCGTTCGCGTTCGCCAGCGTGCCGTGGTTGGCCGCGGCGGCGCTGGCGGCCTCGACCGGCCGACTGCTGGACGAGGTCATCCGCAACGACAACCTGCGCAACTCCTATCTCAACCTCCCGTTCGGCGTCCTCGCGGTCGGACTGGTCGTCCGGGGTTTCTCGGCGTACTTCCTCCAGCGTGAGGCGTACGTCGAACCGCTGGTCGTCCCCGCCATGGAACTGGGGAGTCTCGCGGTCGAGCGCATCGAACTCGACCCCGGGACGCGGATGGCGCTGTTCGTCGTCGCCGGCATCGTGGTGAGTCTCCTCGGAGTGCGCGTCTCGACGTACGTCACCGGGTCGTCGCTCGGCGAGGAGTTCGAGGACGAGGAACTGGTGGACTGACGGCGCTCGCCGCGACTCTCCGAACGAGAGTCTTCGAGGATTCTGTTCCTTCGAGGTGGCCTCAGGTGGCGGTTCGCCGTCACGCGGACGCGCCGATTCGCCGCACCTAAATCCGCCGCTCTCCGACTCACCGCCATGACCGAATATTCCGCCGCGGCCGACGACGCCGCCGCGAGCGACGGGTCGTGGGTCAGCCTCTTCTCGGGCGGCAAGGACTCGTCGTGGGCGCTCTACCGCGCGCTGGAGGAGGGACTCGACGTGTCTCGCCTCGTCACCGTTCACCCGGAGGGCGACTCCTACATGTACCACGTTCCGGCGACGCGCCTCGCCTCGCTCGCGGCCGAGAGCGTCGGCGTTCCGCTCGTGGAGGTCGAACCCGACGACTTCGAGGCCGCCGACGCCGAGGAGTCGGGCGCGCAGGGCGACGCGGAACTCCGACCGCTCGAAGCCGCGCTGGGCGAACTCGACTCGGAACTTCCCGACGGCGTCGCGGGCGTCACGGCGGGCGCCGTCGAGAGCGAGTACCAGACCTCCCGCATCGAGGCGATGGCCGACCGACTCGACGCCGAGGTGTTCGCGCCGCTCTGGCAGGAAGACCCACGCGAACTCGCCGATGCGATGCTCGACGCGGGCTTCGAGATTACCGTCATCCGGGTCGCGGCCTACGGACTCGACGAGTCGTGGCTCGGGCGGACGCTGGACGGGGAAGCCATCGCCGAGTTGGAGGACCTGAACGAGAGCCACGGCGTCCACATCCTCGGCGAGGGCGGCGAGTTCGAGACGCTGGTGACCGACGGCCCGCACATGGAGCGGCCCATCGAACTGGAGTACGAGACCGAGTGGGACGGGACGCGCGGGACCCTGCAGATTACGGACGCGTGGCTGGGCGAGTAGGTCCGAGGAGCGCGCCGACCGATTGCCGTAACTCTTCTGACCGTGGGCCGCCTTCGAATCGAACCCCATGACCATCGAAGACCGCCTCCGCGGCGACCCCGAACCGGTCTCGCCGGAGCGGGTGATGCGCTACTGGCTCGGTCAGGAAGTCGAGGACGAGGACGGCGCCCCGAACCCCGACGCCATCGGCACCGAACCCGCGCTCCGGGAGGAACTGTTCGAGCGCAAGCCCATCGCCGAACACGTGTTCACGCCCGAACCGGCCGACTGGTACCTCGCCGACCTCTCGGAGGACGCGCTCCGTGACCTCCGGGTCGTCGTCGGCGAACCCGAGCAGGGGTGGCGCGCGCTGACCGACGACGACCGAATCGAGAGCATCGCCGAGCGCATCCACGAGACCGACGACGTGGACGCGCTGGGGTCCGAGACCGGCAAGGACCTCCGGGAGGTCGTCGAACTCGCCGACGCCATCGACCGGGAGGGACCGCAGGGCCGCCTCGTCGTGGTCGAGGAGGGCGACGACCCGGCGTACGTCGCCGACGGGAATCACCGCGCGGTGGCCCACGTCCTCCACCTCCTGCGCGGCGGCGAGTTCGAAGGCCAAGAGGCGTATCTCGGCGTGCGAGAATAGAGTAAACCGGACGCCGCGCTACTCGCCGTTCAGAATCTGGGTGTGCGCCCCGATGAGCGCGCCCGAGAGGTCCATGTTCTCGACGCGGGTTTTCTCGTCGATGATGGAGTCGCGGATGTCGCAGTCCTGAATCGTCGCGTTCGGGAAGACGATGGAGTTGTTGACGCTGGAGTTTATGACCTCCGCGCCCGGCATGACGTGGACGTTGTCGCCGAGCGTGGTGTTCTCGACCGTGGCGGAGTCGGCGATCTCGTTCTCGCCGTCGAGTTTCCAGCCGACCGCCTCCAGATAGCTCTCGGGCGTGCCGATGTCGAACCACGCCTCGTCGAAGGTGTAGGCGTACACCGAGTCGCGCTGCTGGAGCCACTGGACGAACCAGCCCGGTTCGTCGGGGTTGTTGCCGCTCTCGAGGTACTCGTCCAGCAGCGGGATTGTCTCGGCGGTGAAGGCGTAACAGGCGATGGACACCAGCGTGCTCTTGGGGTCTTCGGGCTTCTCTTGGAAGTCCACGACCTCGTCGCCGTCGAGTTCGACCAGTCCGTAGGACTTCGCCCGCTCGCGGGACCCCACGTCGTAGGCCGCCAGCGTCGGCGAGTCCTTCGCTTGGAAGAAGTCCACGAAGTCGCTGACGCCGAAGCTGATGAGGTTGTCCCCGGCGATGACGAGCGTGTCGTCGGTGATGTTCTCCCGGTCGAACAGTTGGGCCAGCGCCCCGACGACGCCGAACTTCTCGTCTTCCTCGGTGGTGTCCTCGACCGTGAGGCGAGGCTTGTCGAACTCGCTCTCGGCGAGGTGAGTCCGGAAGTCGTCGGCGAACCGCTCGTTGGTCGAGACGTACACCTCGTCGATGCGCTCGTCGGCTTCCAGTTCCGCGAATATCTGGTCGATGACCGTCGAGTCACCGACCGGCAGGAACATCTTGGGGCGGTGCTTGGTAATCGGCCAGAGTCGAGTCGCGTACCCGCCCGCAAGAACGACGGCTTTCATACGACGAGCGTCGACCCGGCGCGGTAAGTCCTTTTTCATTTTCGAGATACCCCGCCACGGCGGTCGAGCAGTCGCTCGGTGAGGACGACAGCGAGAACGACGGTCGGCGTCGAAACGGAACTACAACTAGTGGTCGGATTCGTACGTGCGGGCCATCTCGACCCAGTCGCTGACGACCGGACCGCCACGGTACCGGACCGTCTCGCTGCGCGGGTCGTACTCCACGACGTTCGCGTCTTCGAGTTTCGGCAGGTGATTGTGGTGGAGGTTCACCGCGACCCGCTCGTCGTCGTCGTTCGATACCGCGCCTGACTCCTCGGCGACGTGGTCGACCAGTTCTGAAAACGCCGCAACGTCGTCGTCGGTGCTATCGAGATAGGCGAGCAGTTGACGACGCTGCCCGTCTGCGAGGACCTCGAAGAGGTCGTCGAGATCTACCTCCGCCGTCTGTTGGTCGAAAACGGACGGGTCACCGTCCATCGTTGCCCCCTCTCCTCCCGTCGGTGCGTGTTCGTTGCTCATGTTGCGGCGCGCCGACGAACACTTTCTACCGAACCACAAAGAACAGTGGACCTAAACAGCTAGGGTCGGTCGCCGTTGCGGTCGAAGAACGCGGCGAGAAGTTCCTGCTGGGCCTTCCGGATGTGCTGGTGGAACGTCGGCGACGAGATGCCGAGCGCTTCCGCCACCTCCTCGGCGGTGCTGTCGCGCGGCCACTCGTAGTAGCCCGCGAAGTAGGAGGCCCGGAGCGCGGTCCGCTGCGCGTCGGTGAGTCGCTGGTCCAAGTCCCGCCGGAACTCCCGGGCGGTCTGGAGGTCGCGCTCGGTCTCGCGCTTGGCGGCGAGTTCGACGCCCGGGTACTTCGCGCGGACGCGTTCGACCACGCTCCGGACGTCGGCGTCCGAGGGGAGTTCCGCCACGACGGTACCCTCGCCGTTCTCGCTGGTCGCCGCCTTGGTCTTGGCCCCGTGTTCCGAGAGGGTCAGCACGAGCGACGACCCCGACATCGTGAACTCGAACAGCGCCTCGTCGCCGTGCTCGCTGACGAGGCGGACGTTCTCGACTCCGTCCCAGTCCTCGGCGAACTCGAAGATGGCGTCGGGGTCCGTCCCGGAGACCGCGTCGTAGAACAGGAGGCGCCCCGCCGGTCCCGCCGTCATCCCTTCGAGTCGGACCGTACAGTCTAACTGCTCGGAGGCGGCGACGTAGAACGAGTCGCGGTCGGTGAGTCGGAAGGTCAACTCGACGACCGTGTCCGACAGCGCGAGTCGCCGGTGTTTGACCGCGCCGATGGCGAACCCGATGACCTCGCCCAACACGTCGAAGGCGTCCACCTCGCGCTGGCTGAACGCCGACTGTCGCTCGGTCCCGACGCCGAGCAGACCGTAGGTCGTGTCGCCGTACCGAATCGGGACGACGATGCCGGAGTTATAGCCGAGGTCCAGCAGCCCCGCTTGCATCTCCGCCGGGAGCGTCTCGTCGTTCCCCACGTCGTCGATGACCTGCGGTTCTCCCCCGTGGTAGGCGCGGGCCGCGGGTCCCGCGCTCTCCTCGCTCACGTCGATAATCTCGACGAGCGAGTGGACCGCGTCGTTCAGCCCCGCGCCGACGAGCTCGGTCATCTTCTCGTCGGCGGGGTCGGGTTCGCCGACCCACGCCGTCTTGTAGAGTTCGGTCTCCACGAGTCGGTCGCAGACCGCCCGCTCTATCTCCTCGCGACTCGGTTCGCCGATGAGCGTCCTGACGACCTCTTGGGCGACCTCGTTGATGCGGTCGAGGGTCGCCAACTCGTCGCGTTGGTCCTTCAGCGTGCGCTCGCGGACCTCGCGCTCGGTCACGTCCCGGCAGATGGAGACGGTCCCCGCGAGGTCGCCCGACGAATCGTAGTACGGCGAACACGTCGTCTCGAACACGCGCTCGCCGTCGTCTACCGGGAGCGCCTCCTCGAACGTCGCGGTCGTCTCGTCGTCGAGGACGCGGCGCTCGCGGTCCCGGAGTTCTCGCGCGACCTCCGCCCCGAACAGTTCGCGGTCGGTCCGGCCGAGCATATCGTCGACTTCGCGGTCGAGGAACGACGCGGCGGCCTCGTTGGCGAACTGATACCGACCCTCGGTGTCCTTGACGAGGATGGCGTCGGTACTGCTCTCGACGATGGCCTCTAACTGCCGGGTGTACTCCGGGCGTGTCGTTTGTGTGTCTGTGTCTCTCATCCGGCGATTCGGAGAGAGTGACTCACCCCGGACACATAAAACCACCTCCGCGGGAAAGGGTTATGTCTCGCCGGCGGCGACGGAGAGACATGCGAGAGGCCGACCAGACGACCCGCGAGCGAATCGCCGCCCACCTCCGCGAGACGGCCGCCTCGCCGAGCGCGCTGGCCGTGGAGTTCGACGTAACCGCGGGCGCCGCCATCGACCACGTCCGTCACGTCGCCGAGTCGCTGTCCGCCAGCGACGAGCAGTTGCTCGTCGCGCCGCCGGAGTGTCGCGACTGCGGCTTCAGCGACTTCGACGACCCTGCGAACCGGCCCTCTCGGTGCCCGGAGTGCAAGAGTGAGTCGGTGGAGGACCCGGAGTTCAGAATCGCGTAGCAAGCGTTGCGGTTTGTGGCGGTTTGCGGTTTGTGGTGGCTTGCGGTTTGTGGTGGCTTGCGGTGGTAACGTGGTTTGCGGTTTGCGGTGTTGTGAGTACCAGCGTTCCGACCGCGAGCGAGGGAACGGAGTGACCGAGCGAGTGGACCAAGGTAGGACCAAAGTGAGCGGCGCGAACGGCGAGACGACCGCAGCTTTTTCATGGAAGTTTTCCAGGGAGAAATCGCGGCTCCGCCGCGATTTCGACCGCAGCAAAAGTTTCAGTCGAATCCCAGCGACCGATTCGACGACAGGTCGTACTCCATCGAGGAACCGACCTGCACGAACTCGTAGTCGTCGTCCGTGAGGTAGACCGCACCGTCCTCGATAGTCACTCCGATGTCTTCGAGGACCGCGCCCTCGCAGGGGCCGTAGGTGCAACAGCCGGAATCTGCCTCGAAGAGCGCGCCGTGCTTGCCGCAGACGAGTTCGCCGTCGCGCTTCGTCGCGCCGCTGCCCTTGTCGAGGCGCACGTCGGTCCAGTGCTGGCAGTAGTTCTCGAACGCCGCCACCTCGTCGTCGCCGTTCTTGGTCAGGATGGCCTCGCGCTCGTCGAGGCCGTCGCGGACCGTGAACAGGAGCGTCGAGTCGGCGGGGACCTCGGAGGCGTCGGCGATGCGGCTGTCCTCGTCCATTTGCTCCGGCGTAATCGGTCGTCGCGTATGAACGCTTCCGTTCGAAGATGAGAAGCTACTAACCGGTGTCGGCTGTACGCCCGGCCACGAATGAGCGAACCGACCGAGATGGAGATACACGACGACCGCCTCGCCGCCCAGATGGAACGCGGCGACTACGTCCTCGCGGTCGTGACCGCTACCAAACCCGACTTCTACAAGCAGGCCCCGCTGGTCCCCGCCGCCGACCAGCGTGACCTGCCCTGCTTCGTCCTCCACACGGGCCAGCACTACGACGACCTGCTGGGCCACGGCCTCGCGGAGTACGGCATCGAGGACCGGGTCGCCGTGGACCTCGGGATTCGGCGCGACCTCTCGGAGAAGACCGCGCAGGTGATGACCCGGATAAAGCGGTTCGCCGAGGTGCTGGAGGACCGCTACCCGGAGACGACCGTCCTCCCTATCGTCCACGGCGACACGCTGGCGGCGGGCGTCGTCCCGCAGGCGTGGATGTTCGCCACGAACCAACTGGTCGCGCACAACGAGGCGGGACTCCGGGGGATGGCCCCGGTCTCGTTCGACCCGGACGCCGACCCCGAGACCGTCGTCGCCCGGCAGTGGGACGGCGAGTGGGAGCGCAACCGGGCCGAACCGTTCCCCGAGCAGTACGACACGTTCGTGGGGTCGGCGGCGTCGCTGTACCACTTCGCCCCGACCGAACTCAATCGACAGCACCTCCGCGACGAGGGCTACCCGGAGGCGGTCGGCGGCCGCGAGCGAATCCCGGTCGTCGGCAACTCCGTGGTGGACGCCATCGAGATGAAGAAGGACGCCGACCTAGACGAGAGCGTCTTCGACGTGTATCCCGCGCTGGAGGAACGCGACGACTGGATTCGGGTGGACATCCACCGGCGCGCCAACCTCCTTTCCGAGCGGTTTGAGAGCATCGTGGACGGGGTGGTCGGCCTCGTGGAGGACGGTCACAACGTCAACTTCGTGGAACTGAACGCGACCGAAGTCGCCCTCCGGGAGTACGGTCTCCGCGAGAAACTCGTCCGACTGGCCGACGAGAACGACAACTTCCTGTTCACCGGCCTCTGGAAGAAGCACGCCCACGTCTACGAGTTCCTCGAATCCGGCCAGTGTTTCGCCGAGTTCACCGACTCCGGGAGCATGCAGGAGGAACTCAACCACATCGACGAGGCGCTCTGTCTCACCGCCCGGTTCAACACCGACCGGCCCGAGACGGTGTTCGAGGCGAACACCAACCTGCTCGTCCCGCCCGTCTCGGGCGAGTTCGTGCGCGAGACGGTCGAGTACGTCTACGAGGACGACCGGACCCGCGAGCGGATGACCGAGGGGCCGGACCTCTACGGGAGCGACGTGGGCGAGCGCATCGTGGACTTCCTCGCCGAGCGACGCGACGAGGACCCCTTCGAGTGGGCCCACGAGCGACAGGGGTACGCCGACGACGCCGACCGCGAGTTCGACTACCTGTGACGTTCGCCCGCGGGGTCCCCCGGCCCGCGCTCACTCGTAGTGGTCACGTTCAACGCGGGCGTCGAAGGCGTCGGCAAGTCGGTCAGTAATCGGACCCGCGCCGAACTTTGCGGTCTCTCCGTCCGGCCCCTCGACCGCCGCGAGCGGTCGAATCTCCCACGTCGAGTTCGTCAGGAACGCCTCGTCGGCGTCCCGGAGGTCGGCGGGACCGTAGGTGCCCTCCTCCACGGGAATATCCTCGCTCTCTGCGAGTTCGAGGACGACTCGGCGCGTGACCCCCGGCAGAATCGGCCCGTCGAGACTCGGCGTGTGAAGGACGCCGTCGCTGACGAAGAACAGGTTGCTGGTCGCGCCCTCCGCGAGGTTTCCGTCGGCGTCGCGCACGATGGCCTCGTCGGGGGCCGCCCGCTCGGCCCCGCCGGACCCGCTAGCGTTTCGGTCGCGGAGTTCGAGACGCGCCAGAATCCCGTTCAGGTAGTTGTGGGTCTTGGCGCCGGCCGGGAGGGCGGCGTCGGGAATCCGTCGGGTCTCGACCACCGCGGCGGTTGCCGGGCCGTCCCAGACCGGTTCGCCGCCGCGGTCGGGCCGTCCGCCCCGCGGGAGGTCCGCGACGTAGACGACCACGGTGGGGACCTCGACCGGACCGGGCGAGAGTTTGCCCGGTTGAACGCCCCGCGAAATCGAGAGTTTGACGTAGGCGTCGTCGAGGTCGTTCGCCGCGAGCGTCTCGCGGATTCGGCCTCGCAACTCCTCGTCCGAGAGGCCGTGGTCGAGCGAGAGGGCGCGACAGGTCCGCCGGAGGCGGTCGGCGTGGGCCTCCCACTCGAAGACCCGACCGCCGTAGGCCCGGAGGGTCTCGAAGGCGGCGTCGCCGTACATGAACCCGCGGTCCCGGACGCTGACGGTGGCCTCGTCGGCGGGCACCAGGTCGCCGTCCACGTGGTACTGCATGGTTCGGCATTCGGGGGCGAGGGCTTTGGTTTTACGCTGGCGTCCTCTCTCGGCGGCGGTCGCCCCGCGACTCTCTCGGCGTCTTCCCCTACCTTCTTTCGCCTGCACCTCCTGCGTCCGAGTATGGCCGACGACGAGGACACCCCGGTCGAGGAGCGAATCGGAGACGCCCTGCGCGAACGCGACGAGACGGTCGCGGTCGCCGAGTCCTGCACGGGCGGTCTCGTCGGGTCGATGCTGACCGACGTGCCGGGGTCGAGCGACTACTTCGACCGCGGGTTCGTGACTTACTCCTACGACGCCAAGTTGCAGGACCTCGGCGTCGCCCGCGAGGCGTTGGACGAACACGGCGCAGTCAGCGAACCCGTCGCGCGCCAGATGGCCCGCGGTGTCCGCGACGCGGCAGGGACGACGTGGGGCGTGGCGACCACGGGCATCGCCGGCCCGACCGGCGGGAGCGACGAGAAACCGGTCGGAACGGTGTTCGTCGGCGTGGCGTACGCCGGCGAGTGGGGAACCCAAGAGTCGTACGCCGCGGTCTCCCGGTACGAGTTCGACGGCGACAGACGGGAGATAAAGGCTCAAATCGCTCGGCGGGCGCTGCTGGACGTTCTGAGTGAGATGGAGTCGGAATCTGTGTCGTAGTTGGTGAACTTGGAATCGGGTTGGGGTCGGCGAGTGGGAGCCTGTTTTCGGACCCCGCGTCGAAAATCGCAAGACGCGCGTCAGACACGGGAGGGAAACGCTTGAGTCGCGGCCGGATAAGGAGTCGGACGTGACCGAGGAGCCATGAACAAGGAGGGCCACGTTCTGAACGCCGTGCTGCTGAGTATCGGTCTGGGGTACGTCTTCCACCCGTCGGGCGACGTGCCGACGTTCCGGGCCATCGCAGAGATGTTCGTCCCCATCGTCCTCGGTGCGCTGTTCCCCGACGTGGACACCGCGTTCGGCAAGCACCGCAAGACGCTCCACAACTTGCCCGTGCTGGCGATAGTCTACGCCTACACGGTCTACTTCAACAACCTCCACTTCGTCTGGATAGGCGTGGCGACTCACTACGTGCTGGACGTGGTGGGGAGCAAGCGGGGAATCGCGCTGTTCTACCCCTACACGAAGGAGTACGGCCTGCCGGTCGGGGTTACAGTCTCCAGCGAGCGCGCCACCCTCGTCACGGTCCTCATCTCGATTGCGGAGGTCGCGCTCGTCGCGGCGGTCGTCCACTACCAACTCCCGGTTCAGGACCTCACGACTACGGTCGCGGGACTCGTGTAGCGATTCGGCGACGGGCCGGACGCGACTCTAGTACACGCCGTCGAACCGGTCGTCGTAGGCGATGTGGTCGGGGTGAGTCGGTTCCGTCCCCGAGAGAAAGAGGCGGTCTATCTTCTCGTAGGAGTTCTCCCACCCGAGGTGGGCGAACTCCGCGGCGCACCGGAGTTCGTGTCGCCACCCCGACCGGCGGACGATTCTGCGCGGCGCGCCCTCCTTGAGCGCGGCGACCAGTTCGGCGGCCGAGTCGAGCGCTCGGTCGAACTCGGTCCACGCCTCGCCGACCGTACTCCGGAGGTGGGCGTACGAGGAGGTGAACGACGGCAGGTCGAACTCGGCGGCGATGGACCGGGCGCGCTCGTTCTGGTGAGGCCAGTGTTTCGGGTTGTACGTCTCCACGGCGTCGATGCGGTCGGCGTACGCGGCGAGGTCCTCGCGCGAGACGCTGACGTTGAGGAACTCGGGGTGGGGCGCGAGGACCGCCGCGCCCTGTCGCTCGAACTCGTCCATCGCGTCGTCGAAGGAGACGAAGTCCGGGACCGGTTCGTCCAGTCCGAGGACGAGCAGGTGCTTGCGATTGCGCCAACTCCCGGTGAATACCTCGCGGGCGGGCACCACGAGCAGGTCCTCGTCCGAGTACTGCTCGGCCTCCTCACGGACGTCCGGGAGGCGCTTGAAGTGGGGCGCGTACACCAGCGCGTCCAGACCTCTGGCCTTCGCTCGCTCGACCACTCGCTGGTCGAGCACTTTGGCGTGCATGTCGACGCGGAACGACTCGCCCTCTGTCACGACTACCTGACGATTGCTACACCCGGCGGTTAACGATTCTGATTTCTAGAACGTTGGTTGGGAAAGCAGAACGACGACCGAGGTGGCGCAACGCTGACGTCGAATCCGGGGGACCGCTTTGCCCCGACTCCCAGCACGCGGCCATCCGCGCCCCTCGCGTCAGCCCCGAAGTATATCCTCTCGGAGTCCTTTCCGTCCGTATGGAACTCCTCGCAGACGATATCGTTCCGGAGTACGCCCGCGAAGTCAAGCACGAAGCGCGAGAGTTCGCCGAGGAACGCATCGCGCCTAACGCCGAGGAGTGCTTCCGCGAGGCCGAGTATCCCGAGGACATCCTCCAAGCCGGTCAGGACGCCGGACTCGTCGCTCAGGACATCGGCGAGGAGTGGGGCGGCCGCGGCCTCGACGTGGTCCAGATGCTCGCGCTGGCCGAGGAGTGGTTCCGCGCCGACGCCGGCATCGCGCTCACGCTCCAACTCGCCAGTTTCGGCGCGGAAATCGTAGAGGAACACGGGACCGAAGAGCAGAAAGAGGAGTACCTCCGACCGGTCGCCGAGGGCGACCAGATAACCGGCCTCGCCGTCTCGGAACCCGACACGGGAAGCGACCTGTCGGGGATGCAGACCACGGCGGAGAGAGACGAGGAGACCGACGAGTGGGTGCTGAACGGCGAGAAGTACTGGATAGGGAACGGCGTCGAGGGCGACTGGCTCACCGTCTACGCCCGGACCGGCGACGACCCGGACAACCGCTACGGCAACCACTCGCTGTTCATCGTGCCGACCGACATCGAGGGGTACGACGCCGAACACATCCCCGAGAAGATGGGGATGCGAGCGAGCAAGCAGGCCCACATCGTCTTCGACGACTGCCGGATTCCCGACGAGAATCTGGTGGGCTACGAGGGCGCTGGCTTCATGCTCCTCGCGGAGTTCTTCAACCACGGCCGGACGGTCGTGGCCGGGCACGGTCTCGGTCTCGCCGCGGCCGCCATCGAGGAGGCGTGGGAGTTCGTCCACGACCGCGAGGGGTTCGGGCGCACGATTTCGGACTTTCAGGCGGTCCAGCACGGCCTCGCCGACATGCGCATGGAGTTCGAGTCGGCCCGCGCGCTGACCTACCGCGCCGCCGAGAAGGTCCGCGACGGGGACAACGCGGGCCTGTGGGCCGCGATGGCCAAGACGAAGGCGACCGAGGTCGCGACCGACTGCGCCGAACAGGGGATGCAGTTCCACGGCGGGCGCTCGATTCTGACCGACCGCCGCATCGCGCGGGTGTACCGCGACGTGCGCATCCCGGTCGTGTACGAAGGGGCCAACGAGATTCAGCGCAATCTCATCTACCGGCAGTCGTAGCGACGACGGTGGTCCCCGAGGGGGTTTCCCGTAGACCGAGCGTACTCACCCCGTTCGGACACAGACTGCGACGCCAAAAATTATGTCTAACGCCTCGGTAACTCGACCATGGATACTGCCGGTCCCCGGCCCGCGTCCGGACTCGCCCCCGCGGCGAAGTGGTCGATGTACGCGGGCGCCTACGCCTTCCTCTGTGGCACCGTCCTGCTGTTGCTCCTCGGACCCGTCGCCCGCACGGTGGCGAGCGTACTGGCGGCGCCGACCGACTTCCCGGCGCTCGTACTCGCGGGGCCGATTCCGGTCGTCGGGGTCGTCGTCTGGTGGGCGGTGGTCGAGCGACGGGACGCCCGTTCGTACCTCGTCGGCGGGGCCGTCGGACTGCTGACGGCGGCGTTCACGGTTCTCCTCTGGGCTCTCTGGGCGCTGTTCGTCTGGGAGTTGGGACTGCTTCTGTGGGCCGGAGTGCTGGTCCTGTTCCTGCTCGCGGTCTCAGGCATCGCGGGCGTGCCGCTGATGTACGCCCGGCGGCGTCTGGACGACCGGCCGTGAGGGGGCAACGATGGGAACGCCCCGCCCGTAGCGGTGTTTCCAATCTATGGGAAGCGGTTCTATAGCCGTTCGCCGGTGACATTTATCCCGCTCTCCGTCGTGGCAGCAGGCGTGACTCCCACCGAACTCCGGGCCGCGATGCCCGCGCTCGACCGCACGATTTATCTGAACACCGGGGCCGCGGGGCCGAGTCCGACGAACGTGGTCGAGGCCGTCGAGTCCTGCGTCGAGTGCCACGAGTACGAGTCGCCCGCCGCGGAGGGGATGTACCCCGCCGCGTTCGACGTGTTCGACGAGACCCGCGAGACGATAGCGAGCCACTTCGACGTGGACAGCGACGAAATCGCGCTCACCCAGAGCACGACCGACGGCATCAATCGCATCGCCGCCGCCCTCGACTGGGAGCGGGGCGACACCGTGGTTCGGACCGACCTCGAACACTCCTCCGGAATCCTGCCGTGGAAGCGCCTGAAGCGCCGGGGCGTCGAAGTCGAGGTGGTCGAGAGCGACGGGGGACGCCTCGATACGGACGAGACGAAGTCCGCCGTGCGCGACGCGAAACTCGTCTGTCTGAGTTCGCTGACGTGGAGTCACGGCACGCGCCTGCCCGTCCGCGAGATAGTCGAGACGGCCCACGACGCGGGCGCGCTGGTCCTCGTGGACGCCGTCCAGTGCCCCGGCCAGATGCCGGTGGACGTGCGCGAGTGGGGCGCTGACTTCGTGGCTGGCGCGGGCCACAAGTGGCTGCTCGGTCCCTTCGGCGCGGGATTCGTCCACGTCGCTCCGGGCGCGGAGACGCACCTCGACCCGGCCCACATCGGCTACCGGAGCGTCGAGGACCCCAACGCCGAAGAGTACGCCTACGAACCCGGCGCTCACCGACTGGAGGTCGGGACGGTCTCGCCCGCGCCGTACGCGGGCCTGTCGGAAGCCATCGAGACCATCGAGAGCGTGGGGTACCAGGCGATTCAGAGCCGTGTCGAAGACCTAACCGACCGGCTCAAGGAGGGTATCGTGAACTCCGAAACTGCGCGCCTGCTGAGTCCGCGCGAGTACGAGTCGGGTCTCGTCACGTTCGCAATCGACGACCCCGACCCCGAGGCGTTCGTGGAGGAACTGGCCGACGACGGGGTTCGGATTCGGTCGCTCCCCTTTCCGGAGAACGCGGTCCGGGCGTCGGTTCACGTCTTCAATTCGGAAGCGGACGTGGACGAGTTGGTCGAGTGGCTCTGAATCGGGGGTTTCGTCGTTCTAGCGGTCGCCTGCGACTCTCCGAAAGCCGAGGCCGGGAACCTGATGAACCTGCTCGTCGCACACGCTCTATGGACACCGACAGGCAACTGTACGAGAGCGACGCGACCGGGCGACAGCGCGGCGTGTACGACGATATCCAGGCGACGCTACGCGCGCCGGTGGTCAACTGGATATTCCGGACGCTGATGGCCAACGACCCGGACTTCACGCGGTATCTCTGGGGGCAGGTCAAGCCCACGTTCGAGACGCGAGCCTTCGGCAGGTACTCGGTCGCGTACCGCGACGAGGTTCTTTCGGCGGTCAAAGCGGAAGCCGAAGACGAACACGATTCGGACGGCTCCGAACTTCCGGCGTACCGCCGCGCCGACCTCGACCTGCGCCCCGCCGAGTTCCGCGAACTCCGTGGACAAGTGGCGACCTTCGACGTGGTCGCCCCGCGTCTCGCCGCGCTGTTCGAGGTGGTAGACCGGTCGTTGCAAGACGAATCGGTCGGTTCGGCGGAGGTCGACGACGCGGGGGCGACCCAACCTCTGCCCTCGTGGCTCGACCGTGACCGCGGGGTCTCGCCAACGATGGTGGACGCGCCTCCCGACGAGTTGGGCGACACCGTCGAGCGAATCCGGACGTTCCACGGACTAGACGACAATCTGCCGAGCATCTACCGGTGTCTCGCGCAGTGGCCCCCGTACCTCCGGACCGCGTGGGACGACCTCGAACCGACGCTGGAGTCGGCGGCGTTCGACCGGGCCTGCGAGCGCGCGGACGAGGAGACGGACGCGTTTGTCGATTCGATTCCGTACGCGCCCCGACTCTCGCCAGACGACCTGCGCTCGTGGGGTGTGGACGACGAGGCGGTGAGCGAACTGCGGGAACTGTTCGAGACGTTCAACCGCGGGCCGATAGGGACGGTGCTGCCGGCGCTACACATGTACGCGGCGATGCTGAACGTCGAGGGTCGGCGAGAAATGGGCTGACGAGCGGTCGTGGCGGCCGACTCACACCGCCGCGCCGGGCTTGTACTCCCCGAACACGTCGCGCATCACGCCGCAGATTTCGCCGACCGTCGCGTAGGCCTTCACGGCGTCCACGATGTACGGCATCACGTTGCCGTCGCCCTCGGCGGCCTCCCGGAGGGCGTCGAGTTTCGCCTCGACCTCCTCGTCGTCGCGGTCGTCTTTCACGTCGTTCAGGCGGTCTATCTGGCGCTGTTCGTCCTCCTCGGTCACTTCCTGAATGTCGACCTCGGGGTCCTCGTCCACCTCGAACTCGTTGACGCCGACGATGACGCGCTCTTTCTCCTCGATTTCGCGCTGGCGCTCGTAGGCCACGTCCTGAATCTGGCGCTGGACCCACTGGTCCTCGATGGCCTGCAACATGCCGCCCTTCTCGTCCACCGTGTCGAGGATGTCGAAGGCGTCCTCCTCGACGCCGTCGGTCAGGCTCTCGACGTAGTAACTCCCCGCGAGCGGGTCGATGGTGTCGGCCGCGCCCGACTCGTGGGCCAGAATCTGCTGGGTCCGCAGGGCGGTCCGGACGCTCTCCTCGGTGGGGAGCGCGAGCGCCTCGTCCTTCCCGTTGGTGTGGAGGCTCTGGGTCCCGCCGAGGACCGCCGCGAGCGCCTGATACGCCACGCGGACGATGTTGTTGTCCACCTGCTGGGCGGTCAGGGTCGACCCGGCGGTCTGGGTGTGGAACTTCAGTTGCTTGGACTTGGGGTTCTCCGCGCCGAACCGTTCCTCCATAATCTTCGCCCACATCCGGCGGGCCGCCCGGAACTTGGCGACCTCCTCCAAAATGTTGTTGTGAGCGTTGAAGAAGAAGGATAGCTGAGGCGCGAAGTCGTCCACGTCGAGTCCGGCGTCCATCGCGGCCTCGACGTACTCGATGCCGTTACCGAGCGTGAACGCTAGTTCCTGTGCGGCCGTCGCGCCCGCCTCCCGGACGTGGTAGCCCGAGATGGAGATGGTGTTGAACTTCGGGGTCTCCTCGGCGCAGAACTCGAAGATGTCCGTGATGATGCGCATCGAGGGTTCGGGCGGGTAGATGTAGGTGTTCCGCGCGATGTACTCCTTGAGGAGGTCGTTCTGGATGGTTCCCCGAAGCTCCGCCCTATCGACGCCCTGTTTGTCGCCGACCGCGATGTACATCGCCAGTAGAACCGACGCCGGCGCGTTGATGGTCATCGACGTGGACACCTCGTCGAGCGGGATACCGTCGAAGACCGTCTCCATGTCGTCGAGCGAGTCGATGGCGACGCCGGACTTGCCGACCTCGCCCGCGGCCATGTCGGCGTCGGAGTCGTAGCCCATCTGGGTCGGCAGGTCGAACGCCATCGAGAGCCCCGACGACCCGTTCTCGATGAGGTACTCGAATCGCTCGTTGGTCTCCTCGGGCGTCCCGAACCCGGCGTACTGACGCATCGTCCAGAGTCGCCCGCGGTGCATCGTGGAGTACGGTCCACGGGTGTAGGGTTCCTCGCCGGGGAAGCTCAGGTCCTCCTCGTAGTCGAGGTCGGCCACGTCGTCCGGGGTGTAGAGGCGCTTTACCTCTTGGCCGCCCGTGTCGGTCGTGAACTCCTCCTTGCGCTCGCCGAACCGCTCGACCGTGGGACCGACCGTCTCCTCCTCCCACTCCTCGCGCGCCTCGCGTATCTCTTCGAGGTCGTCGGCGTCGAACATTGTGTAGACTGACGGGCGGCCCGGTCTTAACGATTGGCGGATTGTCCCGGTCGCGCGGGAGGGCGTCCGTCGGACCGCGCGCGACTCGATCGGACCGCGCGCGAGACCGAAACCGGCCTCAGTTTCCGGCGGACGCGGGGCAAAGCATTTCGTTTCGAATGAAAGGAAACCCTTTTGATATGTCAAAGTAGTTTTGCATGTGACAATATGCGTACTATCATCCACGTACGGCTACAACACTTGTAGTAAAGAGACCAAAATTATTTATCCCCCGTGTTTGTGTAACTCTACCTATGGCGGACGACCAATCCACCAGCCGAGTTAGTTCAGTTTCACGACGACGCTTCGTCGAAGCGGCCGGAGCGACCGGTACGGCCCTGAGTCTCGCGGGTTGTACGGGCGGTAACGGCGGCGACTCGACCGCGACGACTACCTCGTCGGGCGACGGCGGTGGCAAGACGACGGTCCAGATAGCCACCGACGCCGACCTGAAGGCGGTCAAATCGAAGTTCAACAAGTGGCTCCACAACGCGGGCCTCTCGAAGGACATCGAAGTCGAACCCATCGCCGGTTCAGACATTACGAACAAGCGACAGAACAAGTACACCCAGTGGCTGTCCTCGGGTCGCAAGAAGCCCTCGCTGCTGATGATGGACAACGGTTGGACGCTCCCGTTCATCGTGCGCGACCAACTGCTCAACCTGAGCAAGGAGATTCCGGACACGGCCAAGATGGTCGAGGACGAGTACTTCAGCGCGAGCGTCGGCACCGCGAAGGGGCCGAACGACGACCTGTTCGCGATTCCGATGTACCCCGACTTCCCGACGATGCAGTACCGGAAGGACCTCGTGCAGGACGCCGGATACGACACCTCCGGATGGTCCACCTCCTCGATGAAGTGGAAGCGCTTCTCGAAGATTACCGCCGACGTGAAGAAACAGAGCGACGTGGACTACGGGTTCACGTTCCAGTTCAAGTCCTACGCGGGCCTGTCGTGCTGTACCTTCAACGAGTTCCTGTCGAGCTACGGCGGCACTTACTTCGGCGGTCTCGACAACCTGTTCGGGCCGGTCGGCGACCGACCCATCACGGTCGACGAGAAACCGGTCGTCGATTCGCTCCGCATGCTCCGGACGTTCGTCAACGGCGAGAGCGACAAACACGGTCTCGACGGCGTCACGGGTAACATCTCGCCGCAGTCCGTCCTCCAGTGGTCCGAGGAGCCGTCGCGGAAACCGTTCACGAACGGCAACGCCGTGATGCATCGCAACTGGCCGTACGCCGTCAACATCAGCGGTGCCGAGGACGCGCTGGGCAAGGACCTCGGCGTCATGCCCATCCCGCACGGCGTCTCTCCGGAGGAGGCCAAGTACGAGGGAACCGGCGGCGCGACCGCCGCGCTCGGCGGCTGGCACACCGCGGTCAACCCGAACACGACGAAGAAGGAGGCCGCGCTGGAGGTCCTCAAGGCGATGACGAACAAGCAAGTCCAGTTCAACCTCCTCGAGGAAATCGGCTGGATGCCGCCGCGACCGTCGATGCTGGATTCGGACACCGCGAAGAACATCCCCATCATGGGCCGATACATGGAGACGTTCCGCCTCGCTGGCGAGAACGCGATTCCCCGACCGGTGACGGTCGCGTGGCCCCAAGAGCGCAGCAAAATCGCGCAGGCGGCCAACGCCACTGTCTCCGGACAGAAGCCCCCGAAGAAGGCCATGACGAACCTCAAGAGCACCATCAAGCAGATAGAGGACAGCGTCTGAGCCACGAGGTCACACAATGGCGACTGACCATTCGACAGACGACTTCGAGCGCGAGAGCCGTCGGAGCGGCCCGTACGTCCGCGCCGTCCGCTGGATGGAGAACCTCGGCGACGCGGCGTTCGCGTACCTGCTGCTGACCCCGGCGTTGCTCATCCTCGGCGTCATCGCGTTCTGGCCCCTGATCAGGACGTTCGAACTCTCGCTCCACGCCGACCAACTCGTCGGTACCGGCACCGTCGGCGAGTTCGTCGGGTTGACCAACTACGTCGAGTTGCTCACCGGGCAGCGGTCGGCCCTGCTGGTACGGCCGCTGTTGCCGACCGTGGTGTGGAACGGCCAGTTCCCGTTCGTCCACGGCATCGCGAACCCGTTCACGGCGGCGCTGACGGTGACGTTCATCTTCACCATCGTGAGCGTCTTCTTCGAGACGGTCATCGGCTTCGGACAGGCGCTGGTCCTCGACCAGGACTTCCGCGGGCGGCGGTGGGTCCGGGTCGCCATCATCCTGCCGTGGGCGGTGCCCATCGTGATTCAGGGGATGATCTTCTTCCTGCTGTTCCAGCCCAACATCGGGTTCCTCGTGGACCCGCTCCAGAATCTGGGCGTCTTCAGCAGCACGCCGCTGTCGAACAGCGTGGACTCGATGATAATCCTCGTGGTCGCGGACGTCTGGAAGACCTCTGCGTTCATGGCCCTGCTCATCCTCGCGGGCCTCCAGAGCATCGACCGCAATCTCTACGAGGTGGCCCGCGTCACGGGCGCGAGCAAGTGGCAGCAGTTCACGATGATAACCCTGCCGCTGGTCCTGCCGACGGTGCTGGTCGCGATGCTGTTCCGCACCATCGGCGCGCTCCGAATCTTCGGTCTCATCGAGACCGTCACGAGTTGTAGCACGGTGCCGTCGCTCTCGTGTCTGGTCGTCTCGGCGTTCAGTTCGCGCCAGTACGGGACCGCCGCGGCCATCGCGTTCATCACCGCGGGCATCATCGCGGTGGCGGTGTCGGTGTACATCGCCAAGTTCGCCGACGCGCAGGGAGGTGGCGTCTGATGGCCCAGCAGTCGGACACGGTCGGCATCGACGCCGACGCGGACGCCTCGAAGGGGCCGTTCGGTCGGTGGGTCTCCAAGGCCATCCGGAACCCCGAGCGCGTCTACCGCGCGATGTTCTACGTCGTGACGGCGTTCTTCCTGTTCACGACGCTGTTCCCGTTCTACTGGCTGTTGGTGCTCGCGGTGACGCCGAACGAGGCCATCACCAGTTTCGGCTTCCCGCCGGTGCCGCACGGGTTCAACCCCGGGGCGTTCCTCACCATCTTCGAGACGGTGCCGCTGCACATCTACGTGCTGAACAGCTTCGTGCTGGGCATCACTACGACCGCCATCGTGCTGGTCATCGCCAGCCTCGCGGGCTACGTGTTCGGCAGACTCGACTTCCCCGGGCGGCGGCCGCTGATGCTGCTGATACTGGCGGTGTCGTACTTCCCGCCCGCGGCGTTCCTGCTGCCGCTGTTCCAACTGTTCACCGGGAACGTCACCGTCGGCCTGTTCGGCGTCTCGGTGTCGAGTCCGAACCTGTACAACACGCCGGCCCCGATGGTGATGCCGTTCACGGCGCTGTTCATGCCGCTGTCCATCTTCATCCTGACGACGTTCTACGGGCAGATTCCGGACGGATTGGAGGACGCGGCGCGCATCGAGGGGACGACGCGACTCGGGGCGCTGTTCCGGGTCATCATGCCGCTGTCGGCGCCCGGAGTGGCGACGGCGGGCGTGCTGACGTTCATCTCGGTGTACAACGAGTTCTTCTTCTCTTTCCTGATGAACGACGGACAGGTCGCGTCCAAACTCGCCCAGTTCTTCGCGTCCCAGAACAACTGGGCGCCTCTCGTGCAGGGCATACTGGCGTATCAGGGCCAGTACTCACAGATGTACAACTTGATGGCGGCCGCGAGCATCGTCGGCGTGCTTCCGGTCGCGGTGTTGGTCGTCATCGCACAGGAGAAAATCGTGAGCGGACTGACCGCGGGAGCGCTCAAGGAGTGATTCCACGATGGGAGACGTAAACTTAGAAGACGTGACGAAGGAGTACGGAGACGTCGTCGCGGTGAACGACATGAACCTCGACATCGAGGACGGCGAGTTCGTCACCTTGGTCGGCCCCTCGGGGTGTGGCAAATCGACCACGCTGGAGACCATCGCCGGACTCACGAAACCGACGTCCGGCACCATCTCCATCGCGGACCGCGAGGTAACAGACCTGCCGCCGAAGGACAGGGGAATCGCGATGGTGTTCCAGAACATCGCGCTGTTCCCCCACATGGACGTCTACGACAACATCAGCTTCGGGCTCCGACTTCGGGACTACCCGAAAGAGGAGATAGACCGGCGGGTCGAGCGCGCCTCCGACATCGTCCAGTTGGAGGGGATGTTGGACCGCATGCCCGACGAGATGTCGGGCGGGCAGCGCCAGCGCGTCGCCATCGCCCGCGCAATCGTCCGGGAACCCGAAGTGTTCCTGATGGACGAACCGCTGGCGAACCTCGACGCGAAGTTGCGGGTTCACATGCGGACGGAACTCCAGCGCCTCCACAAAGAACTGGACACCACCATCATCTACGTGACCCACGACCAGGCCGAGGCGATGACGATGTCCGACCGCATCGCCATCATCGACGGCGGCGAACTCCAACAGATTGCCCCGCCGCTCGTCTGCTACAACGAGCCGGCGAATCTGTTCGTCGCGGGGTTCATCGGGTCGCCCTCCATGAACTTCGTCGAGGGGGAGGTCACGTCCGCGGGCCTCTCGACGCCCGACTTCGACGTGGCGTTCGACCCCGAGGCGGTCGGCGTCGAACCGGGCGACCGGGTCACGCTCGGAATCCGACCCGAGGACGTGCATCTCGCGGACGTCGCGGGGCAGGTCGCCCACCAGACCGACCCGCTCGACGCGAGGACCGACGTGCTGGAACCGATGGGCGACGAGATATTCGTCTACCTCGAAACCGGCGAGACCGGCGACGACACCGCCATGGGCGGCGAGGCGGCCGAGGTCGACCAGTTGCTCATGTCGGTCGACCCCGACGCCGACATCGACTCGGACGAACCGGTCGAGGTGGTCTTCGACCGCGAGAGCGTCCACCTCTTCGACACCGACACCGGCGAGGCCATCACGCACTCGCTGGTCGCGGACGAGGCGGACGCGGCGGACGACGACCGGGCGACCCCGGCGGAGGGGGACGACTGACCATGTCGGAGGCGGCGCTGGTGTACTTCGGCGCGGGCACGCTCCTGTTCTTCTTCTGGGCGTACGGCATCGTGTCGTTCGCGCTCGACTGCAAGAACAAGTTTCTCCCCGCCGCCGCCCGCCTGGCCGCCAACTGGCGGGCGCGTCGGCGCGACGAGTCCCGCGAGGAGGAGCGCGAGCAGCGCGAACAGCAGCTCTACTGATAGACTCTAGCTAACAATATTTCGACACGAAACCGAGAACAAATGACGAGAGACGCTTCACAACATTCGATTCGAGTCGGTATCGTCGGACTGGGTGGCATCGGCCATCACCACGCGGAACGCATAGCGGACACGCCGGGGCGACTCGTCGGCGGCGTCGACATCAGCGCCGACGCCCGCGACCGCTTCGAGGCGGCCTACGACGTTCCCACGTTCGAGACCTTCGACGCCCTCTACGACGAGGGCATCGACGCGGCCATCGTCACCACCCCGAACAAGTTCCACGAGGAGTACGCCGTCGAGGCCTTGGAGTCCGGCGTCGACGTTCTCTTGGAGAAACCGCTGGCCAACACGCTCGACAGCGCCGAGCGAATCGCCGCCGCGGCGCGCGACGCCGACGCCTTCTGCATGGTCGGGTTCAACAACCGGTTCAGCCCCGGCGTCGAGGTGTTCAAGTCGTATCAGGACGAGGGTCGCTTCGGCGACCTCACGCACGTCGAGGCCAACTGGGTCCGGCGCCGGGGCATCCCCGGCCGCGGGTCGTGGTTCACGTCCAAGGCGGTCGCTGGCGGCGGCGCCCTGTTGGACATCGGCGTCCACGCCATCGACCTCGCGCTCCACTTCCTCGACTTCCCCGAGGTCGTCGAAGTCACCGGCAACACCCGCTCGGAGTTCGGCGGCCGCGACGACTACACCTACCTCGAAATGTACGGCGAGGACGTGGAAGACGCCGACTTCGACGTGGACGACCACGCCTCGGCGTACATTCGGACCGCCGAAGGCCAGTCGATTTCGCTGGAAGTCGCGTGGGCGACCAACCGCCCGCCGACCAACGAGTTCGTCGCGCAGGGGACCGACGGCGGCGCCACGTTCGACCGTGAGACGGGCGACCTGACCGTCCACCGCGTGAGCGACGCCGGCGCGGCCCACTTCGAGGACGCCGCGGTCGAGACCCGGAGCAACGACACTCACAAGCGCGAACAGCGGGCCTTCTTCGACGCGGTCCGCGCCGGCGAAGCGCCCGACCGAAACACCGTCGAGCAGGCGCTGACCGTCCAGCGCGTCATCGACGCCATCTACCGGTCGGCCGAGACCGGTCGCGCGGTCGACCTCTCGGAGTCGAGCGACGAGGCAGTCCCGGCGCCCGAAAGGTCGCCCGAGAAACCGCGCCAGTAGCGACTCGCGAACGCAATCGACCACACTCACCGATTTCAGAAATCATGGACGTAGGAGTACTCACCGTTCCGTTCGGAAACGAATCGCTCGAAGCGACCGCCGAATACCTCCGCGATATCGGGGTCAGTGCAGTCGAACTCGGGTGCGGCGGCCACCCCGGCGAGGACCATCTGCCGCGCGCCGAGTATCTGGATGACGACGAGGCGCAGTCGGAACTGCTCGCCCTGCTGGACGAACACGACTTACGCATTTCGGCGCTGGCGACGCACAATAACCCGCTTCATCCCGACGAAGAAATTGCAGAGGAGGCCGACACCGAACTCCGGGAGGCTATCGAACTCGCCGACCAACTGGACGTGAACACGGTCACGTGTTTCTCGGGACTTCCTGCTGGCAGTCCGAACGACGAGACGCCGAACTGGGTGACGGCGCCGTGGCCGGGCGAACACGCGGACGCTCACGACTATCAGTGGGAGGAAGTCGCCATCCCGTACTGGTCGGACCTCGCGTCCCACGCGGCCGACCACGGTGTCGATATCGCCATCGAGATGCACCCCAACATGCTGGTGTACGAACCATCGGGGATGGTCCGATTGCGCGAAGAGACCAACGAACACATCGGCGCGAACTTCGACCCCTCGCACCTCTACTGGCAAGGCATCGACGTGACCGACGCCATCCGATTCTTGGGCGAGCGCGACGCCATCCACCACTTCCACGCCAAGGACACCAAGGTCTACGACGCCGAGGCCCGCACCAAGGGCGTCCTCGACACGACCTCTTACGACGAGGTCGAGGACCGCTCGTGGCTGTTCCGGTCGGTCGGCTACGGCCACGGCGAAGAACACTGGAAGGACGTCGTGAGCACCCTCCGCATGGTGGGCTACGACGGCGCGCTCTCCATCGAACACGAGGACGCGCTGACCAGTTCCCGCGAGGGACTGGAGAAGGCGGTGGACCTGCTCCAGCGCGCGGTCTTCCGCGAGCAACCCGGCGAAGCCTACTGGGCGGAGTGAGGACCCGACTCGACGGCGTTCGACGCCGACTCGTCGGGAGAGCGACGAGCGCGGCGCGTCATTGACCGTCGACTCCCGACCTTTATAGCGACAGTCTCACACGGGAGCCACCGAGTTTACCCGCGTCGATGGCCTTCTTTGTCTTGTACTATGAGCGCGAATTCCCTCAACCACCTGTTCGAGAACGAACTGAAAGACATCTACGACGCCGAGCAGCGCATCGACGAGGCGCTCGGCGAGATGGCCGAGGAAGTCGAACACGACGAGATAGCCCAAGCGTTCCGCGACCACCAGCAGGAGACCGAGGGCCAAATCGACCGCCTCGAACAGGTCTTCGAGTTGGTAGACGCCTCGCCCGGCGACGAGGAGTGCGAGGCCACGCAGGGCATGATAGAGGAACACGACGAGTTCCTCGACTCGAACCCCGAGCAGGGAGAAATCGACGTGTTCGACGTGACCGCGGGTCAAAAGACCGAACACTACGAGATAGCCACCTACGGCAACCTCGCCAAACTCGCGGACCGACTCGGCATGGACGAGGCGGGCGACCTCCTCCACGAGAACCTCGAAGAGGAAGAGGAGTTCCTCGACCGCCTCGTCGACCTGACCGAGAACTACGACTACGACCAGTTGACGTAGGCGGCGAGCCACATCGACACCGTTTTTTCTAGCGGGCGTACTCTCCGGTCACGTGAAACGACGCGACGTACTGGCGAGCGTCGGTGTAGCAATCTCGACGAGCGGATGCGCCGGCCTGCTCTCGACGAAGTGCGAACCGGGCGCGGACGCACTCGGCCCGCTGTGGGACGACGTCGACCCCGACCGGAACAGAGACGTGTCTATCAGGGGCGTCGTCGTCAAGTTCGTCGACGGTCTGATGGTGGTCCACGACGGCACCGGGTTGGCCGAACTCACACCGCCGGGATGGAAGCGGTTCAACGAGGACTGGTTCCAGCGGGGCGACTGCGTGGCGGCGACGGGACTGCTGGACGGGAGCTACAGTTGGGAGTCGGGTCGGCTTCGCATCTCGATTTCGTCGGCCGACGAAATCGAGACCGTCGGCGACGCCGAGCGGGAGCCACCGACCATTCCGGCGAAACCCGACGCGTCGTTCGCCGTCGATTACCGACCGGCCGAGGGTTCGGCGACGATGTCTCACACCGGCGGCGAGTCGGTTCCGGCCCGACGGCTGGCGATACGGCGACTCCACGGCGACGAGGTCTCGACGTATCCGTGGCACGAGCTAACGGAGAAGGCTCCCGACGACGAGGTGACGGTCGGCGACTCGGTGACGTTCGAGAAGGACGGGAGTTCGCAGTTGGTGTGGCGGTACGACGAACACTGGTCGAGAGGGATGAGCGACGGCTGGTCGCTCTAACGCGGCGGTTCGGCCGGTCTTCGCCCGCCGGCTCACCCGCCGGTGTCGTACTTGTAGGTCGCGCTGTTGGGGTCGATGCCGAAGTCCTCTGCGGACTCCTCGGGTTCGGGTTCCTGCTCGCGGGGTTGGGCGCGCTTGAACCGCTCGCGGAGGCGGTCGGGCATGACGAACTCGTCGGCGTCGAGGACCATCCCGACCGCGTCGGGGTCGATGTTCTCGCGCTTGGCGTCGAGTCGCTCGCGGAGTTTCTCGGGCAGGTCGCTCGATTCGACGCCGCGGAAGCCGAACTGCGAGAGGTAGTCGGTCGCGCTCGTCAGCGAGAACACGGCGTCGAAGCCGTGGTCGCGGGACTGCTCGACCAGTCGCTCGATTACGTGCGCGCCGACGCCCTGCCTGCGCCACTCCTCCAGCACGCCGATACTGGTGAGTTCGCAGAGCTCCCGGTCGTCGGTCTTGTGGATGCGGATGCGGCCGAACCCCGCCTTCTCGCCGGAGGTCTCGTCGATGGCGACCACGTAGTCGCGAGAGCGGAACGCGGTTTCGTCGAGACCCATCGCCTCGATGTGGTCCAACAGCCAGACTTCCTCCCTGTTTTTCGCGTCCCGGACGTACATAGCTGTGAATTGGCTGTCAGAGCCTAAAAAGATGTGGCGCGGTGGGTCGAACGGCGCAGGGGGACCGTGACCGTTTTGCGAACCTCTGCTGTTTCCCGAACTTCGGACCTCAGAGACCGCCCGTGACTTCGTCGAGTCGGTTCACGACCTGCTGGAGGTCGGCGTCGTCCTCGATGGCGTCGCGGACCCGCTCGCGCTGGCGGACCTCCGCGGCGCTCGCGCCGTAGGCCCGGACGTACTCCGCGCGCGAGTGTTCGTCGAAGGCGTGTCGGATGGCGAAGTAGCCGTCGGGGACCACCGACCCGCAGACCTTGCACTCGCGGCGCTTGTGGTCGGTCGTCTGATGCACGATGGCCTCCTCGACGTCGTCGAACGCCTCGCCGCAACCGTCGATGCCGCACTCCCAGTCGGTCATTAGCGGGTGGTCGAAGTCACGCGACAACAACCTTTCGGCACCCGGCCGAGGCCGGCGTCGGCCGCGACCGCTCTCGGGTCGAACCGACGTAAAGAGGTTCTTTGTTGGCCGTTCACCTCTTGTGTGAGAATAGCTAGCCCCCTCCATGGGTGAGGACAACCCAGAGTTCGATACCGGTCGGCGCAAGTTTCTTCAAGCAAGCGGTGCGGGGGCGGTGGCGCTCTCGTTCCCCGGCGCGGCGGACGCCGAGGAGAGCGAGACCGAGACGGAGCGAGGCGCGACGATAACCGAGGCTACCGACGCGACGGCCCAGAACGTACAGCAGGGCGGCATCTTCACGATGGGGATGGGCCAGCAGCCGAAGGGGTTGAACCCGCTCTCGACCTCGTCGGCGTACTCGTGGGCGATTCTGGACATGGTGTACGACGGCGGGACGGTGGTGGACCCCGTGGAGTTCGAGGTTCGACCGAACGTCTACACCGACTGGACGGTCGAGATGCCGGAGGGGAAGGCGAACCCGCAACCGGACGTGTACTTCAACGTCCGGCAGGGGCTGACGTGGACCGACGGCGAGAAGCTGACCGTCGAGGACGTGATTTTCACGTACGACTACATGAAAGAGCAGGAGCCGGGTCGCTACGCCTCGACCATCCAGCCAATCAAGACGGTCGAGAAGGCCTCGACGGGCGACTGGGACGTACACATGAAGCTGAAAAAGCCCATCGGGACCTACGCGAGCAACCAACTCGCGGTGCCCATCCTGCCGAAGCACATCTGGTCGAACGTGGACAGCTACCGGGACTACTCGCCGACGGAGAACGGCGGTCCGGTCGGGACGGGACCGGGCACGGTCACGAGATACGCCCAATCGACCGCGATAGAGGTCGAGTTCCGCGACGACTACCCGCTCGGCGACCTGAAGTGGCGCGACAACGTGAACAAACTGATGTCGGGCGGGCCGTTCCTGGACGCGGTCCGGTTCAAGATATTCGGGAGCGACTCGGCGCTCCAGCAGGCGTTCCTCCGGGGGAACATCGACAGCGTCTACAGCACCATCAACGTCTCGAAGATTTCGAAGGTCAAGCAGAATCAGGGCCAGAAGCTGGTGCCCGGCTACGACACCGGCTTCGGCTACTTCGCGTACAACATGCGGAGACAGCCGCTGGACGACGCGACGTTCCGGCAGGCGACTTCGATGGTGTTCGACGACTACTACTGGACCGAGCGCCTGCAGGAGGGCTACGAGTTCATGGGCGACTTCGTGATGCCGCCGGGGTACTCGGCGGTCCGGCCGGAGAAGGCGTCTCCGAACGCCAAACTCCTCGAATCGCCCGCGACCAACGCCTTCGAGTTCCGCCAGAAGGAACCGGGCGTTCCGGACTACGACGGCATCAAGTCGTTCCTGACTGAAGGAAAGGTCATCGACGGCGACTCGGGCAACTACGTCGGCAAGCAGTACCCCGGCACGCTGACCGGCGTCACGGGCGGCCAGTCGAAGGCCAAGCACGACTACAGTTTCGGTCCGGTCCAGTCGCAGGTGCTCCGCCAGAAACAGGGCGTGCAGGAGGAGATTCGGGTCAACGGCAAGACCATCCCCGAAATCAAGGGCGGCCCGCTACAGGTGTTCATCTACCCCGCGAAGGACACGCCGAAACTGGCCAAGATGTCGGCCCGGTGGGTGGACATGATGCAGAAACTCGGCATCCCGGCCGTCACGAAGGTCATGACGTTCAACACGATGCTCGGCCGGGTGTACTCCCAGGAGGACTTCGACATCTACCCGATGGGGTGGAGCGACCTCTCGCCGTTCGCCACGGGGACGCTCTACAACATCTTCCACAGCGACAACGCCGACGACCACTCCAAGAAGGAGGGCTACGACCAGAAGAACACCACGACCCAACTCAACAACGCGATGGGGTACGGTCTCGCCGACGCCGGGGCCGACGACCTCATCTCGCGCGCCCGGTCGACCATGCAGGCCGAGAAGCGCAACCAACTCGCCCGGAAGGCCGTCGAGCGCATCTACCTCGACTTCCCGTACATGGTCTACGGCTACGACAAACTGAGGTGGCCGGTCAACGCGCAGGAGTTCGCCGGCTTCGTCCCCCAGATTCCGGGCCCGGGGGCCGCGAACCTCTCGGTCCAACTGATGCAGATTCACCAGTCGGGCGGCGGAGGCGGTAGCGGAAACGGCACCAGCGGCGGTAACGGAAACAGCACCGGCGGAAACAGCAGCGGAAGCTAACGACTCGGGCGGGGTTCGCTCGGACGACTCCGACCCTACTCGAACAGGGCGGGGACCTCGCGGAGCGACCCGACCACTGCGTCGGGTCCTTCTGCGCTGTCTCCGGCCACCGGTTCGGGCTCTCCGTTTTCGGTCACGTAGACGCCGGTGAATCCCGCGCGTCGAGCGGGGCGCACGTCCCGGTCGAGGTCGTCGGCGACGAAGGCGTACTCGTCGGCCGGAACTGCGTCCCGCGCGGCCGCGAAGATTTCCGGGTCGGGCTTGGCCGCGCCGACCTCGGCCGAGACCACGACGGCGTCGAAGTAGTCGGCGAGTCCGTGAACGGCGAGTTTCCGGCGCTGCCCGCGCGCGCCGCCGTTGGTCAGGACGCCGAGCGCGACTTCGGCGGCCGACCCGTCGGCCTCGGTCGCCGCGAGCGAGTCGAGGGCCTCGCGGGCGCCCGGCCGGAGCGCCGTCGCGGCCGCTTCGCGCTCGACGTAGCGCTCGGCCAGCGCTTCGGCGGACGGGTCGAGGTCGAACTCGGTGCGGAGGTCGGCCATCGCCGCTCGGTAGGGGTCGGGGCGACACTCGTCGAGCGAGTCGAAGAACGACTCGGTGAAGTACTCGTGGCGCTCGGCGTCGGCGCGGACGCCGAGGGCGGCCAGCGCCGCCTCGAAGACACCCGCGAAATCGTCGGGGAGCGAGACCAGCGTGCCGTCGAGGTCGAAGAAGACCGCTCGCATACCGCGGGGTTCGCGTCCGCCGACGAAAAAGCTCCGGACGGTGTGGGACCTCGTCCCGCGGCCGAGTCCGCGAGAACTATGTCTCGCCGACCCGATATCGGCGCACATGCACATCGACCACGTCGGAATCGCCACCGAGGAGGCGGGAGAACTCGCGGACCTGTACGCCGACCTGTTCGACGCGCCGGTCGCTCACGAGGAGGAGTTCGACGGCCTCCGGGTCGTCTTCCTCGAGTTCGGCGAGAGCTACTTCGAGTTGCTCGAACCGCTCGAAGACGGCACTATCTCGCGGTATCTCGACGGGAACGGGCCGGGCATCCACCACGTCGCGCTCGAAACCGGCGACGTCCGGGCGGCGCTCGACACCGCGCGCGACCACGGCGTCGAACTGATAGACGACGACCCGCGTCCCGGCGCGTGGGGTCACGACGTCGCCTTCCTCCACCCCAAATCGACGGGCGGCGTGCTGATAGAGTTCGTGGAACACTGACCGACGCGGCCGGACGTCGAAGCGGCGACGCGGCCGACGGCGAGCGTCCGGGCTACTCGGACGAGTCGGGGTCCACTTCGGGCGACCACGACTCGGCCCGGCGCTCGTTGGCGGGGAGCAGGCGCTCGGGCGGTTCGGCGAACCACGCCGCGCCGTCGAGTTCGCCCGGTTGAACGGTAATCGACCCGCCCTCGTAGGTCGCGTCGAAGAAGGCGTAGAGGAAGTGAATTCGGCGCTCCGAGTCGCCCTCAGAGACCACCGTGACGTGGCGGAGCAAGAACAGGTCGGTCAGGTCGCACTCGACGCCGGTCTCCTCGCGGACCTCCCGGCGCGCGGCCTCCTCGTGAGTCTCGCCGTCCTCTAACCCGCCGCCGGCTAATCCCCACCGGTCGGCACCCCGGCCGAGAATCATGAGCGCGCGCTTCCGGTCGTCCTCGGCCTCGGGCGGCATCGACTCGGTGAGGTCGGTGGCCTCGTCGGGTCGCCGGACGACCCACGCGTAGGCCCCGCCGACGTAGCCGTCTTCGGCCTGCCGGACCTCCCGTGCGAACCGCTCGGGCGAGCGTTCCCACGTCCGTTCCTTCACGGGAACGTCGCCGTACTCCGCGAGCAGGCGGTCCGTCCTGCGCTCGACGGTCTCCGCGTTGATGTCTGTCGGCATCGATTCGCGGAGTAGTGTCGAAAATTGATACGTTCTCCGGTTTCGGCCGCGGCGCGTTCGTTACGCGTCCGAGTCGGGTGCGGGACCGAAGTTCTCGGTCTTGGCGTCCTCGGAGTCGACGTTCGCGGCGTCGAGCGCGGCGGTCGCCCGGTCGAGGAAGTCCGCGAAGCCGTAGACGAACGTCTGGCCCTGCGCGTCGGCGAGGACCTCCAGTACGTCTTCGCCGCTCACGTCGTCGGTCACGACGACCGTCGCGCCCGCGTCGGCGAGGGCGCTCAGACGCTCCTCGTGGGCGGGGTCGTCGTCCTCGTAGACCACCGTGACGGTCGCTCCGTCGGCGCTCGCGCGCTCTCCGATACCGACCGCGGGGCCCACGCCCGGCCCGCCCGCGAGGACGACGACGCTGTCCTCGCCCTCGTAGTACGAGTCGCCGAACGGACCGGCGATTTCGACGGTATCGCCGGGTTCGAGGTCGGCGAGGTAGGGGCCGAGCGTTCCCTCGGGGTCCACCTCGACTGTCGTCTCGAAGGTCTCGTCGGCATTGGGCGACGAGAGCGTGTAGTGGCGCGTGACCTCCTCGCCGTCTATCGTCGCGGCTAACTGGACGAACTGGCCCGGGTGGGCGTCGAACGTCCCGGGCGTCTCCAGCGTCAGCGCGATGGTGTCGCTTCCGACCGACTCGACCGAGCGAACCGCGACTTCGGTTCCGTCCATGCGGGTTTCTTGCCGAGGCGCGATTAAAGAGTCTGCGACTCAGCGCCCGATTCAGTGTCGGAAGCGATTGCCGCGAAAGGCGCTTCAGAAGGCTTTTGATTTGGCGTGAATTACCCGCTAGTTAGGAATGCCAGACGACCTGAACTGGGCCATCGGCGGAGAGGCCGGCGATGGGATTGACTCTACTGGGAAAATCTTCGCGCAAGCGCTTTCCCGCGCAGGACGACACGTTTTCACTTCGAAGGACTTCGCGTCCCGGATTCGCGGAGGCTACACCGCGTACAAGATTCGTAGTTCGACCGACCGCGTCGAGAGCGTCGTGGACCGCCTCGACATCCTCGTGGCGCTGACCGAGCGCACCATCGACGAGAACCTCGACGAACTCCACGACGACAGCGTCATCATCTACGACGGTGAGCGCACCGAGATGGAGGACATCGAGATTCCGGGCGAAATGACCGGGCTCTCGGTTCCCCTCCAGCGTCTCGCCGAGGAGGCGGGCGGTGCCATCATGCAGAACATCGTCGCGCTGGGCGCGGCCTGCGAAGTGACCAACTTCCCCATCGAGAACCTCGACTCCGCGCTGGAGAAGAAGTTCGGCAGCAAGGGCGAGTCCATCGTCTCCAACAACAAGGAGGCCGCCCGGAAGGGCCAGGAGTTCGTGGCCGAGGAGTTCGACCACGAGTTCGACTACGACCTCGACACCACCGACAACGACTACGTCCTCCTGAACGGCGACCAAGCCATCGGGATGGGCGCAATCGCGGCCGGTTGCCGGTTCTACGCCGGGTATCCCATCACCCCCGCGACCGACGTGATGGAGTATCTCACGGGCCGCATCGAACAGTTCGGCGGCGAAGTCGTGCAGGCCGAGGACGAACTCTCGGCCATCAACATGGCGCTGGGCGCGGCCCGCGCCGGCGCGCGCTCGATGACCGCGACCTCCGGACCGGGCATCGACCTGATGACCGAGACGTTCGGTCTCGTTGCGACCAGCGAGACGCCGCTGGTCATCGCCGACGTGATGCGCTCGGGTCCCTCCACGGGGATGCCGACCAAGCAGGAGCAGGGCGACCTCAACATGACGCTGTACGGCGGCCACGGCGAGATTCCGCGGTTCGTCCTCGCGCCGACGAACGTCGCCGAGTGTTTCCAGAAGACCGTCGAGGCGTTCAACCTCGCCGAGAAGTACCAGACGCCGGTCTTCCTGCTCGCGGACCTCTCGATGGCCGTCACCGAGCAGACCTTCGAACCGGAGACGTTCGACATGGACGCGGTCGAAATCGACCGCGGCAAAATCGTCGACGACGACGAGGTCGAGGCGTGGACCGACGAGCGCGACCGCTTCCAGCCTCACTTCTCGACGGCGGACGGCGTGAGTCCGCGCGCGCTCCCCGGCACGAAGAACGCCGCTCACATGTCTACTGGTCTCGAACACAACTCGCTCGGTCGCCGGACCGAGGACACCGACGTCCGCATCGAGCAGGTGGACAAGCGCAACCGGAAGGTCGAGACCGCCAAAGAGCAAGAGGACTGGAGTCCCCGCGAGTTCGGCGATTCGGACTCGGACAACCTCGTCATCTCGTGGGGGTCCAACGAGGGCGCGATGCGCGAGGCCCTCGAGTTCCTCGACGAGGAGGACATCGACGTGCGGTTCCTCTCGGTCCCGTACATCTTCCCGCGGCCCGACCTCAGCGACGACATCGAGGCGGCCGACGAGGTCATCGTCGTGGAGTGTAACGAGAGCGGACAGTTCGCCGACGTCCTCGAACACGACGCACTTACGCGCGTCAAGCGCGTGAACAAGTACAACGGCGTCAGGTTCAAGGCGGACGAACTGGCAGAGGACATCAAAGAGCAACTCCAGAGCGAGGAGGTTACAGCATGAGTTCAGAAGTTAGATTCACGGACTTCAAATCCGACAAGCAGCCGACGTGGTGCCCGGGTTGCGGGGACTTCGGCACGATGAACGGCATGATGAAGGCGCTGGCGAACACGGGCAACGACCCCGACAACACCTTCGTCGTGGCGGGCATCGGTTGTTCCGGCAAAATCGGTACCTACATGCACAGCTACGCGCTCCACGGCGTCCACGGCCGGGCGCTCCCCGTGGGCACGGGCGTCAAACTCGCCAACCCCGACCTCGAAGTGATGGTCGCGGGCGGTGACGGCGACGGCTACTCCATCGGCGCGGGCCACTTCATCCACGCGGTCCGCCGGAACGTGGACATGACCTACGTGGTCATGGACAACCGCATCTACGGCCTGACGAAGGGTCAAGCCTCGCCGACGTCCCGCGAGGACTTCGAGACCAGCACGACCCCCGAGGGGCCGAAACAGCCGCCGGTCAACCCCCTCGCGCTCGCCCTCTCGGCGGGCGGGAGCTTCATCGCCCAGTCGTTCTCCACGGACGCCCAGCGCCACACCGAAATCGTCCAGAAGGCCATCGAACACGACGGTTTCGGCTTCGTGAACGTCTTCTCGCCGTGCGTGACGTTCAACGACGTGGACACCTACGACTACTTCCGCGACTCCATCGTGGACCTCGACGACGAGGACCACGACCCGACCGACCGCGACGCGGCCAAAGAGAAGATTCTAGACGCCGACAAGGAGTATCAGGGCATCCTCTACCAGAACGAGGAGAGCGTTCCCTACTCGGAACTCCACGGCCTCGACTCCAACATGGCCGACATCCCGGACGGCGCGCCCGAGGGCGCGATGGACCTCGTCCGCGAGTTCTACTGACGGTCTGACTGCCGATTCTCCCAGTTTCGGTCTTTGTGCGGGTTCTTCGGGCTATTCTCTCGCGTCGAACACTGTATTTTCACGG
Organism: Halorussus limi; assembly: GCF_023238205.1. Classification (NCBI taxonomy): domain Archaea; kingdom Methanobacteriati; phylum Methanobacteriota; class Halobacteria; order Halobacteriales; family Haladaptataceae; genus Halorussus; species Halorussus limi. The sequence goes on from NZ_CP096659.1 coordinate 2,128,725, forward strand.
TCGTGAAGCGTAGCGCTCGTCGTTCCGAAGGCGCGTCGTCTGGAGCGAACGGATGGAAATCCACCGGACGGAAGTCGCTCACCGAGCGTCCGCCGACGATGGAGCGACCCGGAGCGGCCCCCAAGCGTATCCGGGGACGCGCCGTGGCGTAGTCCATGCATCGACGGGAGCTACTGGGGGTCGTCGGCGCGGGGGCGACCGGACTGGCGGGCCTGCTCGGGACGCGAACGCGAGGGGCCGAACGGGACGCCGAGGTGACCGCGACGGGACCGACAACGAGGGCGACCACGACGAGCGACGGACGAGGATTCGCCGGCGTCCAGTCGTCGGCCGACCGACCGTTCGCGACGATTTCGGTCGGCACGCGGGCGGGCGTCCGGAACCCCGAGAACAACCGGCCGCACGCGATTCGAGTCTGGAACGACAGCGACCGGGCGCGGACCATCGGTCTCCGACTGGTCCGGCGCGGCGACCAGCGCGGGGCGGCGCTGGACCGGCGTATCGAGTTTCCGGCGGACGGCTACCTGACGATTCGATTGCTCGAACCCGGCGACTACGCGCTGGCGGTGCGGCCCGGTGCGGGAACGAGCGACGGAGCGAACGGGACCGCGACGACCGACGCCGCGACGACCGCCCGAGCGACCGCGTCGGGCGGGACCGTCGAGGTGTCCCGCGCACGGTTCGACTGCAACGACTCGCGGACGGACGTGGCGGTCACGGCCGACGGGCGAGTGCGGTCCGAGACCGTTACGACCGAAGCCGAATGTCCGCCCGAGGTGGTCTCCCGGACGTTCACCGCGTTCTCGGGGTCCTGCGGGTCGGCCGACGACGCCAACGTCTCGTTCGGCGAGCGATCGGTCGAGGTGTCGGGGTCGATTCGCGTTCCCAACCCGTGCTACGGCGCGAAACTGGCCGGAGTCGCGGCCCCCTCGGCCGACACGCTCCGGGTGACGGTCGCCACCACCGAACCGGCCGCGGGCGTCTGCACCCAGTGCGTCGGAACCGTCGAGTACGCCGCCGACCTCCGATTCCGCGACCGAGTCCCGCGGACCGTCGAGGTGGTCCACCGGCGCGACGGCGGGTCCGCGACGGTCGCGACAGCGACGCGTGGCAGTGCGACAGCCACGACCCGAAGCGGCCAGACGACGAGCGGGAGCGAGCGGACGACCGGAGGCGAGCAGACGACGACCGCGACCGGGGCGGACGACTCCAACTGAACCGACCGACGGGCGGACTCGATTACCCGCTGACACGACTCGTCTTTTGCCCGGTCCGCGCCAACAGAATTCCCGTGCGAGAGCGTTTGCGTCCGTTTTTTAAAGGAGAGGTGAATACACGAAGTAGAGATGACTGCGGACGAATACGACACCGGCGAGCGGACCTCGCCGACCGACCGGCGACGCCGCGGTCCGCGGGTTCGGGACAGTAACGCCGTCTGCGACCACCTCCGAGGAGCCACTCTATGTCTGACCACTTCGACGTCGTGATCGCGGGCGCGGGACCGGCGGGCGCACAGTGCGCGCGGGACTTGGCCGAGCGCGGCTACGACGTGGTCGTCCTCGAAACCGAGGCCGAGGACGAGTTCCCCGCCCAGAGCAACAAGTCCACGGCCGGGACCTTCCCCTCGATGATGGGGTCGTTCGGCATCCCCGACGACGTGGTGATGAACTACACCGACGACGTGGTGCTGGAGTCGCCCAGCGAACACTACGTCCGCCGCCAACCCGGCGCGGTCTTGGAGTTCGCCGACTTCAAGAACTTCCTCGTGGAGGACGCCCGCGAGGACGGTGCGGAGTACTGGTTCGACGCTCGGGTGTCCAAGCCCATCATGGACGACGGCGACATCGTCGGCGTTCGGTTCAACGGCGACCAGGAGGTCTACGGCGACATCGTCGTCGACGCGACCGGTCCGGCCGCGCCGCTGGCCAAGGACCTCGGCGTGACCGGTCTCGAACGCGAACACCAGGCCATCGGCGTCGAGTACGAACTGGAGGGCATCGACATCGACGCCGACGGCTACGCCGACCTCAGCGACGCGATGATGCTGCGCCTCGACCACGACCTCGCGCCGGGGGGCTACTCGTGGATTTTCCACACGGGCGAGGACACCGCGAAGGTCGGCCTCTGCTACATCCAGAACGAGGCCCACCGCGACTACGCCAAGGACGGGATGAGCATCGACGGCTACCTCCAGTACTGGCTCGACAACGACCCCCGGTTCGAGGCCGCCGAGCGTATCGCCGGGAAACAGCACCGCGGGTCGGCCCACATCCAGATGCCCGACGGCTTCAGCACGGACAACTTCATGGCCGTCGGCGACACGGTGCCGACCATCGACCCCCTCTGGGGCGAAGGCATCTACACCTGCATGAAGTCGGGCCGGGCGGCGGCGGTCACCGCCGACCGGTGTTTCATGTCGAGCGACCGAGACACCTCCGCCGAGAGACTCGCCGTCTACGACGACCTCTGGCACGAACGGGTCGCCCCGAAGATGCGGCGGCGACTCCTGATGACCCAACTGCTCTACCTCGTGCCCAACGAGCGCTACGACACCCTCATCCGCGACCTGAACCGCGTGGACGCCGACGCGCTCCGCAAGGCCAACGCGGGGAGCGTCCGCGGCATCCTGAAACTCTTCCACACCGAGGACATCCCCACGCTGGCGCGGTTCGTCAAGGAACGACTGCTGTAGCCACCGGCCACCGCCCACCGCCGGTCGGTCGCCGCTTCTCACTCTCCGCGAACCTACTTCGCGCGAGGATTACCTTCAGAGTCTCACTCTTCGCCGAACTCCGCCTTCACGGCCTGCCGGTCTATCTTCGCCGGCCCCGACGTGGGCATCTCCTCGACGAACGCCAGATGCCGCGGGCGCGACGTTCGACCATGCCAGTCGCAACTGTCGAGGACGCCGCCGAGGCGAGTCTGACCGTCACCGAGGAGACCATCGACGCCTACGCCGACTTGACCGGCGACGACAACCCCATCCACCGCGACGACGAGTACGCCGCCGAGGCCCTCTTCGGCGGTCGAGTCGCCCACGGGATGCTGTCGGCGGGGGTCGTGAGCGCCGCGCTCGCGGACTTGCCGGGCGACATCGTCTACCTCTCGCAGGATTTGACCTTCGAGAATTCGGTCCGTCCGGGCCAGACCGTGACCGCGAGGGTGACCGTCGAGGAAGAGTTGGGCGACGATAGGCTACGGGTCGAGACGGTCGCCGAAACTGAAGACGAGCGAGTTCTCTCGGGCGAAGCGGTCGTGCTGTCGGTGCCCCACGAGAGCGACTAGGCGCTCGTCGGTTGCTACTCAGGCACGCGGTGACGCGGTCTCCGTGTCGTGCCGGTTCGCGTGAGAGACGAGGGCCGCAGGGAGCGGAGTGACCGAGGACTGCAGGATGTTGGGACGGCGTGAGGCCGTCGCCGTGCGGTTGCGGTAGATTCGACGGCTCAAGCAGTAGCTAGCTCCCTCGATACCGTCTCTCTCAAAGAGTTCTCTTACAACTCGTCTTGAGACACAGTGACGGACCACAAAAACAGACCAAAAAATATCGACGGCGCTCAGTACGACTTCGCGAAGTACGCCGTCTCCTCTGCCTCGTCGCCGCAGACGCCGCACTCGTCGCCGATGGGTTCCTCGTCGCGGTCCATCGGAACCATCACGATTTCCGCGGCTATCTCCTCCTTGATGACCTGCTCGCACGCTTGGTCGCCACACCACGGCGTCTTGACGTAGCCGCCGTGCTGGCCGATGGTGCCCAGGATCTGGGAGGTCTCGTAGGCCTCGCGGACGTTCTCCTCCAGATTCTCCTTCGCGGCGTCGTAGAGCTTCGCGTACACTTGGTCGAAGTGGTCCTCGATAGTCTCGCCGACGTTCTCGCGGTCCTCGACGGTGTCCTCGCCGTCGGGGCGGTGGACCACGGTTAGCTCGTCGTCCTCGACCTCGTTGGGGCCGATTTCGATGCGGACGGGGACGCCCTTCAGTTCCCACTCGTTGAACTTGAAGCCGGGGTTGCGCTCGTCGCGGTCGTCGAGTTCGACGCGGACGCCCGCGTCGTCTAAGTCCTCGGCGACGCCCTCGGCGTAGTCGAGGACCTCCTCGCGGTTGTCCTCGTTCCAGATGGGGACGATGACGACCTGCTCGGGCGCGATTCTGGGCGGGCAGACGAAGCCTTGGTCGTCGGAGTGGGTCATGATGAGCGCGCCGAGCGCGCGCCACGAGAGGCCCCACGAGGTCGTGTGCGCGACGGCTTCCTCCTCGTCCTCGTCGGTGTAGGTCAGGTCGTAGGCCTCCGCGAAGCCCTGTCCGAGGTAGTGGGAGGTGCCGCCCTGCACCGACTTGCCGTCGGGCATCAGCGCCTCGACGGTCGTGGTGGTGTGGGCGCCGGGGAACTTGTCGTGTGCGGGCTTGCGACCCCGGAGGACCGGGATGGCCAGCACGTCCTCGTAGAGGCTCTCGTACTGGTCGAGGCGGGTCATCGTCTCGTCCCACGCCTCGTCCTCGGACTCGTGGGCGGTGTGGCCCTCCTGCCAGAGGAACTCCTTGGTCCGGAAGAACGGCTTGGTCTCGGTGGCCTCCCACCGGATGACGCTACACCACTGGTTCAGGCGCAGGGGCAGGTCGCGGTGGCTCCGGACCCAGTTGCTCATGAACGGCGTGATGATGGACTCGCTGGTGGGCCGGAACGCGAGGCGCTCTTCGAGTTCCTCGTGGCCGCCGTGGGTGACCCACGCGACTTCGGGGTCGAACCCCTCCACGATGTCGCTCTCGCGTTCGAGGTAGCTCTCTGGGATGAGCGCGGGGAAGTAGGCGTTCTGCGCGCCGGTCGACTTGAACTTCTCGTCGAGGAACTCCTGGACGCCCTCCCAGAGGGCGTACCCGCGGGGGCGAGTGACGATGAACCCGCCCATGGGCGCGTAGTCGGCGAGTTCGGCCTTCTGGACGACCTCCGCGTACCACTCTCCGGGACTGTACTCCTTTCGCTCGGTGATGCCGAGTTCCTGCTCGTCGTCGGTCATTGCGTAGGAGTTTCTTCGATGTGGTCTTAAATGCGGTGAAGCTATGGTAACTGTTCGACCCGTCCGCGAGGCGGTCGGCGTGCCGAGGAGAACGGCGTCAGAACGTCTCAATCGCGTCCACCTCTCGCACGCCGGTCTCGACCGCCCACTCGCGCAGTTCGTCGCCCTCGGCGTCGAAGACGAACTCGCCCGCGAAGGTCTCGCCGTCGAGTAGGTGGGGTAACCAGTAGCGGTCGTCCTCCCACATTTCGTCGTAGGGAACCGACTCGTAGTCGAACCACTCGGGGTCGGCCTCCGGGGTCGGTTCTGGCTCTCCGGCGAACTCCTCGGCGCGGAAGACGTGGACGAACATCCGGGGCTCGTCGCCGAAGATAAATCTGAACTCGCCGACCTTCTCGGGGTCGCGGGGCGTGACTCGAATCTCCTCTTCGACCTCGCGCACGACGCACTCGCTCGGGGTCTCGCCGTCCTCGACCTTTCCGCCGGGACCGACGAACTTGCCCTCGCCGAGACCGCGCTTCTTCCGGATGAGCAGGACCTCCTCGCTCTCGGGCCGGAGGAGGTAACAGAGCGTGGCGGACTGCATGGTCGCCCGGTCGAACGCGGCCGAGATATACCTGTCGGAATACCATCAATTCAAGAGCGTCCGGTACGATTGCCCGGACGATGATAGCCGTCTTGGCCGACTACTGCCCGGACTGCGGCGCGGAACTCACGACCGTCGAATTCGAAGGCAGAGAACGGAACCACTGCTCGTCCTGCGAGCAGACGTGGTGGCGCCAGTCGGTGCCGACGACGAGCGTGACCGTCCGGGACGAGGACCGCGTGTTACTCATCCAGCGCGACGGTGGCCGAGACGCCGGTCGCTGGGACCTCCCGGCGGGACACCCCGAGTACGACGAACCCGCCCGCGAGGCGGCCGCCCGCGAACTCCGGGAGGAGACCGGATTCGTCGCGGACCCCGAGGCGCTGGCCCTCGTCGGGACGGTCCTCTCGGCGGGACCGCGGGCGAACTACCGCTCGATAAACTTCCGCATCGACCGCGCTTCGACCGACGGCGAGGTGGCGGCCGGGTCCGACGCCGCCGACGCCCGCTTCGTTTCGGTCGAGTCGGTCCGGGCCGGAGACGTGGACGTTCGGAAACTCGGCCGCCAGCGACTCCGGGACAGCGGAGTCTTAGAGTAGCCCCAACGGGTCTGTCGGCCACCCGAGTTATCCGAACGTCCGGCGTATCACCCCCGACTCCACGATGACCGACACCCACGAAGTCACGGTCACGTCCGTCCACCAGATGACGCCGACGGTCGAGCAGTTCGTCCTCGAATCCGACGGCTATCGGTTCGACTTCGACCCCGGCCAGCACACCCACGTCCACTTCCCCCGTTCCGAGAGTCCGGCGGTGGACGAGGCTTCGGGCGACGAAGACGACGAAGTCGTCCGGCCTTACACCGCGACGGCGATGCCCGGTTCCGAGCGAATCACGCTCGCCGTCAAGCGCTACCCCGACGGCGTCGCCTCGACGTGGATGCACGAGCGGACGCCGGGCGACCGAATCGAAATCGAAGAACTGGGCGGGAACCTCTACCTCCGGGACCTCGATTCGGACGTGGCCTTCGTTTCGACGGGGACCGGCATCACGCCGATGATAGCGATGGCCAAGCAGTACGTCCGGGAGGGGACCGGCCGCGCGCACTTCTTCTTCGGCGAGAAGGACGAGGAGAACGTCATCTACCGCGAGACGCTCGACCAACTGGCGGCCGATTACCCGGACTTCGACGTGACCTACGTCCTCTCGGAGGCCGACGAGGGGTGGCCGGGAGCGGAGGGCCACGTGCAGGACCACCTCGCCGACTATCTGGACGGCTTCGGCGGCCGGGACTTCTACGTCTGCGGCGTGCCCCAGATGGTGGTGGACACGCAGGACTACCTCGACGAGCAGGGCGTGAGCGACGACCGGGTCTACGTCGAAGGGTGGGAGGGCGACGAGGTGGCCGACGACGAGGAGAGTTAGTCGTCAGCGCGTTCGACGGCGAACGGACTCTCGCTCTCGCGCCAGTCCCACCCCGGGAGTCGCGTCTGGAACCCGGCCGCGAGAGCGGCGTCTAAATCGTCCGCGCCCGCGGCCTCGCGGTCCTCGTCGGCGTGGACGCTCACGTCCGCGTAGTGGAACGTCGCCTCGCCGAGCAGTCTGAGCGGTTGGGTCCCCGCGATAGTTCCGGCGAGTTCACGACCCAGAATCTCGTCCACCACGAACCCCGGATAGTCGCCCTCCACGTCCAACTCGCGGAGAACGGCGACTAGCGCGGCGACGTTGACCGCGCGGTCGCCGTCGGCGAAGACGGTATCGACCGCCTCGCGGTAGGCGTCGGCGTCGACCTCGCCGACCTCGGTGTCGAACAGGTCGCCGAGACCCGTCCGGACCTCGTTGACCAGCGGAACCACAACGTCGGCCCGGCCGCGGACCCACTCGTACTCGTCGGCGACGCGCTCGGGAGTCATTCGCATATCGGAGGCGACGACGCCCGCCGACTTGGACCTGTGCTTTCGGTTTCTGTTTTCGAGCGGACGCGTTCGGACGCCGTTGGGCCTCGCACGCCCGCCGTAGGCGGCGCGGTTGCCCGCATTGAGAAGGCTTTTATAACATCGGCAACTAATGCCGCATAAGCGGGTTTTCCTGCGTCCCCGAGTGAGCGTCCGGTCTTCCCCGGTGGTCCCGGGGACGTGGACGACTCGCCGACGCGCGAGTTCCATATCCCGCGGAGAAGGAAATCTATGCTGTGCTGTACTCTGCATCGTAGTCTTGACGGCATCTCGACCGGTCGAACGTGCGACCGTGAGCAGTTAGCACGCGGTGGCGCGCGACCGGTCGGCCCGAACGCGAGCGGAGTGACAGTACGGACAGACGGAACCACTTTTTCACTATGAGTAAAGTAGACCAGCAATTAGAGGACCTGCGAGCAGAGATTACGACCGAGTTACCGAGCGACATCTCGGTATCCGACGTGAAGTACGAAGGCCCGGAACTGGTCGTGTACACGCGCGACCCCAAGAAGTTCGCCCGGAACGGCGACCTCATCCGGCAGTTGGCCAGCCAACTTCGCAAGCGCATCACCGTCCGGCCCGACCCGGACGTGCTGTCGCGGCCCGAAGACGCCCGCGAGCAAGTGCTCGACGTCATCCCCGAGGAGGCCGGCGTGACCGACCTCGACTTCCACGCCGACACCGGCGAGGTGGTCATCGAGGCCGAGAAGCCGGGGATGGTCATCGGCAAGCACGGTTCGACCCTCCGTGAGATTACCCAAGAGGTCGGCTGGACTCCGGAAGTCGTCCGGACCCCGCCCATCGAGTCCTCGACGGTCTCGAACGTCCGGAACTTCCTGAAACAGGAGCGCGACGAGCGCCGGAGCATCTTGGAGAAGGTGGGTCGCCAGATTCACCGCGAGGAGATGTCCGACGACGAGTACGTACGCATCACGACTCTCGGCTGTTGTCGGGAGGTCGGTCGGGCCTCGTTCATTCTCTCGACGCCCGAGACGCGCGTTCTCATCGACTGCGGCGACAAACCCGGCGCGGAGGACGAGGTTCCCTACCTCCAAGTCGAGGAGGCGCTGGGCGCGGGCGCCAACACCATCGACGCGGTGGTGTTGACCCACGCCCACCTCGACCACTCGGCGCTGATTCCGCTCCTGTTCAAGTACGGCTACGACGGCCCCATCTACACGACGGAACCGACCCGCGACCTGATGGGCCTGCTCCAACTCGACTACCTCGACGTGGCCGCCAAGGAAGGTCGCACGCCGCCCTACGACTCGGAGATGGTCCGGGAGGCCATCAAGCACACCATCCCGCTGGAGTACGGCGACGTGACCGACATCGCGCCCGACGTGAAACTCACCCTCCACAACGCGGGCCACATCCTCGGGTCGGCCGTCTCGCACTTCCACATCGGCGACGGCCTCTACAACGTCGCGTTCTCGGGCGACATCCACTACGACGACACCCGCCTGTTCAACGGCGCGGTCAACGACTTCCCCCGAGTCGAGACGCTCGTGCTGGAGTCGACCTACGGCGGTCGCAACGACTACCAGACCGACCAAGAGGACTCCGAGCGCAGACTCAAGGAGGTCATCAACGACACCTACGAGAAGGGCGGGAAGGTCGTCATCCCGGCCTTCGCGGTGGGTCGGTCCCAGGAGATGATGCTCGTCATCGAGGAGGCGATGCGAAACGGCGACATCCCCGAGATGCCGGTCCACCTCGACGGCATGATCTGGGAGGCGACCGCCATCCACACGACCTACCCCGAGTACCTGCGCGACGACCTCCGGGACCGCATCTTCCACGAGGACGAGAACCCCTTCCTCGCCGACCAGTTCAACCACATCGACGGCGGCGAGGAGGAACGACAGGACGTGGCCGACGGCGACCAGTGCATCATCCTCTCGACCTCCGGCATGGTCACGGGCGGCCCCATCATGTCGTGGCTCGAACACCTCGGCGGCGACCCCGACAACACGATGACGTTCGTCGGCTATCAGGCGCAGGGGACGCTGGGCCGACGCATCCAGAACGGGTGGGACGAGATTCCGATGAACCGCGGCGGCGGCCGTAACGGCAAACTCTCGCTCGAACTCGACGTGGAGACGGTCGACGGCTTCTCCGGCCACGCCGACCGGCAGGGCCTGATGAACTTCGTGAAGACGATGAACCCCCGGCCCGAGAAGGTGCTGTGCGTCCACGGCGACGAGTCCTCGACGCAGGACCTCTCGTCGTCGCTCTACCACGAGTTCAACATGCGGACGTTCGCGCCGAAGAATCTGGAGACGTTCCGGTTCAAGTGAGATAGCCTTCCGTCTACTCGGGTTCGCAGGTTTTCGCTTTCTCCGGTCTTCGGAGTTCGGTAGCGGTCGGTGTTCGCGGAGTCGGTTCGACCGCTCTCGGCGGTTCGTGACGTTCTACGGGCGGACCCCGCACCGCAACAGCGAACCGCGCCGTCGCCGACGCCAATCAGACCGCGACCGACCCCACGGCACCGCGCCACCTCCTCTCCGACCGACTGCGGTCCTCGCTCCCGTTTCACTCCGGCTTGCGGTCCTCGTTCCTCGCGTGGTGGGCGCGTCGGCCGCGGCCGACGCGCCCGCACGCGCCGAAATTGGAATTAACGATGTGGCTTTAAAGAATATATAGCCACGTTTAGAAACGACGTAGATTGCCGAATCGACGCTCCGGCTACCGCAACTCGAACTCGAAGCCGTCCACGCTCTTGCCGTCCTCGGCGCCGAGGGCGCTGGCGATGCCCGCGCCGAAGGCGTACGCGACCGCTTGGGACCCGCCGCGGAGGCGGTCCATCACGCCGCGCTCCGGTTCGAACTCCTCGACGGTGACCTCCTCGACGCCGAGGTCGGCCGCGAGTCGGTCCTCGACCTGTCGTTTCGTGGCGAGTTCGTCCACGAGACCGATGGACTCGGCGTCGTCGCCGAGGTAGACCCTCGCCTCGGTGTCCCGGACCTGCTCGTCGCTCAACTCCCGGCCGTCGGTCACGCGCTCGACGAACTCCTCGTAGTAGCCGTCGATGATGCCCTGCAGGTACTCGCGCTCGTCCTCGGTCATCTCTTTGAGCGACGTGCCCGCGTCCTTGTACTTGCCCGCCGCCAAGCGCTCGTACTCCAGCCCCAACTTGTCGGCCGCTCCCTTGGCGTTGACCCGCGAACCGATGACGCCGATGGAGCCGACGATGCTCCCCTCGCGAGCGTAGATGGCGTCACAGCCGCTGGCTATCCAGTAGCCGCCGCTGGCGCACACGTCCGTCGCGTAGGCGACCGTCGGACCGTCGAACCGCTCGGCCGCGAGTCGGATGTCGTCGCTGGGCACCACTTCGCCGCCGGGCGTGTTGAGTCGCAGGAGCAGGGCCCGGGCGGCGTCGTCCTCGTCGGCGGTCTCGATTTGCTCCACGACGTCGTCGGCGGGCGTGCCGCCGGGCCGCGGCGGAATCGAGCTCCCGCCGCCGTCCCGGGTGATGGGACCTTCGACGGCCACCTCCGCCACGTCGTAGTCGGCGAACCACCCGGAGGCGAGGCTTCCGGCCGCTCGCGCGCCGAGGACGCCCCCGAGGACGGCCAGCACGACTCCGAGGAGACGCGCGAGGTTGCCCTCGGGCACCTCGACGAACAGGAGCCATCCGAGCGCCACCGCCACGACCGCTCCGATAAGTACGACCGACGCCTGCACGACCCGCGAGCTATCCGCCACGGCCGCTCACCTCGATTCGCTGCATACCACCGATTCGGGCCGGACCGCCCGTAAGTCTTCGGCGACGGCCGCTGTCGCCGGAGGCCGTGCGCGACGGTGCTCGACTCCTCGGTTCCGCCGTAGCGTCTCTCCTCGACCGCCCGTCGCCCGTGCCACCCGAACGCTTATATTAGCAGAGCCTAATATTAGCACGTGCTAAAATGAGTGGACAGGAGACGAGCGGTCAGACTCCCGACGAGAGAGGCCCGGAGGCGACTGGTTGCTGTTCGGTCGGCCACTCCCTGCCGGAATCGGAGGTAGCCGACGACGTTCAGACGCTCGCGACCTTGGGCAACGACACTCGGTACGAAGCGCTCCGACTCATCGCCGAGGCCGACGAGGACGTCTGCGTCTGCGAGTTGGAACCCGCGCTCGGAGTGAGCCAAGGCGCGGTCAGTCAAGCGCTCTCGCGGCTCTTCGCCGCCGGACTGGTCGAGCGCCGGAAGGAGGGCCGCTGGCGGTACTACACCGCGACGCCGCGCGCGCAGCGACTCCTCGACGTTCTCGACGACACGAGGTCACTCGACGATGACTGACGACGCGTCCGCCGCCGACGCCGATGCCGACAGCCTCGACGGTGACGGCCTCGACGCCGCGGACCAGCGCACCGCCGTGCGCGAGCGGTACGCGCGAATCGCCACGGAGGAGTCGTCGTGTTGCGACACCGACTGCTGCGAGAGCGACGACACCGACAGCGACCCGGACGACGCCACCGACCGGGCGCACCGACGCGGCTACTCCGACGCCGACCTCGACGCCGTCGACGCGGGAGCGGACGCCAGCCTCGGTTGCGGCAATCCGACCGCGATAGCCGACTTGGAGGAGGGCGACACCGTCCTCGACCTCGGTTCCGGCGGCGGATTCGACTGCTTCCTCGCGGCCCGAGAGGTCGGGTCGGCCGGCCGCGTCGTGGGCGTCGATATGACGCCCGAGATGGTCGAGAAGGCCCGCGAGAACGCCGAGACGAACGACGCGTCGAACGTCGAGTTCCGACTCGGCGAAATCGAACACCTCCCGGTCGCCGACGCGTCCGTCGACGTGATTCTCTCGAACTGCGTCGTCAACCTCTCGCCCGACAAGCGCCGCGTGTTCCGCGAGGCGTATCGCGTCCTCCGACCGGGCGGACGCCTCGCCGTCTCGGACGTCGTGTTGACCGCCGACCTACCGGCCGACCTGCGGGCCGACCCGGCGTCGGTGGCGGCCTGCGTCGGCGGCGCGTCGCCGATTTCCGCGCTCGAAGCGATGCTGACCGACGCCGGATTCGCGGACGTGTCGATCGAACCGAAGGCGGAGAGCGAGGAGTTCGTCCGCGAGTGGGACGACGAACACGATTTGAGCGATTACCTCGTCGCCGCGACTATCGAAGGGAAGAAACCGGCGTCGGAGTCTGACTCGTCGCGCGGGGGTCGGTCCGCGTGACCGCAGTCGTCGGCGGACGGGACCGAGCGAAACGGAACGGCGCGCCGACCGCATCGCGCCGCATCACCGCGATTCACCGACGGGAGACGAGATAACCGATGCACGGACCACCACCGGACTCGCGATACCGTTTGTCGCACAGACACCTCACGTGGCGGAGCATCTTCGTGAGTTACGTAGCGATGGTGGCGATTCCCCTCGCGATTTGGGTCGCCACCCACCCCGTGACAGGCACCGCCGCCGTCGCGGCTACCGCCGGCCTTCTCGCCGTCGGACGCCGCACCTACCGACTGGCCCGCTGTTTCAGCGAGTGCGGGGGGTTCGCGCTCGACGTGGGCGGAACGGCCCGAATTACGGTCGCACGGGCTCCCACCGATGACCCGTGCTGACCGACGCTCCGGGCCGTCGAGCCATCCCTCCGCTGGGAACGCCCGCCGAAACGGAGTCCCGAGACGCAAAACCCGAGTACCGCGACGAGAAAACCGAGTCCCGAAACGGGAGTTCACTCCGAACACATGACTGACTCTTCGATAACGCTCCGGAAGGCGGACGCCGCGGACGCCGACCGGGTCGAGGCCCTGCTGAAGGCGAACGGACTTCCGCACAGCGACGTGCGACTGGAGTCGGGGCGTTTCTTCGTCGCCTCGGCCGACGCGGCGGTCGTCGGCATCGGCGGTGTCGAAACGTACGGGTCGAACGGTCTCCTCCGGTCGGTCGTCGTTCCGGAATCGAAGCGCGGGCGTGGCTACGGAACGTCGCTGTGCGACGCGCTGGAGGACCGTGCGCAGGCGAACGGCGTGGAGACGCTGTACCTGTTGACCACGACCGCGGCGGCGTTCTTCCGCCGGCGCGGATACGAGGAAGTCGAGCGGGAGCGAGTTCCGGCGAGTATCCGGCAGACGACCGAGTTCGCCGACCTCTGTCCGAGTTCGGCGACCTGCATGAGGAAAGAACTGTGAGCGAACGCCGCTCGTCGCTCGGGCGGTTCAGAGCGCGGCGACCGTCGACCCGACGAGAAAGAGGGTCACGAGGAGTCGGCCGACGCTCCCGGCGAACGTCGCCAGCGCGAACTTGACGTAGTCCTCTTCGAGGACCGCGAAGGCGTAGATGGAGAGCGTGTCGGGGAAGAAGGGGACCGACAGCGCCAGCGCCATCCCGACGTAGCCCCACTTGCGGGCGAGTTGGAGCGTCTTGTTTTCGGACCACTCGACGACGTCGAACCGCGAGCGCCGGAGGAAGCCGATGACTGGACCCGACTCCTTCGCCTCTTGGCCGATGTGGAACGCGAAGACGCTCCCGACCGCCTTGCCGAGGCCGCTGACGACGATGATGAGCGCGAGTCGCCCGGCCTGCGAGAGACCGAGGTCCAGCGGCGCGGCCAGCACCACCTCGCTCACGCCGGGGAGCGCGAACGCGATGAGAAACGAGTAGACGAAGATGATGGCGAGACCCGCCCACCCCGTAGTGGTCTCGACGACGTGTTCCAACCACTCGAAGGACCCGAGAGCGACGCCGTCGACGAGCGCGGGGGCAACGATGCCGAACACAGGTGGATGAGAGCGAAGCACCGTTATGAGCTTTTTGTCTTCGTTTCTCGCGCGATTCCGTGACAGAATCGCCCGTCGGACCCGACCCCCGGCGAACAGACTCAAGCACGTCCGGCCGCTAAACGAGTCCATGTTCGACCACGAGTACACCCTCGTCGCGCACCCGCGACTCCGCGCCCGACTCTCGTACCGGAGCGACGACGCCGAACTCGCGGCGGCGACCGCCGAAATCGACTACCGGCGCGACGAGACGTGGACCGAGGAGGGAACCGCAGTCGAACCGCCCGAACCGCCGGAGACCGACGGCGTCGAGTGGCGGGGGCTCTCGATTTCGCTCTACCGGGACGGCGAGCGCGTGCTTGTCCGGGACTTTTCGTCGTCCTCGCTGGTGTCGGACGCGTTCGACGCGCTCGACACCGTCGAGCGAGTCGCCCCCTCGCTGGTCCGCAAGGGGAGAGACGCCACCAAGCGATCCGTCCGGCGGTGGACCGGCGGTCGGGTCGAGATGCGCCAACTCGACGGCTCGACCGTCGAGGCGTTCGAACCGCCCGCGAAGGCCTCCTTCGAGGTCTACGAGGGCAAGGACGGCAAGTGGCGCTGGCGACTCGTCCACGACAACGGCAACACCATCGCCGACTCGGGGCAGGGCTACTCCTCCCGGCGGGCCGCCGAGAAGGGCCTCCGGAGCGTCAAGCGCAACGCCCTCGGCGCGGAGATAGAGCGCATCGGCGGCGACGCTCAGCGCGACGTGCGGTCGAGTTCCGACGCCCAGAGCGACCCCGGCACCGACGCGGGGTCCGACACCGGGACCGCCGAGTCCTGAGCGCCTGCGTCCGCCGGAGCGACGCTCACGCTTCGGGGTAGTAGACGTAGGAGTGGCGCGCGTCGATGTCGTAGAGCAGGGTTCCCTCGGGCATCCGGAGGATTCGCCACGAGAGGTAGAGGTCCCCGATTGCGCCCCCGGTGTTTACGACGAGGACGAGGAACGCCGCGAGCGCGACCACCAACGGCCCCGCGAGCAGGGGCGTCAGGACGACCGTGAACGCGACCAGCGGCGTGAGTCCGACCCGCAGGTTGTCCCAGCGGGTCTGGAACTGGCCGAAGGCGGCGGCGTAGGCCGCGCCCATGTTCAGCGCGAGACCGTACTGGACCCGGTAGCCGAGCAGGCGGTAGACCAGTCCGTGGACGAGTTCGTGGACGACGATGGTACCGACCGACAGGAGCGCGACGACGCCGATTCCGGTCGGGCCGACCGTGAACTCCAGCGCGGTGTCGGCCCGGAGCGCGCCCATCAGTCGCCCGAACCCGAGGTACGCGGCGACGAACAGGACGAGCGACCCGACCGACAACCACACCGCCGGATACTCGAACGCGACCGGTTCGCGGTACCCCTCCGGCGGGTCCGGGGGTTCGGGCGTCGGCGGTCCGTCGCCGGATTCGGGCGGGGACGAATCGGCGGCCGGGTCGGGCGACTCCATCGTATGGGTCCCACGGACGCCGACGAGACGGAAAAAGCTGTTCGGGCGGGCGCTCAGACCGAGTCGAGGTCCGCGAGGAACTCCTCCAGCATCTCGCGAGTGACGTGGGGCATGCAGACGATTCGCAACTCGCCGGTCGCGGTGGGCGAGACCCGCCACCCCGCCGACTGGAGCGCCGAAATCTCCTCGCGGGGGATGTCGGCGGCGACCAGCGGGAGGACGGGGTCGACGACCCCGTAGCCCCGGGATTCGAGCGCGTCGGCGACCCACTCGGCGTTGGCCTGTCCGCGCTCGTAGTTCTCGCGGTAGCCCTCGCGCCAGAGGGCGTCCATCGCGGCCTTCGCGCCGGCGACGCCCGCGCCGCTCCGAGTGCCGGTCAGCGTCGCCTGCGAAGTCGATTCGAGGTACGGCGTGTCCACGGCGAGCGCGTCCAGCGTCGCCTCGTCGCGGGCGAGAAAGCCGCCCGCGGGGACCGGCGCGCGCCCCATCTTGTGCGGGTCGATAGCCATCGTGTCGACGGGGGCGTCGGCGAAGTTCCACGCCCAGTCGGTGAACGGCAGGACGAATCCGCCCCACGCGGCGTCCACGTGGAGGAGCGCCCCGACCTCGCGGGCGACTTCGCCGAGGTCCGGAATCGGGTCCACGCGGCCGTACTCGGTGGTCCCGGCCACGCCGGCTATCAGCGCGGTCTCGTCGTCGGCGAGTCGCCGGACGGCGTCGAGGTCGACTCGCCGGTCGTCGTCCACGGGCGCGAGTCGGAGTTCCACGCCCAGCACGTCGGCGGCCTTCTGGAAACTGAAGTGGGCGCTCTCGGGCGCGACGACGTTCGGGTCGTCGCCGTCCGCGAGGTTCCGCGCGGCCCTGACGGCCTGCAGGTTGGCCTCGGTCCCGCCGCTGGCGACGTAGCCGTGCGGGTCGTCGAGGCCGGTTATCTCGCCGAGAAGTTCGACGGCCTCGCGCTCCAGTTCGGCGACCGCAGGGTAGGTCGTGGGGTCGCCGGGGTTGTCGGCGAGGAACCGCCGGGCGGCCTCGCGGGCGTCGGGGTGGGGCACGGTACACATCGAGGAGAGGACGCGCCCGAAGTTCTGCGGCTCGCGCTGCATGACTCTTCTTTTTTACGGCGCGCGTTTAGTGGTTCTGTTATCGGTCGCCGCGAAAATTGCGCGGCGGTGTGCGACAGTGCGCGGCGGTGCTCTGCAGTGCGTCGCGTCGCCCGCTCACAACCCCTCCAGCGAGCGCAACTTCTGTTCGACCGCGGCCGGTGCGGCGCTCGGCCCGTCTCGGACTCGGTGGTCCGGAATCAGGAGCGGCGCGGGGTTCTCGTCGAGCGCGGTCCGGACCAGATCCAGGTCCTCCTCGTCGGTGTGGTCGATGCCGCTGGTCATCCGGGTCAGCGTCTCGACGTTCACCTGGTCGCCGTAGGGAATTCCGCGGACGGACTCCAGCACGCGGCGCTTGTAGGTCGGAACCGTGAGCGCGACCACCACGTCCGAGAAGTCGTCGTCCTCGATGCCGTCGAGGTAGTCGAAGATGCGGTCGAGCAGGTCGTGGTCCTCGGCGGCCTCCTCGTCGGGAACCTCCGGGAACGAGACGCTGAGGACCCGACCGCTCGCGGTCCCGAGTTGGACGTATCGGTCCAGATACGACGACTCGCGCGCGAAGATGCCAGTGACGCCGTCGCCGTCGAGTGCGTCGCCAATGTCGTCCATGTCGCCCGATTCGGGCGGTCCGGACTTGAAGATTCCGCGCACGCGACGGACCCAGCGCAAGTCTTATGTACAATTCCGTCCGTTGGTGTACAACGATGAACGACAGCGACGAACTCGCGCCCGCAGTCGCCGCCATCCTGCGGTCCGCCGAGGCCCGCGGTGACCCCGACAGGGGGCCGGTCTCGGTGGACGCGCGGTCGCTCCCCGCGGCGCTCGCAGACGCCGAGGCAGACGGGCGCGCGCCAGTCATCGCGGAAGTGAAGCCGACGAGTCCGACCACGGAGGGGACCCGCGAGGAGGACCCCGTGGCGCTCGCCGAGGCGATGGTCGAGGGCGGGGCGGCCGCCCTCTCGGTCCTCACCGAACCCGACCACTTCGGCGGGTCGCCCGAGAACCTGCGTCGAATCCGGGAGGCGGTGGACGTGCCCGTCCTCCGGAAGGACTTCGTACTGCGCGAGGCCCAACTCGACACGGTGAGAGCCGACGCCGTCCTGCTCATCGCCCGGTTCGTGGACGACCTGTCGGGACTGGTCGCGGCCGCGAACGAGCGCGGGTTCCAACCGCTCGTGGAGGTCCACGACCGCGAGGAACTGCGGGCGGCCCTCGACGCCGGGGCCGAAATCGTCGGCGTCAACAATCGCGACTTGGCCCGACTGGAGGTGGACCTCGAAACCTTCGAGAGCGTCGCGCCCGAAGCGCCCGACGACGTGACGTTGGTCGCGGAGAGCGGTATCGGCGCGCCCGCCGACGCCCGCCGGATGGTCGAGGCGGGCGCCGACGGCCTGCTGATAGGGAGCGCGATTATGGACGGCGTTTCGGCGGCCGACGACTCCGAGAGTCGAGGGGACGACCCCCTCAGCAACGTAACCGAGAACACGCGGAGACTGACACGAGCATGACGACGGTGACACAGACATGAGCAGCGAATCGAAGTTCGGCGAGTACGGCGGCCAGTACGTCCCCGAGGCGCTGATGCCCGCCATCGAGGAGTTGACAGACGCGTACGAGCGCTACGTCCTCGACAACGAGGACGGGTTCATGGACGAGTTCCGACAGCGTTTGCGGGACTTCGGCGGGCGGCCGACGCCGCTCCAGCGCGCGGACCGCCTGAGCGAGCGCTACGACCGGGAGGTCTACCTGAAGCGCGAGGACCTGCTCCACGGCGGCGCCCACAAGTTGAACAACGCGCTCGGCCAAGTCCTGCTGGCCAAGTACATGGGAAAGGAGCGCATCGTCGCCGAGACCGGCGCGGGCCAGCACGGCACCGCGACAGCGATGGCCTGCGCGCACCTCGACGTGGACTGCGAAATCTACATGGGCCGGACCGACATCAACCGCCAGCGGCCCAACGTCTTCCGGATGCGCATCCACGACGCCGAGGTGAACCCGGTGGACATCGGGTCGGGCACGCTCAAGGAGGCCATCAACGAGACGATGCGCGACTGGGCGACCAACGTCGAGGACACCCACTACGTCATCGGGTCGGTCGTGGGTCCGCACCCGTTCCCCCGCATGGTCCGAGACTTCCAGTCGGTCATCTCCGAGGAGGCCCGCGACCAGATTCGGGCGAAGGCGGGGCGACTCCCTGACAGCGTGGTCGCCTGCGCCGGCGGCGGGTCGAACACGATGGGCGCGTTCCACGAGTTCGTCGGCGACGGGGACGTGGACCTCGTGGCCGTGGAGGCCGGCGGGTCGGGCCTCGCCATCGACGAGGAGGAGGAACTCGCGCCCCACTCGGCGTCGCTCTCGACGGGCGACGACGG